>NZ_JBAKAY010000001.1:0-652816 GCF_038155145.1 Psychrobacter proteolyticus
ACGCGGGACCAATTGATTAAAAGTCAACTGCTCTACCAACTGAGCTAACAGCCCTGAAGAGTATATAAAAAAGCGATGCTTTTTAACTCTGCAAGAGAAAATTCTAACTAAAGAACTTTCTAAAACTAAACATCTTAACGATGTTTTTTAAACTTACCTTTATCAGTCTACTACCGGATAGGGCAGAACGATTAATAAAGATTAAACTAAATATGGTGGGCTGTCCGCGACTCGAACGCGGGACCAATTGATTAAAAGTCAACTGCTCTACCAACTGAGCTAACAGCCCTAACGTTTAAAGTGTTTGTATCCCTAAACGTGAGAGCACATTATATATATTATTATGACAATTACAACCCCACATGATAAAAAAAGTGTAATTCTCTTATAAAATTGCCAATTTATTCCAGTTTCTTTAAATTTTTGCCATTATATCGATATTGACTGCTCTATTTTTGGCTAAAGCGAGTCAATAATCGATTATTAGTCTCGAGAAAGTGCTTCAACAGGATCTAATTTGGCAGCATTACGCGCTGGCAAGAATCCAAATACCACGCCAATTAACGTCGAACAAACAAAAGCCGCAATAATAGAGGTTGATGAATAGATAACTTTGAAATTATCACCACCCACGCTATTGATCAGCTCGCCAATGGCAAAGGCCAGTCCAATACCAATCAGTCCCCCTAAGATACAGACCAAAACGGCCTCAATGAGGAACTGCTGCATGATATCGCTCTGACGTGCGCCTACTGCCATACGTACACCAATCTCGTTGGTGCGCTCGGTGACAGAAACGAGCATAATGTTCATTACCCCAATACCGCCGACGATCAATGAAATAACCGCGACTGATGAAATAAGCAGGGTCATCGTGCCTGTCGTCGATTCGATCGTTTGACGGATAGAGTCTGAATTGCGCAACTCAAAGTCATCTTTACCATGGCGACTCTCTATCAAGTCAGAGATGGCCGTCTCTGCGGCACTGGAGGAGATACTGTCATCTAACAACGCCACAAAGCGGTCAATATTGGTACTACCCGTGACACGCGACATCACCGTAGTATAAGGCATATAGATAGTAGGCGTCGTCACACTGGGGCCAAAGCCACCATCGCTCTCTTCGAGGACGCCAATCACGCGCCCAGGCACACTACCAACCAATATCACCTCTCCAACAGGATTATCAATATCTGAGAAAAAGGTCTGCTTGGCATTGTCATCGATGATGATATCTTGACTACGTAATGTGACGCTTTTTTCATCAAACCCTTGACCCAATGCCAATGTCTCACCAGTGACGGTTAGATAGTCTTCACCAACGCCGTTAACGGTAGCATCCTCTTGTATACTTCGATAGCGCACGCTAGAGTTAGCATTTACCTGAGGGCTAACGCTGATAATATATGGCTGATTGCCGACCGCTTCTGCGTCTTCCGGCGTCAAGTTGTCATCGTTATAGCGTCGTCTAGGGTCGCCTCTAGGGTAGCCATCATTGACGGTGATGGTATTAGTACCTAACGAGCTAATATTAGCGAGGATTTGCTGCTGAGAACCTTGTCCAAGACCTACGATAGATACAACCGCAGCGATACCGATGATAATGCCGAGCATAGTCAGTAGGGTACGCATCTTATGCGCGCGCATGGCAAGCAAAGACATTTTAAATGCTTCAAGCAGTCGATCGATAAAGCTACCAAAGGCACTTTTACGATGTTCACCAAGGATAGATTCTGGTTTTTTGTCTGTGTGCTTGTAATGCTCAGTTTGATAATCAGCGATGACATAGCCATCTTTTAGCTCAATCACACGCTCTGCTTGTGCCGCTAGCTTTGGATCGTGAGTGACCATAATAATGGTATGGCCTTGTGCGCTGAGGTCATGCAAAATCGCCATGACGTCTTCGCCAGATTTACTATCTAGGGCACCCGTTGGCTCATCTGCCAAGATCACGTCACCACCATTCATCAGTGCACGAGCAACAGAAACGCGCTGTTGCTGTCCACCTGAGAGCTGATTGGGACGGTTGTTGACCTTATTGCCAAGCCCCAAATCCGTTAGTAACTTCTCAGCACGATTGGTGCGTGCCTCGGTATCCATGCCTGCATATACGGCAGGGACGGCGACGTTGTCTTTGGCACTGATATCACCAAGCAAATGGTAGCGCTGAAAAATAAACCCAAAGTGCTCACGGCGCAGTTCTGCTAGCTGATCGGCATCAAGCTTACGGGCAGATTGACCGTAAATCTTATAATCGCCAGCAGTGGCTTGATCAAGACAACCTAAAATATTCATCAAGGTAGACTTACCAGAGCCTGACTGTCCAATGATGGCAACCATCTCACCTTGATTGATAGTTAGATTGATATCATGCAAGACGCGAATAGTTTGCTCACCAGCAGGGAACTCTCTGATAATGCCAGACAACTCCATAATAGGCTTGTCTGGTGCAGGGTGATTAACGGTATTGGTTTTTGCCGGATTATTTAAGTTATCGAAACTATCTGAGCTGTCTAAGTTATTTAAGTTATCTGAGCTGTTTGAAAGGTTAGCAGAAGTGTGTGACCCTAAGTTTTGAGCCGTGCTACTTTCAGAGCTATCTTCAGTCGACGGTTTAGGAGATTGAGATATAGTCATAGCAGTGTCTTTAATAAAGGCTAATAAGCGTTATAGTGTTGTTATGAAAGGGCTGCTATGTTTAACGAGCCCTTTTTTATTCAACATAGTCAAAGAGCAAGTTACATTCGAGGTCCACCAGGGATACGGCCGCTACCTGACTTCTTACCGCTTTCTTCACTGATGATTACTTCTTCACCTTCTTTCAGACCGCTTAAGATTTGCGCATTTACTCGGTTATCGATACCGACTTCTACAGTACGCTCTTCTACGGTTCCATCCTCTTTTAATACACGTACAAACTTACCGGTGGCTGCTTTGCCTTTTTCTTTACCTTTAGAGCGTTTTTCTTGTATCACTGTTGACGGTACTAACAGAGCGTTTTTGGCTTCGTTAACGATGATATAAATCTGTGCGGTCATATCAATGCGGAACAAGCGGTCAGGGTTCGGTACTTCTACGTAGCCGACATAATAGATAGCGGCGTCTGTTGAGCTGGTACTACTGATTTGCTCTGGGGCAGGCTCGATAGCCGTCAACGTCGCATCATACTGCTGGTCTGGATTACCGATGATGTTGAAATAAGCGGGCATACCAGCATTGACATTGATAACGTCAGCTTCCGAGATTTGCGCATTAATACGTACGGTCGATAAATCTGCTAGTGTCACTAGTGTTGGCGCCGTTTGGTTGGCGTTAACCGTAGTGCCTTGCTCAGTGGTAATAGAAACGACGGTACCTGATATCGGTGCGCGAATCGTGGTATAGCTCAAATCTTCTTCAGCAGTACTGACGTTGGTTCGTGATTTGCGCAATGCTGCTTGCTGACTGTTGATATTGGCTTCGGTAGTCGCAATCGCGGCTTTTGCTGTATCGATAGCCGCACGTGCATTGGCAACGGCTGCTTTTGCGGTCTCGACACTGGTCGCTTGCGTATCATATTCTTGCTGCGAGATAGCGTCGATAGCGACTAAGTCTTGCAAGCGCGCAAAATCAGACTGGGCTTGTTTCAGCTCAGACTGACGGCTGGCAAGATCGGCATAGGCACTTTTTAGACTGGCTTGTTTGCTTAACGATTCTGCTTGCGCACTTTGTAGCGCGGCTTCGCTTTGTTCAAGACTGGCTTGTTCATTGCTCAGGCTGTTCTTCTGAGTCACTTGATCAATCTGCGCAATCAAATCGCCTTGTTTGACTTCGTCACCGACTTCAACGTACAGGCGTTTTACTTCACCAGATACCTGAGCCCCTACATCGACGGTATTTAACGCTTTTACTTTACCAGATGCCATGACATTGTTTTCAATATCACCGACTTCAACGGTTGCGGTTAGATAGTTAGGTGTGGTTTCTTCTGGTTTTAAGAAAGTATAGGCCAAAGCCCCTAATGCTACGATAATTAAGGTGATGACACCCCATTTGATAGCAGACTTTTTGCTTATTTTGCGCATGACAACAATCCAATCACAATTAAATCAAGTGTAGATATAGTAGAGACTTCACCTACAAAAGGGAATGGAAATTAGTTTACGAAAGGTTAAGGTAGCCAAGAATAGAGACAGGTACAAAAAAGAAATGCTTACTAAAAATCAATAAAACGGAGATTATAGGAGAACAAGATAGGGTAGTAGAATCTGGATTTATAGCGTTTAAATGTATAAACCAGTCAGAAAAACGTATAAATCAGTAAGAGAAGAGATGGATAACTCGTGGCTAAGCGCAACAATAAAAGTCGGTGACAGGTTAGCCTTAGCGCATGGCAAATAAACGCTTACCTGCGAGCTCCAATGCTGCTTGCAATAATAGCTCCCATGCTGGCTGGCGTATAAGTCCTTTGATAGCTTGGTCACAGCGGTAAAGCAGGGCAGGCCATTCGCTCGTTTGTTGTTTTGACTGACGGCGGCAGGCTTGCTGATATAACCCTTGCTTACTACGCCAAATGCCCAATGCTTGAGGGTCTTGACCGTCCATAAGTTGAATGATTTGACGCATGTCTTTGCTAATAGCCCAGAGCACTAAAGTAGTGGGCTCATCGGTCGACTTTAGCTGAAATATGATTTTGGCGACCTGCGTACTATTGCCCGCAAGCATCGCATCAGACAAATCGAACACACTAAACTGCGCATCGCTCACTAACGCTGCTTGTAGGTCTGCAATATCCAATGCCACATTATTCGCAGGTTGTGAAAAGCTATTAGATCGCTCGGCAATTGTGTCAGTAGCACTATTTTCACTAGTACTGTTATTAATAACTAGCTGCGGTGCAAACAAATAGGACAGTCGCCATAGGGTTTGATAAGCACTTAGCAAATGATGCTCAGTGTGTGACATGAGTAGCTGCCACGCCTCTTGAGACAGTCGCAAGCCAAACTTCTGAGCTTGTATTTGTAGTAGCTGTTGGCGCTGCTGCTCATTATACAAATTGCAATCAATGACATTGCCATATTGTGCAAAAGGAGCAAACCATTTGCTGCTCTGGCTGCGTTTGTCTTGCTTAGGTGTGAGCCACAACACACTATGACCGTGTGTGCCAGCTTGTGCCTCGACCGCAAAACGTTCCAGCTCGGCGATAACTGCTTTGTCAGGTTTATGGTTGCCCGTCACGATTAAGGCACTGGCATCATCAAATAGAGACTGGCTGCCAAGCTCTGACAGTACTTCTTGCCAGCTCTTGACGGAAATTAGCTCTATACGTTTGATTGCGTAATTCTGCGCGCGCCAGTGTGGACGCAGCGCATCTATCAACCATTGACTCAGTAGTGGCTCGTCACCGTGCGCCAGCCACAAGCCGGCTACCGCAACCGAAGGCTGCAGTAGTTTTGGATAGGCTTTTATGAAAGTATCTTGCATAGTGTGGTGTTACACAGATTGATGAGCAGGTAATACCAGTTCTAAAATATGATTAGCAGTGTCAAGCTAGCTTAGTCTACTCAATGTAGTACTTACACTCGCTTAGTTTGCTACTCATTCTTCTAGAAATGGTATCGTTTGATAATCAGAACGACTAACTATTACGGTTGTGGTACGACGACAACGGTTGGTGTCACACCTTTATTCATTTGCACAGACTGCTTGGCAGCAGGTGCGACTTTAGGAAGCGAGATAGCAACATACTGGTCAGTGATACGGCGAGCTAAAGTATCATAGAGCCAATCGCGAGTCTGATCGCCTTGCTGATCGTCAGTACTAACAGAGGCTTCGTTGTACTGATAGCTTCGCTCGACCTGAATGGGGTTGCTTAGTGTTACAGGCTTACCATTTTCCATCGTTTGATAGCTGACATCTGCTGATAGTACCAAGCGAATCTCTGTTAATACGCCAACCAATTCGTAACGTTTAAAACGTACATTACGGATGTCGATAGCGGCAATAGACTCAGCCCCTGCTTGTTGGTTATTGCGGGCAACTTCTTCTGAGCTCATATTACTAATAACATCGACACCTAACGTCTTTAGGCGACGCGTCAATGGTAGTTTCAGCGGGAAGGAGGTGCGATTGTCTTCGATGATGACCGCTGTTTTTTCGACGTCAAGCAGCATCGCTGAGTCGTAGCCACGCAGCTGGAAACCACAGCCGCTAAGAGCAGCGGCTGCACCTACCACTGCAAACATTGGCAGCGTGGCAAGTAAGACTGCTCCGAGCTTTTGGCCATGGGACTTTTTGTTAGCTAGGCTGTGTGCGCTTGATTCTGGTTGCGCCTGCTCAGCTCGATGCTTGTATGACATAAACGCTATCCTCATATGATAAGAAGGCTTAGAGCACTAAGCCTAAAATACTTAGCTCAAGATACCTCAGCCTACAACCACGATGTTAACCAATTTATTAGGAACGACGATTTCTTTTTTGATCTCGCCAGTGATGAATTTTGCCACACTTTCCATAGTGCGAGCTTGCTCTTTTAGCTGCTCAGGATCGCTGTTTGGTGCGACATCCATCTTACCACGCATCTTACCATTGACCTGTACCACCATGGTGATCATGTCCTGTACCAGCGCACTTTCATCCACGGTTGGGTAGTCCAACGTTAAGGTATCAAGACCTAACTGCTCAAGCAGATGCTCGCCAACGTGCGGCGCGTATACAGATAGCATAATTAGCAGATTGGTCAATGCTTCGTGTTTGACGTGTAGCTCTTGCTCATTACTAGCGTTAAAGCTAGTCAGCTCATTAGCAAGTTCCATCAGGCTTGATACTGGCGTGTTCAATGCCAGACGATTACCCAAATCACTGTCAATCTTAGCAATCGTTTCGTGCGTTTTACGACGTAAGTTTTTGGCTTCTTTGCTTAGACCGTCTGTGTTCAAGGTAGCACGGTTAAGCGTATCAATGCTGATATTGGCGGCCGTTAGCGCTTGCATATGGTCGGTTGCAATTCGCCATACTTTTTTCACAAAGTTATAAGGGCCTTTTAGCGCGTCATCTGACCATTCAAGCGTTTGATCCGCAGGCGCAGTAAATAGCGTATATAGACGAACCGTATCAGCACCATATTTATCAATGGTTAGCTGCGGGTCTACGCCATTGTTTTTTGACTTAGACATTTTTTCGATTTTGCCAATCGTGACTGGCTGGCCGTCTGACTTCAAGATAGCTTTGATTGGTTGACCGCGTTCGTTAAAGTCAATATCGATATCTTCTACAAAATAGTAGGTCGTACTGCCATCCGCATTGACGCGGTAGAACGTACCAGCGAGTACCATGCCTTGGGTCATTAGATTGGCAAATGGCTCGTCGCCTGTGACTAAGTTTTCGTCACGCATCAGCTTATGGAAGAAACGTGCATACAATAGATGCATCACCGCATGCTCGACACCGCCGACGTATTGATCAACAGGCAACCATTTATTGGCAGCAGACTTGTTGACCATGTTTTGTGCATCATTTGGGCTAGCAAAACGTGCATAGTACCAGCTTGACTCTACAAAGGTATCAAAGGTATCGGTCTCACGCTCAGCAGGATTACCACACTTAGGACAAGTGGTATTGACAAACTCTGGTATATTTTTAAGTGGATTACCGCGACCATCAGGTACGACGTCGGTTGGCAACACAACTGGTAAGTCTTGCTCTTCAACAGGCACCGTACCACAATGCTCACAGTTGATCATTGGGATAGGGCAGCCCCAATAACGCTGGCGAGAGACACCCCAATCACGTAGGCGATATTGGATTTTTTTCTTAGCCAGCTCTTTTGGCTCAAGTTTGGCTAGCATTGCTTCAAACGCTTGCTCAAAGTCTAGACCGTCAAACTCACCTGAATTAACCAAGGTATTGCGTTCAGTATAAGCAAGATTGACTTCACTATCGTTCGCTTTTGCCTCTGCTTTTAGCTCATCAAAATAGCCATCAGGGGTATTGATGACCTGTTTGATTGGTAGGTCGTACTTAACCGCAAATTCATAGTCACGCTCATCATGAGCAGGTACTGCCATAACTGCGCCTGAGCCGTAGCTCATCAATACGTAGTTGGCAACCCACACTGGCACTTCTTCACCAGTTAAAGGATGCGTCACAGTGAGGCCTGTATCCATACCGATTTTTTCAGCTTTGGCCAAATCTGCTTCAGCTACTGAGCCTTTTTTGCAAAGGGCACAGAACTGAGCGATTGCGTCATCCTGCTCAGAGGCGTACTGTGCAAGTGGATGCTCTGCGGCAACAGCGACGTAAGTCACACCCATCAAGGTGTCAGGGCGAGTGGTGAACACATCTAAGGTGTTTGCTTCACCAGCAAGCTCATAAGGGAAGTGCACTTCCATACCAGCACTACGACCAATCCAGTTGCGCTGCATGGTTAGTACTTCAGAGGGCCAGTGACCCTCTAGCTGATCCAAATCATCCAACAGCTCATCGGCATAATCGGTGATGTTGAAGTAATACATTGGGATGTCGCGTTTTTCGACCGCAGCACCACTACGCCAGCCTTTGCCATCGATGACTTGTTCGTTTGCTAAGACAGTGTTGTCAACAGGATCCCAATTGACCGTCGACAGCTTTTTGTAGACCAAGCCTTTTTTGTACAATTGCAGGAATAACCACTGCTCCCACTGATAATACTCAGGGCTACAAGTGGCAAATTCACGTGACCAGTCAATAGACAGGCCTAGCAATTTAAGCTGCGCGCGCATGCTGTCAATATTGGCAAATGTCCATGCAGCGGGTGGCGTCTGGTTAGCAATTGCTGCGTTTTCTGCTGGCAAGCCAAAACCATCCCAACCCATTGGTTGCATGACTTCATAGCCTTTGAGACGATAATAACGGCTCAATACGTCAGAAATCGTATAGTTACGGACGTGGCCCATATGCAGCTTACCACTTGGATAAGGGAACATCGACAGCATGTAACGGCTTGGCTTGTCGCTTGGCTCATTGCTTACTTCAAAGCGCTTGTCAGTGGCCCATTTGGTTTGCTGCGCGGCTTCTATCGCTTGTGGGTTATAATAGTTGTTTTCTGTTTGGTCTGCTGTCACGGCGTTGCTCATAGTCGGCTCGAAATTGGTTGATACTGATTTATTTAATACGGATTTGTTTAATACTGATCAAAATAGGTGGAATTTGACAATGCCATAGCATAGCGTAATTTGGCGAAAATTGCGACGATATGATGCAGTTGCTTACTAGGTTTGACGATTAAAAGTAATGCATTCTCTATATCCAGTCAGCCTTAGGTATAATAGACAAATTAATGAATATTTATGAGGATTTATCATGATCATCACCATTTACGGTATCAAGTCTTGTAGCACGATGAAAAAAGCGTTTACTAAGCTAGACGAATTAGATATCAGCTACGATTTTCACGATTATAAAAAACAAGGTATTGATAAAGAAACAGTACAGCGCTGGGTAAATGAGCTAGGTATCGACAAAGTGTTGAATAAGCGTGGTACAACATGGCGCAAGCTAGACGATAGTCAAAAGCAAGCGGCTGATGCTAGTGTAGACACCGCGATAGATTTACTCGTGGAAAATACCAGTATGATTAAACGCCCAATTGTAGAAGGTCAGTTGGCAGATAAAGATCAAGCAGTATTACTATGCGGCTTCGATGAATCTGAGTTTGATAAAGTTTTTTCGTAAGTTTAATCCATAAAAATTAAGCTAGGCTTATTTGTTAAGTATAAAAATGCACAAAAAAGCCCGAGCATTTATATCAGCTCGGGCTTTTCTACACTTAGCTTTTTTACATTTAGTATTGCTATATTTTTCTAGCTCAACGATGAATCTATTTCGCGACTGATAAGCGTACCAACCCCTTCGTTGGTGAAAATCTCAAGTAAGGTCGCATGAGGAACACGGCCATCAACGATTACCGCGCTTTTGACGCCGCTACGTACCGCATCAAGCGCACATTGAATTTTAGGAATCATACCGCCTGAGATAGTACCGTCTTCGATTAAGCTATCGACTTTCTTTGGCGTGAGTCCAGTCACCACTTCGCCATCACGGCCCAATACGCCTTTGATATTGGTTAATAGCATCAGCTTTTCTGCTTGTAAAAACTCCGCTACTTTACCTGCGACTAAATCCGCATTGATATTATAGGTATTGCCTTCAGCGTCAACGCCAAGTGGTGCGATTACAGGGATAAAATCAGAGGCAATCAACATGTTAATCACGTCTTTATTGACGCTGACCACATCACCGACAAATCCTAAATCAACGGGTACAGCGATACCATCTGCGCCAATTTTTTCCATCATCAGTTTTTTCGCCTGAATTAAGTTGGCATCTTTACCTGTAAGACCAATCGCGCGACCACCGTGTTTGTTAATCAGGCTAACAATCGATTTGTTGACGCTACCGCCCAAGACCATCTCTACGATATCCATGGTGCTTTTGTCAGTGACACGCATGCCATCGATACGGTCTGATTGACGGCCGAGCTCTTTTAGGAGGTTGTCAACTTGTGGGCCGCCACCATGTACGACTACTGGATGCATACCGACTGTCTTTAGCAAAACGATATCGCGAGCAAATGAGCTCTCAAGCTCAGGGTCGGTCATGGCGTTGCCGCCGTATTTTACGACTATGAGTTTATCAACAAAACGCTGGATATAGGGCAGAGCAGTGGTCAATACTTCAGCGGTGTTTTTGGCATCATCTAAATTAAGCGTCATTACAAACTCCTAAGGGCCGGTTTTAAATTGGTTGTTTTTCTACTATGTCTAATGAAACAGTTATGTGTTTTATGAGGCTACTCCGCAGGAATAGCAAGAATTTGTTCTGCTAGCGCTGTGTTAAATGGTCGGCATAAAGTGGCAAATGTCGCCTGAATATCTTTTAGGTCATCTATACTGTCGCCTGCAAAGCGCGCGGTCAGGCTATTACTGGTATTTGATTGACGCAGTACCCCAAAGCCATGCGCGAAATCCAAGCGCACACCATCGATACAGCTCAGCTTGGTTCCCATAGGTAATAATTCATGCGTCTGTTTTAATGCTATTTGCGCCTTCGCAGTAGCGCAAGTACACGCTGATGACTTGCATGTTGTGGCGGGCAGGCAAGCATCTTTTAGCTGCTGACTGTATGAAGAATCAGTATGAGTAGACATATCTACTAGATACTGCAAGTAATGACAAAATCTCGTTAATTGCTCTACAAGTGAGCAGTCGGTAGTAGCCGTCTGCGGCATTGGCAAGTAATGGTCAGCAGTACTGACAATAGTAGGCAAGCTTTGGATGATATCTGATAGTTGTTTTTTATCATTAACATCATTATGAGTTTGGTCAAGCCAATGCAGCAACCGTAATGCAGCATACATCGCATCATCATAAGGGATAAAGCGGCTGTCATTAAAGATGAAATGCCCTGATAATTCACCAGCGAAGACAATCTGATTGTCAGGATGCTGTACCTGTTGGCGCATAAAGCTGCTGCCAGTCTTGCTAATCACAGGTGTAGTACCAAGCTCAGATAACAGTCTTGGCAAATGATGGGCGCACTTAATATCGAAAAGAACTTCAGATGCTAATAAAGAGTCGCTAAGAGAATTAGGATGTTCAGTAATAGCAATACGTGCCAATAGATAGAGCAAATGATCGGGCGTAACTATTTTGCCGTTATTATCAACGATCATCAAACGATCGCCATCGCCATCAAACGCCAAGCCTATATCTGCTGCGTGCAAAACAATGGCTTGTTGCAATTCGTTTAGGCGATTTGGTTCGGTAGGGTCTGGATTACCAAGGGGAAAGTTGCCATCGGGTATGTCATTGAGAAAAATAACATGTCGGCAAAAACGTTCAAATAAGCGCTGAGCGATGCTACCAGTTGCACCGTGCATACAGTCAATAACCACGACCAAATCAAGTTTATAAGCGCTTTTCTGATTGGCTGCAGTTGCCGAGTGATTGTGCTGAAATAATTTTTCAAATACCTGCGCAATAGCATCGATATAAACGTTTGCTACTTGATGAGTAGGTAGTTGCTCAAGCAAGTCAATTGGTAATTCTGAATCGTGGCTACTCTTAATATCTTTAATGCCTTCTGAAAACCAGATAAGATTGTTAGCTTGATTATCTGGATAAGCGTGACAACTATGATGGGCGGTTAGCTGATGATAGAGAGTCTGTATCTCTGAGCTACTAGGGGACTTGTTATTCACCAACCATTTAATGCCTAGTATGTCTTTGGCAGAATGGCTAGCAGTTACGACAATGCCATGACCTTGATATTGCATTGCCCAAAATGCCATCATCGGCGTGGTGATTAGGCCTAATTGGATTACGCGTAAACCATGATGAGCTAATACAGTAGAGAGTGTATGGGCAATGGCTTCACTACCAATACGCATATCATAACCAATAACGACAACATTCTGCTTAGTCTCAACAGAGGCATTAGCATTGATGTTTTGAGTCGGTTGGCTATCTTGGGCATTGTAGAGAACAGCAAAAGCATCGCCTAACGCTTGTATAAAACTACTAGTGAAATACTGGTTGGCACCACGAATATCATAAGCACGGAATAAGGATTGCTGCGCCGCAAAAGGTGGCATTGCTTACTCTCCTTATAACCGTGATAGATGTTCAATGATAAATAAAAATGAATAGTGCAAGGTTTTATATATAGCTTAAGCAAAACCTTGAAGGCTATCTAAAAATTACTAGCAGAATTGACCGTCAAAATAGCTATTATTGACGACCTGAGTGTCCAAACCCGCCTGCACCGCGTACGCTTTCATCACTGAATTCTGCAACCACTTCAAACTCAGGACGAGCAACAGGCACCACGATGTACTGTGCCATTCGATCGCTTGGGTTAAGAACAAAGTCTTCGCTACTGCGGTTCCAAATACTAACCATCAGCTCGCCCTGATAGTCGGCATCAATTAGTCCAACCAAGTTACCCAAGACGATACCGTGCTTATGGCCAAGACCTGAACGCGGTAAAATCATACCTGCATAATTAGGATCTTGAATATAAACCGCAAGGCCTGTACCTATTAAATGGGTTTCACCTGCTTTAATCGTTAATGGCTCATCGATGCAAGCGCGTAAATCAATACCTGCACTACCATCGGTGGCACGAGTTGGTAGAGAAAATGCTTCGTCTTCAGTAATTTTAGGGTTTACCACTTTAACTTGTACAGCTTGCATAACACACTCACTTAACGATTTGATGGTTTTTAAATTATGATTTAAAACTAAGGCCTTGAACTAAGGTCTAAATAAATCTTATTCGAAATTTTTATACAAATAACAATTCTATATTTGGATTGAGTCATTGATTATTCAGCAATTCAGCAATTCAGCAATTCAGCAATTCAGCAATTCAGCAATTCAGCAATCAGCTATAGTATCAACACGCTGGCCAATCCTAAAAAGGACATAAAGCCGACGATATCCGTGACAGTCGTTAAGATAACCGAAGCAGATAGAGCAGGGTCGATATTCATCCGTTTTAGCATCAGCGGTATGCTGATCCCCGAGACATTAGCCGCAGTCATGTTGATCGCAATGGCAAAACCGATGACGGCACTGATCTTAATATCATGAAACCATAACTGAGCAATAAACGCCATAATTATCGCCCAGATGATACCGTTTATCGCACCCACCCAGAGCTCTTTATTCAACAGCCAGACACGGTTGGAACCACCGATTTGACCCATCGCCATCCCGCGGATAACGACCGTCAGCGTTTGCGAGCCAGCAATACCGCCCATACTGGCGACTACTGGCATCAATATCGCTAGCGCCACGACTTGTGCTAGTACTTCTTCAAACTGTCCAATCACTGCTGCGGCCAATAAGGCAGTACATAAATTGATACCTAGCCAAACGCTACGGCTTTTAGCACTGGTTAGGATGGGGGCAAACAACTCTTCATCTTGGCTAACACCAGCAAGGTTTTTCATGGTGCTGTCGACATCATCTTGGATAATCTCCATGATGTCTTCGCCGTTTAATTGACCAACCAGCTCGCCATGGCTATTGATGACGGGCGCAAAACGGATGTCTTCTGAACGAAAAATCGCGGCGGCATCTTGGATGTCTAAGCGATCATTAATTGTAATGGCAGTATCAATCAGCTCCGAGACCAAGGTATCTTGTCTATGCTTAATTAAATCTACTAGACTCAGTAGCCCTAGTAATTGCTGGCTTTGATCGACAACGAGCAGCTCTTGGCTCTCGTCATCGAGCAGGTCGTCGTTTTCACGCAGCCATTCTTGCACATCCGCCAAATAGATATCATCTCTTATCTGGATAATATCGGGATCCATATAGCTACCAACTTCCCAGTCGGCATAGGTATCAAGCTTATTGACTTGGACTCGCGTCTCTTCGTCTAGCGTTGCCATGACTGAGGTACGTACGCTCTCAGTGACAGTGTCCAAAATCTCAGAAATATCTTGCGCATCAAGGTCTTGGGTAAACAACGATATTTCTTGAGAAGAAATGTTCTCCATCAACGGCTGGCGCGTATCGACATCTAGTTCGGCAAGTACCTCTCCTTTGATGTGCTCTGGCACCTGTGCCCAAATCAACAGACGGTTTTGAGTTGGGAAGGACTCTAGTAGGTTGGCAATCTCATATTCGGACTGCTTTTCCAAAAACTCTGTAATGGCCTCGTATGCTTTATCAGCAACCAACCCCTGCAGATACAGAAGCTTATATTCGGCACTATATTCAGCCGAATTATAGTCTCCTGACAGAATGGTAGTTCGTTCCTGATTGGGCGTCGGGGTAGGCATAAGTGTTCCAAGTTTTTACAGTCAGTTTTTTATAGTATATAAAGAACAATAACAATGACGATTATAACAATCGCCTTTTGCGCAGTCTAAAGCATGTTCTCGTAAGCATTTTACTTAGGTGTTTATTACTCAGGTGCTTAAATGTCTTGATTAAGATTAACGCTTACCCAGTAACGCTCGAATATTGGCCAGATATTCGTCAGCGACGGCCTCTGGGTCTTTGGTCGCTTTTTTCTTTTTCGCTTTGGCAGGCCAATCAATATGATCCTCAGGCAACTCATCCAAAAATCTTGATTCTGAGGTAACGCGCATCTGTCCACCGGCACGGCGCTGGGTCGCGAGCGTCAATGTTAGTTCACGACGTGCACGAGTAATGCCCACGTACATCAGACGGCGCTCTTCTTCGACCGTCTCACTCATAATGGAGTTGCGATGCGGTAGCATCTCTTCCTCGAGCCCCATGATATAAACAAAATCGAACTCCAAACCTTTTGCGGCATGTAAGGTCATCAAGTTAACTTTGTTAGTGTTCTCTTCTTCTTGCTGTTGCTCGAGCATATCAAGCAAAACCAGCTTACGAATGATGGTATCAATCGTTCGGTCTTCGTCTTCTTCAGCACGATTAATCAAGGACTGAATACTGGTATAGAGCATATCGATATTATCGATACGGTTTTTTTCTTGTTGCGGCGTTTTGGCATCGCTACGGACAAAATCAATATAACCCGTCTCATCAATCATCTGGCGTACGATCGGCACAGGGTCTGGGTGTTGATCCAGCTCACGCGTATAGTGCTCGATGAATTCACCAAACTCTTTTATCGTACCATAAGCCTTTGACGGCAATACATGAGTCAGGCCAGCATGGGTACAAGAAGCCAATAGCGATATGCTGTGCTCTTGCGCAAATAAGCCGAGTTTTTCTAGCGTGGCGGGTCCCATACCGCGCTTGGGTGTATTGATAATACGCAAAAACGCGCTGTCATCTTCGGGATTCAGAATCAGACGCAGATACCCCATGATGTCTTTGATTTCACTACGCGCAAAGAATGACTGACCGCCTGATAACTTATAAGGCACTTGCAGCTGGCGCAACTGTGCCTCTAGCATACGTGCTTGAAAGTTACTGCGGTACAGTACGGCATACTGTTCCCACTCATTGCCAAAACGCAGCTTATGCGTGACGATTTCTTTGGCCACGCGCTCGGATTCATCGTCGTCATTACGACAATTAATAATGCGGATTTTTTCGCCTTGACCTTTATCTGACCACAGTTTTTTCTCAAATAAATGCTCGTTATTAAGAATAACGGCGTTGGCAGAAGTCAAGATACGTGTGGTTGAGCGGTAATTTTGCTCAAGCATAACGATTTTCAGTTTTGGAAAATCTTCTTTTAGTAGCGCCATGTTTTCGGGCTTTGCCCCGCGCCATGCATAGATAGATTGATCATCATCACCTACCACGGTGAAGCGACCTTGCGGTCCGACCAAATACTTAATCATCTCATACTGGGCGGTATTGGTATCCTGATACTCATCGACCAATAGATAACGAATACGGTTCTGCCACTTGTCACGCAGTTCTCTATTTTCACGCAATATTTTGGTTGGCAAGACAATCAAGTCATCAAAATCGACGGCATTATAGGCCCGCAAGTTACGCTCATAAAGCGCATATAACGTCGCGAAAATCATATCCTCTGGATCGTCTAACGTTTCCATCGCCTTATCAGGCTCGACCAAGTCATTTTTCCAATCCGAAATCATTTTGATGGCTTTACCGACCAACTCGCGACTTTCAGCGCCGCTTAAGTTGTCACGCATCATCAGCTCCATCAAGAGGCGCTTACTGTCATCGCTGTCCATGATGGAAAAGTTGCCTTTTAGCGGGGTATGAATCAGCTCATAGCGCAAAAACTGTAGACCAAATTGGTGAAAGGTCGACACCGTTAGCCCGCGCATTTTTTCGCTTGGTAGCAGTTTGCTTACCCGCGCTTTCATCTCACGTGCCGCTTTATTGGTAAAGGTCACGGCGGTGATGCGCTCAGCTGGCATGTCACATTCTTGGATTAGGTAAGCAATCTTACGCGTAATCACAGAGGTTTTGCCGGAGCCAGCACCTGCAAGTACAAGTAATGGACCAGATACGTAGAGCATGGCTTCTTGTTGTTTGGGATTGAGTTGACTCATAACGTGACCTGTAAGACAAAAGCAAAAAAGAGGGTAGCGCTGATATGAAAAAGATAGATAAACGCAGCGTGCATCATCAAAATTCGTATCGTTGCGATATTTTAATAATCTTTATTGTAAGAATAATAGAATTTAAGGTTTGATGATGGCATATCATAAAAATCTGGTGGGTCATTATAAAGCAAAAATGCTCACTTTGGGGGAGGACTTGGGTGATGAAAGTGGGGTATTCGGACACTTGATTTTTGACAAATAGCGTGGCAGTGTTTGCTCATAGCCAAAAGTACGGATTTGGGGTTAATATAAGGTAAGGTCTATATCATAATTCATAGTAAAAAAAACACATTTTTTTTACACAGAAAGTGACCGTTCAATACAGTTAAAAACTAGCTTTTAGGCACTGATATGCGTATAGTACGTAAATAATTTATGCCAGTTGTCACGTCATTGTTGACCACGTGTAATGAGCTATTAAATCAATTAAGTAAGCAGTCAGATATGATATTGATTTAATACGTTGATCTTACGTTGTTAGAAGATGCGTTGGGCGACCAGCCTTTATCCGCGCGCATACCGGAATTTCTACAGTTGGTCACGTCTGACATCGTCGTCAATAAGCTTGATAATTGGTTGTTACCAGCAAAATACCTAACATGTGACTCAATGACAGTTA
This sequence comes from Psychrobacter proteolyticus, assembly GCF_038155145.1. GTDB lineage: Bacteria > Pseudomonadota > Gammaproteobacteria > Pseudomonadales > Moraxellaceae > Psychrobacter > Psychrobacter proteolyticus_B. The sequence goes on from NZ_JBAKAY010000001.1 coordinate 17,673, forward strand.
CTTAAACACAGTGACAGTTGCTGAAGTGCAGTGACAATTACTTAAATGAAGTCACTTTGTGTTTTCGTCTGCGTTATACCTGTCGCAACATGGCCTGAGTGGGTCAGTGCTTGCGCTGTGTCTAACACTCGATTGGGTGAGGAGCACGTATTATCATGTCTGCTTTTAATTGGTCAGCCATTGCCTTTATCTTAGCCGCCATTGGGCTAGTTGTCTTTATGCTGGTCGTACCGCGCTTACTTGGCGGTCGCTCTCAAGGCTCACAAAAGGAAGAAGTATTTGAAGCGGGTGTTGTCGGATCTGGCAACGCCCGTATTCGTTTGTCTGCCAAATTTTATTTGGTCGCAATCTTCTTTGTGATTTTTGATCTAGAGGCGTTATATCTTTACGCTTATGCTGTCTCGGTACGAGAGGCGGGTTGGCTTGGCTTTGCCGCCGCTGGCACGTTTATCACTATTCTGATTATCGGTTTGATTTATGAGCTGAGCTTGGGTGCGATGAACTGGGCACCTGCTGACAAGCTACGCAAAAAAGCACGCTTATATGCGGCGCCTGCAGGCTTTAATTTGGCAGACATTACCAAGTTTGATGGTGCTCATGAGCTAATGGTCGATCCGACAGGTAAAGTGCCCGCGCAGTCATCCGGTCAAATCAATGTCTCAAACAATATTGAGACCAATCGTCGTCATCTACAAAACATCGATCATATTAATACCACGGGTAACGTTACTTCTGTGGATTTTGCAACGTCTGCTCAGCAGGACAAAACTGAACGTTAATAGCAGTTGATGCTCAGCTTATAGCGTTTGCAAAAACGAGCAGCAAAGCATGAAGGCGTCAGTTCTGTATGTATTAATGATCGCTGATGATTAGCCACTTATTAATAATAAAATTATGGTGACAGCGCGAGCAAGATGATTGCCACGCCAAGCCTAATATGAAGGTTGTATGTTATGAAATACACATTAACAAAAGCCAACCCCGATGCAGATACCTATCCTGCACAGACCAGTCAAACGGTCAATGATCCTATCGAAGATGAAGTGAATAAAAACGTCTTTATGGGTCGTCTCGAAGACCTCGTTCATTCAACAGCAAACTGGGGGCGTAAGAACTCACTGTGGCCATTTAACTTTGGTACTTCTTGCTGTTATGTTGAATACGCTACTACCTTAACCGCCGTTCATGATTTGTCACGTTTTGGGGCAGAGGTTATTCGTGCCTCGCCTCGTCAGGCAGATGTCATGATCGTCGCTGGTACTTGTTTTGTCAAAATGGCCCCTGTCATCCAGCGCCTATACGAGCAAATGCTTGAGCCAAAATGGGTTATCTCTATGGGTGCCTGTGCCAACTCGGGCGGCATGTACGATATTTATTCTGTCGTACAAGGTGTCGATAAGATTATCCCTGTTGATGTCTATGTACCAGGTTGTCCGCCGCGTCCAGAAGCGCTTATTCAGGGTTTGATGTTGTTACAAGAATCTATTACTAAAGAGCGTCGTCCGCTGGGTATCCATGTCAATGAGCAGGGTATCTATCAGCCGCAAATGACGCCTGAGCGTGACCGCAAGCAGGCAGATCGTATCGCTGTCAAAAACTTGCGTAGCCCAGACAGTATTTAAGTTTCAAACAGCATTTAGACTTATAGCAACAGTTTCAATATTTTATGCGCTTATCATAGTTCGGTTATGATTAACATAGCTTAGTTATGGTTGACATAGTTCGGTTATGACTAACATAGTTCAGTTATGATTAATGAAGGAATACATCATTCATGGTCACGGTAGTTGAAAACATAGATCCTAAGATCAAGCCCGTCCCAGCAGTCATCACAGAGCTGGAGCAAAAGTATGCTGGTAAATTTGTCGTGCAGCAGACTGTGGATGAGATTCCAACGGTTTGGGTGGCTCGTGCTGATTTATTAGATATTCTTTTATTCTTGCGCAAACTGCCTAAACCTTATGTCATGCTATTTGACTTATCAGCGATAGATGAGCGTTTACGCCAGCATCGCGCGGGTTTACCTGACAGTGACTTTACGGTGTTTTATCACCTAATGTCGCTTGAGCGCAACAGTGATGTACGTATCAAGGTCGCGCTGAGCGAAGACGATGTCAATGTACCGAGCGCCACCAATATTTGGCCAAACGCCAACTGGTATGAGCGTGAAGTGTGGGACATGTTCGGTATTGTCTTTACAGGTCATCCGCATTTGACCCGTATTTTATTACCGAAATACTGGGAAGGTCATCCACTGCGTAAAGAGTATCATGCGCGTGCGACGGAATTTACCCCGTATTTCTTGAATACTGCTAAGCAACAATACGAGCAAGAGAACCTGCGTTTTGTCCCAGAAGAATGGGGTATGAAGCGTTCAGGTCGTGATGAAGACTTTATGTTCTTGAACATCGGTCCTAACCATCCCTCTGCTCACGGTGCGTTCCGTTTGGTGCTACAGCTCGATGGCGAAGAAGTCGTCGACTGTATCCCTGATATCGGCTATCACCATCGCGGTGCAGAAAAGATGGCTGAGCGTCAAACTTGGCATTCATTTATTCCCTATACCGACCGTATTGATTATCTGGGCGGCGTAATGAATGAGCTGCCGTACATCATGTCGGTCGAAAAGTTGGCTGGAATTACCATTCCACCGCGCGCTGAAACTATCCGCGTGATGATGAGCGAGTTTTTCCGTATCACCAATAATTTACTATTCGTCGGTACGTTCATTCAGGATGCGGGCGGTATGACCCCGGTATTCTATATGTTTACCGATCGCCAAAAAGCCTATGACGTTATCGAAGCCGTGACTGGCTATCGTATGCATCCCGCTTGGTTCCGTATCGGCGGTACTGCTGCTGATTTGCCACGTGGCTGGCAGCGTTTGGTACGTGAGTTCTTAGATTGGATGCCAAAACGTCTGGACGAGTATGTCAAAGCAGCATTGCAAAACAGCGTGCTCAAAGGCCGTACTCAAGGGGTTGCTCAGTACAATGCTAAGCAAGCACTTGCTTGGGGCGTGACGGGCGCTGGTCTGCGCGCGACAGGCGTTGACTTTGATTTGCGTAAAGCACGTCCATACATGGGCTATGAGAATTACGATTTTGAAGTGCCAGTTGGTTACAACGGTGATGCTTATGATCGCTGTATGGTCAAAGTTGAAGAGATGCGTCAGTCATTGCGTATTATTCGTCAATGTATGGACAATATGCCACAAGGTCCTTACAAAGCGGATCATCCGCTGGCCGTACCTCCGCCAAAAGACCGTACATTGAATGATATCGAAACGCTGATTAACCACTTTATTTCAGTATCTTGGGGTCCTGTGATGCCAGCGGGCGAATGTACGACGATCGTCGAGGCGACTAAAGGTCTGAACAGTTATTACATCACCTCAGACAAGGCCACGATGAGCTATCGTACCCGTATCCGTACACCGACATTTGCGCATTTGCAGCAGATGCCATCGGTCATCAATGGCTCGCTGGTTTCTGATGCCATTATGTACCTAGCATCGATTGATATTGTGATGGCGGATTGTGATCGTTAGAGCCGCTGCTTCAAAAGTATTTGTTCATCAATATATTATTGCCTGATGGCACACCAAAATGCTGTCACTCGTCAATATAACCACAGTTTCAATCAGACTGATATTGGCTTGTGATAGAGCAGGATGAGTGAGGAAAGACAGAAGATTATGAAAATTGTTTCCGACAAAATGCCAAAAGTAGATGTGGAAAGCATTCTCACCAGTGATGAAATCGCTGCCATTCATGAGTTTATGCATCATTACCCACAGGCGCGTGCCGCCTCGCTAGATGCGCTAAAAATCGTGCAAAAGCGTAACGGCTGGGTCGATGATGCGCAAGCAAATGCCATTGCCAATATCCTAGACATTCCGATGTCAGATATGGATGGGGTTGCGACTTTCTTTAACCGTATTTATCGCCAACCTGTCGGTCGCCATGTGATTCTCATATGTGACTCCGTGGCTTGTTATTTGACAGGTTATGAAGCGCTGTCAGCTGAGATTAGATCGCAGCTGGGTATAGAGTACGGTCAAACCACTGCTGATGGACGTTTTACCCTATTGCCAATTTGCTGCTTGGGCAACTGTGATAAGGGACCAGCGGTACTGATTGATGAAGACACTTACGGCCCTGTCCAGCCATCTGAGGTCGCGCAATTATTGGAGCTATACGCATGAGTTTAACGATTTCAGAGCAAATTGCTCGTCGCGGTCAAGGCCAAGCGCCAAGCCAGCTAAATGCACAGCGTGTTCCAATCTATGGTGATAAAGCGACAGCCACTAGCGAAACCAAGCCTTTGACTTGGCGTTTAGCGCATCATGATGCGGTGCTTGATTTAGCCACTTATGAGTCTCTAAAAGGCTTTACGGGTCTAAAGGAAGCCCTATCCAAATCGCCTAAAGACGTCGGCAATATGATTAAAGCCGCCAATGTTCGAGGTCGCGGTGGTGCAGGTTTTAATGCTGGTCTTAAATGGTCGTTTATGTCGCCGCCGGACGGTTTGCCGCGTTATCTGATCTGTAATGCGGATGAAATGGAGCCGGGCACGTTTAAAGACCGTCTGCTCATGGAGCGTCTACCGTTTCAGCTGATCGAAGGTATGCTAATTACCGCTCATGCGATTGGCGCTACTGACGGTTATATCTTTATCCGTGGTGAGTATATCTTGGCCGCTGAGCGTTTGGTCGCTGCCATCGAAGAGTGCTTAGCTAACAATCTCATGGGCAAAAACATTTTAGGCTCAGATTTTAGTTTTAATCTGCATGTGCATACTGGCGCTGGACGTTATATCTGCGGTGAAGAAACAGCGCTAATTAATTGTCTAGAAGGCCGCCGTGCTAACCCACGTACTAAGCCGCCATTTCCACAAATCTCTGGTGCATGGGGTCGTCCAACCGTTGTTAATAACGTTGAAACTCTGTGTAATATGCCAGCGATTTTGAATCACGGCGTTGAATGGTATCAGTCGTTATCTGAAATTAAAGGCAAAAGTAAAACGCCGGGCACCAAACTATTTGGCTGCTCAGGTTTAGTTAATGATCCAGGCCTTTGGGAATTACCGTTTGGTTATACAGCTCGCGAAATCATTGAAGATTTAGCGGGTGGTATGAAAGATGGTAAAACACTGAAAGCATGGTTACCGGGCGGCGCCTCGACTGACTTTTTGACCGCAGAACATTTGGATGTGGTGGTAGATTTTGACACCATTCAAAACGCTGGTAGCCGTATGGGTACTGGTCTGATTATGGTCGTCGATGAATCACAAGACATGGTGCCATTACTACGTAACCTTGAGATTTTCTTTCAGCGTGAGTCGTGCGGTTGGTGTACACCATGCCGTGATGGTCTACCGTGGGGCGTGAAACTGCTTACCGCCATCAATGATGGTGAAGGGCAAGTGGGCGATGTAGAAAAACTAGAAGGCCTAACGCGTGACTTATGGATTGGTAAAACATTCTGTGCGCATGCTCCAGGTGCGATGGAACCACTAATGAGTGCGATTAAATATTTCCGTCCAGAGTTTGATCAAAAAATCGCGCAGGCGGTTGGTGTCGATGTTATTGATGCTGCAGCCAACCAACAGCCAGTAGTGAAATAAGGAGAGCGGCATGGCAGTCATACATATTGATGGAACCACTGTCGAAGTAGATAGCGCAGATAACTTGCTACAAGCCTGCTTATCACTTGGCATTGATGTGCCGTATTTTTGTTATCATCCAGCCCTTGGCTCAGTAGGCTCGTGCCGTCAGTGCGCGGTCAAGCAATTCCAAAATAAAGAAGATATGGAAGCGGGTCGCGGTCGCCTTGTGATGTCTTGTATGGTCGCTCCTGGCGATGATATGTACATCTCGGTCACTGACGATGAAGCCAAAGCATTCCGCAAGTCGATGGTTGAGCTACTCATGACCAACCATCCACATGACTGTCCAACTTGTGAAGAAGGTGGACATTGTCATTTGCAAGACATGACCTATATGTCAGGTCACAGCCGTCGTCGTTATCGCTTTACCAAACGTACGCACAACAACCAAGAGCTTGGTCCATTCATCGCGCATGAGATGAACCGTTGTATCGCTTGCTATCGCTGTGTACGTTTTTATAAAGACTACGCGGGCGGCGAAGATTTAGGCGTTTATGGCTCAAACAACCGCGTGTATTTTGGCCGTGATAAAGATGGTCAGTTTGAAAGCGAGTTTTCAGGCAACTTAACCGAAGTTTGCCCAACAGGTGTGTTTACTGATAAAACACATTCTGAGCGCTATAACCGTAAATGGGATATGCAGTATGCGCCAAGCATCTGTCATGGTTGCTCGGCTGGTTGTAATATTTCACCGGGCGAGCGTTATGGTGAATTGCGCCGTATCGAAAACCGCTATAATGGCGAAGTAAATCGCTATTTCTTATGTGACCGTGGCCGCTTTGGTTATGGCTATGTCAATCGTGATGATCGTCCAACCCAAGCGCTTGAACGTATCAATGATAAGCATGTCAAAATCAATATTGATTACGCACTTGATGAAACCATCAAACGTATCAAAGACAAAAAAGTTATCGGGATTGGCTCACCACGTGCCAGTTTAGAGACTAACTTTGCGCTAAAAAATCTGGTCGGCTTTGATAACTTCTCAACAGGTCTGAATCATCAGCAGCAAGCACTGGTCAATAAATGCATCGAAGTGCTTAGCACTAAAGGCATTTATAACCCTAGCATGACCGATATCGAAACACATGATGCGGTGCTCGTATTAGGTGAAGACATCACACAAACTTCATCACGTGTCGCGTTGTCAGTACGTCAAGCGGCAAAAAATGAAGGCTTGAAAATGGCGGCGGCGCTACAAACGCAACCTTGGCTTGCTGAACCAGTTAAGCGTATCGCTCAAGATGCGCTAAGCCCAGTCTATGTCATCGATGTAACGCAAACTAAGCTAGAAGATATCAGTAAAGTGAGCGTAGTGGCGACCCCTGAAGACATCACTAAACTTGGCTTCAAGGTTGCTGATGAAATCGCTAATTTCGCTGATGATTTAGCAGAAATAAGAGACCCGCAAGCAGCTGATGCAAGTACTGAAACTGACGGTATGCAAGCACTGGCACAGCAAATCGCTTATGACTTGATTCAAGCCGATAAGCCTTTAGTTGTCTCGGGTAGCAGCTTGTCTTCTACCGCATTAATAGAAGCAGCAGCACAGATTACCCAAATGTTGACCCAAAAACGTGCATCTATTAAAGCGACTGAGCAGCAGCAGGTTGAGGCACATAATGCCAAAGTACAGGCAGCGCAAGCAAAAGCGGCTAATGATCAGCCTGAAGAAGACCAAGATTTATCTGCCAAGCCGAACAAACCTGAAACAGGCGTGAATACAGAAACGCAAGATGATGTAGAACGTGAGCCTGCTGAAAACCTTGAGTTAAAAGAAGTAAATAACAAGTATCAGGCACAAGCAGGTATTTATCTAACGGTTCCTGATGCCAATAGCATGGGCGTTTGTATGCTTGGCGGTCAGTCAGTTGAAGAACTGCTAGCGACTGATTACGATGTGGTTGTGGTTGCAGAAAACCAGCTAACAGATGCGATTGATGCCAATAAATTGACGCAGCTATTGACTGATAAAACGGTCATTGCGTTAGATCATCAGCTCCTTGATTGGCACAAAGACGTCGATATTGTATTGCCAGCGGCTAGTTTTGCAGAAGCGGATGGTACATTGATATCAGCTGAAGGTCGTGCGCAGCGTTTCTTCCAAGTTTACGATAACGAATACTACCATCCGATGAGCAGTATTAAAGAAGGCTGGCGCTGGATACATGCTGTGCATAGCAGCATCGAAGGTCGTGATGTCGACTGGACGCAGTTGGATGATGTGATCAATGCGTTGATTGCCACCCATCCTAAACTTGCGGGTATCAAAGGCGCTGCGCCTGATGCTGACTACCGTATAACAGGTCTTAAGATTGCGCGTCAACCGCGTCGTTATTCAGGTCGTACTGCTATGCGTGCGCCAATCTCAGTGCACGAGCCAATGCAGCCAAAAGATTTGGACACTGGTCTGACTTTCTCAATGGAAGGTTATAGCGGCAAAGAAACGCCAAGCTCGATGATTCCTTTTGCCAATGCGGCAGGTTGGAATTCACCGCAAGCATGGAACAAATATCAAGACAAAGTCGGCGGTCATCTGAAAAATGGTGATCCAGGTGTGCGTTTGTTCGATCAGCTAGAGCGCCTAGCTACTCGTCAATATGTGGCGCCAGAAGCGATGTCTTCGAATACAACTGACTTGCAGCACGGCCAAGCGAAACTGGTACCGATTCATAATATTTATGCCAGCTCAATGATGGCATCACGTAGCCCAATCGTCGCAGAGCAACTACCCGTTGCAACATGGCGTATCAGTATAGATGATGCCAACAACTGGAATATCGCTGCTGGTGATTACCTAGCGATTGAGATTGATAAGCAACAAATCACCTTGCCAGTACAGCTGGTCGGTTATTTGGCAGAAGGTTGTATCGGTTACCCCGTTGGGCAGGTGAGTATCATTCACCCATCAATGCCAGCGTCGGTACGTAAAGTGGATGCACCAGTGACGATGATGGGTAGCATGGCTAACGATATGATTAATGATAACGATACTGCGCAAATAAACGCAGCGCCGACCACCACACAGGAGGTGTAATATGCAATTTACCCGTATTATCCCTGATGTGCCAAGCTTTTTGGCCAATAGCATTAGCTTTGATACCTGGTCTATTCTGTTTTTGGTGGGTCAATCACTAGTCATCTTTTTGGTCGTGGTATTGGTTGCCGCGATGATGATTATTTATGAGCGCCGTATGTTGGCCTTATGGCAAGATCGTTATGGTCCAAACCGTGTTGGGCCTTTTGGTTCATTGCAGTTGGTCGCCGATATGCTCAAAATCTTCTTTAAAGAAGATTGGACACCAAACTTTACCGATAAGTTTATGTTCACGTTGGCACCTGCGGTCGCGATGTTTACTGCCTTGGCCTCATTTGCCATCATTCCTATCTCGCCAACGCTTGGCGTGGTTGATTGGGATATCGGTATTCTATTCTTCTTTGCTATGGCAGGTATTGCTGTCTATGCAGTGATGTTCGGTGGTTGGGCTTCTGCCAACAAGTTCTCGTTATTGGGTGGCTTACGTTCAGCGGCACAAACCATCAGTTACGAAGTGTTTTTAGGCTTATCTTTGATGGGTGTGGTCGCACTGACAGGCTCATTTAACTTACGTGCTATTGTCGAAGCACAAGCAGACGGCTGGTATATCATTCCGCAGTTTTTTGGATTCTTGACCTTTGTCGTGGCTGGTGTGGCCGTTACGCATAGACATCCATTTGACCAACCAGAAGCAGAGCAAGAACTGGCTGAAGGTTATCATGTCGAATATTCTGGCATGAAGTTTGGTATGTTCTTCATTGGTGAGTATGTCAACGTTGTCTTGATTTCTGCCTTGATGACTTGCTTGTTCTTTGGCGGTTGGCTTGCGCCGTTCAATTTAGATATTCCATTTATTCCACCAGCTTTTTGGTTCATGATTAAAACGCTGTTCTTTATGACCATGTTTGTTTTGGCTCGAGGCTCACTCATGCGTCCGCGTTATGATCAGGTGATGAACTTTGGCTGGAAAGTATGTCTGCCCGTAACCTTAATCAATCTGTTGATTACTGCTGCGGTCATTTTGATCTTTTCCCCAACGTTATAGTCATTACTAGCCATCACTGATGAACTAGGGTAAAGCTGATAAGGATAATAATCCCATGTTTACTACCATAAAAAAGACCGTCATTGGTATATTTACCATTGTCCGCAGCATGTGGATGGTCAATAGTCATGCGCTCAGACCGCGTGACACCATCCTTTATCCTGAAGAGCCGGTACCTGTACCGCCGCGTTTTCGTGGACGTATTGTCCTAACGCGTGATCCTGATGGAGACGAGCGCTGTGTCGCTTGTAACTTGTGTGCGGTGGCCTGTCCGGTAGGGTGTATCTCATTACAAAAAGCCGAGCGTGAAGACGGTCGCTGGTATCCAGAGTTTTTCCGTATCAATTTCTCACGCTGTATTTTTTGCGGATTGTGTGAAGAGGCGTGTCCAACGACAGCCATTCAAATGACCCCAGATTTTGAGCTGGGTGAATATAAGCGCCAAGATTTGGTCTACGAAAAAGAGCATTTGCTCATTTCAGGACCAGGTAAATACCCTGATTATAACTATTATCGTGTGACAGGTATGGCGGTAGCAGATAAACCAAAAGGCGCAGCACAAAATGAGTCTGCACCGATTGATCTAAGGAGCTTGCTACCATGATGAATATTTTAAACCATCCTGAATTGGCTGGGTTTTACTCACTTGCAGCAGTGGCGATATTTGCCAGTCTGCGCGTAGTGACTCAGGCCAATCCAGTGCACGCTATCTTATCGATGATTGTGTCGTTGTTGGCAATTGCTGGGATATTTTTTGTATTAGGTGCGCCGTTTGCAGGAGCATTAGAGATTGTTGTCTATGCTGGTGCCATTATGGTGCTATTCGTCTTTGTCATTATGATGCTTAATTTGGGCATGAGTAATGACGAGCGCGAAGAGCGTTGGCTCGATGCTGGTACTTGGGCGATACCGACAGGATTGACGATAATCATTGCCGTTGTGCTCTATGCGATGATTGGTCTCAATCATGATGAAGCTGTCATGATGGGTGGCACGACTATCTCTGCCAAAGCAGTCGGTACGGTGTTATTTACCAAATACATTATGCTGGTTGAAGTAGCAGCATTGCTATTATTGGCAGCCTTGGTCGCCGCTTATCATTTAGGTAAAGAGACAGTCGACGATGAGGTCATCGGTAATGATAGCCAAAGTTTCAAGCCAAGCGTAGGCAGTATCAAACAATACGACAATGATAGTACGCTTACACAGCATGACGGCGTAGAAATGGCTAAGCCTTACGAATATAAAGATGTTGACCCGCATGACTATGTAGGTATGAAGGTAGGCATGAAAGCAGGTAGTCAAGTAGGTGCGAACAAAGTTACGCGCAAGGAGTCAGACTAATGGTACTAGCAGCAAGCGTGGCACAAGATGTGTCAAACGTGCCGTTTGCCCACGAGGTGGCAGGCTTAGTACAGCCAGTTGCTGAGGCGCAAAATGTACTGGGTATGATACCCATGAGCCATGGACTGATTTTGGCAGGTATTTTATTTGCCATCGGTTTGTGCGGCGTCATGGTACGACGTAACTTCCTGTTTATGCTAATGAGTCTTGAGATCATGATGAATGCGGCAGCACTAGCATTTGTAGTAGCAGGTAGTCGCTGGGTCGATCCAGACGGACAGATTATGTTTATCTTTATTTTGACCTTGGCTGCGGCTGAAGCGTCAATTGGTCTGGCAATATTATTGCGTTTTTATCATCAGCGTGGGCATCTCGATGTCGATAGCGCCAATGAGATGAAAGGATGATGTCATGAGTTTATTACCATTAACCTTTATATTCCCGCTCATTGGCTTTTTGATTTTAGCCTTTATGCGCGACAAATTATCAGAGACGGTCGCAGCGATTGTTGGCGTGGGTAGCATGCTGTTATCAGCATTATGTACGCTAGTGGTTAGCTATACCTTTTTGACCACCAATCCAGCTGGAACGGTAATTGAAGTTCCGCTATGGACATGGTTCCAAGTTGGCGATTTTGCCCCACATTTCGGTTTGAGCTTTGATGGTCTTGCATTGACCATGACAGGCGTTATTACGGGTATTGGCTTTTTGATTCATCTGTTTGCCTCTTGGTATATGAAAGGCGACACTGGCTTTGCTCGTTTCTTTAGCTATATGAACTTGTTTGTGGCCAGTATGTTGTTATTGGTGCTAGCAGATGATTTGTTCTTGCTTTATCTCGGTTGGGAAGGCGTGGGTATCTGTTCGTATTTATTGATTGGTTATTATTACCACGACAGAGCCAACGGCCGTGCCGCGATGAAAGCTTTTACTGTCACGCGTGTCGGTGATGTGTTCTTAGCCTTTGGTTTGTTTTTATTGTTCCGCGAGTTCGGTACGCTTAATATTCAAGAAATTATTACGCGCGCGCCAGAAGTGTTCGATGTTAATAACCCAACGATGATGCTTACCACGATGATGTTGGTCGGTGGCGCGATGGGTAAATCAGCCCAGCTGCCACTACATACATGGCTTGCTGATGCGATGGCAGGTCCAACACCAGTATCGGCATTGATTCACGCGGCAACAATGGTTACAGCAGGTGTTTATTTAATCGCCCGTCTACATCCATTGTTTGAGCTGACCCCAGGTATCTTATTGTATTGGGTTGGCGGCGTAGGGGCATTGACGTTGGTCGTTGCTGGATTCTGTGCGCTCGCGCAAACAGACATCAAACGTATCCTTGCGTATTCGACCATGAGTCAAATTGGCTATATGTTCTTAGCACTTGGCGTGGGCGCATGGCAAGGGGCAATCTTCCATCTGATGACCCATGCTTTCTTCAAAGCATTGCTGTTCTTATCATCAGGTGCGGTCATCCTTGCGGTACATCACGAGCAAGATATCTTTAAAATGGGTGGTCTACGCAAAAAGATACCATTGGTATTTTGGTGTTATATCATCGGTGGTGGCGCACTCGCTGCCATACCTTGGGTTACCGTTGGTTTTTATTCTAAAGAAGCAATTCTTTGGGAGACTTATGCTACAGGTCACTTAGTACTATTTTATATGGGTGTATTTGGCGCATTCTTAACCGCGATTTATACATTCCGTATGATTTGGATCATCTTCTTTGGCGAAGAAAAAACCCATGCGCATAAGCTATCAGGTGTGTCGTATTGGTTGCCTTTGACCGTGTTGCTAGTGTTATCTACAGCCGTTGGTGCTTGGATTACACCGCCATTAGACGGTGTATTGCCAGAGAGCGTTGGTCATCTATTAGAAGTAGCGGGTCAAGCGCATGCTAAGCACACCGCAGAGTATATCGCGATGGGTGCCATGGCAGCAGGTTTGATATTGGCCGCACTGTTATATGTCGTCAACAAAGGCAGAATGCTCACTAGCTTTAAGCGCTCACGTATTGGTGGAGCGCTATATCACTGGTGCTACCATGGCCTAGGTTTCGACGCGCTATATGATGTAATTTTTGTAAAACCCTTTTTATTCATCGGTCGCTTACTTAAAGCCGACCCTATCGATAAAACGTGGTTACTGTTACCTAAGCTGGCCTCAGCAGGTAATAAATTATTGTCTGCGACGCAAACAGGGTCTCTTCGAGGTTATGCCACAAGCTTTGGCTTGGGTATGGCTGTATTGCTGGTGCTGGTAATGATGACGGTGGTGTAAAAGATGATTGAGTTACAACAAACGTGGATGCTACCAGCATTAATTGCAATTCCTTTTATTGCAGGATTGCTATGCTGGGTAGTAGAGCGATTTAATAAACGTCTGCCGCGCTGGATTGCCTTGATCGGTATGATGTTGACCTTTGCTTTGTCGTTGGTACTTTGGCAGCAAGGTGATTTTAGCGGTATGAGTAAGCAGGTCATTGCACCAGATGCTGCAGTGCCTTGGGTAGCAGAATTTAGTGTGCCGTGGATACCAAGTTTTGGTATTAGCTTTCACTTAGCACTAGATGGTTTGTCATTGATGATGGTAGCTCTCACAGGCTTACTTGGTGTGGCCGCTGTTGCTTGTTCGTGGAATGAGATTCAGCGCCGCGTTGGTTTCTTCCATTTGAACTTGCTATGGAGTTTGGGCGGCGTTATTGGTGTTTTCTTAGCCATTGATCTGTTCTTATTCTTCTTCTTTTGGGAGATGATGCTGGTTCCTATCTACTTCTTGATCGCGATTTGGGGTCATGACGTTGTAGGCAAAACCAAAGAATACGCGGCCACCAAGTTCTTTATCTATACCCAAGCGTCTGGGCTTATCATGCTCATCGGTATTTTGGTATTGGTCATTATCAGCTATGCCCAAAAAGGGGTAGTGAGCTTTAACTATAATGACCTGCTCGGTACGTCACTTGGCGGCTGGGAATATCCAATCATGCTGTGCTTCTTTATTGGCTTTGCGGTGAAGTTGCCAATCATCCCTTTCCACGGCTGGTTACCAGATGCGCATGCGCAGGCACCAACAGCAGGTTCGGTAGATTTGGCAGGGGTGCTCATCAAGACTGCTGCATATGGTTTGATTCGTTTTGTGTTGCCGCTATTTCCAGCAGCGTCACAAGAGTTTGCGCCGATAGCGATTACCCTAGGTACGATTGGTATCTTTTACGGTGCATGGCTAGCGTTTATGCAGACTGACATGAAGCGTTTGCTGGCGTATACCAGTATCTCGCACATGGGTTTTGTGGTACTAGCAATTTATGCTGGAACATTACTCAGCTTACAAGGTCTGATGATTCAGATGCTTGCTCATGGTTTGAGTTCAGCTGCACTATTTATCATGGCAGGACAGCTATATGAGCGTCTGCATACGCGTGATTTGACCTTGATGGGTGGTATGTGGGGACAGTTCCGCTACTACGCACCGATACTGATGTTCTTCTGTGCTGCGTTGCTTGGTATTCCAGGGACAGGTAATTTCATTGGTGAATTCATGATTTTATTTGGCTCATTTGCTCAGTATCCAGTGTTTGTAGTTTTTGCGACATTCAGTTTGGTATTAGCAGGTCTCTATTCGTTGATTTTGATTCATCGCGCACTATTTGGTGAAAACAATATCGCCGCATTGGCAGAGCGAGAGACTAAGTCACATGGCTTACCTGCACGCAAATTAAAAGATTTGGGCAAGCGCGAGCTGTCATTACTACTGATGTTAGCCGCTGGTTTGGTATGGCTCGGACTGTACCCACAGCCGTTCCTTGATACCTCAAGTCACGCAATGCAGTGGATCAATAACGCATATATATACAGTCAAGTGACACAGGTAGATGCGTCGCAGCTGCTTGATGTAATGGAGGCACGTTAAGTCATGAATGATATTACGATGAATGATTTGATAGGATTGTTGCCTTACGCGCCGATTATCGCCGTAGTGATTACGGTACTGACGGTTATGATCGCGATTACCTTTAAACGCTCGCATATGGTCACTGGTACGATTACAGTGGCAGGCTTAAACATTGGTCTATTTACCCTTATCGGGCAGATGATCGGGGTGATTGACAGCGGATCTATCGCGCCAAACGCTGAGCAGTTATTTGTTATTGATAACTTTGCTCAGTTTAATATGGTGGTGATTTTTATCTGTGCCTTGGCTTGTTGTACGCTGTCTTATGCGTATTTAGCTAACCTAAAAGACAATAAAGAAGAGCTGTACTTGCTCATGCTGCTATCGACCATTGGTGCACTGCTAATGGTAAGCGCACAGCATATGGCGTCATTCTTTATGAGCCTAGAGATGCTATCAGTACCGTTATATGGTTTGCTCGCTTATACTTATATGCGCAACCAGTCACTTGAGTCGGGATTGAAGTATTTGGTATTGTCGGCGACTGCATCAGCGACGTTGCTGATGGGTATGGCTTTTATCTATGCAGAAGTAGGCTCGCTAGCATTTAAGCCAATCAGCATGGTGCTGGGCAATATCTTTGAGTCGCCACTACTGATATTAGGCGCTGCAATGATGATGTTTGGTATCGCCTTTAAACTCTCGGCTGCTCCCTTCCATATGTGGACGCCAGATGTTTATGAAGGTGCACCAGCGCCTATTGCTACCTTTTTAGCATCAGTATCAAAAGTGGCGATGATGGCACTAGCTGTGCGTTTCTTAATCGATACTGCTTTGCTGGCATTGCCATCAGTGCAAATGCTATTGATGGTCATGGCTACTTTATCTATCTTGGTAGGTAACTTATTGGCAGTACGTCAAACTAGCCTGAAACGTCTACTCGGTTACTCATCTATTGCTCATATGGGTTATGTGATGATCGTGATTGTCAGCATTGGCTCAGCCGCAGATAGTATCTCTAGTATGTATATGGCAGTCTATGCCTTTACCTCTATCGGTGCCTTTGGCGTAGTGACGTTGATGTCGAGTCCGTATCGCTTATCTGGTGAAGCTGATGAGTTGACCCATTATCAAGGGCTATTCTGGCGCCGTCCAGTATTGACCGCTGTCATGACCATCATGATGTTGTCATTGGCTGGTATTCCGTTGACGGCAGGCTTTATCACCAAGCTATTTGCTATCTTAGCTGCGGTACAAGGCACCAACTGGTTCTTGGCTGCGATGATTATCTTGGGCAGTGCGATTGGTCTATTCTACTACTTACGCGTTTTACTCACGCTGTTCAAACGTCCTAAGCAGTTCATCGAGTTTGACGTGTCTGGGCAATGGGGTATTCGTACCGGTGGTATCATGGTCATTGCTGTGACTGCGATTATTCTATTCTTTGGTATCTTGCCAAATAGTATGATTGAGTGGGCAAGTTTGGCTCGCATTTGGTAATGTCGCTGAGTCAATACAACAGATAAGTCGCTGCGATCTATCTGTTGTTACGGTTAAAAAACCAAGATGCGCCAGCTTTATGATAAGCTTGGCGCATCTTTTTTTATGCTTATCTTTTTGGCATTTATCTTCTTTTGCCTATCAAAGATATCTTATAAAAATACAGTTTAATAAAGTATAAGTGACGAATAATTATGAGTGATAATATTCAAACAGTAACGGTGCTCAGCAAAACCACATGGACGCCAAACTTATTTAGCTTTACCGTCAGCCGTCCCGATAGTTTTAAGTTTACAGCGGGGCAGTTTGTACGTTTAGGAGTCAATCCTAGTCAATTAAAGTATTATCAACAGACTGATGCAAGTGATGAAACTGCTGATGCCGCATTGAATGAAGATGTTTTTCGCGCGTATTCGATTGTCTCTTCACCCTTTGATGAGGTGATAGAATTCTTTTCTATCGTAATTCCTGACGGTGCATTTACCTCGCAATTGCAGCACCTACAAGTGGGCGATGAGCTACTGCTTAATACCATGCCATTTGGGTTTTTGACGTTAGCACGTTACCAAAAACCATTGCCAAAAGACTTATGGCTGCTAGCAACAGGCACTGGCTTAGCACCGTTCTTATCGATGCTACAAGATTTAAAAACATGGGAAGATTACGAGCACATTGTATTGGCTTATAGCGCACGCTCGCTCGATGAACTTGCTTACGTCGAGAAAATAGAGAGTTTACAAGAAGATTTTGGCGCGCTGGTTGATAATCCAGCAAAGCTCATCTTTATCCCAATCGTCACTCGTGAGCCTGTCGAAGGCGCGTTGTCAGAGCGTCTGCCGAAGCTATTACTAGAAGGCACATTAGAGAAGCAGGCGGGTATTGCGTTGGATATCGATACTACCCATGTCATGCTATGTGGTAACCCAGATATGGTAGAAGATACCAAAGAGGCATTAAAGACATTAGGACTGGTGATGAATCGCCGCGGTGAAGGTAATATTGCCGTAGAGAACTACTGGTAGTTGACGACTTCAATAAAAAACGCTGCATCTATAAGGCCAAGAACCTCTAAGATGCAGCGTTTTTTTATGGGATAAAACATTGTCTTATGGGATGAGACATTAGCGACTTACTCTTGACTTGGCTCAGTCGCATCATCTACAGGGTTGATAGGACCTTGCATCAATTCAGGATCGTCATCATCACCGATGATATCTTCGTTACTGCTGGCCGCCAGTAAATCACGATAGTTGATTTGAGCCTTCAAGATCATTTGCTCTTCTTCTAGCTCGCCATAATTTATCTGCACCTTATGCAAAGTACTCATGATTTTTTTGTTGTTTTTTAACCAACGATGGATATCGAGATAAATCACTTCGTCTTTTGCGCGAGCAATATTGACGTAAGACAGAATAAAGCCCAAAGGGTCTTTTTTGAGGATGCTATGATAAAACCAAATCGCCAGTTTGACGCCTTGGCGTTTCACGAAAGATTCGCAGCGCAGATTTAATATATCGGTATAAGTTTGCTGACCAAATACAAAGCGTTGCACATTGCGATCGAGCTGAACGTGAACTAAGCTAAAGTTACTTGCCACCTCGGCATAGATGCCGCCTGTATTGACAGTGCAGTACAAACGAAACCAATCATCATGCATCTCGACGCGTAGCTCTAAAATGGCTTTTACATTGTCGGTGACGAATTTTTGTAATGCATCATTAACGTAAGTCTGTGCCACTGGCAATGACAACTCATCTTCGAACTTGTCCGTCGTCTTATTATAGATATCTTTAACCGATTGGGCGATACGCTCCCAACCACTGCCGAATGACTCGTCAAAACGATAGCCAATACTCTCGAAGAACTCATCAAAATTGTCTGAATTATTCACGTTATCAAAGTCACTCAAACTTATTATCCTTATAGGGCGCGTCATTCAATCGGTGACGTAAAAATGGCTAAACAAACTTTGCAGGCTATCATTAATTTAAATGAAAGCTAATCATCTATAATTTCTGAATATCTACGACCATTAGTAATTTTTATACTGATAGGTAGCAAAAGCGAAAAACTGACCTCTGATACTGGTGCACAGTAAATCTGCACTTATTGTGCTGCTTATTCATCTACTATGCCTAATTAAGACGATGCACAGTTCTAATTGTTGCAAAGTATCGTGCTACTAATGCTATTTTGCTAAAGCAGTATATAACAAATACAGTGGCTTCAAAATGAACACATGCGTTTTATAGCAATTCATTTGGTATAGACAGTGTTTCACCTGTCCCATGGATTATCAAATGCACGCATTTCAGTCAGCGGATAAGGTTACCAATACTGTATAGCAGATGTCAAAATGCCGTCTCAGTGCTTATACTGGCGACATAATTCTATGTCATGTTATGATAGCGCCAGTATAAATCATGCCTATCGTTACAACACTTGTTAAATAGTGCTTTGTACTGATGTGCTCACAAGCTGAGATTCATTGTGGCCTATATAAAAGACTCACAGAGCTATCATTTTTCCGCGCAAGCGCCCAAGCGCGATATAAGTTTGCCTGTCGCTATTATCATTGCGGTGGCTGTTCATGTGCTGATTATTTTCGGGATTAGCTTCTCTATGGGAAAAGACCCAGCTGCTATGATGCAAGATGTGGCAAAGGCGCTGACCGATAATATGCAGCCCAATGAAGATGCGCACTTTATTGCCAATGCTTCACAAGAGGGCGGCGGTACAATAGAAGAGCAGCTAAGACAAGAGAACAATCAGCTAAGTGCAATGTCTGCTGAGCAAATAAGTGAGACTCAAGACATCGTTAATTTACAGCGTAAAGTACGTCAGCAGCGCTATCAAGAAAGCTACCTACGCACGACGTTAAGTTGGCGTCAGGCTACTGTAGAGTCGGATAATGACAGCGAGCAAGCGCAAGATGATGCGATGGCGCAAGAAGAGCGGCTACGTAAGCAGATTGCAACCTTAGAAGCTCAGCTATCTCAGCGTCAGCAGGTCTACGCGACCAAATCCAAAGTCGTGACCATGGATAGTAACTCGACCACACGGGGTGCGGCAGCCGATTATATCAATACATTCCGTGAGCATGTCGAGCGAGTGGGCAACTTGCATTATCCTGTACAAGCGCGTGCCCAAGGTATTACGGGTGAAGTACGCCTTATGGTTATCATCAGTAACGACGGCAATATCAAAGCCATTCGTTTGCTTGAAAGCTCAAACTCTACGATATTGGATGAAGCGGCCAAGCAGTCGGTACGACAAGCTGCACCTTTTGGTAAATTCACCGAAGACATGAGCGATATCGTCGAGCTGCGCTTGATACGTACTTACCGCTATAGTGATACAGTCGAAGTAACGTATTAAGGTTAACGTATTCATGCCCTAAGAAGACAGGTGCTAAGAAAAAAGCTACTGAAATTAAAGTTACTGAAAACATAGCTGCTAAGAATAACGTTCAACGCACTATTTTTTATAATCACAGATACTCAAGTTCATAACACACAGCTATAAAATAAAGAGTCAGTATGGAATTTTTAGGTTTTACCGTCGATGTCGCTACATTAACGAGCAACGCCCTAGAGCTGGTCATTAAAGTCGCTTTAGCAATACTTATATTTATCGTGGGACGTTGGCTTGCCAAAAAGGCAGTCGCTTTTTCCGATCGCCTGATGACGCGTAGCCATCTGGATGAGACAGTTGCTAGTTTTTTAAGTCGTCTATTGTATGGCGTACTACTGGTCGTGGTGATTTTAGCTGCACTTAGCAAAGTCGGTGTACAGACTACTTCGGTCGTTGCGATCTTAGGTGGTGCCGCTGTTGCCGTTGGTTTGTCACTAAAAGACCAGCTATCAAATTTTGCCGCTGGTATTATGATTGTGACATTTCGTCCGTTTGTGCGCGGTGATTATGTACAGATTAGTAGCTACACAGGTACAGTGACAGAGATTACCTTGGTTAATACCCATCTGACGACCATTAACAATCACGATATCATCATTCCTAATAGCGATATCACGACTTCACCTGTGGTCAATTATACAGCGCTACCCAATCGCCGCGTCGATATCACAGTCGGTATTGGTTACGATGCTGATATCAAAACGGCTAAAGACGTGATGTTAAGTCTGGCAAAAAACAACCCATTGGCTTTCACTGATCCTGAGCCTATCGTGCGAGTGACCAATCTAGGCGACAACTCAGTAGATCTTACCCTAAACGTTTGGACAACCAATGCCGACTGGTGGTCGATGCAATGCGAGTTACTAGAGCAATTCAAGCAAGCTCTAGATGATGAGAAGATTGAGATTCCATTCCCGCAGCGCAGTGTCCATGTTAAAGGCTTAGATCATATGATCAACCAAATGGGTCAAGCGCAAAAGTTACCACTATCTAAAGATTGATTGATAGCTGCTTAATAGTTAGAAGACTGTTTAATAAAGCAGTGCTAGTTTAGACATAAGGATTTGGTAGGTTTAGACCTGCCAAAATCTCAATTTCAAAGTACTCCATCTCATCTTGTTCAGCTTGTCCGAGCTCATGATCAAAACCTAGTAGGTGTAGCACGCCATGCACTAGCAAATGGCTGATGTGCTGCGCCACGGTTTTGTCCTGTTCAGCCGCTTCACGTACCATCACTTCATGACAGATAATCAGCTCTCCAAGAGGCAATGTTGGCATCAGCTCAATGACGGCCGCAGGTAATTCGCTTGGATAAGACAAAATATTGGTCGCATAGTCCTTGCCGCGTGCTTCTAGATTTAAAGCACGGCCTTCAACGTCATCAGTGATATATATATCCAAGGTTTTAGACTTTTCCTGCCAAAGCTCAGGATCAATATCTGCAAAATAGGGTAGGGTCAGACCATTATTAATACGACCGTCTATATAATCTAAAGTCGCCATCATGACTGACAGTAAATGCTCGCGATTATAAAAAGTATCTAATATTTCATCATCAATACTGTCGGTCGCACTGATATCAAGTGCTGCTAAGCTGGCATGGTTGCTAGCGATCTTGTCGTCAAAATTAGTATTGTCAGGTTGGCTCATATTGTTGTCCTTTTTATTATAAATAAATGCGTTTTTAAGGCTGCATCGTTTACGTTATTTACTTAGCGGTTTTTTTATCATAAAAGTAGCTTAATTATTATCTCTCATTGCTAAGTTTTTGACTCATAAATAGAGGTATATGTATAGAATATATAGAGGCTACTATAGCTAAGTTGCTGGTAGGCGACTAGTAGTGAATATGCTAAATTCAATAAACTGTCGGTAAGAAAAAACCGGACTACTTTGAGTAATCCGGTTTTCTTATGCAAGATAAATGCTTATAGCAAATGATTGCAATTCAGTGATTAGCTTGATTATTACAGATTGGCTGCTGCATTAGCGACGGCTTGTCTACGCTCTTGTTCTTTAATACGTTCAAACTTACGTTTTTCTTCTAAAGCCATTTGCTCTTCATCAAATACGTCATAGGCTTCAACAATTTGTTGTACCAATTGATGTCGTACGACGTCTTTTGAATCAAACTTTGTGATATGAATCTCTTCGATATTTTTTAGAATATCCATCGCTTGTGCCAAGCCTGACTTATGACCACGTGGCAAATCCACCTGAGTAATGTCACCAGTGATGACGGCACGTGAGCCAAAGCCCAAGCGGGTCAAAAACATTTTCATCTGTTCAGGTGTGGTGTTCTGCGCTTCATCTAGAATGACAAACGAGTTATTCAAAGTACGACCACGCATGTAGGCAAGCGGCGCCACTTCGATAATCTGACGCTCAATCATTTTACCGACTTTCTCAAAGCCTATCATCTCATAGAGTGCGTCATATAGCGGGCGTAAGTACGGATCGATTTTTTGGGTCAAATCACCTGGCAAGAAGCCCAGTTTTTCGCCAGCCTCTACCGCCGGACGCACTAGCAAAATACGCTCAATCTCATTACGCTCAAGCATATCGACGGCACACGCCACCGCTAGATACGTTTTACCTGTACCAGCTGGCCCAATACCAAACGATACATCAGAGCTCAGAACGTTTTTTACGTAACGCTGTTGGTTGCCGCCACGCGGAACGATGCGGCCTTTACGTGTACGTAAACTGATGGGCGTAAATTCGCTAGCCTCATCCAAGTCTTCATCATATTCCATGTCATCGTGGTCTTGCTCGTCTTCTTCGATGTCTTCATCACGAGAGAGACTAGATTGGATGATAAGGTGCAGCTCTTCTGCACTGATGTCTTTGGTGTTCTGTGCTTCATCTACCATTTTGTAGATAATACGTTCACCGCGTTCGACATTGGTCACATCGCCACTCAGGCAAAAATCGCCTTGACGCTGCATGATTTTAATATCGAGGCGTTCTTGGATATATTTCATGTGATTATTGTATTCACCAAGCACGGTTTTTAGCTGTGCTGGGGTCAATGATTCAAACTTTATACGGCGGCTCATGGAATCAGTCAAGCGATTATCCTTTTATTGTGTACCCGAAGCTATGATTTGGTTTTAATTGCGTAGCGGGTTGCAGAGATAAAATAGTTAGTGGCGTTACAGTGTTTAGGTGATACAAAGATTGTAGATGATAAAAATGACGGCGTTATTATTGTTGTTTTTGTGGAAGGTGGTAAATGAAAGTAATGAAAGTCTTGCCTTCATTATGGTAGAGAATTTTTAAATTTCAAGCCATACATCAGATAGATAACGCTGTTTTTGTATGCGGATTGCAACTGCTACAGCGATTTTCTATAGATCGATTTGATGTTGCTATCAGTTCTATATAATTCATCGCTACCCACCATATGATAGTGCTTTAATAAGATTAAGATTTTCGAGTTTTATAAATATAAACCTCGTTTATGATGAGAGTGAAGAAACGATTTGTCTACGGTTAAGACCACGGCATAATAGACAATTTGTGGTAATCTATGGGCGATACCATAGGTTGCTGCAACTCATCTAACAACAGTAGCGACATGATAAAAATTATAAAATAACGTAAGTGACGAGCGGCTATCTATCATAAATAAACTGTTTGTCCAAAAATTATACTAGGAAAATAACGATGCAAGATACTGATTCACATTTATCCAATTCTGACAGCATACCTAAAAAGTTTGACAGCATCTCTAAAAATAAAGAAGCGATAACCGACCAGCAAGTGCTTATCGCAGGTGGTGGTCATGTTGGTTTGTCTTTTGCATTGCTATTGGCCCATCACGGTATTGCGAGCACCTTATTAGAAAAAAACAGCTATCCAACCATCAGTCCAACGGATGATAGTGCTCGCAGCCATTATTTAGACAGTCGCAATACGGCGTTATCACGGCGCACGGTACAAATATATCAAGAGATTGGCCTGTGGGATGAATTGCAAAGCCATGCCTGCCGTATCGATACCGTACAGATTAGTGAGCAAGGCAGTTTTGGGCGTGCGCAGCTGAATAAAGCAGAGGAAAAGGTCGAGTCATTTGGACAAGTCATCGAAAACGCTTGGCTGGGTCGTAAGCTTTTATTAGCCGCACAGCAAGAGCCACTAATTACCTTGATAGATAATGCCAATGTGACGACTGTCCAGCAGCAGGCCGATAGTGTGACACTTAGCTTTAATTATAACGATGAAGCCGAAAACGAGCAGCAGCTGCAAGCTAGCGTATTAGTCGCTTGTGATGGGCGCGATTCTACAGTACGCCAATTGCTAGATATAGGTACAACTACGTATGACTATCAGCAAACGGCCATCGTCGGGGTAGTAGAGACAGATACGCCACACGAGCATGCAGCGATTGAGCGTTTCAGTCCAGCTGGACCGCTTGCTGTGCTCCCACTGACTGATCCAGAAGGCGATGGCAACGATGAGTATCAACAAGGTTACAGGCGCTCTGTGGTGTGGGTATGCCCAACGGGTGAAGAAACCAGGTATTTGGAAGACGACGTCCATTTCTTGCAGACGTTACAACAAGCTTTCGGTCAACGCGCTGGCAAGTTTACCGCTGCTGGTCGCCGCGGCGCCTATCCATTGACCCGCGTACTAGCGGATAAGCAGGTAGAAGGGCGCTGCGTCATTATGGGCAATGCCGCTCATACTCTGCATCCTGTCGCTGGTCAAGGGTTTAATCTCTGTATGCGAGATGCTCATGTATTAGCACAAATGCTAAATGCACAAGGGCTCAAAGGCGCAGATATTGGTGATGCACAGTTATTGAAGCGTTATGAAAAAGCACGTCAAACCGACCAGAAGCGAGTTATTCGTTTTTGTGATGCGGTAGTACACGGCTTCACGCATCCTAACCCAGCGATTAAACTGGCAAGAAATATGGCGCTATTGGCCTTTGATAAATTGCCAAATATTAAGCCATTAGTTGCTACTTATGCGATGGGTTTAAAATCATAGCGCTATAGTTAATCCTGTTTAAAAGAGTAACAGCGTTAACCTCGCTTGAAGTATTGCCTATACATCTGCACTCGGTTGCCTAGTCTCTCTTTTAAACTGAATCAACTAACTGTAATTAAGATTGATAATAAGCATTCTAATATTGAGCAATATTGAGAGACACCTTATGAAAAACAACCATACGCTGATTATCGGTAGCGGTATCGTTGGGGCAACGCTTGCTCTAAAGTTGGCACAAGACAAAATGCCAGTGACGTTGATTGATGCCCGTCCTGAGCGTGATGAATCAGCTTGGCAACATGTACTTAGCAAACGTGATGCACGTGTCTATGCACTCAGTATGGCTAGTATTAATTTACTTGAAGACATTGGCGCTTGGCAACATATTGCCGCCTCTAAACGCAAAGCAGACTACTCGCAAATGCAGGTGTGGCAACTGAACGGCATGGGTGAGCTATTATTTGGCGAAAGTGAAGATATTGGCGCCGAGGATAGTAGTAGTAAAACTCATGAGCCTACATTATTAGGTAGTATGGTTGAGCCTGCTGTCATTGAGCACGCATTATGGCAGCGTTTGCATGAAGAGGATGTCAGCGACTATCTGACCCTTATCGCTGGTCATAAAGTTGTCAATATGGATTGGCTAGGGGCGCAGCAAGGCTACCGTGTAACTCTAGACAATGGCGAAGCGATTGATGCGCGTCTCTTAGTTGGCGCTGATGGGCGCGGTTCATTTGTCCGTCAGCAAGCAGGGATTGGCGTAGATACGCTTGATTATAATCAAACGGCGATTTGCTGTGCGATTCAGACTGAGAAACCGCATCAGGCAACTGCACGTCAAGCCATGCTACCGACGGGTACACTGGCACTATTGCCATTAGCAGATATAACCGATGTTGATAAGGCAAATCCGCAGCATTGGCAGTCGATAGTATGGACATTGCCACGCAATCAGGCATTGGCATTGATAGAGGAAGAAGATCGTTTTATTGCTGATAAGTTAGCAGCTGCCAGCAATTACGAGTTGGGTGCGATTAATCAGATTGAGTCTATCGCTAGTTTTCCATTAGCGGCTCAGCAAGCGAAAAGTTACGTCGCTGATAACTTGGTACTCATCGGTGACGCTGCTCATGGCGTACATCCGCTGGCAGGTCAAGGATTGAACCTCGGTATGCTGGACGTGCAAGTATTATGTGAGCAATTAGCGCATGACTTTACACGTAGTGGTGGTACGCTTTGGGGCAGCAATCAAACGCTACGTCATTATGAGCGTTCGCGCCGTCCGCATAACAGCCTAATGATGCACAGCTTTTCTGCGCTTAACTGGTTATTTGCAGGGTCGCTTGCCCAAATGCGTCCTGTGCAGCAAATCCGTAATGAAGGTATGTACCGAGTCAGCAAAATCAAGCCATTGATGCGTTTGTTTGCTAAGCAGGCGAGTGGGGTGTAGGAGCTACCCAAGCGCCGAAAAGAACACCATCAGCACTGGTGAGACAATATTAATCAAAAAGCCAAAGCTAATCGCTAGTGGCACGACTTTTAGACCACCTGACTGTTGAATGATAGGCAAGGTAAAGTCTAAGCTGGTCGCGCCGCCAAGCCCAACCGCGGCAGAAGGGTATTTGCGCATAAATACCGGAATAAAGATTAACGCAAAGAACTCACGTACCAAGTCATTAAACAACGCGACACTGCCCCAGACAGCACCATAAGCATCCGTCATGACAATTGCTGATAGCGAGTACCAACCAAACCCCGACGATAGTGCTAAGCCTTTCGTCCACGACACATCAGTAAATAGTAGCGCGAAAATAAGGCCACCCGCCAATACCGCTAGCGTAAAGATGACACTCATTTCTACGCCGCGTTTATTAAGTAGTACTTCTTTTAAGGTGATGCCCGAGCCTTTTAAGCCTATACCGACCAGTAAAATCAAAATCATCAGCATAACAGTCATAGAGTTTTCAGGCGGCATATAATCAGCAGGCAAGAAATAGCCAATCACCATCCCAATCACCACACAAACCACTTGCGCCAAGCTACCGCGAATGCTCACCCGATGCTCTTTAGATTTCACACTTGGTTTTTTGGCATGCCACGGACGCAGGTGATCGAACAACATCAGCCCAAATAAACCTGTGCCAATTGTCAGTATTGATAATACAGTGACATACAGCGCAATTTCCCCCAGCTGATTACCTAGACCTTCTACCTGAGACAGCTCAATACCGATCAACGCCAGGATGATAAATACCAAGTATGATAGACCTTTGTCGGCCACTTTTGTCATAGTAGGGTTAGAAGGAATGGCAAAGCCAATAAACATTGGCATTAATACCAGAACAAGGGTGACTAGGCTTTCCATGATGACGGGCTCGCAGCATTTTTAATAAGGCGTTTTTAAGAAGCTGAAGATTGTACCATATAAGGTCAGCAATACTGATATGAGCCATTGAGATTCATTGTAAATCATTGGTCGTTGTTAATTAAAATAGAAAAACTGGACGCTTATAATGATGATAATAAATATCTTTTTCAAAATGTTTGAACGTTTTTGAGCGCTTTGTAATTCTTTACCTTACAAACTTTTGTTGCTACATTAAAGTACTGAAAATATTTGGCTAGACTCATGTCGCTATATCAGCTCAAAACTCAGTTTCAAAATCAACTACGCCCGATGAGTAATGCGCTGGTTGAGCAAAATGTTACCGCTAATCAAGTGACAGTATCCGCTGTTTTATTAAGTATCGGTACTGCATATATCATTGCCAAACCAGCGGCTGAACAGCAGCGGCTGTGGCTTTTATTACCATCATCATTGTTTGTACGTATGGCACTCAATGCCATCGATGGCATGATGGCGCGTGAACATGGCCAGGTATCAAGGCTAGGAGCTGTGTTAAACGAGGTAGGTGATATGGTTGCCGATACGGCGCTATTAGCGAGCCTGACCCCTCATATTCTGACCCATTATATCAATGATAAAGAGCGGCAGACGTTAACAGCCAATTTGCCAACGAATATATCAACTTCTCAGCATCATATCACTGCTCTGATCGCCCTTAGTATTGGCACCGAGCTGTTAGGCGTTACTAGTAATACCATGTTAGGTGTTCGTGCTAATCAAGGGCCTTTGGGTAAAAGCGATCGTGCCTTCTTATTAGGTATGCTTGGTGCGTTTATGGGCATTAGAGCCAAAGCGCCAGTAAGTACTAAAACGCAGGTGGCTTTACCTGCTATCAAAATGGGTCAATTATTTATACTAACAGAGATAATGCTACTAAAGACCTGTCTCAATCGACTACGTTATATGACAGAGTTATACTTGATGCGTAACCCACCTGAGCTGCGATCCGTACTGGGTGAGTCAACAAACAACTCACTATCTCTTACTGTTGTTTTGCCAAATACTTCTACTGATAACGCTCGCCCATTGGAGTTCAAAGAAATGCCAACCACAACCGTTGATAGTCAAAAATTCGAAGAACAGGCCAGTGTTGATTTTGACTTGCCTGCATCTAAAATCATCAATGGTGAGAGCTGTTATAACGCTTACGATGGCACGGCTATTTATTATCGCTATTGGCTAACGATGCCTTTAGAAGATATTAAGCAAGCCAACCAACCGTTGCGCCAAGTTATTTTATTGCACCGAGGACATGAGCATTCGGGACGATTGGCAGAGCTAGGAGAGCAGTTTGCAACAGCTGGCTATCAAGTATTCGCTTGGGATGCGCGCGGTAATGGGCGCTCAGGGGGTATAAAAGATCATGCAGAGAGTGTCACGGAGCTTGAGCGAGATTTAGAGGGTTTTGTGCAATTGGTGATTGGACAAACAGGCATTGCTATCGAAGACACGCTGATTGTCGCCAGTAGTATCGGCGCGGTATTGGCAGCAGCATGGGTACACGATTACGCACCCAATATTCGCGGCATGATACTTGGCACTCCTGCTTTGAGTATTCGTCTGTATCTGCCCTTTGCCATACCATCGCTAAAGGTTGCACGTACGCTAGGTCTGATGTCACGTGTCAGCAGCTATGTTAAAGCACAAGTACTGACTCATGATAAGGACGCGCAGCAAGCCTACAATGCTGATCCGTTAATCTCCAACAGTATCTCGACCGACTTACTCATTGATACCCATGCAACGGGTCAGCGTCTACTCGATGATGCTGGTGCTATCACCGTACCGACGTTTGTCTTATGTGCAGGCAAGGATTATGTGGTCGATAAACAGGCTGAGCGCACATTTTATGAAGCGATTAACACACCGATCAAACGCTGGCAGTTGTATCCAGACAGCTACCATGCAATTTTTCATGAGACTAATAAAGCCGACGTCTTTGCCGACTGTATTGAGTTTGCTGAGCAAGTATTTAGCACACCAGTCCAAGCCCCTGATTTGAGTACCGCTCACTTAAACAGTGCCAGTAAAGATAAGGTGGATCGTTTGGCGATTAAACCATTCAATCCAAACTTTGCAATTACTCGTTTTGCGATGCAGAAATTTGGTCATGTCAGCGACGCGATTGCCACAGGGCTTGAACATGGATTTGATTCTGGCCATTCGCTGGATCATGTCTATTACAATAAGCCCAGCGGTCAGAATAAATTCGGACAGGCAGTCGATAAGTTTTATTTAAATAATATCGGCTGGCAAGGTATTCGTATTCGCCGTGAGCACATATTGGAATTGGCACGCTTAGCATTTACAGATATTGAAGATAAAAACCGAAGTAGTAATAAACCATACCAACCAAAACTGTTAGATATTGCTAGTGGACATGGTTTTTATGCATTTGATCTACTGACAGAGTTTACAGATTTGCAGGCTGAGTTGCGTGATTATGAAATGCATAATATTCAAGCATTGCACGCAAAGGCGAAACGTTTGGCCATGAGTAGTCGAGTCGTGACCAGTCAAAAGGACGCCTTTGATCCTACTAGTTATATTGATGTACATACGAATGACACTAGCACCGATACTAAAAAATCAGATCTTGCTATTGCCTCTGGGTTATTTGAACTGTTCTCTGATAATACGCTACCAGCGACGGCTTTGGCAGGTATCTATGACAGTTTAAAATCGGGCGGTTATCTGATTTATACCAACCAACCGTGGCACCCTGAGCAAGAGTTTATCAGTAAGACGTTGAACAATCACCGTGGTAGCAGTTGGGTGATGCGTTGTCGCTCGCAAGCCGAGATGGATCAATTGGTTGAGCGTGCTGGCTTTAAGAAAGTCGCCATGCGTATCGACCGTTTTGGTATCTTTACCGTGTCATTAGCGATCAAAACGACACCAATCGATGATAAGTAATAAATGAATAATAACCGCGTTAAGCCTTACGAACGTGTTCAGATTTTTTCAGGGGGAGGCTCACGTTTTGGCTATTACTTAGGCAGCTATGCCGCCCTAGTGGCGCATGGTTTGACGCCAGATATTATTGTCGGTACTTGCGGTGGGAGCTTATCCGCTTACCTGGTGCAACTTGCGCCTGACCCTAAAGATTTGCAAGCGTTGATGTGCAGCCGTGAGTTGTATCGCGTTATCACTGCCATCAGACATGTCGCGCCAGATGAAGCCAATAAACGTCTAAAGCTGCGCTATATGACCCATGCACTCAAACGTTGGCGGTTATCAAAGCAAAGGGATAATGGACAAAGACAACGTCAAGCAGACAGCTACGAGCGACTGTTAAATGAGTTACAGCAGTTGGCGATGTTTCGTATCGATAACGATCAGTACTGGCTAGATGAGCTGTCGCAGTTTGCTACTAGTAATAATGATATTAGCAATACTGATAAAGCAACACCAGAGATAGCTATCATTGCCAGTCGATTGTATCAATTACCTACTGATGGTTTGTATAGTGAAAAACTCGCACTGCAAGAGTTGTTATTTGCGCCGCCGCGCTTAGCAAATTTGCCAAATTTTGTATCAGGTCTGGCCGACGGGCAAATGACATCGCCTGCGCACACATTTGCAAACGGGCGCATACACCCTTCTGTAAAGGTTCAAACACAATGGGATTTTGCCCCAGTGATCCGCGCTTCTATGGCTGACATGTACTATCTGCCGCCCACACATATCACAGAGCTTGGCTGGTGTTTAGGAGGTGTGATTAATCTGACACCAATTGAGCTAGCCTGTCAGTTGGGTAACAGCGTATTTGCAGAGACTAAGGCAGGTTATGACCCATGGCTGGCTGCTCCCGCGATTCAGCGTGTTTTTGGTTTTGATCCTAATAGGCGATTGGCAGCAGTACACGGTTATCAACCGATGGAGGTATCGTCGCACATTAATACGGCGGCTAGCAACAACCGTCAGCTACATTGGTTACCATTTGCAGATAACGAGCAGCAACTGAGAGGGCAAAATGTGCAAAAGCGTTTTAACCTAAAGCAAATGACCGTTGAGCTAATACACAGTGATTACGATGGCTTTGTGCAGCAAATGCAGGCGCAATGGCAATATGGCTATCAGCGTACGGTCGACTATATACAGCAGCATAAATTATGAAAAACCTCGCAAAAGATATCACTAAAAACCATGCGCCGCATATTATTATCGTTGGTGGTACGAGTGGCCTTGGCTTGGCATTAGCGCTGAATCATCAGACGCTTGGCTGGCAGGTGAGCGTTGTTGGTAGTAGCGCAGCAAAGATAACCGATATCAACAGCCAGCATCCTGCTACTGTGACTTATGTATGCGATTTAACTGACCCAAGTCAAACGCGAACGTTATTAGACAGTTTGTCAGGTATTAGTTTTCAAAGACTGATCTATAGTGCTGGTAGCTATACCAATGAGCGTATCCATCACTTAAATAAAGCCGATAGCGACCAAATGCTAGCGATCAATTTACAGGCGTTTGAGCAAGTTTTTAGATGGGCAAGCAGTCAGTTGAAGCAGCAGTTAAAACAACCGCGTCAGGCGTTGGATTTGACTAAGGGTGGCAGACCTAGCCTCATTTGTATTGCCTCTATCGCAGGTACGATAGATTATCCTTATGCCAGCCTTTATGCAAAAAGCAAGCGTGCAATGATTGCTACGGCTAGCGCTTATCGGGCAGCACTTGCACCTTATGATATACAAGTAAACTGTATTGCTTCAGGCTATATTGATACTCAAGCATTACGCGATTTAAACAATGGCGATGCTAGTCATAAGCCATTTATTATGAGCACGCAAGCGGCGGTTAATCATATTATGCAAGCGATTGAAGATGACGTAGAACTGGCGATATTCCCACGCTCGATGCGCTATATCACGAGTGCCTTAAATCATTTACCTAAGCCTGTGCTCAATTGGATATTGCGCAGTAAACTGGATAAAGCCAGATAGCATGTCTATCAATGTTTTGACTAGATCTAACCAAATAACCAGTAGAGTAGGGTAAATACTGGCACTCCAATCAGCAAACTGTCTATCCGATCTAATACCCCACCATGACCAGCGAGCATCGTTCCGGTGTCTTTCACCCCGTGCTGGCGCTTAAAGGCTGATTCTAATAGATCGCCAAAAATACCACTTACCGCCAAGCCATAGGCAGCTAATAGACAGATCCACCAAGTAAAGGGGGTAAGCCAAAGACCTAATACTGCTGCCAAGATTGCCGCAATTAAACTGCCAAAGATAGCACCTTCAATGCTTTTATTCGGGCTAATAGTCGGCGCTAGACCTCGTTTAAACAGCTTACGTCCAAGCAGTCGCCCACATAGATATTGGGCAATATCATTAAACTGACTGGCAAATAATACGAAGAGTAAAACGCCATGCTGTTCGCGTTGCCAGGTCAATCGCTGCAAGACAATAAGGCTAATGATGAGTGAGATGAATGCAACACTCAGTAGCAGATCTAAGGAGTTGAGCCGCGTATAGTGTTGAGTCAGATTGAGATAGGTCTTCGGTAGTAGGAGCGTACTTGGCTGTAAACCTTGCGCTTGGAGTTTATGAATGAGTACGGCTTTACTGCGTAAACACCATAGGCGTTTAATCTCGTAGCTGCCGCGTAGACCAATTAATATAAAAAATAAAATGAGCAGCCATTGATAGGGATATGCTTGCAAATGAGAACCTTGCGTATCGTTCGTTATTTTTGCAATCACATAGCAAGTGCAGAGCGCGGCGAGCATCAACCACCACGAGCGTGCTATCAAATAGATTTTTGGCAAGCGTTTGCGCAGACGAGGTACGGCAAGTACACTCCAAGCCAAACTGACGATTATCATCAGAGCAATCACAAACACAATATCAGAAGCCATACCATGGACACTCAAAGAAGAGGTAATATTTTAAGCCTATCCATAATGATAGCTTAAATGCTTCTTTAACTATAGTACTAGAAACTATAGTGTTAGATATCGCTCTTGATGGGTTTGGCTATTATCTGTCGTACGCTTAAATATGGTCAGCGACAGGTATCGGATAACGCTCGTCTTCTATAACGTGCGAAAAGGAGTTAAGCGTAGCGTTTCTTGATGGCAAAATGATACTGGTTAAAGGCGTTTCAGCTAAGTTAGGATAATCCTCACGATAATGCCCACCGCGACTCTCAAAACGCTGATAAGCCGATTGGACAATCATCGTTGCTAACGCTAATTGCCTCACCAATTGAAAAATGGCAAGCTCACTGTTAGTAGTAGGAGTTCCACTGCTCGTATCAGATAACATGATCTCAGTATGTTCGATTGACTCTTGCCACTGCTCAATTTGTCGCAATGCTTGCTCTAATTGTTTGGCACTACGTGTAATGCCCATATTGGCTGTCAAAAGAGCTTTCAACGCTATAGTTATCTCTGCAATAGCTACGTCAGAATGAAACGCCTTATCGACATAAGTTGGATACGATGACTGCTTGGAAGATGGCAAAATAAAAAATTGCGTGTTTTCTAATGTCGGAGATTGCCAAATATCGGCAGCTAACTGATGCAGTTCATAATAGGCAGTCGTGTGTGGCTGCGCCATTTTTTCTAAAGCTTCAGCCGTTTTCTCTAAAGCTTCTAAGTTCTTTAAGCGTTCCAATTTTGTCAAATAATGAGGTAAGTTGGCGGCAATGTTGCGACCAACTACCACACACTCCAACAATGAATTACTTGCTAAACGGTTGGCCCCATGTAGCCCTGTATAAGCAACTTCACCTGCTGCATACAGCCCTGCAATATCGGTCAATCCATTGGCATCAGTCACCACGCCGCCACAACTATAATGGGCAGTCGGAGCGACCGGAATAGGGTCTGTCGTCATATCGATACCGAGTGCTAGCAGCGTCTGATAAATCTGCGGGAAATGCGCTTGTATAAATGCAGCTGGCAAGTGACTGACATCAAGGTGCACGTAGCCAAGTCCGTTACTACTAATCTGATTGGCTATTGCTCGAGCGACGATATCGCGTGGCGCCAATTCAGCGCGCTCATCAACGTCTAACATAAAGCGCGTACCAGTCTTTGGGCAATAGAGTCGTCCACCTTCACCGCGTAACGCTTCAGATATCAAAAAACTGCTGTCATCTAATGCTAGACCCGTCGGGTGAAATTGAATAAATTCTAAATTTGCCAAACGACAGCCTGCCTGCCATGCCATCATGACGCCATCACCAACACAGACGTTAGGCGCGCTGGCACGCTTAAATAACTGACCTAAGCCACCACTAGCCAGTACAACAGCCGCACTATGAATGGTGAGTTGGCGCTCATTGACATGATCAAAGACCAGCGCCCCTCGGCAATGTCTAATCTCGCTAGCGTCCATGCTAAAAGAAGATCGGCTAATCATAGGTGAAGTTAGTAATTCCAATGCTTCATGATAAGGCAAGATAGTGATATTGATTGCAGTCTGTGCTTTGATGGTTAATGCGTCCATCACGTGTCGACCCGTTGCATCATCCGCATGAGCCACGCGTCTACAGCCATGACCACCTTCTTTGGTCAAGTGTAAGTCACTGGTTTTTAAGACTGCAAAATCAGGTGTATTATCATTTTCTTTAGTTAAAGTAGATTGAGTAAATGGCACACCTTGCTCGCATAGCCACTGCACCGCTTGCTGTCCTGCACCCAAGATACGGGCAGTATTGTCCGTCGCACACAATCCTGCGCCAGCGATTAAGGTATCAGCGACATGATCAGTCACAGAGTCTGCTTTGTCTAAGCTAGCTGCGATACCACCTTGAGCGTAGTGACTTGAGCAAACCTCAAGTGCCGCTTTGCTTAAAACAGTGATATTCAGCGATTTCGGCAGAGATAGTGCGGTGCTCAAACCTGCCAGACCAGCCCCAATAATAAGAACATCAGTTTTTATAATATTACTCATATCACTGCTGCTCCTATTATTTGTATAATTAGTGGTGTTGGAACAATCAACTGAATGCGACTGACTCATGCTAGGCTGCCCCAACGTTAGCGAACAGCGCACGGTCTTTTACAATGTCGCCACTGGCGGCTACGCGTTGCTTTTGTGCTTCAGCAAAATCGAGCATCCGTTGTAATGGTTTCTTAGCTGCTACTGCCAGCTCAGGTGTCATTAGTACTTCACCGCTTTGATTGGTTAAGCACTGCTCAATACCTTTTAGACCGTTCATTGCCATCCAAGGACAAAACGCACAGCTCTTACAGCTTGCACTCTCACCAGCAGTCGGTGCGGCCAAGAATCGCTTGTTTGGCGAGCGTTTTTGCATCTCGTGCAATATGCCCAAGTCAGTAGCGACGATAAAGGTATCAGCATCCATCTCATACGTTGATTGCAAAAGCTTGCTAGTCGAGCCGACCACATCGGCTAGTTCAACCACACTATCAGGTGACTCAGGATGTACCAAGACTTTGGCCTCTGGATGTTCCTCTTTTAATTGCATTAGCTCAGTGGCTTTAAATTCGTTATGTACCAAGCAAGCCCCTTGCCACAGCAGCATATCTGCACCAGTCTCACGAGCGATGTATTTGCCTAAATGACGGTCAGGGCCCCAAATAATCGGCTCACCTTGGGCATGTAAGTGACGAACGATGTCGATACCGACAGATGAGGTGACCACCCAATCAGCTCTCGCTTTTACTGCGGCGCTGGTATTGGCGTAGACGACCACAGTACGTTCAGGATGGGCATCACAAAATGCTGAAAACTCGTCAGCAGGGCAGCCCAAATCAAGCGAACATTCGGCTTCTAAATCTGGCATGAGGACGGTCTTTTCCATGCTTAATATTTTTGCCGATTCACCCATGAAGCGCACACCAGCGACGACCAAAGTCTGAGCGCTATGAGCTTGTCCAAACCGAGCCATTTCAAGTGAGTCACCGACGCAGCCACCGGTTGCCAATGCCAAGTCTTGGATAAAAGGGTCGACATAGTAGTGTGCTACCAGTACGGCATTATTCTCTTTCAGTAGCTTCTTGATATTTTCTTCAACCACGATGCGTTCAGCGCGAGGCAAGTCTGCTGGCATTTTAGCCTTGGCATATTCAATATTCATCTGAGTGGCGATGCGATTGTCCGTACTCATGATAGGTGCGTCGTAAGGATATTTTTTCATAATGGCAGCCTTTTTTGGTGCAATAACGATAAATGTATGAGCTAAAAAATAGGTAATTGGGCATAACAAATTTATAAGTTACCTTAATTATGCTCATTTTGAGCATAATTACAAGTGGTTTTTTATACTCAATAAGTCAAGAGATTAGGTTTTAGTGCTAAAAGTGATGTGTAATTAAGCCGTACTGAGCTTGAAAATGGTGCTAGTTCATGCCCCTTATGACTATTTATCGTTATTGATTTTTCATACTTACAACCACAGACTATGATAGTTTTAGATTCGAGCTATACTAAGCCATACCATAGCTATTAACCCCAATAGCCTTTCACATTTCAGAAAAAAAGGATAATTCTCAAAGCCATGACGTTGTCTTATTCACATGCGCACCAGCAAGGTAGCGGCACGACAGAAGTGGTCGCCGTATTGGTCGCTATCACTGATCATATCGCGCGCGTTCTAACCGTTGACCAAGGCAAGCTATTGCCAAATGGCCCACTTATGCCGCTACATCGCTCGCTACAAGCGGGCGTACGTCAGTGGGTAGAGGAGCAAACACAGCAACCGCTCGGATATTTGGAACAGTTGTATACCTTTGTCGATACCAATAGACGTAACATCGACGGTCATGCGTTGGTGTATGTGAGTTATTTGGGCTTGGTGCAAGAGACGCAAATACAAGCACTCCAAAGCAAAGCACTCTGGCGAGATTGGTATGATTACTTCCCATGGGAAAATCATCTGGACGGTATGCCCAGTATCATTATGGACTTTATCGTGCCAGCACTACTCGAATGGGCCAATACTGCCAACGACTCGATTGTCCAACAGCGCAGGCGTCAGCGCATTGGCCTGTGTTGGGGGCTGGACGAAGCGTTTTTGACAAGTGGTAAACTCACTGACAGTCAATCAGTCCACGAACACGATAATGAAAGTAGAGAATGGATTGCAGAGCATGTATTACTACGCTATGAGATGCTTTATGAAGCAGGTCTGATACCCGAAGCCCCTAATTATCCGCCCAATTATCAGGCTGTTGCCTTGCCAGAGGACTGGTCACAGCGCATAGGTGTACCCATGTATTACGATCACCGTCGCGTGATTGCTACTGCTATCTCAAGACTGCGTGCGAAGATTGAATATAGACCGCTTATTTTTGGTCTGATGCCAGACGTCTTCACCTTATCGCAGTTGCAACAGAGTGTTGAGGCATTATCAGGAGTGCGCTTGCACAAGCAAAACTTTCGTCGTTTGCTTGATTCACAAAACTTGGTAATGGAGACAGGAGAAAGTAGCACTGCTCAGCGCGGTCGTCCTGCCAAGCTATATCGCTTCCGTCATGATATTGAATTACAGAGTTTATTGATGGACAGCAAACTTCCTAAGCGCAAGTAGTCGTTTCAAACCAGTCCGTTTTGTCTCTAAATCGGTTTGTAAAACGAAAAATTTGTCACCTTTCCTTGCAGGGGCGCTAACTTTACGCTATATTTATGCTCATTTTGAGTTTAAATAACGAGCAGTTTCTATCAATATCATGCCTAGATAAGGGTCAAAGATGACAATTGAAAAAGAGCCAGCATTGGATGACGTATTGCTTAAACCATTGGTTGATAATGCACTAACTGAAGATTTGGGTAGGCGTGGTGATGTAACCTCACAAGCTACTATCCCAGCTGATATGCAAGCGCAGCTACAGATCAAGGCGCGGCAAGCGGGCGTGATATGTGGTATCGATTTGGCACGTTTGTCTTTTGCCTTAGTCGATGCACAAATCGAGTTTATTGCACAAGTACAGGATGGAGAAACAGTAGAGGCTGGCGCAGTGTTAGCAACCGTAAAAGGTAACGCGCGTCACTTGTTGACAGCAGAACGCACGGCACTGAACTTTATGACCCATCTCAGCGGTATTTCGACAGCGACACGTCAAATTGTCGATAGTGTGGCGCAATATCCTGCGCAAATTACTTGTACGCGTAAGACCATTCCAGGCTTACGTATTGTACAAAAATACGCCGTACGCTGCGGCGGCGGACGTAATCATCGCTTGGGGTTAGATGATGCGATTTTAATTAAAGACAATCATATCGCCATTGCTGGTGATATAAAAACAGCCATTCAGCAAGCACAGAAGTTTGCTGGGCATTTGATTCCTATTGAGGTCGAAGTCGATACGCTAGAGCAATTAGAGCAAGCGCTCGATGCAGGTGTGAGTTTAGTGCTATTAGACAACATGTCGCCTGAAACGTTGTCGAAAGCGGTTGCTATGTGTCAGGGTCGAGCAAAGACTGAAGCCTCAGGTGGTATTACGCCTGAAACGGTACAAGCGGCAGCAAGTACAGGGGTTGATTTTATCGCGATGGGTTATTTGACGCATAGTACTACTGCTTTGGATATCGGTCTGGATTTTAGTGCCTAAGTACAGACGTAATAAAGACCAATAGCGATACATACGCTAGATTTTATGACAAGGGCTATCACCGAGTTAATAGATCGGTAATTTATACTGATAGCTTTTACTAACAACCTGTTAAATGCTTGTTTTTGCACTGAAGCTTTACTAAGGTGACATATAGGCGTAACGGCGCAAAGTTAATGATTTTATTAGCTTATCTGCCTATGCTACAATGCTATTTTTAGTTGCCTATTGGGTCATCGTTGCACTCGCACGATGACCTTATCTTTTTGCACAAGCGGTATCAATAGACAAGCGAGCGCTCAGTGAATACTGAAATTATCAAGATAATCCTAGCCTTTATGGTATTGATCAATCCATTTAGCGCATTGACGTTATTTTTAGATTTGACTCGCGGCTATTCGATGAACAATCGACGTAAGGTCGCGCGCGTTGCTTGTCTGACCATTTTTATCACTATCAGCTTTTTTACGATTGCAGGTGAAACGCTACTAAAAACCCTTGGTATTTCTATCGGCTCGTTCCAGTTGGCAGGCGGTATATTGGTGTTTTTAATTGCCCTAAATATGATGAATGGAGAGGGTAACCCTGTTAAACCTGATCAAGAGAACTTCGATGTTGATCATGTGAAAGATGCACCAGTCTCAATGGCAGCTGCCGTGGTTCCCCTCGCGATTCCGATGATGATTGGGCCTGGTGGTATCTCTACGGTTATTATTTATTCTTCACAAGTATCAGGTATTTTGCAGGTATCTGCCATTTTGATTGCTGGCTTATTTATCAGTCTGTTTTGCTACTTAGCATTGATGGCGGCAGGTCGTATCAGTCGCTTACTAGGCGATACTGGCTTGAACATTATGAGCCGAATCATGGGTATGCTATTGGCAGCCGTTTCTATCGAAATTATCGTCAATGGTCTGCGTACGCTTTTTCCTAGCTTGATGTAAACGATCAATACAATATTACCGCTAACCATATATATTTATACAGTGGTTAGCGGATATCAACGTCATTCATTTTATTCAACACTCAGCTTATCTATCATTTCTCAGTCATATATCCATCAGCCTTGATACAAATGCCAAGCCAGATACAGCATCAGTAACCCTACCAAAGCATCCAGTATGTTCCATGCCTTAGGCTTCTCAAATAGAGGCCTGAGTAATCGCGCACCATACCCAAGCGCAAAGAAGAAAAAGAACGAGGCGCTAATTGCACCTGTGGCAAACGTCAATTTACTGCTTGCACCCGTAGAGACCATGCCGACGAGTACCAATGTGTCTAGATAGACGTGCGGGTTTAACCAAGTAAAGCCAAAGCATAGTAACAAGGCTTTTTTTAAGCTAGTGACGACTTGTCCTTCGACAGTCAAAGCGTGTGACACACGTACGCTGGCATACAAACTCTGTAAACCATATCCTAATAAAAATATAACGCCTGCTATTTTTGCGATATCTATAACGTGAGGATAGCGAGCTGTGACTGCACCAAAACCACCAACACCTGCTGAGATTAAAAACGCATCGCTCACCGCACAAAACAAACAAACAAAAAATATGTGTTCGCGTTTGAGACCTTGTTTGAGTACAAAGGCGTTTTGGGAACCAATAGCAATGATGAGAGATAGCCCAAGTAGGAAGCCAGAAATATAATCGGGAGCATTCATAATACGGTGCTTAACGGTTGGAGTGTAGGAATGGTGACATTTTGCTTACTGGCAGGCCAGCAAAAACCTGCTAAGATACGCTATTGAATGAATGTATGCAATATGCGCACAATGTGAGTGTAATAGACGAGGGGCAGAGCAAGTCATGGTAGTCAGTTTGACAAGAATGCTACAGTCATTTGGGCAAGCTCAAGATGACCTACCGACATTGGCAGCAAAGAATGCTCAGGAGATGAGCGTCAATCATGAACAGGCTGCTGCTGCCGATAATGATAGCAATCACGCAGTACAAGAGTGTTCTACACTAACTCCGCCTGAACGTGTAAACCGCATATGTGATGCGTTGGCACAAGTAAGTGATAGCCAATCATCCACGCCTTTGACTGATCGCTATCTGAGTAATCGTGCTCAAATGCGCCCAACCAATAGACCGCCTTTTGACCCAGATACCTTGTGGTATCTCAAACATGGACGTTGTCCGATTATGACTGAGCTTGTTGATGTGGTTGATGAGGCCACCCTAAATGCCATGCCTATTGAAGCCGTTGCGATACTAGACCGTATCAACGGTAAGCTAAAGCGTTATCGTGAATGGAGTAGTGAGCTGAACGAACAGCAACAGCAGCAACACAATGAGCGTCAGTTCGTCATCGATAAATTAGTATCCGAAAGTATTCCTGAAGCATTACATCATTATGAGCAGCTACAACGCTTTAGTCCGCATCGTACCAAAAATAATATGGTGCAGGGCAAGATGACTGCTGGTGATATGCTGACAGATTTGTTCTTAGAGATTGATTATGAGCTTGACGAACTATTGGATGAATTGCATCAGACAGTTTTGAACCGCCTTGCCTCAACCCACCGTTATGTGAAGAGCCGTACGCAAAGTTAAATTTTTGCTGATGACACTTTCTCTCGTACACTTGCAAAGGTTAAGTATTATCAAAAAACACAATCGACCCAATGCATAACAATATAGGGCTTTAATAGAGCCTTATTTTTTTGTTTAATAATAACAACCATAAGAAATCAGCCACGACATTCTGATAAGTAATAAGGACAATATAATGACCCAAATGACTGCGATGTTCGTAATGTTTGTTCTGTATGGGCTGTTGCCAGCGGCTGGATTATATCTAGGTTACCGTGGCATTAAAAAAGTCACAGCACCCAAAATGCTCGAATATAAGGCGATGCCGCAACTGGGTTATATACCTGAAAAAAGCCTACCTGTCGAAGTTAAGACTGCTCTTGATCAAATTAATACAAAGGGTGAAAAGTTGCGTGTCATGTATGGCGATACCAATAATGATGGAAAGATTGATGATAAGGATACCGTCAACGAAACTTATATTATGATTCAGAACCTCATGGATAGGCACGTGCCACAAGCCCTCTCTGACTATCGCCGCTTGCATGATTTAGATGTGACGGAGGACTCGCTTGCTGACACTACCAAAATTAAGCATTCTAATGTCACGGGCAAAGAAGCCTTGTTAGACGTGCTTAAGACAATTAACACACAGTTCGATGACCTGCTCAACGCATCATATCATCAAGACGGTCAAAAACTACTTGCAACCAATCGCTATCTCCAAAAACGTTTTAACAATCCTGCTAGCAATACAGATATTCAAAAGCCCGATAGCAATGCCAATAATGATGCGAGCAGTGATGTAAACATCCAAGCGATTGAAAGCCCAACTGGCGAAAATGTGAGCGCTAAAGACATTAAGCTGTAAATACAAAGTTGAATGGTAAAAGGGTAAAGAGCAAGCGTATATGAGTATCTTAATAGGCATCGGTATTGTAACGACCGTCACTACCTTTTATCTAGGTAGAAAAGGCTGGCAAGCTTTTCATAAAGCCGTCGGTATCTCACCTGGTGTACTCACGTATCAGGATTACAATGCGCCCTTGTCATTAGCCACATTAAGTTGGCAGCAGTTAACGTTAAATAAACAGCACTTAAAAACATTGTCAGAGCAGAAACTGCGCCAGTTAAAACGTATCGATGAAAAAGTAAGCAGCTATTACGCTTATCAAGTAGCATTACAAACTCAGAATAAGACACCAGCGATAACAGAAGCGCAGTTTGTATTGAATAAAATGCTGCAAACACGGTTACCCGAAATGCTAGCTACTCATTATCAATTAACGGATATAAATGTCACTAATGAGAATAGCGAAAAGAGGTTAGAGGCTAGTGAGTTATTGCAGAGTGTTTTAGATAATATTGAACAGCGTTTGGATAGACTACTGGCGCAAATAGACGAGGAGCAGCTACAAGAGCTGCGAGTCATGAAGCATTATATTAATAGTCACGATAGCTGAGCCGTTATATCTATACTGAGCGACTGTGACGCCTGCAAACTGTGACGGCTGTAAAAAGACATAAAAAAAGCGGACAATGACTATCAATCATTGACCGCTTTTTTATGTTTATCCTAAATCTATTTAAGACTTAGAATAATGTTAAACCAATTTAACTAGCGCTTATCATTGCGATCACGGGTGTTACGTGTACCACGGCTGGCAGGGCTAGCACTACTTTTAGGTTTCGCGCTGCTGTTGCGGTTATCGCTACGGGTGTCAGTGCGACGCGCTTTAAGCGGCTTGTTTCTGATA
Source organism: Psychrobacter proteolyticus (assembly GCF_038155145.1). Taxonomy (GTDB): domain Bacteria; phylum Pseudomonadota; class Gammaproteobacteria; order Pseudomonadales; family Moraxellaceae; genus Psychrobacter; species Psychrobacter proteolyticus_B. The sequence continues at coordinate 60,809 of NZ_JBAKAY010000001.1, forward strand.
CGTTCTTGCTTTTCTTTAGCTGCGCCATGTAGACCCGTGCCATAACGTGGGCGTAAGCTGACCAAATCCGTCAACGTATTGATTTCTTTTTTATCAAGCTCTAAGAAACGACCAGTACGTAGCTCTTTTGGTAGAACAATCGTACCATAGCGTGTACGTAGTAGACGACTAACTTTTAGACCTTGTGATTCAAACAAACGACGTACTTCGCGGTTACGGCCTTCTTTTAGCTGGACGTGATACCATTTGTTAACGCCTTCGCCGCCGCCTTCTTTGATGTCTTCAAATTTGGCAAGGCCATCTTCTAGCATAACACCAGCGGTCAATGCACGAGCGATATCAGGCGTTACTTCACCTAATACACGTACCGCATACTCACGAGTGACTTCACCAGATGGATGCATCAAGCGATGCGCCATTTCACCATCATTAGTAAATAACAATAGGCCAGTTGAGTTAATGTCCAAACGTCCAACCATTACCCAGCGGTCATGCGTTAGCTTTGGCAAACGTTCAAAGACAGTTGGACGGCCTTCTGGATCTTTAGCAGAGCAAACTTCGCCTTCAGGCTTGTAGTAAGCGATAACACGGCGACGCTTCTCATTTTCAGAAGTGTATTTGATTTGACGGCCATCAACGCGAATCTCATCACCTTGCGAGACGCGATCACCGATGGTCGCAGGACCATTGTTAACCGTTACGCGGCCAGATTTGATGACTTCTTCCATTTGACGGCGTGAACCAAGTCCCATACGGGCGAGTGCTTTCTGTAATTTTTCATCTTTCATCATAATATCCTTGAGTCGGTGGGTTTACATTTCTCAATGTAAAAAATTGGATTGACTATTCTACGCTATTTTAACAAATTTAGCACGTAAACCAATACCTTACTGGTTATTAATGTATAAACAAACATGGTGCTAATCAATAAAAGTTTATTAGTCGTATACGAAATATAGACTCGAAGACTCTCAATGAGTAACTATATAAGTTAATACATAGATACAAACACTTACACTACTTTGGCATTAAAAGGATAGTTCCAATCATAAATGCAATCTAGACAATCTTTCATTAAGCTGAATTTTTTTCAAATTAAAAATAAAAACTTTATTTATTATGGAGCTATTTTCACTTCCGTTTTCTTATCGCTCAGTAACTTGGAAGTACATATTATTGTTTGTAATTAGCCGTAAATAAAGGGATTGATGAAAAATTGCAAAATAGTCACTTAATTATTTTATGACAAATTATATGTATTGCACTGAATATAGTTTAGGTGTATATTTATTAAATATATTCTTTTTTACGAATATAAATGCTGTGTTTAGGTTTACTGGTTTGATTCACAAATATAAATATGAGTAACTGTTATGGTTAATAAATATTTCATTTTTGTACACAAACGCTTCTTGGTAATGAGCATATTTTGCTTATTTCTGATGGGGTTGTTTAGTGGCTGTACGATCAACTCAGGACTTCAGTCAGGAAATCTTCCTGAATCTGGCACCTTTACCGCAGAAAACGGTCTTCAATTTCATATTCAGCCTTTAAGTCTGGCAACTTTACCGCGTACAGTGCCGCCTACTGTGACTCAAGATCTCTCTCATTTAATAAAAACCTCTGGACGAGTCAATTACGGTATTGCGAAAGGGGATATGCTGAATATAATCCTTACCAATTATCCGGATATTAATGCGTCAACTGCTAGCTTAACGGTAGATCAACAAGGGTATATACAGTTTCCATTGATAGGTAGAGTTCAAGCCAGTGGGCTGAGCGTGCCGCAGTTCACCGCTACGTTGCAAAGCAAACTACAGCGCTATCTCAAGTACTCAGATCCTCAAGTCAAAATCATCAATTACCGTGGCAGCAAGTTTTTCGTAGATGGGGCGGTGAAGCAGTCTGGTGAATTTGCTATTGCTGATGTGCCAGTGTCGGTATATGGGGCTATCTCTATGGCAGGTGGTACCACTGAGACTGGCGATTCAAATAACATTGTGCTAAATCGTCAGGGCAACAGCTATCGCTTAGGAGTGCAGTCACTACAAAGAATGGGGCTGTCTGCCAATCAAATCTATCTGCGGGATGGTGACTCTATTCACGTCAATAGCCAAAGCCGCAATAAAGTCTACGTATTGGGTGAGTTTGGCAAAATTGAGCCAGTGGCGATTCCAGAACAGGGGCTGAGCTTAGCGCATGTATTGGGCGAGTCAAATGGACTAAATTCCAATACGGCTAATGCAGCCAAAGTATATATCGTGCGCGACAACCCTCAGTACCAGTACACCAATATCTATTACGTCGACATGCAAAGTATTACAAGCTTGGCACTAGCCAGTCGCTTTGACATGCAAGCCAATGACATTCTTTATGTAGATCCAACAGGCTTAGCTCGCTGGAATCGTGTGATTAGCGCGATACTACCATCAACTTCTGCCATCAACGTGATATCAGGGTTATAAATGATAGCTAGTGGAAATACTGGATGTGCTTTGAGTTTTAATGCTGAAATTGAGAGATAAGAATAGGAAGTAGAGTGATAGATTTTATAAGGTGCGATAAGGCAGAGAGCAATCTAACTGCAGTAAAGGGCAGTTAGGGTCTTGAAGCTAAGCGAAAGCTATTAAGCGATTAACATTGAATAATGGGTATATGGTTATGAATAATATAGATTCAAAAAACCTATCGACACCTAAGGGTGACAACGACAATGACAACATCGACTTAACGGCGCTGGTTTTGGTTTTGTTGCGTGGCTGGAAAGTCATAGCACTCATGGCAGCAGTCGGACTCTTAATAGGATTTTTCTATACACACTATATTAATCCAACCTTCAAGTCTGATGCGCTGATCCAAATTGAAGAAAACTCCCAAGGAGTAGATGCGCTTGGGGCAAACATCTCAGAGTTAGTCGGAGAAGAAGCGAGCAAGGCTGAGGCAGAAGCTGAGCTCATACGGTCTCGAATGATACTAGAGCCAGTCGTCGATATGCTACATCTAGACATCAAACTGACCGATCCTAATATTGGCTATCTCGATAAAATAACAAACGACCGCATTAATACTCAGTTGAACACAAATGATGGTGTGTCTTTGAGCACAAAAAACGGGATCGTACAAATCAATCAGTTCGATGTGTCACCAGCGTATTTAAACCAATCTTTTACGCTGTCACAGTCTGACACAGGATTTGTCTTGAGTAATGGACTAGATGATTTCAAAGGACAGTTAGGTCAGCCGCATCAGTTTAATGGGGTAAACGGTGAGATTAACATTACGGTGACTGAGCTACCTGCAGACGGTTACCCTATTGGCATCACTCAGCAGACCTTAAAGACCACGACAGATGCAATGAATAGCGCCTTGTCTGTGGAAGAAAAAGGCGATAAAACCAACATTATTCAGCTGTCGATGACAGGCACAAATCAACAGCAAATCACGACCACACTTGATCAGATAGTCCAGTCATATATCGATCAAAACCAATCTCGTGGTACGGAAGAAACGACCAAAACATTGGCTTTCATGGAAACGCAGATTCCAGCATTAAAAGAAAAATTAGACACCTCTGAAGCTCAGTTCAATGAATTTCGTAAAAAGCACGGCACCATCGATGTAGGTAAAGAAGCTGAGCTGTTACTAAATGAAAAGTCTCGAATCGATGAGCAGCTCAATGATCTCAAATTAAAGAGAGCAGATCTAACGACTTACTATACCAATGAGCACCCACTCGTTATCCAGATAAATGAGCAACTAAAAGTCCTCAACAGTCGAATAGGAGCGATAGGTAGCACAGTGGCAGGACTGCCTGAAATACAGCGAGAGTTTTTAAAGCTATCAGAAGATACAGCTATCAATAGAGAGATTTACCTCACACTGCTCAAAAATTATGAACAACTAAAAATCGTTAGAGCTGGTCAGGTTGGTTATGCCCGTATTCTAGACCGACCGACCAGTACCTTCGACGCCATTGCACCAAACAAATTCCAAATTATGCTGCTGGCGTTACTCGTAGGTACTGTACTTGGGGTGATGCTGGTTTTAATCAGAAACTTAATTAGAAATGTCGTAAAGGACCCAGAGCATCTAGAATCTAAAACGGGAATTCCTGTCATTGCAACGATTCCACGTTCGACCTCGATATCTAAGTTAGGTAGGAACAAAAAAAATACTGGCCGAATGCTTGCGCACGTTGATTACAATGGCTTGAGTTATGAAGCAATTAAAAATTTACGGACAAACCTTTTATTTGGTAAGACGACGAAGACAGTAGATGAAAAGTCCGCTCAGACCATATTAATCACTGGAGAAAGCCCAGGTGTCGGTAAATCTTTTATTACGGCTAATTTGTCTGAGGTATTTGCACAGCTTGGTAAAAAGGTGCTGATTATCGATGGAGATATGCGTTTAGGGGAGCTGCACAAAATGTTTGGTATGAATCCAGACAGTGGTCTCACAGATTATTTACTGCAGGATAAAGATAGCTCTCTAACAGATAATGAGCCTCGATTAGATAGTGATATGGCTAAGTTAAACCTTGAGAGCTTTATTCAGCCGACTGGTATGGAGCATATCGACCTTATATCGCGGGGACGACCGTCGCATAATCCTACTTCGTTATTGATAGGAGAGAGGTTCAATCATTTGATGGCAGCGCTCAAAACGAAGTACGACTATATCGTTATTGACGCGCCACCTATTTTGGCTGCATCAGATGCCATGGTGTTGGCACAGCACGCAGACAAAGTACTGATCGTCACCAAATTTGATCATTCAGTAGAAGGTCAGTTGGTCTATGCCATCAAGCAGATGAGTAAAGCAAACGTACAAGTCGATGGCATCATCTTAAATGACATACAGCAAAGTATTTTGAACAGGTACAGCTATCACTACCATTATGCTTATGGACACAATTCGTAGTTAGCTACTGTTCATTGTCCATGGCAAACGAGCGTCATAACTTAAGTAGGTGGATCTTATGTTTATAAAAACAGAGTCTAACAATGCTTATCAAACGCCAAGTGACCTCAATCGATGGTCGAGGCGTATGACGCTGTTTTTATTAGCTTTACCACGCTTTGCTAAATGCTCTATCTTATTTGGTATCGATTTTTCGGTTGCTGTCCTTTGCTTGGTAGCGGCATTGGCATTGCGTCAGGGTTATGTCGATGATCAAATCGGCCTTACGGTATTAGCTTTTTATGCATTGATACCTGTCGTCAGCTTATATCTGATTGGCTTTTATAGAGGTGCCTCTAGAGGATTTTTCGATGCGGCGATGGGTCGAGTACTACAGTTGTTTTTATTACTTATTATCGTTTATCAGTTCATCATTTATGTGAACCCAGTGTCAACGATGCCGCGCTCAGCGCCAATCATATTTCTATTCTTATTCTTTATTTGGTTGTGGAACAGTCGACTAATGATTCGCGGGTTGCTGAATCGACTACAGAAACCAGACAATCAAGATCGCCTAGATAGTTGCTGTGATAACGTGATTATTTATGGTGCAGGATCGGCTGGTAGAGAGCTATTAGAGAGCTTGAGACATTCTCATAAATACAATGTAGTGGCATATATCGATGATGATCCGCAGCTGATAGGGGCTTATCTACATGGTAAAAAAATATATGCCGCTCATGCGCTACCTTGGTTGATAGAAAAATTAAATGTCGCGCAAGTGATTTTGGCAATGCCTTCTATGAGCCGTGGTCGTAAAAAACAGATTATGGATAGCCTGTCAGGCGTTTCTGTCAAATTAAAAGATTTACCGAGCTTACGAGAGCTTGCTGATGAGATCGTAACAGTCAGCCATATACGTCCGGTTGATATACTAGATGTGCTTGAAAGAGAGACTGTCGAACCAGTTGCTGAGCTCCTCCAAAAGAACATTACGGGTAAAAACGTACTCGTAACAGGGGCAGGGGGTTCTATTGGGAGTGAGTTGTGTAGACAAATCATGAAAAATAAACCTGCATGTTTGGTGTTATACGAGCAGTCTGAATATGCTTTGTACACAATCGATCAGGAACTTAGAAGCCTTGTCGCTAGTAATGTCATTAGTAATATTGAATATCAAGATACTGAGATTGTCAGCATCATTGGAAGCGTGGGTAACGAAAAAAAATTAATCAATATATTCGAAAAATACCATATAAAAACGATTTATCACGCTGCAGCATACAAACATGTACCGATTGTCGAGTCCAATCCATTTGAAGGCACAATCAACAATACTAAAGGCACCTACCATTGTGCCTGTGCTGCGATAAAGGCTCACGTTGATACATTTGTATTGATCTCTACTGACAAAGCAGTGCGACCGACCAATGTCATGGGTGCATCTAAACGCTTGGCTGAACTTGTCTGCCAAGGATTGAGCCAAAGCAACAGTCACACGTGTTTTAGTATGGTGCGTTTCGGCAACGTTTTGGGTTCATCAGGGTCTGTGGTACCACTTTTCACCAAACAAATTGAGCAGGGTGGTCCGATTACCATCACTCATCCAGACATCACGCGCTACTTTATGACCATACCAGAAGCAGCCAGTTTAGTTATTCAAGCAGGGGCCATGGCGTTCGGTGGTGAAGTATTTGTGCTTGATATGGGTGCGCCCGTCAAAATCGTCGATCTCGCCAAACGTATGATTCGTCTGACAGGGTGCGAGCTAAAAGATGCGAGCAATCCTAATGGTGATATCGAAATTGTGTTTACTGGATTGAGACCAGGTGAAAAGCTCTATGAAGAGTTAATCATTGGTGCCGACAACATAGAGACCACGTTTCATCCACTCATTATGCAAGCAATGGAGCATAGTTTTCCATTGGAAGACATCGAAGCTATCTTGTTTGAGTTCATCGAAAGATCAAAGCGGCACGATACTCAATGGTTGAAAGAACAGTTTAGGACCTTCGTTGAAGGCTACCGAGAAGGCGATGACACTGATGCCGAAAAGATAGATATAGAACTGATGGACGTAGTGAGTTAATAGAATAAAAAATTGAAGTAAGTAAACTAATAGAGTGGTTAAAAGTATGTTGCGATTAGCCAAAGAATTGTTTGCCCTGTTAACTGTAGACCAGCGACGACGTTATTTGTCTTTGCAGATCATGATGGTGTTCATGGCATTTATGGAGCTGTTGGGAATTGCTTCTATAGGGCCCTTCATGGCCTTAGTGGCTGATATGCAGCTGCTTGAAACCAATGCAACTCTTAATCGTATATATGTAGCCAGCGGTGTGAGTACACATACAGATTTTTTGTTTATAACGGGTCTGTTTGTACTGTTGATGCTTAGTTTAGCGTCTATTTTGTCGATGATTACGACATGGCGTTTGTCTTTATTTGCTTATTCCGTTGGTACAGAGATTAGTGATCGTTTGTATCATTATTATTTGCAAAAAGACTGGTTGTTCCATGCCAGTGGAAGCAGCGCTCAATTGACGAAGCAAATTGCAACTGAGGCATTAAGAGTAACAAACTTTATTATTTTGCCATTTATACAGATGAATGCTCGTCTAGTATTAGCAGTATTTATCTCAGTTAGTATCTTTATTTATAACCCATTGATAGCAACCGTAGGGGTTGTATTGTTTGCTAGCGGTTACGTAATTATATACAGAATGATTCGTAAGCGTATCGCCTTGTATGGAGAGTACGTTTCTACTACCTCAACTGATCGATTTCGTTTAATGAATGAAGGCTTTGGGGGGATCAAAGATGTACTACTTTACAATCGTAGACATGATTTTGTACATCAGTTTGAGACAAGTGGAAAGTTATTTGCGCATGCTCAAGGAGTAAATACAGCATTAAGCCAAGCACCTAGATATTTAATGGAGTTATTAGCTTTTGGTGCAATGATTGGGCTAGTTTTAGTTTTGTTGACAACACGCGAAGGGAATTTGAGCCAAGTATTACCTATATTGACCGTTTATGCTCTTGCTGGTTTTAAGTTATTGCCTGCTTTGCAGCAAATATACCACAGCGTTGCTACGATTAGAGGTAATACGGCTGCTTTTGATTCTATAAAAGAAGACTTGCTTGCATCATTGACCGTAGATAGTGAACAGGGTGCTGCTTCAGATATTGCGAGCGGTCAAACAATTGATTTAGCAAAAATCGAGACTATACGACTGAACAGGGTTAGCTTCACCTATCCTAACAAAGTAATGCCAGCATTAGATAATATAAATCTAAATATACCTATCAATTCTACAGTTGGTTTTGTCGGTGAGTCGGGGTCTGGTAAATCTACAGCTATCGATCTATTACTAGGTCTTATTGCACCAACTACCGGACAGTTAATGCTTGATGACTTAATTATCGATGAAAAAAACAAGCAGGCTTGGCAGCAATACATAGGTTTCGTACCGCAGAGTATATTTTTGAGTGAAGGTAGTATCGCTGAAAACGTCGCTTTTGGCATATGTCGTAAAGATATTGATTTAGTAAGAGTAAAACAGGCAATTAAGCTTGCCCATTTAGAGTTCTTAGTAGACAGTTTATCTGAAGGTTTAAATACTAAAGTCGGTGAACGAGGCGTACAACTATCTGGAGGACAGCGACAGCGTATTGGCATAGCTAGAGCACTATACAATCAAGCTGATGTACTGGTGTTTGATGAAGCAACAAGTGCCTTAGACGGCATTACTGAAAAAGTCATAATGGACGCTATTCAAGAGTTAAGTGGGCAGAAGACCATCGTAATGATAGCCCATCGTCTAAAAACAGTAAAAAATTGCGATATTATTTATTTTATGGAAAAAGGTAAAGTGATTGAACAAGGCACTTATCAACAGTTAATAAATAACAACCCAACGTTCGAAAAAATGGCTATGTATTCATAGTCAAAATAATAAAAAATTATTTTTATAAATCACTATTTTCTATGGTAAGTAACGATTATGAAGTTTTAACAATAAACGCAATAGGATGTATGGGTTTATTTGAGAGATAAAATATGAAAAATATATGCTTTCTTATAGGTAATCTTAATCACGCTGGCGGTACTGAAAGAGTAACCAGTTTAATTGCGAATGGTTTTGCCGAAAGAAGTTATAACATCTCAATTTTAAGTCTTGTAGGAGGCGATAACCCTTTTTTTAATCTAAGTTCTAATATAGAAAATCAATTTTTATATTCTAAGAGTGTGTCTTTTAAAAAAAGAATTTTACAAGCAATTTATAAATTACGGCAATTTGTAAAAAAGCAAAAAATCGATACGCTCGTTGTGGTTGATAGTATTTCATGCATATTTACAGTACCTGCGCTAGTGGGTTTGAATGTCAATCATGTTTGCTGGGAGCATTTTAATTTTAAAAATGACTTAGGAAAACCTGTTAGAAGGTTAGCTCGTCAATTAGCCGCACGATATTGTGATGCTGTAGTGACTTTGACAGAAAGAGATAAGCAGTACTGGTTAGATGGCACACATCATAGGTCTCAAATAGTAGCAATACCTAACCCCTGCCCATTTCCACCGCAGACATATATCAAAAAAGAAAACACCAAAATCGTATTGGCAGTTGGTGGGTTGACTCAAATAAAAGGCTTTGACATGTTACTTGAGGCTTGGGTGCAGGTAAATAGCTCTATGCCTGATTGGAAGCTAGTCATAGTTGGTGAGGGAGAGGATAGAAATAAAGTAACAGGATTTATTAAAAGGACCAAATTGACAGAAAGCGTGTGCCTAGTAGGTAATACCTCTCATATAAGTAGATATTATGAACAAGCGGAAATATTTTGCTTGAGCTCTCGTTTTGAAGGTTTTCCAATGGTATTACTTGAGACGCTGGCTTTTGGACTACCTGTTGTTAGCTTTGATTGTGATACAGGCCCTGCAGAAATATTAAAAGGTACGGGTTCTCTCTTAGTGCCAAAAAATAATACTAAGCAACTGGCTTCAGCATTGATAAAGCTCATGAATAATAAAGAAGATCGAAACATGATTGGCATAAAAAGTAGGGGGAAATCTGAAAAATATCAACCTAAAGAAATAATAAACCAGTGGGTTTTTTTGTTAGAGGGTCTAAAAAAATAAAATTAGTTTTTTTATGACTATATTAACTCCGATAAGAAATTAAGTGTTTTTTGGGCGGGTAATAATTATCAATATAGTTTTAGTATAAACATTAATAGTATGAGATATGATCAATATTTAGCTCGTGCATATTCATAAAAGCTACTTATATAAAATCCATTTATATTATAGCCTTTAGAAATAAATAATAAGGAGATCGACATGAAAGTTCTAATAGTAATTAGTAGTGTCAATAGCTCGGGTGGTACTGAGCGAGTAGGATGTATACTTGCAAATAGCTTATCTGAAGTAGGGTATGAAGTAATACTAGCTAGCATATCCTACGGAGATAAACCTTTTTTTCCTATAAATAAAGAAATAAAACTAGTGTCTCTAATGAGTTTTTCAGACCATAGGTTGCTCCGTATTCCTAATACTATTTATAAATTAAGGAAGCTACTAAAAGAAGAGGAGATTGATGCATTGATAGTAGTAGAGACGTTATGCTCTCAATTTACTATACCTGCCACCATTGGCTTACCAGTCAAGCATATATGTTGGGAGCACTTGAATTTTAATCACGATTTAGGAGTTAGAAGTAGAAGAGTCGCTCGTCAATTAGCCGCACGATATTGTGATGCAGTAGTGACTTTAACGGAAAGAGATAAGCAGTATTGGTTAGACGGCACGCATCATAAATCGCAAATCTTAGCAATAGAAAATGCTTGTCCATTCCCACCACAAGACTATATCAAGCGAGAAAATACAAAAACTGTATTGGCAGTAGGTAGGTTGATTCAGGTGAAAGGCTTCGACATGTTGCTTGAGGCTTGGGTTCAGGTAAGTGACTTTATGCCAGACTGGAAACTAGTCATAGTTGGCGAAGGGAAAGAAAGAGACAAACTCACAAAATTTATCGAAGAGAATGAGTTAACTGAAAAAGTGTGCTTGGTGGGTAGGACTTCGGATGTAAGTAAATACTATAAAGAAGCAGAAATATTTTGTTTAAGCTCTCGTTTTGAAGGTTTTCCAATGGTGCTGCTTGAGGCGTTAGCTTTTGGACTACCTATTGTTAGTTTTGATTGTGATACAGGCCCTGCAGAAATATTAGAAGGTACAGGTTCAATTTTAGTACCGAAAAACAATATCGATGAGCTTGCTTCAGCCTTGATAGAACTGATGGATAATAAAGAAGATCGAAAAATAATTGGCTTACAAGGAAAGGAGAAATCTAAAAAATATCAACCTAAAGAAATAATAGGGCAGTGGATTGGGCTATTAGAAAAGAGTGACTAATTATAGAATAAATAGAATTAAAATAATGGATGTATGCCTACTCATATAACAATTTTATAGCTATAGGATAACAATGAAAATACTATATGTTATTACAGGCTTAGGACAAGGAGGCGCTGAACGAGTTGTTTGTGACTTGGCGGATGCCATGGTCCAAAAAAGGCATCAAGTTAGAATTGTGTATTTTGTAGGTGAGGTACTTACTAGACCAATATGTGAAGGTATTGAGTTAACGAAAGTTAGCTTGACTAATCTAATCTCTCTACCTGCTGCATATATTTTGCTATCAAAAATAATTAAAAGTTATCAGCCTGACGTTGTGCACTCGCATATGGTCCATGCAAACATTTTGACGCGCTTAGTTAAAATAGTAACTCCAATGAATAGATTGATATCCACCGCCCACAGTAGCAATGAGGGCGGTGCACTACGTATGCTAGCTTATCGACTGACCAACCGCTTAGCTGATGTAAGCACCAATGTCAGCAACACGGCAGTTGCCTCTTTTGAATCAAGATATGCAGTACCAAAAAAAGGAATGAAAGCTATATATAACGGAGTGAATTTTGATGACTTTAGTTATAGTACGCAGGCAAAAATTGCAATAAAGGATGAGCTCGGGCTAGATCAGAACTGCAAGGTAATCTTAGCAGTTGGTAGGTTTAATAAAGCAAAGAACTACCTTAATCTCTTGAGGTCCATAAGATTTTTAAAAAACGCTAATTCTATTCCTTTTGTACTGATTATTGCAGGTGATGGTGAATTAAGATCAGAAATTGAAAGGCATATTATAGAGTTGGAATTAGATAAAGAAGTTATTTTGTTAGGTAGAAGGAGTGATATATCAACGTTGATGAGTGCTTGTGATACGTTCGTTTTATCATCTGATTATGAGGGGCTGCCGACAGTGTTGATTGAAGCTTTAGCTTGTCAAGCAAACGTCGTTTCTACTGATGTTAGCGGCGCCCGTGAGATATTAGACGGTTATGGAAGTATCGTACCTATTCGTAAGCCTGAAGCTTTAGCAAAGGCCATCGAAGCTAATTTATTAATTGAACAGAAGAACATTCTAGGTCGACAATATGCCAAAGACAAATTTGATATAAAGATTATTTCTGATGAATGGGTGGAAATATACCATGAGAAATAAACAGCAATTATTCGAGAGATTTTCTAACTCTAATATATTTTTGTTAGTTACCGCTATCTTTTTCTCAAAAATAATTGCATTTGTACTGATGGAATACGATATTTTAATAATAAACTTGGGCGGTGGCAGCGATGCTAATTACTATAACTCTTATGCTGAAGGCTTTACAGATACCGCAGTAAATATTTGGCCAGTATTACTAAGGTGGTTAAACGATTTTGGCTTGTATTCGCGTGATTTGACTACTTACTTCTTATTTTTTCTAAGTTTAATAGCCATTCCCATTATGGTAGTTAGACTTTCAGGCATAACGTTCAAAAGAAATCAAAAATACTATTTATACGCTCTTTTAGTTTGCTTGATTCATCCAACGATATTCTTTTTTTCAACAGATATATTTCGCGATATATTTATGGCCTTTAGTTTTCTATTAGGATGCCTGACAGTAAAGTGGTTCTTAAACAGTCATAGTGTCGTTGGTGCTGTCTTTTATTTTTTATTATCTGTGGCGATTGGATTTTTCTTAATAGAGATAAGACCTTATTTAGGGTATGCCTACTTGCTTAGTCTACTTTTCTTAAAAATAAAATTTACTAAAAGTAGAGCTTTTTATTTAGGTCTTCTCTATCTTGGACTTCTGTTTGCAGCAAACTATTTAGGCGTTTTGGACTTGCTAACTGAGTATCGGTCTGGATTTGAAGAGTCGGAAGGTGGCTCGACTCTAGGTCTCAGCTTCTCTAATCCTATACTATTTATACCTAATTTTATAATTAGCTTTTTGGGACAGATGCTGGGCTTGTACATTACTAACCCGCTAGCGCTTGTACTATTCGTACTCGAAACCGTTCCTTTCTTTTTCATGCTCATATATGTATTAAAGAATATTAAGTTAGCAGACAGCTTTGTACGTTTTCTCATTATATTTTTCGTGTTCTACGGCAGTGTTTGGCTGATCGGAAACGATAATTTAGGCACCGCAGTACGTTTAAGGATATACAACTATTTGGCTATATATATCAGTTTTTTTTATATCTTAAGGCTTAAAAGATCGTCTTTTAGGAAGTCCTCCTCAAGTAGAGTATAGGTGGTGAATGGATGAAAATAATTATTTTAGGCACCATTGCTTATAGTTTTTATGGCTTTCGCGCTGACCTTATTCAGGAGTTGGTCAGACAGCAGCATACTGTCTATGCGTTTACTTCTGAATATACTCAAGATGAGCTAAAGAAGATAGAAAAGTTGGGTGCCATACCTGTAACCTATAGTTTAAATCGAGGTGGCTTAAATCCTTTAGCGGATATCACAGCAGCTTATCATCTGTCCAAAGTTATTAAGAAAATAGCGCCAGATGTTGTGTTCTCTTACTTTTCTAAACCCGTTATCTTTGGCACGTTAGCAGCAAAAATAGCAAAGGTTCCACAGGTTGTAGGTATGCTCGAAGGATTGGGTTATTGTTTTACAGATCAACCTGAAGGCCTCAGCAAGAAGGTAAAAGTGATTAAAGGTATCCAGGTCTTATTGTATAAAATTGCTTTGCCACGGTTAAATCGTCTTATATTTTTAAATACTGATGATCCTAATGATTTATTGAAGCGGTATAAAATACAAGTGAAACAGGTAAATGTGCTAGGTGGTATCGGCTTAAATCTAAGCCAGTACAAATATCAGTCCATAGTAAATATCGAAGAACCTATCAAATTTTTATTTATTGGTCGCTTATTGAAAGAAAAAGGTGTACATGATCTTATTTCCGCTATAAAAATAGTAAAGAAAATATATCCTGAAGCATATTTCACTATTTTAGGAGAGATAGATGCTTCTAATATGGGTGCATTGCAGAAATCAGAGTTAGATGAGTTGATTGCATCGAACATCGTAAACTATCCTGGTCATGTTGATAATGTAAAAGACTGGATTGCAAATCATCATGTGTTTGTACTGCCGTCTTATCGTGAAGGGGTGCCTCGCAGCACTCAAGAAGCGATGGCAGTTGGAAGACCTATTATCACTACTGATGTACCTGGTTGCCGTGAGACGGTTGTTGATGGAGTAAATGGGTTTTTAGTAGAAAAATGGGACCCAAAAGCTTTGGCAGAGAAAATGATTTACTTTATAGAACATCCTGAACAGATTAAAGAGATGGGTGATGAAAGCTACAAGCTAGCACAAGAGAAATTTGATGCAGATAAAGTCAATAAACGACTAATAAATATGTTGGGCTTATAAATGATAAAACGACTATTTGACATTGTAGGTGCAACGACAGCGTTAGTAGTGCTGTCTCCTGTCTATGCTGCAACTGCATATAAGGTGAGTAAAAATCTTGGTGCGCCTGTTCTATTTCGTCAGATTCGTCCAGGTCTGTATGGCAAGCCATTTGAGATGATAAAGTTTCGATCCATGAAAGATGATATAGACGTAAATGGCAATCCTTTGGAGGATGGCGCGCGATTGACATCGTTTGGTAAAGCGCTGCGTAACACCAGCCTTGATGAGTTGCCAGAGCTTTGGAATGTCATAAAAGGCGATATGAGTCTAGTGGGCCCGCGACCATTATTGATGGAGTATCTGCCCTTATATAATGATGAACAAGCGCGCCGACACGACGTCCGTCCAGGTATTACAGGGTATGCTCAAGTCAATGGTCGCAACGCTATTGGATGGGATGAGAGGTTTGCACTTGATACATGGTATGTGGACAATCAGTCGCTATGGTTGGATATCAAGATTTTACTTAAAACAGTGAAAAAAGTTATTGTCAAAGATGGCATCAGTGCTGAGGGAGAAGCAACTATGAGTAAATTTATGGGCAATAGTATTAACGAAGAAATACTTTGAAAGTACTCTTTGCTAATAGCAATACAGCTAATTGAAAAATTTAGGCATGAAGCAAATCATGATAGATAAGAAGGTTAATAACATAGTGAGCAGTTTATCGTAGAGCGTGACATAACATTAGACATAAGTACCATAGAGGAACATATGCTAAATACCCCTTTTTCACCTTGGCCAAAATTTACGCAACATGAGGCTGATGCTGTCAGTCGAGTGCTACTATCTAACAAAGTCAATTATTGGACAGGCGAAGAATGTCGTCAGTTTGAGCGAGAGTTTGCTGATTGGACAGGTAGTAAATATGCAATAGCGTTGGGTAATGGCACCTTGGCATTAGATGTCGCGTTACAAGCACTTGATATAGGTGCAGGTGATGAGGTCATTGTCACACCGCGTACCTTTATTGCCAGTATTTCATCAGTCGTTAATGCAGGTGCGACCCCCATCTTTGCAGATGTCGATGAAGCAACTGGCAATATTACCGCTGAGACCATCACAGCTGTATTGAGCAATAAAACAAAAGGTATTGTATGCGTACATCTGGCTGGCTGGCCATGTGATATGGACAGCATTATGGCATTGGCAGATGAGCATGACCTATATGTCATTGAAGATTGCGCACAAGCTCATGGTGCACGATATAAAGGGCAAAGTGTGGGCAGTATTGGTCATGTTGGGGCATGGAGTTTTTGCCAAGATAAGATTATGACCACAGGAGGTGAGGGCGGTATGGTCACCACCGATAGCGAACTGCTATGGCGAAAAATGTGGGCGTATAAGGATCATGGTAAGAGCTATGCTGCAGTCTATGAAACAGAGCAATCACCTGGCTACAACTGGCTCCATGAGAGCTTTGGCACCAATTGGCGTATGACTGAGATGCAAGGCGTTTTAGGGCGTATTCAACTGGAAAAAATGAGTGAGTGGACAGCCAAACGGACTACTAATGCGCAAGCCATACTAGAGGCCTGTAGCAAGTGGGAGTCCAAAGGCTACCTTTGTGTGCCGAGATTAGAGCATTTAGCGCAGTTCTCCAATACAAACCATGCTTACTACAAATTATATGTCTATGTGCAGTCCGATAATCTATCTGATGGCTGGACACGTGACCGTATTATTGAAGCAATTAACCATCAAGGTGTGCCTTGCTTCTCTGGATCTGCGTCAGAAGTCTATTTGGAGAGGGCCTTTGATAATACAGGGTTGCGTCCAAGTATTAGATTGCCAATGGCAAAGCAGCTAGGAGAGAGTAGCCTAATGTTTTTGGTGCATCCTACGCTTACGGCAGCTGAAATTGAACTGACAATACAGGCGATCGATAGTGTGTTTGGTTCGATGGTCAAATAAGACGATAATTAATTAATGATTATCTTTAGAAATTCATCCCTCAGTCGACGCTATTTTTATTGAAAGCACAAGATACATTTGCCTATATATAAGCAATACTGTTTAATTTACTTATTATAAAAATTTATCAGTGCGCAGGCTTTATCTTACGCTAGGATTTTGTAGCGTACACAGGTACAATATTACTCTTAGTCAAAGATTGACGAAGCAAAGGACAGGCATGCAAAGTATTTGCGCGCGCTGTCTTTATTTTTTTATATCGTACCCTCTATTGGAGTTACTATGTCTACTGCCCAAGAATCCGCCACCGTTTTGGACGGCAAAGCACTTGCCAAACAAATAGAACAGGATCTGCGCACGCGCGTAGATACGATTAAGGAAAAGACTGGCCGCACCCCAAGCTTAGCGACGATATTGGTTGGTGACGATCCAGCCTCTGCCACTTATGTTCGTATGAAAGGCAACGCTTGTAAGCGTGTTGGCATGGACTCTATACGCGTTGAGATGCCGAGTGCCACGACTACTGAGCAGCTCATGGCAAAGATAGATGAGTTAAATAGTAATCCAGATGTACACGGTATTTTGCTACAGCATCCGGTTCCTGAGCATATCGATGAGCGTGCTTGTTTTGAGCAGATTGACTTAGCAAAAGATGTCGATGGTGTGACCTGTCTTGGTTTTGGTCGTATGGCGATGCAGCAGTCAGCTTATGGCTCATGCACACCGCAGGGCATCATGCATTTGTTAGAGCATTATGATATCGAGCTATCGGGTAAAGAAGCAGTGGTCGTAGGGCGTAGTGCTATCTTAGGTAAGCCAATGGCGATGATGCTATTGAATGCTAACTGTACGGTGACGATCTGCCATTCAAGAACTCAAGATTTGGCAGCACATATTAAGCGTGCAGATATCGTGGTTGGTGCCGTAGGTGTACCTGAGCTGATTAAAGCGGAATGGATCAAAGCAGGAGCGGTTGTCGTTGATGCAGGTTTCCATCCTACAGATGATGGCGGTGTTGGTGATATCGAAATGCAAGGCATGGAAAACATTGCCAGCGCTTATACGCCAGTACCAGGCGGCGTTGGCCCAATGACTATTAACACGCTTATTCGCCAAACGGTCGATGCTGCTGAAAAATCAGCGGGTTTGAATAACGGCTAAAAAGATAGTCATACGAATACTGATTGCCGATATATAAGGGGCCTGAGGTAACACAGACTCAGGCTAAATCAACCACATTTCAGTTGATAGGACCTAAACATGGCTAAAAAAAACGTAGGTGTTCATGAGCGACTACAAAGTATTGGTAGAGAGTTTGTCGATGTCTGTCATTACGTTATTTTATTTCTAATCAGTGTGGTTGTCGTTTGGACCGCTGGGAAAGAGTTTATTTATATTGTCCAAAAGGGTTCAGCGGATCTAAAAGACATATTGATGTTATTTATTTACCTTGAGCTACTGGCTATGATAGGTATCTACTTTAAAACCCACCGACTGCCAGTACAGTTTTTGATATTTATTGCCATAACAGCATTGTCACGACATTTGGTGGTTGATGTGCAGGCAGTTTCAGACTATTTTCATTTATGGCTACTAGCGACAATTTCCGTGGCCATCATGCTACTAAGCGGCTCTATTGTAATCTTGACTTGGACGGCCAAAACATTTGGTCGCCCAGAAGACAATCTTGATAAGCAGCATGCAAACCTAACGGTTAAAGCACTATTGCCTGATAATGCTCAAGCGCCTGATAGCCATACTAAGCATCGCCGTGAATAATTAGATAGCAATACAAAAAGATAGCAACATAAAAAAAGAGCGACCAGTGGTTGCTCTTTTTTTACGGATGGCGTTTGGTATTACAACCATTTCAATCTTTTAAAATTGTAGTACAGATAGCTACATAGGGCGATAATAATGACCATTATGACAAGGTAAGAGTATTTCCAATGCAGCTCAGGCATAAAGTCAAAGTTCATGCCATAGATACCAGCGATAGCTGTCGGCACTGCCAGAATACCTGCCCATGCAGCGAGCTTACGCACGACTTCATTCTGACCCATATTGACCATCGCCATATAGGTATTCATCACCACACTCAGCATTTCATTTAGACCATTAATAGCATCTAGTGAGTGCAACAGGTGATCGTTAACATCGCGAAAATATGGCTTAGCGGCTTGAGAAAATCCAGAGACAATCTCACTCTTTTTATGATTGATAAAAAAGCTACAGATGTCTTGCACAGGTAAGATAATGGCACGCATATGTACCAGTTGCGATTTAAGCTCGTAGAGATTTTTTAGGGTGCCTTTATCAAACTCAGAGGTAAATACATAGCGTTCTTGCTCGCGCAAGTAACGGCCTAGTCTATCAGTAATCGGCATATAGTTATCAACGATAAAATCGAGGATAGCATGCAGTACAAAGATAGGGCCCATGCGTAACTTCTCAGGGCGACGATGGCAATGCTCACGTACTGGCGCATAAGAGTTTGACGGACCATTGCGAATTGTAATGAGGTAGTTTTTACCCATAAATATCGCAGTAGTACCATAACGAATGACATTATCTTCTAGCTTGGCCGTACGTAGCACCACAAAGACCATGTCATTATCGTAGTTTTCGACTTTGGCACGTTGATGATCAGCAAAGGCATCCTCAATCGCTAGCTCATGCAGGTCAAACGCTTCTTTTACTTTGACCATGGTTTCTAAGCTTGGATCATATAGCCCAAGCCAAATAAATTGACCGTTGTTCCCTAGCGTACGACTCACATCATTAAGCGCCACTCTATTAAGATTCTCACCTGTTTTACGTGAGTAAGCGTAGCAATTGACCACTTCGCCTGCGCTTGATGAATCAATATCTTCATAGCGTTCAGAGTCAGGATCGTAGACCGTCATGGTCTCAATAGTGTCTTCAGTAGTGGCATCCACATCACCATAGATATAGCTATCATCATCGTCCAAATAGAGATGCTTGTCATTCATATTGGCGTAGATATGATTCATATTGGAATCAGGCGCAATATGAGCCGTTTTTTTGATCAATTGATTATTATCATTTTCCATATACTTTCCTGTCATATAATAAAAAACTTCAATAATCCAAATATACTGTGAACGCTGCTACGGTTTTATCGTGTGCCAATACTATCTATAGGGCATAGATTTCTATAGGGCATAGCTTTTTAGCGTATCGATATCTACTAATGCTAGCAGGCTTTCGTGACACGCTTCTAGCTTGATTTGCGGTGCGATATCGAAGTCCAATGCTTCAACCCAACGTAGCGCACAGATGCACCAGTAGTCACCAGGTTTAAGACCAGGAAAGTTGTATTCAGGTAGTGGGGTAATCAGGTCGTTACCGCGACTGGCAGAGAAGTTTAAAAACTCACTGGTCATCTTGGCGCAGACGGTATGTTGACCGACATCATGGTTGCCAGTATGGCAAAAACCATTGCGATAATAGCCAGTAATTGGATCGAAACAACAGCTAGCAAGTGCGGTGCCTAAGACATTGGTTTGGTTGATCGCAGGGTTTGGGTGGTAATCAGATGACATAAGGCTTCCGAGATAAAAATATGTGTTAGTGTATCATGAGTCTGTGCCGAAGACGCTGCCGTAATCGCGCTCATTATCTTATGGATAACAAAAAACAAACCTCTCGGCTATTCACCCAATATTGAGCCAAATACATCAATGATGACTGTTACATCTGCTGAGCTAATAAGCGGCAATTGAACTGTAATTAGATAGTGATTGTGGCTAATTGTCACTAGGCGAACCTTGAGTGCTATGCTAAACTAAAGCATAAAGTGCCTTGATTATTTGTCGCAATTTTTTAGCGCATAAAGATACTCGTCTTATCATTCTAAATTATACTTATTATTCACCCTTTTGCGGTTACCTGGTTTGTTTATAAATAATTGGGTCAATGATGTTGCGCGTTAAAAATAAACACACACAGCGTCAATACCCGGCAAATCACCCTTTAAGTACCGCATCAGTACCGCGTTTTTGGTAAGCGATACGCCAAACAAGGATTTATTGTGTCTGTTAGTTCTGATTCTGCAAAACCTGCCCAGCCAAATTCTACCAACGAAACAGTGTCTCAGCCTGCCGAAAACAGTGCTGCACCCAATCGCATGCCATATTTGAGTAACTTTGGCAGTGATGTTGCCAATAGTTGGCTATTGCCTGATGGGGTGGTTGATGTCCTGTTTGAAGATGCGCATAAGCAAGAAGTGCTTAGACATCAGTTAATCGAGCAGCTTATTACTCATGGTTATCAGCTGGTTTGTCCGCCGATGATCGAGTTTACTGAGTCCTTGCTAAGTGATGCGTCAGAAGATCTGAAACGTCAAACTTTTAAGATTATCGATCAGTTGACGGGTCGCCTAATGGGCGTACGCGCTGACATTACCCCGCAAATTTTGCGTATAGATGCGCATCATGGTGGTACGGGTATTGCGCGTTATTGCTATGTTGGTGATGTGATCCATACCTTGCCATCAGGTCTGTTTGGCTCTCGTACGCCGCTACAGTTGGGTGCTGAGATATTTGGCTGTGCGTCACTAGCAGCAGATATTGAGCTGATAGATGTGCTATTTACGATGGTAAATAAACTCAGTATGAGTGCAGCGCTCCATATCGATTTGGGTCACGTAGCGATATTCAAACGTTTGGCTGAATTGGCTGAGTTATCAGACAGTGATACTGAACAATTGATGTACTTATATGCCAATAAAAACTTACCAGAGCTTAAGCGTGTTTGCCGCGCTTTGCCAATGGGTGATGATTTTTATGTTTTGGCACGCTTTGGTCATGATATTGCAAACCTATTAGCCAAATTATCAGATGCGGCGCAGCAAGACAGCCAAATCGCAACGGCAATTGATGAGCTACAGCGTCTGAAAAACTATCTACAAGACCAATGGCAGTGCCCAGTCAGTATTGATGTGACTGAGCTATCAGGTTATCACTATCATACTGGCATCGTCTTCAATGGCTATATCAATAGCGAAACGCAGCCGCTCGTACGTGGTGGTCGTTTTGATGGTATGCAAAGTCAGACGCAAGCGTTACGCGCGGCCACGGGCTTTAGTATGGATGTTAGCCGATTGCTGGCTCATACACAGTTAGATGCGCCAACTGTTGTCTTGGTTGATTTTGCCGCTTTGTCTAATGCCAATACAGATGAGATGCAGACGCTACTGCAACAAGTAGAGAGTCTACGTCAGCAAGGCTATCGCGTCACTATGCCGTTAGATGCACAGGACAGTCCAGATGATGTGACGCATCGTCTGAGCATGGCTGATGACAGTCAATGGCAGCTACAGACTGTTTAATTGTCTGATAGTAGGCTATTGAATGGCGCACGCAGCCAAAATTATTCAGTACAGATTATGAGAACGCAAAATTATTCGTTAGATATCTCAGTGTTTCTATTTCATAAATCACTGAGATAAAAAGATATAGCTAAGAAAATCATTTTAATTTTCAGCTTTTATTGCACACACCTCAATACATAAAGGTAAGGATTGATCATGGGTAAGAATGTTGTAGTTTTGGGTAGCCAATGGGGCGACGAAGGTAAGGGTAAAATCGTTGATTTACTTACCGAAAAAGCCTCAGCAGTAGCCCGCTTCCAAGGCGGTCATAATGCTGGTCACACGTTGGTTGTCGATGGCAAAACCACTGTCTTGCATTTGATTCCATCAGGTATCTTGCGTGAAGGCGTCACTTGCTTTATCGGTAATGGCGTGGTGTTAGCACCTGACGCATTACTAAAGGAAATGAAAGAGCTAGAAGACAACAACGTACCAGTACGTGAGCGTTTACGTATCTCTCCTAATTGCCCACTTATCATGCCTTATCATGTGGCACTTGACCAAGCTCGTGAAGCCAAGCGTGGATCTGGTAAAATCGGTACAACAGGTCGCGGTATCGGCCCTGCATACGAAGACAAAGTAGCGCGCCGTGCGATTAAACTTGCTGATTTGTTCCGTGAAGATCTAGAAGAAAAACTACGTAACCTAATCGAATATCACAACTTCCAACTGACTGAGTACTATAAAGTTGAAGCGATTGATTTTGATGAGACACTTAAGCTTTGTAAAGAGTGGAAAGAAGAGATTAAAGGTATGGTTACTGATGTAACTGAAGACCTAAATCAATTACGTCTAGCTGGCAAAAACCTAATGTTTGAAGGTGCTCAAGGTACGCTACTTGATATCGACCATGGTACTTATCCGTTTGTAACCAGCTCAAGTGTAACTGCTGGCGGTGTATCAACGGGTACAGGTATCGGTCCATTGTATTTAGACTATGTACTTGGTATCACCAAAGCGTACACTACGCGTGTTGGTAGTGGTCCATTCCCAACTGAATTGTTCGATGATGTTGGTGCTCATTTAGCCAAAGTCGGTCATGAATTTGGTGCGACGACTGGCCGCGCCCGTCGTTGTGGTTGGTTCGATGCAGAAGCATTACGCCGTGCAGTAGTACTTAACTCTATGTCAGGTATTTGCTTGACCAAGCTTGACGTACTAGATGGTCTTGAAGAGTTGCTAATCGGTGTAGGTTACAACCTACCTGAAACTGAGTGTGCAGGCGCACATGATGCTGAGTTCTATGAGTCAGTCACGCCTAAGTATGAAACAATGCAAGGCTGGAGCGAGTCTACTGTTGGTATTACGAACTATGATGAGCTTCCAGAAAACGCTAAAAAATATATCAAGCGTATCGAAGCATTGATCGGTTGCCCAGTTGATATTATCTCAACTGGCCCTGATCGCGAAGAGACTATCGTATTGCGCGATCCGTACGACGCTTAGTTTTTACTATAAACTTGATTAAATAGTTTTTAGTTAATAAAAAACCCCAACGCTGAGCGTTGGGGTTTTTGCTTTTGTTAGAACTTATAGCATTATCAACGACTAATGCACAATAAATTTACTTTTATGCAAGGTATGGTCATAAATTAACCCTATCATTTATGGCCTTAATCATTATAATAGGCAGCAATCCGATGTTGGCGCTTATGGTTATACACTGATATACCATGAGTTGTGTAAAACAGTCCAAGTCAACATTGTGGCTAAAGCTAAAACAACGTATTAATTTTTCATATTTTATTGAATTTATCATTTATTAGGAGCTTCTCATGGCTAACGAACGTACTTTATCTATCATCAAACCTGACGCAGTTGCTGGCAACCACATCGGCGCTATCTATAGCCGTTTTGAACAAGCTGGTCTAAAAATCGTTGCCGCTAAAATGCTACAACTTGATGATGAAAAAGCAGGTGGTTTTTATGCTGAGCATGCTGAGCGTCCATTCTACAATGACCTAAAATCTTTCATGATGTCAGGTCCAGTATTGGTATCAGTACTAGAAGGCGAAAACGCTATCGCTCAGCATCGTGAAATCATGGGTGCAACTAACCCAAAAGAAGCTGCTGAAGGCACTATCCGTGCTGACTTCGCTAGCAGCATCGACGAAAACGCAGTACATGGTTCAGATTCAGCTGAATCAGCAGCACGTGAAATCAGCTACTTCTTCAGCGATGATGAAGTTTGTGCACGTACACGCTAATATAGTAAATCAGCGATAAGCTTTTACGGCATTCGATTTGTTTGAGGTAACTGCTATAATAAGACAGCTACGATTTAAACTGATCTTACCTGTATGAGTTTTATACTTGATTGACTATGGACGAATTATTTACAACATTGATTGTTTATAATTGGTTTGCGAGACGGCTTATATCTTATGGGTATAGGCCGTTTTAGCTATTATAATAATCCTATAGTCCAATAATTACTAAACTGCTAGGGCGTTACCCTCCTTAGATGTACAACTTGTACAATCTGCAGTCGGCTGCCTTGTATCCGCTTTAGAGTTCTATAATTATATTATTCATTGAAATTCTTAGTGACTTGCCTCATTATTGATTTTACTTAGCGTTATCAATCCCTTATCAGCATGTTTTTGTCAATTCAAAAAACTGCGCTCATAGCGGATTGCTCATGCACCCATGTATGTATGACAAAGCCCATATAAATAATTGCACCGCTTATCTAAGCTTCTGCAAAAAGGTTACCTATTATGTCAACTGTTCAAGCACCTACTCAGCACGTACCTGCTAAGATTACTGATAGCATTAAGCTAGTAGATGAGGCACATGCCAAAACCAATTTATTGGGTATGACGCAAGCGCAACTGGCTGATTACTTCAAGAGTATTGGCGAAAAGCCATTCCGCTCAACTCAAGTGATTAAGTGGATTTATCAGCATGGCGTGACAGATTTTGAGCAAATGACCAATTTGAGTAAGTCGTTGCGAGACAAGTTATCGCTTAATGCTTGTGTGGTACCGCCCAAAGTGATTCATCGTCAATATAGCGATGATGGTACGCGTAAGTGGGTATTTGAAGTCACCGGCGGCTCATTGGTTGAGACAGTGCTTATCCCTGCAGATGACAGTAAGTTAAATGGCCGTAAGACATTATGCGTGTCTTCTCAAGTAGGCTGTGCACTAGACTGTAGCTTCTGTAGTACAGGCAAGCAAGGGTTTGAGCGTGACTTGAGCGCGGCTGAAATTATCGGTCAGTTATGGGTCGCTAATGCGTCATATATGACAGATGAAAATGAAAGTTTAGAAAACGTCGACCATAGTCTATGGGAAAATAATGTCACCAACGTGGTGATGATGGGCATGGGTGAGCCGCTATTGAACTATAAACCTGTAGTAGGTTCAATGGAGTTGATGCTAAGCGATCATGCTTATGGATTATCAAAGCGTCGCGTCACGTTATCGACTTCTGGTGTCGTCCCGAAAATGTATCAGCTAGCGCAAGACATCGATGTGGCATTGGCCATTTCACTGCATGCACCAAATGATGAGCTGCGTAACGAGCTGGTACCAATTAACAAGAAATATCCGTTAGAAGAGCTGATTGCAGCGGCAAAAAACTACGTTTATGATGTCAATCCACGTCACAAGAAACACGTTACAATCGAGTATGTGATGCTTGATGGGGTCAATGATAGCAATGAGCATGCTCATCAGTTGGTTGCGCTATTAGAAGGGTTGCCAAGTAAAATTAACCTTATTCCGTTTAACCCATTCCCACATGCACCGTATGACAAATCAAGCAACAACCGTATTCATGCGTTTAGCAATATACTGAGCGAAGCAGGTTTTGTTTGTACGATTCGTCAAACACGTGGTGATGATATTGACGCCGCTTGTGGTCAGTTAGTTGGACAAGTCGCCGATCGTACTAGACGCTCAGCCGCGTGGCAGCAGAGCATTAAAGATCGCGAAAGCGTTTAGTAGTTCTTTAGAGGATAAGCGTTATATTCGACTGGTATAGCGTTTTAGCTGTCTTTTGTCTGTCGCAATGGTAAGAAAATGTAGCAATGACTGTCAAGATTGCAGAACGTGGCAATTAATAACAACTAAATTGTACTTATAGGGGTTAAATCTATTAAACTGAGGCCTCGAAGATCGAACGCATTGAATCCCAGTTTTATGATGGCGGCTATGATGACTTCTAAAAATTCTTGTCAGTTCAAATATCAAAAATCATTTTCTAAGTTTTATAAGCAGTTGAGTATCAGTGCTGCCCAAACCGCTTTGCCAAAGCGTGCAGTGCTGTCGGCAGTATTTGGCGTCCTTGTATTAAGTGGCTGTCAGACCACCCCGACTAATGATTTGCTAGGCAACTCTCCTTATCAAACATCTACGCGCGCTAGCAACGATCGAAATTTAGATCAGCAGGAAATCGCCCGTGTACGTACCTCACTTGCCGCGCAATACATCCGAAAAAATGAGTTAGATACCGCGCAGCAGCAGCTCGAAAAAGCCTTTGCTGCCGATAGCCGTTATGCGCCAGCCTATGATATGATGGGCGTTTTGTTGCAGCAAGAAGGCAGCCGTATCAATCTAGCCAAAGCTGATGAGTACTTCAAAAAAGCAATCGCACTAGATAAAGACTTTGTACAAGCGCACAATAATTATGGCGTGTATCTGTCACAGACAAAGCGCTATCGTGAAGCAGCAGAACAGTTTGAGATTGCAGGGGCGACGCTAGGCTATGAAGGCCGTATTGGCGCGCTAGAAAACCTAGGTCGTACTTATCTGCAGTTAGGTGATAATAGTGCTGCTTCAAAAGCATTTTTACGGGCACTCGATGGCAATCGTAATAGTATTATTGCTCATATCGAACTGGTAGATTTATTGCTCGACCAACAGCGTGTACCGCAGGCACAGAGACTGTATGATGAGACGCTGATATTGGTGCAGGGGCAGGGTATTAGCCCGCGCTTGCTCTTACAAGGTATCAAGCTTGCAGCAGCACAAAATAATATAACAACGCGCCAGCAATTGGCACAGCAGCTTTTATCCGCTTATCCGCTAAGTGATGAAGCAAAACAACTTAAGACTTGGCTTAACAATCCAGAGGCACCATGGAAATGATCACCCCATCATCTAACACTCAATCTAACGCTCAGGGATCATTTGGTGCCGTGTTGCAGCAAGCCCGTAAAAACAAGCAAGTAACTTTAGAAGCAGCGGCGGCTGAGCTGTTTATTCTAAAGCGTCATCTAGAGGCGCTAGAAAGCGAAAACTTCGCTGAGCTACCACAGGCTGCGTTTGCTCGTGGTTTTGCGATTAACTATGCCAAATATTTGGGCTTAGATTCAGCAAAAATCGCTAGTAGCTTCGATGCCGCTTATCCTAATGAGCTAAAGGCCAAATCAGCCAGCAATATCGATACGCCGCTGCGCCCAATGGGGACTTTGCAGCGTGATACTCATAACCGTATCCGCTTTAACCCGCTATTGATCATAGGTGTTATCGGATTGATTATCTTGGCGGTATTCCTATTCCGCATGGTAAGTAACGCTAGCAAAGAAAATACCCAAGAGCCTGTATCAGCTGTTGAAGACATGTCGGCGATAGAGCAAGCACAAGGTGCCGCCATCAATAGTGATGCAAGTGGCGTTGGTGCTTCTGGCTCTGCATTGAATCTAGGTGATGCTGCAGCAACGGCTAACCTAAACCTTGTATTGACAAGCGACGCTGTGGTTAGTATCACGGATGCTTCTGGAAACAGTCTAATAAATGGTTCTCAGTCTGCGGGTAACTATGACTTGTCAGGTGTGCCACCGTTTAATGTGCAAATTGATAATATCGATAATGTTAGCTTGATGCTCAATCAACAACCAGTTGTGTTAGATACGTATGCAACAGATAAGCAAGCTACTTTTGAATTGGCACCATAGTCAGTTGCATAAGCGCCAAATTTGAATAAAGCACTTATATGTTTGGATGAAGCATCCATGTGTTTGAGTAAAGCGCACATGTGTATCCTGATTTAGCTGGTTTATATTATATGTACAAAGGCCTAGGGCTTTTCTATTTTTGATTCAAGGATTTATGTATGTCAATGCCATCGCCTATTAATCGTCGTCTGACCAAAAAAATCTATGTCGGTGATGTCGCGGTTGGTGGTGATGCACCAATTAGCGTACAGAGCATGACCAACACTGATACCTGTGATGTAGCAGCGACGGTTGCTCAAATCGAGCGTTGTGTCGAAGCAGGTGCAGATTTGATGCGTGTATCTACGCCAACGATGGATACTGTTAAAGCCTTTGGTGAAATTCGCAAACTGGTAAGTGTGCCTTTGATTGCTGACGTGCATTTTGATCATAAAATCGCTTTGGCCGTTGCTGAAGCGGGCGCTGACTGCTTACGTATCAATCCCGGTAACATTGGTAGCGATGCCAAAGTGCGTGAAGTGGTCGCTTGTGCTAAATATCATAATATCCCGATTCGTATTGGCGTCAACGCAGGCTCTTTAGAAAAAGACATACAGCGTAAGTATACTGAGCCAACTGGCGAGGCAATGCTAGAGTCGGCAATGCGCCATATCGATATTTTAGAGCGTCTTAACTTTGACCAGTACAAAGTCTCTGTCAAAGCCAGCAACGTGTTTTTGACACTGGATGCTTATCGCTTAATATCAGCGCAAATTGATAATCCATTACATTTGGGCGTGACGGAAGCGGGTGTCTACCGTACGGGCGCTGTCAAATCTGCTATCGCGCTAGGTGGATTATTACTAGATGGTATTGGCGACACTATTCGTATCTCATTAGCCGCTGAGCCTGAAGAAGAGATTAAGATTGGTTTTGATATCTTAAAGTCGCTTAATATTCGCTCGAACGGTGTAAACTTCATCGCCTGTCCAAGCTGCTCGCGTCAAGAGTTTGATGTAATTAAAGTAATGACAGCGTTAGAGTCGCGCCTAGAAGATATTCGTGAACCGATGAATCTATCTGTGATTGGCTGCAAGGTGAATGGTCCAGGAGAAGCAAAAGAGGCCGATATCGGTATCGTTGGCGCTGCCCCTAGATCACTGGTCTATCGTATGGGTGAAAAAAGCCACCTTATCGATACAGGTAATCTGGTTGATGAGATCGAAGGTATGGTTCGCGCCCATGCAGAAGACTTGGCAAAAAAACGTGAAAATGAAATCATTCGCGTAAAATAAGCCATAGAATAGATTGATACGTTAGGCCATACCGTCACAGTATCAATCAGATATAACGCTTATTTGAGTGCATAGAAAACAATAATAGAATACTTGTTAAATATTTAAGGATACGACCGTACCATGATCAAAGCTATCAAAGGTTTTAATGATATTTTGCCTGACCAATCAGCAAAGTGGCTGCATTTAGAAGCGATATTGGCTGATGTACTTGGTAGGTACGGTTACGAGCATATTCGCTTGCCTATCGTTGAACAAACGGATCTATTTGCCCGTGCTATTGGCGGCGCGACTGACATCGTCGAAAAAGAGATGTACAGCTTTACTGATAAATCTGAGCCACCAACGCCATTAGCGTTGCGTCCTGAAGGCACAGCTGGAGCAGTACGCGCAGTTATCGAGCACAACTTGCTACGTGGTGATACGCCCAAGCTTTGGTACATCGGTCCGATGTTCCGCTACGAGCGCCCGCAAAAAGGCCGCTATCGTCAGTTTCATCAGTTAGGTGTCGAGAGCTTCGGTAGCGCACTACCGGATGCTGATGCTGAGCTGATTGCGATGACTCATTTGATGTGGCAAGAGCTAGGTCTCAACAATGAGATGCGTTTGCAACTAAACAGTTTGGGTGAGTTGGATGAGCGTTATGCTTATCGCGAAGCATTGGTTGCCTATTTAACTGATAAAAAAGACCAGCTAGACGAAGACAGTAAGCGCCGTCTAACGACTAACCCTTTACGTATCTTGGATAGTAAAGAGGCGAGCACGCAAGCAGTATTGGCAGATGCGCCAAAGCTTGCTGATTTCTTGGGTGAAGAGAGTCTGGCGCATTTTGAGCAAGTCAAAGCCTATCTGACTGCGCTTAATATTGATTTTGAAATCAATCCGCACTTAGTACGTGGCCTCGATTATTACAATAAAACGGTATTTGAGTGGGTAACAGATAAGCTTGGAAGCCAAGCCACTGTTTGTGCGGGTGGTCGTTATGACGGGTTAGTAGGGCAATTAAAATCAATCGGTACAGATGGTAGTAAACCAGTCAAATCTGAGCCTGGTGTTGGTTTTGCAATGGGGCTTGAGCGTTTATTGCTACTCATAGAAGCGGTTGCGCCGATTGCTGACATACCTGCTTGTGATGTATTCGTGGTGGCCCATCCTGAGGTGTATAGTGCTGGTATAAGCTATGCACAGAACTTACGTCACAGTCGTCCAGATGTACGAGTAAAGATGGCCAGTGCCACGAGTCTAAAAGCGCAAATGAAGAAGGCAGACAAGTCAGGCGCGGCATTGACAGTCATCATCGCCCAGCAAGAGCTGGATGATAATACGATTAGTATTAAAGACATGCAGACAGGTGAGCAAAAGACGGTCGCCCAAGACTGGTTATCAAATAAAGATAACTTTTCTCGTCGCTAACCGACTTTGTCTAATCAGATTTGTTTGTCGCACCAGCAATTTAATGTAAATTTTATCAGGTAAATATATATGGCTCTGACACCTAATTCGCCGAATGCAGATAACTCCATGCAAGCGCTAAAGCAATATGGTAGTTATATCGTCACTGCGATTTTGTTAGCACTGGCCGCCTACTTTGGTTGGACATACTGGCAAAACAATCATGCGCGAGTAGATACCGTCGCCGCCGATCAATATGCTGATATTCAGCAGCTAAACGAAGAGGTTAAATTGGCCTCGCAAAACCCAGATTTAGAGGCAGAGGCTCAAGAAGCACTTACCCAAAGTCGTAGCCAGCTAGACAAAGATATTGATACTTTGGTCAGTACGCACGGTGAGTCGGTTTATGCATGGCAAGCGCTGATGATAAAAGCACGTCAACAAGTAGACAATGATGACTTTGCAACAGCGACTGAGACATTCAAAAAAGCATTGGCCATCGATTTGGGTGATGCCGGTCTAGAAGCGATTACTCGTTTACGCTATGCAAAAACGTTATTGGCCGCAGGTGATACAGATGCTGCACTGTCAGAAGCAAACAATGACATGCCAAGCTCGTTTGAAGCAAGTCAGCAGGAGCTGCTAGGGGATATTTACTTAGCACAAGACAATAAAGACTCAGCGATTAAATCTTATAGCAATGCGTGGGAGCTATTACGTAGCCGTCAAGAAACGCGTGCAGTATTGGCATTAAAGATGGAGAGCTTAGGTATCACGGCTGAGCCGATTGCTGAGCAAACCAGTCTTATTCAAGAGCCATCTGCTCCTGAGCCGTCGCTAGTGATGGATACCTCGAACGAAGTCGCTGTCGAAGCAGGGCAGTAAGTCAGTAGGATAGTATTGAGAGTTGGTAATCATCCAAAGCTCTTTTTTAATATAACCTAATGATTACTAATTTGCTGTTGGCCAATTTACCAATTAATAATAATTTATCTGTAGTGAGAACATACAATGACTCAATCTATTCGCTCTAGCAAAATGTTAAACACCAAGACTATCAAAAAGACAGTCATGCATGTGGCCGTACTGGCAGTAATGAGCACGGCAGTGATTGGATGTAATCGCGGTATTAAGCCGGTCGTGAATGATCCGGTAAAATTGGTACAAATCGCTCAGCCGATTAGCGTACTACAGCCTGTTTTTAGTACAGACGTTGGCAATAAAAAAGCCAGCAAAAAAGATCCGCTAGATTTGCAAGTTGGCTATGCCAATGGTCAAATCATTACTGCATCACGCGGTGGTGAGCTGTCAGGGTTTAATAGTGCAGGCGAGCGCGTATGGTCAATCAATGTTGACGATCAAATCACCGGCGGTGTTGCAGTAGACGCATTGAGCCAGACCGCTATCGTTAGTACTCGTGGTGGCAAGATCATGGCATTTGATAGCACGACTGGTGCAAAGCGTTGGCAGCAGCAGTTGTCAGGTTCGGTTTTGACGCCAGCACTGATTACCAATAATCGTGTGGTATTATCAGCGAATGATGGTTTCTTACATGGTCTGTCGCTGCAAACCGGACAGTCAGTATGGCAGTTCGCAACTCAAGTACCTGCTATCAGCGTTCGCGGTAGCGCTGCGCCAACTTTATTAGACAATGAGACGGCACTTTTGGCGACAGCTGATGGTCGCCTGCATGCGATTACTGTCGATAACGGTCTTCCGCTTTGGTCAAGACGTGTTGGCGTAGGCGCTGGTAGTAGTGAAGTTGAGCGCATGAGCGATGTCGATGGCAAACCTATCGTAGATAAAAATCAGTTGTTTGCGATCAGCTATAGTGGTCAGCTATTAGGTATTGATTTGGCCTCACGTCAGGTGATGTTCGTCAATGAAATTGCAAGTCTCAAATCACTGGCGGTAAATCCTCAGCAAGTTATCGCTACCAGTCTAGATGGCAAAGTAGTTGCTTATGATCGCAACAGTGGTGAGACGCTATGGGAAAGTGACGAATTGGCTTATCGTGATCTCACCAATCCTGTGATGATTGGCAACTATATCGCCATTGGTGATTTCGATGGCGTAGTGCACTTGTTTAACCCTGCTACGGGTAGCATCGTCAGTCGTGTAGAGACAAAAGGTGCGTTGACCAACTTGCAAGTTCAAGGTAGCCGTTTAATGACTCAAAGTACGTCAGGACAAGTTGCTATCTGGCAGTTAGTGCGCTAATAACTATATAGATAGGTGCTTATAGATAATTAACGAAGTGTAACATTTCACTATAGCCCTTAAGCCTATTCTTGATTATCATTTATAAAACACAAACGCTGCTCAGTCAGCGTTTAGTGCCTTGTGTAAATTGCTTGTTTAAACACAGGCTTTCGCGTACTCTATGCGACCGATGTGCTATCCATATATACTACTGATTTATGTATAATAGGTATTATGAAGCCATCCTATATACTATTTTTAAACGTAAAATAGCCATCTATTATTTTTGCTATTGTTCTATCATTCATTTTAATTCACGGTCAATTGCAGCATATCTATTACTATTGTTATGTCACTGGTTATAAGAATAACTGTACTGCCCGTCATTGTGCCTTTCACTGAGAGTAACCCATGAGTATCAAGCCTGTGGTCGCCTTAATTGGTCGTCCAAACGTCGGTAAATCCACCTTATTTAATCAGTTCACAAAAAGTCGGCAGGCATTGGTCGCTGACCTTTCAGGATTGACTCGTGACCGTCAGTACGGTGATGCAACTTATGAAGACAAATCCTTTATCGTTGTAGATACGGGTGGTATCGGTGAAGCTGATGACGGTAGCGGTAATATCGATGACTATATGTCTGAGCAGTCGCATACAGCAATCCATGAAGCAGATATTATTGTATTCGTCGTTGACGCTCGTGCCGGTATGATTGGCGCTGATGCTGAAATTGGTAAGTTTTTGCATACGTTAGGCAAGCCTGTCTATGTTGTTGCCAATAAAGTCGATGGCGTACATGATGCAGCGCCTGCTGAGTTTTATGCATTAGGATTGGGTGAGCCGTATCCGATGGCAGCCAGTCATGGTCGTGGTGTGGGTAACTTGCTTGAAGTGCTAACGGCTGATATGCCTGAGCAAGAAAATATAGTAGAGCCAAGAGGCTTAAAGCTTGCCATTATCGGTCGTCCAAACGTTGGTAAATCGACGCTCGTAAACCGCCTGCTTGGCGAAGACCGAGTAGTGGTATTTGATATGCCAGGCACAACGCGTGATAGTATTTATATTCCTTATCAGCGTGAAGGTCGCGACTATGTTTTGATCGACACTGCTGGTGTACGTCGCCGTGGTAAAATCGATGAAAAAGTAGAAAAATTCTCTGTCATCAAGACCTTGCAAGCGATTGAAGATTCCAACGTAACCGTGATTGTCATCGATGCTCACGAAGGTATCGTTGATCAAGATTTGCATATGATTGGTTATGCGCTTGACGCTGGACGAGCGTTAGTCGTTGCGATCAATAAATGGGATGGTCTAACACAAGATCAAAGAGACTATATCAAGCTTGAAATGGATCGCCGTTTTAGCTTCATTCCTTATGTAAAAATACATTTGATTTCAGCACTACATGGTACAGGCGTTGGTAATTTATATCCGTCTATCTTGCGCGCGTATAAATCTTCGATGTTCGAAGTATCGACCAACCGTTTGACCCAGATTTTGCAAGATGCGGTAACGGCCAATCCGCCACCGACCGTTGCTGGTCGTCGTATCAAGTTACGTTATGCGCATATTGGTGGCCACAACCCACCCGTTATTGTCATTCATGGTAACCAAACTAGTGCGCTTCCTAAGAGCTATCAGCGTTATCTAGAGAACCAATTCCGTCAAGTATTTAAGTTAGAAGGCACACCGCTTAACGTTATCTTGAAGCAAAATGACAACCCATATGCGAATAAGAGCGATACGCCGACTAAGGCAAAAGCCCAGCAATTGCGTCAACGTGAGCGTAATCGATCACAGAAATTTACTACCAAAGATAAAAAGCCTCGTTAATCCTCGTATTTTAGGCTTTATATCTTTAGCTTTATGATTAATGTCATCGCGTTCGATAGCGCGATGACATTTTTCTATTAATACGCTATAGTTTGAGCTCATAAATAGCTATCTTAGTTTCAAAAAATACTCAAATGTTTTACTTATCACATCTTTAAAATACCTGTACTATAAATGAAAGCTGCACGCGACTCAGTAGAGTGATATGAACAACCGTTCGTTTCAAACAATACCCGTACTTATCTGGCGTTCTGTCATACAAGCTGTCGTATTGGCAGTGCTGGCAGGTTTTTTATTGCCTTTTATTTATGGCTTAGTGCATCACTATCAAGAAAAAAACCAGCATATTCAACAACTGGCATCGCTACTAACGACTAGCGCATCGACTGCAGATGGCGCAGATGTTGTGGCTGAACAAGTCAATATCTTATTAGAAAACGAGCCGACGATTCAGAGTATTGTTTTCTATTCAACTTCTGAGCCAATTGAAGATATAGACCAGTCGCTTGCTGATTGGAAAAATGCTTTATTTGCGCATACGGTCAGTTTCAACTATCCAGTGATTAGTAAAGACCTTGATGCCAATAGTGCCGCGTCCAATAAGTCTGATTCCAATCAGCAGTTGGCACTGGCTTTATCAAATATTATGAGCGAATCGTCAGCGCCAGATGAGACGACTGATACAGCTACCGAAAATAGCACATTGATTGGTTATATTAATATTACGATGGACGTAGAGGTGCTACGTTTACATTGGTTCCAAAATATCCTGTGGTTATGGCTAACAACAGTGATAATGATTGTTATATTTGCCTTATATATTTTTAGAAAGCTTAATTGGCCAGTTAAAGATATTGAAGTGTTAACTGATGTTTGTGCCATTGTCATGAACAACGCAAATCTAGAGCAACTGCCAGTCATCCCGCAGCAATTCAATTTTCAAGAACTGACCCAAATCAAAAAAGCATTAATTGTGTTATTCAATCGTTTACAAGAAGCACGGCAAGGTTATGAAACCCTTGCGGCCTTTGAACAACAATTGCAAAATAAAGATGTGTCACTTGATGTGCAATTGCATAATTTTCAAAGCATGATTTCTCATGAGTTAAAAACGTCATTGAATGCAATTGTAGGTGGGTTACAACTATTGGATCATGAAGCGCTCAACAGAGAGCAAAAAGACGCGGTAGAGATTATCAGTAGCGGCAGTGATAAATTGGTATTGTCGTTAGATCATATTATACAGTTGAACCAGATTCAAAAAGGCCAGATAAGAATTCATAAAAATGAGTTTAACCCATTACAGCTAATCGCTGATCTGCTAGCTAAGTTTGAAAATACGGCTACTCAAAAAGGGTTGGAGCTGATTAGTAATATTCATCATATAGACTATAGCCTATACGGTGACTCAGAAAAAATACATCAGATACTATCGATACTACTCAATAATGCGATGAAGTTCACGCCTGTCGGAAAAATTACGATTACGTCGCAACTGACACATTTTAATAAGAGTAATCGCTGGCAGATTAGCGTGAAAGATACGGGTATTGGTATCGATAATGAGCACCTAGACGATATATTTAATCCATTCTTTCAGGTGGATTCGTCGCAAACTCGCCAGTATGAAGGCTCAGGGGTTGGCTTACCTATCGTTAGACAAATGGCACAGCTTATGGGTGCTACTATAGATGTTGATAGTGTGCTTGGTGTAGGTACACAGTTTACACTGACCATAGCGATGCCCAATCAACAGCAATCAAAACAGCAGCGCTTATTGTCTGGCCTAACGATTATTTATTATTACTATCATGAGACAGGCTCCTTGTTAGAGGAACTGGAATACCTAGGAGCTACGATTATTTGTCGCCAAGGTAACCAACTCGTCATAGAGGAGATGCGTAAGCAGAAAGTTGACATGGTCATGTTTGCTGAAGATGTTTTCCCAGAAAAAGCTGAGATGCTGGCCAAACGCATTCGTCAGTATGAAAGCGATGAGGGTAGTAAGAGCGAGCATCGGGCGTTATTGGTATATTGGTATCCGCAGCATCGGGCGCGCTATGTAGACAGTTTTGAGTATGGTTTAAAAGCAGCTGGCGTTGACTATTGTCATATTGCTACTTATAAAGACAAAGCGTTAAGCGACTTATTAAAACAATGGTTGGTTTAGATGTAGTACGATTCTACTAAATCGGTGTTCCTAGTTAGGTTTATTTTGCTAGGTAGCATTTCTCGTATTTTCGACTTTTCAGTATCAAAGCACTTTAGACCTAAAATAGGTATAAAAAAAAGACGCCCATTTTAAGGCGTCTTTTTTTAAACAGTTTTTAGCTAGAATTGCTTTCTAAAGGATTCTCTTAGAAAAGATTTTTTACCCAGCGTACGATATGTTCCCACGTACGGCTCATAAAGCCTGACTGTTCGATATCATTGGTTGCGATAATTGGAACTGAGGCTACCGCTTTACCATCGATTACAGCCATCATTTTACCAACTTCCTGACCTTTTTTAATCGGTGCTTCTAAGCTCTCAGGAATATCGACCACTGTAGTGATTTTATTTTTCTGGGTTTTGCTGGTTAGAATTTGCAAGTTGTCGCCAGTTGCCAGTTCTACCTCGTCAGCTTCTCCAAACCATACTGGAAGCTTGCTAACGAACTGTCCAGCAGGCGCCTTAGTAACCGTTGTAAAGTGCCCAAAACCCCAGTTAAGTAGTTCGCGTGACTGATCGGCGCGAGCCTGTTGGCTCTTGGTACCCATAATGACAGAGATTAGGCGCATGCCTTCACGGTTGCTTGATGCAACCAAGCAGTAGCCTGCTGCATCAGTGTGGCCCGTTTTTAGGCCATCAACAGTTGGGTCTGTAATCAGCAGAGCATTACGGTTACCTTGGGTAATACCGTTATAAGTAAACTCTTTTTCTGCGTAGATACTATAGTAGTCGCCGCTATTTTTGATAATAGCGCGAGCAAGTTTAGACAAATCCAAAGCAGACGCTAAATGACCCTCATCAGGCATACCAGTAGCATTGACAAAGTTAGAGTTCTCCATGCCAATTTTTTGCGCTTGTTCGTTCATCAAGATTGCAAACGAGGCTTCACTGCCAGCAATATGTTCAGCCATGGCTTTTGATGCATCATTACCTGATTGAATGATAATACCGCGTAGCATATCGATGACGCTGGCAGTTTTGTTCACAGGCACATACATACAAGATTGGCTGCTGCTACCACGGCACCATGCATTTGGACTCATCAATACCTGTTCATCTTCTTTCAGGTCGCCTGATGCTAAGCGTTGCTCAATGATATAACTGGTCATCATCTTAGTCAGAGATGCTGGCGGCAGCGCCTCATTGGCGTTCTTTTGAGCCAAAATTTCGCCAGTGTTATAGTCTATCAACACATAGGCAGTATTGTCCATTTCAGGTGGTTGAATGGCTGCGTTTGCCACTACTGCACTCATCGAGATACTTACACCAACTACCAGCTGTACCAGCTGATTTTTTACACGCTTTACTGTCATATATCATTACACCGCATCATGGAACCAAATGTATTTATCGCTCATGTTTTGTACCTATTTCCATACATTATTTTAAGCAGCATGTCTTAAATGCAGTGTTTAAAATAATGTATCGACGAAAATAGTAACGCCTACACAATAGACATAAAATTAACGCCTTATCTTAGCAAAATGACTACCGATGGGGAATCGATAAATGCAAAAATAAGGCAAGTTTGAAAAGAAAAATGAAGACCTATCATATATTTGTTCTGACTATCATCTGACCAGTCTCTGTAATAAAAATTTAACGCTCACAAAAAAGCCTGCTGCACTGCTTGTGAATAACAAGTAAAGTGACAGCAAGCTTTGAAGCTACAGATACCTAGACAACCAGTTGATAAACTTTGCTTAACCGATGTTATAAAGAGTACATAGCTTTTATTTTATTATCATTGATACAAATATTGTTATTAACAAGTTAAGCAGAAGACGCTAGCCGCTGAATCAAACTAGCTAGTTGTCTAATAGTCCGCGTTTGCCAAATCTTCACATAGTGCTTTGTTTTCTTGCTTTGAGAATCCCATCGTCCAACTACGAATACCTTGTAATATCTGGCGATAGTCTTGCTGTGTAGATAAGTATTGAATAGCCGCTTTTGGATCTTCTAGAGAAGGCATTAGCTCATGCAGCTGTACAGTGTACGACTTATAAAACCGCTGTTTTTGCTTACCATTTAGCATTGGTGGGCATATCTCTGATAGTACCTGCATTACCGCAATTTCATGCTTAGTAATGTTGATGCCAGACATGTCTAGCGGAATGGTAGTGCCAGAGTTATTCGCAGCATTAGAAGCTTGAGACAGCATAGCAACAGACGTTATCAGTCCTGCAATCCCAACTTTTGAGGCAGTATTTGCTATCACAGAAGCTATAGATAATATCGATTGTTTATTCATTCAGTATTACACTCGCTCGTCTTTATTTAATGGTCATATGTTAATCGGTAAAAAAACAAAAGTCACATAAAATATTGATTTATGTGTAGATATCTTGTGAGCCAAAACCATTTTTTAGCAACATATCAGTAGCATACCCTAATGACGTTACTTCAGTATCAGTACATCGGTTTGTATTGTTGTGGGGTGTTGCGTATTGTAACGCGATGCTTAATCTACTGGTTGTCATCCGCTCTATACAGATCTTGTTACGCTACTTTCATCGTATAATTATCAGCATAAGAAGAGCATGATACTTTGCTAAAGACAGGGTTCGTGTCTTTATATTATTCAGTTATAATCGCCCATGCTATCAAAATGATTCTTTTTCGTTAGACTGAGACGTCATGTCGTTGAAGAATTAGAGTATCATGTTTTCATTTTAAATATGAGCATCGTATCTTTATGCCATATTTTGAACAGATATGGCAAGATAGCAGAATTACCAAATACAGATGTAGAAAACAGCTAATAAAATATTAACCAGATACTGAGTAGAAATGAGATTTTTAATTAGTAATGATGACGGTGTGTATGCGCCAGGATTATTGGCATTATCTCAAGCATTATCGACTATCGGCGAAGTTGTCGTCGTCGCTCCCAACGATGAACAAAGCGGCTATGCCAGCGCGCTGAGTGTCTCAAGACCACTGCACACGCATCAGCTGCCTTCTGGATTTGTAGCGGTAAATGGCTCACCAGCTGACTGTGTTTATTTGGCCCTGCATGAGTTATATCGTGATAGTGACTTTGACTGCGTGATTACAGGCATTAACTCAGGGGCTAACTTGGGACAGGATGTGATGTTCTCTGGTACGTTCGGTGCTGCATTGACTGCGCAACTATCTGGTATTCCTGCTATAGCAACGTCTTTGGTAGGTGGGGGTGTTAAAAACGGCGGGCAAGAATCAGCCAGTGATTATCAAGTGGCCGCACATGAAATCGTCAAACTGCTTACTGAGACTTCAATTTTAGAGATGCTCAAAAGTTTGCCCTATCATGTATTAAACGTTAATATTCCTGATGTGCAGCATGCTGATGATATCAAGGGTCGAAAAATAACCTCGCTAGGCCATAAGCAGGCTACTCAGCCAGTACGCCATATGATAGATCCACGCGGCCGAGATGCGTACTGGTTGTCTCTACGAAAAGGTAAAAATGAGCGACCACTAGAGACATCAATCGATGCGTTACAAGCGAAGCAGGATGTGATGACAGATTATCAGGCTGTAGCGGCAGGGTATATCAGTTTATCACCAGTACGCCTACATCATACGCCAACGGCATCGGTGGATAGATTATCAACACTCGCGCTATAAATTCTATAAGATATAATCCATACCGGCTTATTAAAGACTGACGTGTTATGAGAGTATCAGAAGACTTTTGTATGACATTAAGATGTATGGCATTAAGATCTTTTGAATGATTAAACAATGAATGAGCAACACAAAGAATAGGAACCTTGTATGAAAAAAATCATAGCTGGATCGCACCTTGTTAAAGCCGCGTTGATTGGTACTATGGCAGTCGCTACTCTATCTGTCGTCGGCTGTGCAACGAAGCCTACCTATCAATCAGCAAACCAAGCAGGTCCTAAGATTATTACTAACGCGCAAGGCGTCCCTAACTATCACCGTGTACAACGCGGCGATACGGTCAGCCAGATTGCAGCGCGCTATCGTCTGAACTACCGTCAAATCGGAGCGATGAACAATCTAGATAGTAAATACACCATCTATAGTGGGCAATGGCTCAAACTATGGCAAGGCAATGCGGCAACCACTGCAAGTAACAATAGCTACAGTGCTCCAGTTCAAACGCAACCAACTTATACGCCACCTGTGACTCAATCTCAAACACCAGCTTATGAAGCCACTGCCAACTCGACCTCTGGTTATGATTATCCTACGCGTAATCCAGTGACTCGTAATATTGACCCTGCTGCGGGCAATATGGGAATGTGGTTTGCAGGCAAAGTTGGTGATCCAGTACTTGCCAGCCAATCAGGAACTGTGCTTTACTCAGGCAACGGTCTGCCAGAGTATGGCAATCTAATTATGATTCGTCATAGTGATAACTACATCACAGCCTACGCCCACAATAGCCAGTTGTTGGTGCAAGAGGGCGATACAGTACAGCGTGGTCAACGCATTGCCAGTATGGGCAGCAGTGGGCAGACCAATGAGGTAGGCTTAGAGTTTCAAGTTCGCTTAAATGGTAATCCTATTGACCCACGTAGCGTACTTGGGCGTTAGACTTAAATAATAGCTACGGATAGCTTGGCCACTGTGCGCCATTTTATTTATTCATGTTTGAGATTTTTTATGAGATTAAAAAAGCAATACCTCACCCTTATGCCAGCATTAGTGATGGTCGGGTGTACAAGCCAGCAGGCAATGCAAAGTAAGCCTGTTCGTCAAGGCGGCGTTGAGATTACTCAAACCCAAACCGTTCAGGTCAAACCAACACCTGCGCCAGTCGTAAAGCCGCAGCCTGCGCCCAAGCCTAGCTACAGTAGCTTTTCTGATTGGAAGTCAGACTTTTCTATGCGTGCCATATCGTCAGGCTATGATGCCCAAGTAATTGGTCGATTGCTCGATTCTGCTTATCTAAATCAGCAAGTCATCTCATTAGATTCAGGTCAGCCCGAGTTTTCTAAGATGCCGTGGGAATACGTAGATTCTGCGGTATCAAGTGGGCGCGTCAGTGTAGGAAAGCGCAAATTTGCTGAGCAGCGTGCTTATTTGTCTCAGCTAGAGTCTCAATATGGGGTTAATGCAGAGATTATCGCTGCGATATGGGGTATGGAGTCATCGTATGGCGCTGTGACGGGCAATAGTGATTTGCCAAGTTCGCTTGCCAGCCTTGCTTATGACGGTCGTCGTCAAGAGTTTGCTGAAACGCAGTTGCTATCGTTAGCGACACTGCTACAACGCGGTGACGTATCATGGTCACAGCTCGACGGTTCTTGGGCAGGTGGTATGGGACAAACTCAGTTTATCCCTGAGACTTGGCTCAAACAAGGGGTCGATGGTGATGGCAATGGGCATCGTAATCCTTGGGCTACTGGTGATGCACTAGCCTCGACGGCCAACTATCTTAGTAACTCAGGTTGGGTTCGTGGCTTAGCGCCTTTTTATGAAGCAACTGTGCCAGCCTCGTTTGATTACTCAGTGGTTGGTAGTAAACAACCTGCTGCTAGATGGGCGGCGATGGGTGTCGATACGATAGCGGACGTTTACTTAGATGCCAATACTCAGATGGAGCTATGGTTACCCGCTGGTAAAGACGGTCCAGTATTATTGCTGAGCCCAAACTTTGATGTGATCAAAGTCTATAACAACTCATCAAGCTATGCATTGGGCGTTAGTCTGCTAGGCAAAACGATTGATGGGCAAAGCGGTTTGCAAAAATCTTGGCCTCGTTATGAGCGTCCATTATCGACTACGCAAGTGACTAACCTACAACGTCGGTTGACTAGTATGGGTTACGATACCAAAGGCGCTGATGGTATCGTTGGTACCAATACTCGTATGGCATTCCAGCGCTGGCAAGCAGATAATGGTCAAACGCCAGATGGATTCATTACTCAAAACAGTGCGTCTTCATTGGCTGGATGGTGAGGTAGGCTGACGGTGTTTATACATTGTATAAAAGCGGCTCTTTTTAATCGTGCTTAGCCATTATTAATTAGCCATTAGTTATCAAACGATAATTTACTTTGTTCTACAAAAAGCACCTTGCCAAGGTGCTTTTTTTGTCTCAATCTATGTCTGGTTTTGCTGACATCTTTAACACAATTGACAATGCAATAAATATCAAATATTGAGACCAGTTCAATCTGGCTTTATTCAAAACTTATCAGGACAAGGTTAATACAAGAAAGTTGATACTTTGAATGATAGACTCTAGATAATGTGTTTTTTGACGATGACTTTTACTCATAGTTTTTAGTGACCATTTTAAATAACAGTTTCGATTATAAATAATTAGAACAATAGAAAGAGCGTAACCTTATGATTACCATGGAAGAGCTACAAGCTGCGATACAGCAACGGATAGATAATTATCATATTACTGACTTTCCACTACAAAAAAGAGCCGTTAACACTCTAGAGTTGCTGGGCAGCCTAAACCATATATTGGCTCAAGATATTGCTTCACCCTTTGATGTGCCGCGGCAAAATCTATCTGCGATGGATGGTTATGCGATTGCCAAAGGTAGTGAGTTATCAGAAAACAGTACTATCGAAATCGTTGGTGAGTCGCAAGCTGGCAGTGCTTATACTGGTGAGACAGCGGCAGGGCAAGGGGTACGGATTTTTACGGGTGCAGTCGTACCAGATTGCTGTGATACGGTCATTATGCAAGAGAATACAAATTTTGCAGATATCAAAGCGACCGTTGATAAATCTCGACCTTATAACATTACGCTCACGCAAACGGCCAAAGTTA
Organism: Psychrobacter proteolyticus; assembly: GCF_038155145.1. Lineage (GTDB taxonomy): Bacteria > Pseudomonadota > Gammaproteobacteria > Pseudomonadales > Moraxellaceae > Psychrobacter > Psychrobacter proteolyticus_B. The sequence goes on from NZ_JBAKAY010000001.1 coordinate 104,421, forward strand.
ACAATAATATCCGCTCACAAGGCGAAGAGATTGAGTCTGGCGAAGCCGTACTAAAAATTGGTAAACGCCTTAATTCTGCCGATATTGGCTTACTGGCTAACTTTGGTATTAGCCAAGTGAACGTGTTCCAACCGCTTGTCGTAGGCGTGTTGGCAACAGGTGATGAGCTCGTGGCTATTGGCAATGAGCTACAAAGTCTAGCCCAAATATATAATTCTAATACTCCGACGCTCAAAAGCTTGCTATCAGATCTGCCTATCACTATTCGTGATTATGGCATTATTCCTGATAACCTAGAGCAGACAACTATCGCAGTCAATGAGGCCATGCAGGACTGTGATGTACTGATATCTACTGCAGGTGTCTCTGTTGGTGACTATGATTTTTTGACCACTGTGATCGAAACATTAGGTCAGATTAACCACTATAAAGTGGCGATGAAACCTGGTAAGCCTTTTGTATTTGGCGAGTTAAATAAAAATCTCGATAAGCCAGTATTGTATTTTGGCCTACCGGGCAATCCACTCTCTACGGTTGTGGGGACGCTACAGTTTGTGATTCCTGCATTGTGGGAAATGTCAGGTGCTAGCGTATCAGAGCAGCCGATGCCGCTAACTATCAAGGCCAAACTGATCAGTGATATCAGAAAATCTCCCGGCCGCAAAGACTTTCAGCGTGGCGTATTGTCACTAGATGAGACAGGTCATTATCAAGTTGAGTGCTTCTCAAGACAGCAGTCACATAGAATCAAACAGCTAAGCCGCGCCAATTGCTTTATTGTACTGGACAAAGACAGTGGGAACGTAGCAGCTGGTAATGACGTCGTTGTACAACCGTTTCCTTGGCTACATCGCTAATTCATCGTTTGCCAATTTATTGTAAGGTGGTCGCATAAAGTTAGAGAGCAATCCTATAACCTTACACTGGTATGCTAAACACGAATAACAAAGTAGTGCTTATAGTAAGCAGTACTGATGGCAGTAACATATGATTGATGACAACATAGATGACAAACACAAAATAGACAGCCCGCAACTGTATTCACCGAGCTTGGCACCGGCAATGTCTGACGGTTACATAGGGTCTTCCTTGGTCGTGCCTACTGAGCAGATGAGTGACTATCACCAGCCGCTAACTGATGGGTTTGCACGGCGTCTGACTTACTTGCGTCTATCTATTACTGACTTCTGTAATTTTCGCTGTGAGTATTGCCTGCCAAATGGCTATCAAGGTAAGCGCCCTGATGATGAGCTGAGTATCTCTGAAATTGCAACCTTGGTGCGCGGCTTTGCTCAAGTAGGTACCAAGAAGGTTAGAATTACAGGTGGTGAGCCTTCTATTCGTCGTGATGTTGTCGAAATTATCGAAACGATTAAGCAGACTGACGGTATTGAGACAGTTGCGATGACCAGTAACGGTTATAAATTGGGTAAACATATAGCCAACTGGCAAGCTGCTGGACTTGATCAGCTCAATATCAGTATGGACAGTTTTGATGCTGCTACTTTTCATAAAATGACAGGCTTTGATACCTTGCCGCAGATATTGGCTGACATGGATATATTGTTAGAAACGACTGATATCAAACTGAAAATAAATAGTGTCTTGATGGCGGAGACTGCTTTTGAGAACTTAGTCACGGCGATCGACTATGTCAAAGACAGACAAGTAACCTATCGCTTTATTGAATTTATGCAGACCAGTGATAATAGCGATTTGTTTTTTGCTCAGCATGCTCAGTCTGATATTATCACCGATTACTTGTTAGAAAATGGTTGGCAGCCGCACGAGCGCGGTAGTGCCGATGGCCCAGCAGTAGAGTACAGCCACCCTGAGTATGTCGGTCGTATCGGTATGATTGCCCCATATGCGGCGCACTTCTGTGATACCTGTAACCGCTTGCGTGTAAGCAGCCAAGGTAAGGTGCATTTGTGTCTGTTTGATCAAGGCAATTACGATATCCGTCCATACTTACAGCAAGACGATATCCAAGGACTGGTAAACACTTTACATAGCTTTATGCCGATCAAACCTGAGCATCATCATTTGCATGACTCTAACAGTGGCATTATGCACAATCTATCGATAATCGGCGGATAAAACATTTTGAGTCTGCAATCACGACGCTGATAGAGACTGTTTTCCAACGCAATCGTTTTTCAACATCGCTTTTTTTGATACAACGGATTTTTAATACAATTATAAAATGACATCTATAAAGGATTATTTATGAGTAAGCCTGCTGCACAATTTACACCACTTAATATTGCTGTATTGACCGTTTCTGATAGCCGTACGCTGGCAGAAGATACTTCAGGGCAGTACTTAGTAGACAGCTTGACCGAAGCAGGTCATCATTTAGCAGATCGTCAATTAATCACCGACGATATTTACCAGATTCGCGCAGTCATTAGTGGTTGGATTGCTAGTCCAGACGTTCATGCGGTTATTACAACTGGCGGCACAGGGTTCTTCATCAGAGATAGCATGCCAGAAGCGGTGAGTGTGCTGTTTGATAAATCAATCGATGGTTTTGGTGAAATGTTCCGTTTAATCTCAAAAGATGAAATCGGTATGTCTACCGTACAATCGCGAGCAGTTGCTGGTATGGCCAATGGTACGGGTATATTCTGTCTACCAGGTTCTTCTGGTGCTTGCCGTACGGGTTGGGAAAATATTTTAAAGGATCAGTTTGATAGCCGTACTCGTCCGTGCAATTTCGTGCCGCATTTTTTGGCACAAAACCCTAGCCATGATTGAGTTATAAATAATTGAGCTATGAGTGATATACAATCAAATCTGAAAGGTAATAGCGTAGTAACAGATTGCTCAAATAATCTGGATGGTTTGGCAGGTGTGGTTATCTTGGCAGGCGGGGCATCCAAGCGCATGGGAACGGCTAAAGCGATGCTGACGCTACCGTCAGGTGAGCAGCTGCTAGACTATCATGTTCGTCATGCGAGCAAGTTACAGGTTCCTATATTGATTGCAGATAATGGTCGCGGCTTTCAAGCTGGTTTAGATGTCCATTCAGAAAAACCTAATGCGCCTGTTATTCACATTGCTGATTATGGTACTGATGTTGACTCTAATAAACATGATGAGCAGATCAAGACTGGCGGCGCTTTGGTCGCTATCGAATCAGCCTTACAAACATTGAACGATTTGAATGATTCAGGCGTATCAAAAAACGTACAAGCATCGTGGTTACTGGTTATTAGCTGTGATAGCTTAATACCAGCAACTGACTTGTGGCAGAAATTACAATGTGAAATAAGCCTTGCTACCGATAAAAAAGTAATTTGCTTAAAAGATGACAGTCACCTATATCCATTATTAGGACTGTATCAGCTAAGCATCGAGCGTGATTTGAAAAACTATATAGACAGCAGACAGCGTAGAGTAATGCAGTTTATTCAACCATTAGTGAAAGCTGTACCATTTAGCAAAGAGTGGCAAAATCTAACCAACTTCAATACGCCTGAAGATTTTAAGCAGGCATGTGCTGCTCTACCAAAATAATAAAAATATCACATAAGAAAGGTTATATAAATGAGTGACAGCGTTCAGATAAATCAGCAATCTACTTTATCTCACTTGGATAATGATGGTGATATTACCATGGTCGATGTCAGTGGCAAGACAGCAACGACGCGAGAAGCCAATGCTACTGGACAAGTACGCTTTCCCAGTGAGATTTATACGCAGATTAAAGCGGCTGATGGCATGACCAAAAAAGGCAGCATCACGCAAACAGCTCATATCGCTGGTATCATGGCGGCCAAACGCACTCATGATCTTATACCGCTTTGCCATCCGCTACCGCTAGACAAGATAGGTTTAAACTTTGAATATAACGACGCGCTCAGTAGCATCACGGTCAGTGCGGTGGTCAAGGTTACGCATAAGACAGGGGTTGAGATGGAAGCATTAACCGCAGTTAGCGTTGCCTGCTTAACTATCTACGATATGACCAAAGCACTATCGCATGACATCGTTATAGATGGCATTCATCTGGTTAAAAAGACAGGTGGTAAGTCAGATTACAGTCATGCTTAAAGTGACAACATTGCAGAGTGCGTAATCAATTAATCAATTAATCAATTAATAAAGATATGCTAAATGCTAAGCAAGGAAGCTTGTATAAGATGGAGAGGTTTATGAGTGCTATCGATATGACAACTAATATCGAATCAACAATGAATATTAATGTCATGTATTTTGCCAGTTTGGCTGATGAGGCCAATTGTCAGCAAGAGACAGTAAGCGTACAGCAAGATACGTCATTGACTGAACTATACGAACAGCTTAGTCAAAAGCATCGCTTTAGCCGTCCGCAGTCGGAGCTACGTGTTGCAGTAAATGACTACTTTGCTAAATGGACTGACCAGATAAATGATGGTGATAGCGTGGTTTTCATCACGCCAGTCGCTGGTGGTTAGACAAGCATTTACTAGTGTCCATTTTGTCAGTGGCTACAAAGAAAATATAATAAGTAGAGAATAGAAATGACCGACAACGTCCATGACCATTCAATGACCATCAAACGTACTGCTGATGACGCTTACCTTATCGCTGAGCGTGATGGTTTTGCGCTACTAGATATTGCTATAGATGAAGATAGACTAAAAAGTACGTTAGACAATGACAGTTGTGGTGCTTTCGTCTGCTTTGAAGGGCGAGTGCGCAACCATAATAATGCCACGAGCGTTGATCGTCTTACCTATTATGGTTATGAGGATTTGGCCATCAATCAAGGCCGCGCCATTATAGAAGAGGCCAAAAAGCGTTTTGAAATTACGCATGCTATTGCCATACATCGTATCGGTGCGTTAGAAATTGGCGACGTGGCTGTGTGGGTTGGGGTAGTGTCAGCGCACCGTTATCCAGCATTTGATGCTTGTCGCTGGATATTAGATACTATCAAAGCGGACATTCCTGTATGGAAGCAAGAATACTACGAAGACGACTCGTCTAAATGGCTCAGCAATAATGGTTAAGTCATTAGCTACTGTCTGTGCATCTGCTTGTCTGCTATTGTCACTAAATGCTTGTACGCAGGATAAAGACGCCAATACGACGCTTGCTGCTGATACCACTGAACCAGCCCAGACTTTGCGTATTGCTGCGGCTGCCAACTTATCTGATGTACTACCTCGTATTATTGATAGATATCAGGCTGATAACAGCTCATCTGCCCAAAATATTTCAAGTATTTCAGATATTGAAGTTACTTATGCCTCTTCTGGTAAGTTATATGCGCAAATCAAAGCAGGGGCACCGTATGATATATTCTTGTCTGCCAATCAAGATTTTCCTGCTAAATTGGCTGATGAAAATTTAGTTAGTGTTATTAACGAAGATAATAAGCTAACCAAGCCTTTTACGTATACCAGAGGTCAATTAGCGCTCTATAGTGGCACCAAACCTTTAAACAATTTTACTCCAACGTCGCTGGGTGATGTGTTTATCAGTGCTGACTTTACTCAGGACAGCAAGGTAGCTATTGCGAACCCTGACCTTGCTCCTTATGGTGCCTCTGCAAAAGCCTATCTGCAATCACAAAATATGTACGATAAGTTAAATGCTCAAAAAAGCTTAATACAGTCAGAGAATATCGGTCAGGCATTTCAATATGCGCATACAGGTAGTGTGGACTATGGTTTTGTAGCACAGTCTCAGCTTGTTGCGATTAAAGCCAAGCCTGAGCAGTTTATTACCTTATTGCCAGCGTCTTATCCAGCTATCTTACAAGATGGCATAATCGTTAATAACACTGCTCCAGCAGCAGACTTCACCAATTACTTGCGCTCAAAAGCAGGGCAGCAGCACTTCTTACAAGCAGGCTATCTGGCCGTCCAGTAATACGTTAGACTAACCCCTCTCATCATAGAACGAGCAGTGACATTATATGATCGACCAGTCTCTTATGTCAGATATGCTCAGTCCATTTTGGGTGAGCATCAAGCTCGCTTGCGTGACTACCTTATGCTTACTGCTATTTGCAACGCCCATCGCTTATTGGTTGGCTAAGCCGAGCCGTATAAAAGCAATAGGACGTCTTAAAGTACTGCTCATGGGCATCATTGCGATGCCCCTGGTGCTACCACCTACCGTGATTGGTTTTTATCTATTGTTACTGCTCAGTCCTAGTGTAGGTATCGGTAAATGGTTGAGCGAACATAATATTAGCCCGCTAATTTTTACCTTTGAAGGTCTGGTCATTGGCTCCATCATTTACTCGTTACCTTTTTATATACAGCCTGTCTATGCACAGTTTTTGCGTATTCCGAAAAGTGTCACGGAAGTCGCTCATCTTTTAGAACCCAATCGTATGCGGCGTTTTATGAAAGTGGCTTTACCGCAAGCGCGGGTGGGTATTATTTTGGGTAGTTTGGTAAGCTTTGCTCATACCATTGGAGAGTTTGGGGTTGTACTGATGATAGGCGGCAGCATCTCAGGCGAAACTAAAGTAGTATCGATTGCGATATATGAGCAAGTAGAGGCCCTTAACTATGAGGCGGCGCATATGATGTCTGGTATTTTGATTATTATGGGTGTAGTGATGGTAGCGTTAATCGCTAGTGTGAGCCGAATAAGTCAACGTCCATAGCACTGAAATATTTGTACGCGAGTTAAGAAGTGTTAGCTGGCGCAGTAGCTATATAAACAATGTCTAAGCAAAATATGTAGACACAAAAAAACCTCAAGTAAACTAATACTTGAGGCGAAACTTGCTTAAACTTAACAGTTTAAATTCGTTTTAAATATGGCGCAGCGGACGGGACTCGAACCCGCGACCCCCGGCGTGACAGGCCGGTATTCTAACCAACTGAACTACCGCTGCTTAGGTCTCTTAGCTTGTTTAGCCACTTGCTAAGAAGTGGTGGGTGATGACGGATTCGAACCGCCGACATTCTGCGTGTAAGGCAGACGCTCTACCAACTGAGCTAATCACCCTTCGAACAATTGCTAGGCAATTTATTCAACATCAACTGAGCTCTTAAGTTTGTCACTAAGCTCCGTTGCTGTGGGTGTGTATTATATAGATTTACTGTTGAGTGTCAAATATTATTTTAATGTTTTTAGAAAATAATTATAAATCGCACTTGCGATCTACCAAAAATAGCACTCAAAGCCATGTATTATATAGCATTTCTAAAAGTACACTTATTATCATTATTTGTTGTTTAGAGGTGAAAAGCTACTATACTATGGATGCTTTATTCGTTGAACACGGTTGATGGAGGCCAATATAAACACTTTTACTATTAAAGATACTTTTACTAGCTGGACCTGGGGAGACTTAGCGGGTCTAGGTCTGGTGCTGCATATTGTACTTATGATAGTAATGACACTGCGCGTGGTTTCTGTGCAGCGCAATATTGGTGTGTCTATTGCTTGGGTGGCTGTGCTTTACACGTTACCAGTATTTGGTTTTGTGGCTTACATTCTGCTCGGTGAGCCGATGATTGGACGGCGCTATCGTGAACGCGTAGATCAAGCCAGCATCTTGATGAATGATATGGCAAGGCGTGAGCATCTGATTTTTGACAAAGGGCAGGACTTATTACCAGCCAACTACCGCGGTGTTAGCCAAATAGGAACGCGCTGGACAGGGTTTGGTGTATTTCCCAATCATCAAATGCAGCTATTGACCGATCCCGCTTCTATTTTTCAACGTTTGATTGAAGATATCCATGCAGCCCAGCGTATTGTCCTTATGGAGTTTTATATTGTCTATCCAAAAGGACAGGTGCTAGAAGTTATAGAGGCGCTATCTGTAGCGGCTCAGCGCGGCGTAGAGTGTCATATATTGGCTGATAGTGTGGGCAGCTTTAGCTTTATTAATAGTAGCGTGCACCGCAAATTAGAAAAAGCAGGGGTTTATGTCCATCAGTCATTGCCAGTAGGATTGTTTAAGACATTATTTAAACGCTCTGATTTGCGCAACCATCGTAAAATGGTGGTTATCGATGAACATATTGGCTATATCGGTAGTTTCAATCTGGTTGATCCAAGGTTTTTTAAGCAAAACAAAAACGTCGGCCAATGGATTGATGTGGCACTACGAACGACTAGCCAGCACTCGATTAGTATCAATACAGCGATGGCCAAGGTAATTGTTACCGACATCGGTGCTGAAAGTAATGACAATCTTGCTGAACTGCATCAGCGGGTTAATAACTACACTCGTAAGTTATATGTGATGCATCCGACCATCAATGATCTAAATAGCCGAGTGAAGGTATTGGCGGATACGATTGATGATCATGAGCAGCCAGATGTAGGTGCCACCTCGATTGTCGTACCAAAGATGCCTGTTGTGGACAAGGTCTTAGCGCAGCTAATACCTTCAGCACCGCAGCTAACGGCTCATGTGATTTACAATACGTTAGTTACCGTGATTCATCGTGCCAATAAGCGCATCCGTATTACCACGCCTTATTTTGTCCCTGATGAATCCCTATCAGGCGCGCTGACGATAGCAGCTAAGCGCGGCGTTGATGTGACGATTATTGTTCCTGAAAAGGTTGATTCATTTCTGGTACAACATGCTTCTCAAGCTTATTATCAAGAGTTGTTGGATGCTGGAGTAACGATTGCCTTGTTTAGAGGTGGTTTGCTACACGCAAAAACAGTAGTTATCGATGATGACTACTGTCTATTTGGCACCGTTAATATCGATATGCGCAGCTTTTATCTAAATATGGAAGTCAGTTTGGCGATTTATACGCCAGAAATGGTTGCCCAAGTAGCGGACTGTCAAGAAGTGTATTTAGAAAACTGCCGAATCTTGGATAGTGATGAGTGGCAACAGCGTCACGGATCAAAACGCTTGTTTGATAATGTCGTGCGCTTGTTCAGTCCTTTATTGTAGCACTCGGATTTTTAGGGTAAGGTAATCTACTAGTATTGTTCTATCATCTTAGTCGTAGCACTTTTATAACTTATACTTTTTTGGTTTATTTATCTGCAAAGAGGTCACATCCGTCTATGTCTGCATCACCTTTAACGCCACTGGACTATATTGCAGAAGGCTACTGGCAAGATTTCTTAGCTGGGCGTCCTATTGCGGGCGGTATCGCCTACGAAACTGAGCTGCGTGCTTGTACACTAGACGAGTCGCTTGAGAGTTTACAGCGTATCGACACGCTATTATCCCAAGTGCGCCGAGATATGATTAAAAGCGGTATATGGGATGAGACGACGCTGCTGGTCGATGAACGCTATCGTAATTTTATGGTGTTTTTGGCGTTTTATGTAGGTCGTGTATTGGCGCAGCAGTGGCAAAGCAAGCCACATTGGTATGGTCAGTTTGAGCTGCGTAAACGTTACCCTGAGTTGTCATTGGTCACAGATGACTTCTATCAGCATATGGCGGTTGGTTACGATGATAGCGTGGTTAAAGGGCACTTATTTTTTGCATTAGAGCCAATAGGGCTGCGTCTGTTTGGTCATATTGATCGGCAGTTTGACGCAGTACAAGGCGGGCAAGTGGAGAGTGGGCTATATCAAGCGGTTAGCCTTAGACTACCAACTATTTTAAGCAACGATGTTCATTCAGTGCCTGAATTGACAGCGCATAAAGCAACCACTCATCAAATCACTGAAAGCATCATTCCGAGCGTAGATTTAAATACGCATGTCGGTACTAGCCAATTAAATGCTCCTCTTAACAAGCCAGAGGAAGTATCGATAGGAGCTGAGCATAACCTAGCTAATGTAGTTGTAACTGATAGTGAGAGTCGCGCAGCTCCATCTGGTGTACCTGATACGGTAACAACTGAGTTGCAAACAAGCGTAGTGCCTCCTGAGTCTGAGAATTCAATAAAGCCCGAGCTGACTAAAATAGCGCAACCAGTAGCCAAGCCTACGTCGTCTGTAAAGAATACATCAACGCCAGAGATGTTTACGCAACTGCTCGTAGAATTAGATGAGATAGCGGTGCCACAACCAACTGGTGATGTTCAGTATCAGCAAGCACGCAAAGTATTAGATCAGTTCGAGCAGCATATTGCCAAACAGAACAAACCTCGTCGCCAAGTTATATTTTCAGATAAACATATCGCAACAAAGAACCAAGCGCTTCTAACGCTACAAGCGGCTGCTGAAGATGGTAATACAGCGGCTATGCTACGTTTGGCCATGTATGAATTGTTAGGTGAAGGTTTGACAGCGGACAGTGACAACCAAAAAAAATCTGGCGTAGATTGGGTCAACCAAGCCGCTAGCAAGAACGACAGCCGTGCTCAGCGTCTACTCAGTAAGATGTATTACCAAGGAGTAGGGGTGTCTCAAGATATAGATAGCGGTAAATACTGGTTAGAGCAAGCGGCAGATAATGGTCATGCAGAAGCGGCCAATCTGGTTCAGCAATGGCAGCAAGCAGAAATGCTGCTGACCACACAGAAGCAAGAGCAGCATAGCACCAAGCGTTATCAGCTGTTAATTGGTGCAATCATTGCAGTCGCTTTATTGATAATAGTCATTATCTAACAATCATTATCTAATAACTATTTACTCAGTAACTTTTTAAAAGCTTATTGTTACAGCTTAAATTCAGGTAGAATTGGCGCGCTTTACCTTTACCCTTTTATCGTTTGATTCATAACTAATTTGGGCTGTTCCATGCCATCATCTAATACTTCGTCTGACCACTCTGTAAATCCAATTGACCCTGTATCATCGCCTAGTCGAGCGGTACACGAGACACCTTTATATTATCAGTCTCTTATTGGGCTGCTAAAACCACTATATCGTCTGCAAGTATGGCGTCGATCTCATAAGAACGAAAACTATCAGCAGGAAATCGATCAGCGCTTTGGTAAGCAGTATCCACCGCGTCCAGTGGTCAATGCTGATATAGATAATGGAGTAATTTGGTGCCACGCAGTTTCATTAGGTGAGACCAATACGGTCGCGCCTTTATTAGATATGTTATTGGCTAATGGCTATCAGATATGGTTGACCAATACGACTCAGACAGGTTTTGCTCGTGGCGCCAGTCGTTTTGCAGAACAGATAGCTCAGGGTCAGATGAGTCATAGCTATGTGCCAGTCGACAGCCCTGCTGTGATCGAGACTTTCTTAACGCACGTACAGCCTATCGCTGCATTGTTTGTAGAAACAGAGCTATGGGCAAATATCTTGACCAAATTATCCCAGCACCGTATTCCAAGTATTCTGGTCAATGGTCGACTATCTGCTTCTTCTTTTCAGAGTTATCAAAAGATTGGTGCAGTCAGCGCCAGTATGATGAAAAATCTCTCCTTAATTATTGCGCAAGACAGCGACTCTGCTAAACGCTTTCGGCAGTTAGGGGCTAGTAGCGCCCAAATTCGTGTGGCAGGCTCATTAAAGTGGGTAATCAATGCGTCCAAAGCTGATGACCAAGCCATAGAAGATAACAGTATTTATAATAAGAAAGCTGAACTGCGAGCAGAGTTTGGTATAGCAGATCGTCCTGTGTGGGTAGCTGCGAGTACTCATGATGGTGAAGAGGCAGCAGCGTTGTCATTGCAACAGCAACTACTGTCTCAAGCGACATTAGCAGATACGTTGCTTGTTATTGTCCCTAGACATCCTGAGCGTTTTGACGAAGTAGCAGATCTCATTCAAAAAACTGGGTTAAATATGGCTCGGCGTAGTGATGGAGACGTGATTGATGCAGACACGCAAGTCTATCTGGCAGATAGCATGGGTGAGATGATGAGTTGGTATACATTGGCAAACGTAGCATTTGTGGGCGGCTCGCTGGTAGATATTGGTGGGCATAATCCAGTGGAGCCTGCTAGTGTGGCCACGCCTGTACTGATGGGACGTTATACTCAGTCTTGTCAAAGCGTGATAAACAAACTGGCTAGCGTAGGCGCTGTATATCAGCCAAATAATGACTTCTATCGTCCAGTCGAGTCAAATAACTCAAGTAGTTCGGATGCACAGATGACCATTGATGATCAGTTAAAGGCGAACAAAAAATCCTCTCGCAAGAAAACAGCTTATAACCGTGAAGACGCTGTGAGCATTTATACGCAGCTAGCGACTTGGCTATGCAATTTGCCATTGGCCGCGCAGGCAGGGCAATCTGGCGAGCAAATGACGATACAGCAGCAAGCGGTATTGACCCGCCAATTTACGATGATTGAAGACGCAATCGAACTGTCCTCCAACCAAGATAATTTATGAACTGTATATTATTGCCCGCTGAAAACTTCTCATCAGACACAGCAAAAATCGATGCCTTGTCTCAAGTCAGCCATGTGACTAAAGTGCTAGGCGCAAAAGTAGGTGATACGCTTAAAATTGGACAAGTCGGTGGCACCCTTGGTACTGCTATCATTAAAAATATTACCGCCGACAGTATTCGGTTAAGTAACGTTCAGCTCAATACTGTACCGCCGGCCAAATTGGATTTAACTGTCATTTTGGCATTACCACGTCCTAAAGTGCTACGGCGTTTAATCATGGATATGACGGCGCTTGGTGTACGCGATATCATTCTTATCAATAGCTACCGTACCCAAAAAAGCTATTGGCAAAGCCCAATGCTTGAGCGGATTGACGAGTTTGTATTAGAAGGCTTACAGCAGAGCATCGATACGATCGTTCCTAGTATTACGCTACAAAAACGTTTTAAGCCATTTGTCGAAGACACACTGGCAAGCCTAATTAGCAATAGAGCGATTGTCGCGCATCCTTATAGTCAGCAGTCCTTTTCTGAATTTTTACAACAGCAACCATCACGAGAGCTACCGAGTATAGTTTGCATAGGCGCTGAAGGTGGTTGGATTGACTATGAGATAGAGCTGTTGTCAGCTCAAGGCTGCACGCCTGTACATATAGGCTCTCGTATCTTACGTACGGAAGCTGCGGTCAATGCAATCTTAGGGCAATGGCTCCTTTAGATTGATACTAAAGCGCGTCGCTAGACCAAACTATTGAAAGAGCTGGTAAAAAATAGTTCTTAAAAATCAATGCTCAAGACTCATCACAGATATATTTGTCAGTTAAACAAATGTATTGATAATTAATCTCACTTCCATTAGTATGTTGCTTTGATATATTATGGCCTGATTACTGCTAGCGATTAGCAAGTCATTGTTATAATCACTGTTATTTTGTCTCACCATCCGTCTTACTTTTTTTATAGCATTACTATGGGGAAAACCATGTCATTGAACGCTATCAGCGCTAATCTAACCTCTACGAAGCTTATCCTACCTGCAGCCGTATTTGGCATGATGTTGGGTTTGGCAGGTTGTAGCAATTCTTCAACCACAGAAGAAAGCGTAGAAGTAGAGTCAACAGAAACAGGTGCTGAGCAGCAAGCAGCAACTGACGAAGCTACGACTGCTGATAGTCAGACGATTACTATCTACTCATCACGTAATGAGCAGCTTATTAAGCCATTGTTAGATCGCTATACTGAGCAAACAGGCGTAAAAGTTGAGTTGGTCACGGACAAAACAGGTCCACTCATGGCGCGTTTGCAAGCGGAAGGTCAGAATACTCCAGCTGATATGCTATTGACCGTTGACGCTGGTAACTTATGGCAGGCTGCAGAGCAAGGCCTATTGCAGCCAGTATCGTCTACTGTGTTAGAAGCTAATGTCCCTGCAAAATACCGTGATCCAAAAGGTCAGTGGACAGGTCTGTCACTACGTGCACGTACTATCTTTTATGACCCAAGCAAAGTCACTGCCGACCAGCTATCTACTTATGCAGATTTGGCCGATCCAAAATGGAAAGGCAAACTATGCTTACGTACCTCTAAAAAGGTCTATAACCAATCGCTTGTTGCTAGCATGATGGAGCATTTGGGCGAAGAAAAAACCGAAGCAGTTATCAAAGGGTGGGTTGATAACCTAGCGACTGACGTGTTCAGTGATGACGTTGCGATGCTAGAAGCTATCGCTGCTGGTCAGTGTGAAGTGGGTATCGCCAATAGCTACTACTATGGTCGTCTATTGGACGAAAAACCAAACTTCCCTGTGAAGATATTCTGGGCAAACCAAGATACGACTGGTACGCACGTAAACATCTCAGGCGCTGGCGTGGTTGCAGGTTCAGACAATCCAGATGGTACGCTTAAACTGATAGAGTGGTTGTCATCTGATGAGGCACAAGGTCTTTATGCCAGCTCTGACAAAGAATTCCCAGTAAAAGTAGGTATCGATGAGTCAGACATGCTCAGATCATGGGGCGAGTTCAAAAAAGACGATATCAATGTACAGAAATTCGGTGAACTACAAACTCAAGCTATCCAAATGATGGATAAAGCGGGTTATAAATAAGGGATCGCCAGTAATACTGATACCAATCGCAAAATCATAACTTCGAGACAATAGTTCTTAAGCAATAGCTTTTAAACAACAGCTTTTAAAGAATAGGTTCAAAGGTTAGTCATTACAAAGGAGTTATTCAAGTAATGACGATTTTGAGGTTGGTATAAGCTTATAAGGTCTCTATACGTATGACACGGTAATGATAATATGATCACAACGCCAGATGCGTCTGTTAGTCAAAACGATACTGTCAATGGCGGTGTTAATGACAAGCAGACTGTCAGCCAAGACCACGCCCTTCGTAAACGTATTATCTCGAAATCAGTCTTAGGGCTGATTTCGTTGTTTATGCTAGTACCAATTTTAATCGTGCTGCTGTCGTGGACTCAGCCAGTGGCAGAGATTTGGACACATATGGCAGACTATGTACTGCCGCAAGTGCTCAAAAACACGGCGATTTTATTGCTAATGGTGACAGTTGTTTCAGGCACTATTGGTACTGCTCTAGCTTGGGTCACTAGTATGTATCGTTTCCCGGGTCAGCGTTTCTTTTCATGGGCGTTGATGTTGCCACTTGCCATCCCTGCTTATGTATTGGCATTTGTCACTATTGGCATTGTTGATTTTAGTGGGCCGCTACAGACAGCTCTGCGGGATTCCGGTATCAGTACTGCCATACCGTCGATAAGGAATGTATGGGGCGCAGGCTTGGTATTATCGCTAGCGTTTTACCCTTACGTATATTTGCTCGCGCGTCAGGCATTTTTGTCACAAGGCAGGCGAGCGATAGAAGCGGGGCAGATGCTAGGTTTGAGTCGTAGCCGTGTATTTTTTCGGTTGGCGCTACCGCAAGCATTACCGTGGATCATTGGCGGCTTATTACTAGCCAGTATGGAAACCTTAGCGGATTTCGGTGCAGTATCCGTATTCAATGTCGATACTTTTACTACTGCCATTTATAAGGCATGGTTTGGTTTTTTCAGTTTGACCACAGCGGCTCAGCTAGCAGCCTTGCTCATTGGCGTGATCTTTATCGTGGTATTGTTTGAGCAGTATTGGCAAGCGAAGCGTGGTAGTTCACTTACCCAAGGTAGCAGCCAACGCTTTGACGCCAGTAAACCTGCCAAGCTCGCCATGACACTGCTGTGTACGCTCATTTTTTTAATCGCCTTTTTAATTCCTTTCTTGCAGCTTATCTATTGGACAGCACTTAATTTTCGCCAAGATTTTGATGCACGTTACATTGATTTTGTCACCAACAGCCTCATGATTGCTAGTATGACCACGCTATTCATTGCCTTTTTGGCCATTATCATTGCGTGGATTAAACGGCAGTATCCTGATAAATCGACTAAGCTAATGACCACTTTAGCCAATTTGGGCTATGTCGTACCGGGGACTGTGTTGGCGGTAGGGATATTTATACCTATTGCATGGCTTGATAATCAAATGATTGCCTTTGGTATCACCTCACAGCAAGTGCTTTCTGGCAGTGTCATTGTTATGCTATTGGCGTTATCGACGCGTTTTATGACAGTGAGTTTTCAGCCAGTTGACAGACAATTGCAGCGATTGACAGTCAATCAAGAAGCTGCTGCAAAATTACTTAGCGATAGTCCTTATCAGCGTTGGCGTCATGTGATGCTGCCTGTACTTAGCCCCGGTGTATTGACCGCATTATTGATGGGCTTTGTCGAAGTGATGAAAGAGATGCCCATTACGCTGATGACACGGCGTCAAGGCTGGGATACGCTTGCAGTACGAGTGTTTGAAATGACGAGCGAAGGTATGTGGGGACGAGCCGCATTACCGAGTTTGCTAATCGTGTTAGTTGGCTTGCTTCCTGTCTGGATATTACTGCGTCAAAGCGATAAACACAGCTAATAGCAATAATTTGGTATAAGTTTAACAGCACACTCGTAGTGTCAGTTATATTATAATTTGCTCTGTTTTATCGATGGTTTTACTTACTAATAGCGAACTGGTACCGTCTATGTACACTGATTCAATGAACGACTCAACAAATTCTAAGTCAGAAAAGGCTCGGGCTAGCCATACGCCTGTAGCAAAATCACCACTGTCACAAAATAGAATCAATCCAGTTCAGACGAATAAAACTGTAGAAAAAAGCAACACCTCACAACAAAATACTGAGAAACATATCGCGATAGATCCTTATTTTAGTGTGCAAAATCTCATCGTAGGCTATGACGATACTATCGTCGTCAACGGTCTATCGTTGATGCTAGAACAAGGAGAGATTGGTTGCTTCTTGGGTTATAGCGGCTGCGGAAAGACCACAGCGCTACGAGCAATTGCGGGATTGGAGCAAAGTCGTGGCGGCACTATCTATCTAAATAATCAACGCCTAACTGAAAAGACAGCTCGTCAATCATTTGCAGTGGCGCCAGCCAAGCGTGGCATGGGCATGGTATTTCAGGATTATGCTCTGTTTGGTCATTTGAGCGTAGCAAAGAACATCGCCTTTGGTCTCAATAAATGGTCAGCCGCTGACAAAAAAGCCCGTGTGGCTGAGATGCTAAGTTTAGTTGAATTGACTGAACATGCAGACAAACGTCCTAATGAGCTTTCTGGGGGTCAGCAGCAGCGTGTGGCTCTTGCAAGAGCGCTCGCCCCTAAACCAAAACTACTATTACTTGACGAGCCGTTCTCTAATCTAGATGTGGTGCTGCGTGAATCACTAGCAATGAATGTCCGTGATATTCTCAAACGTACCAATACCACAGCGATTTTGGTCACTCATGATCAAAATGAAGCGTTTGCGCTAGCGGATAAAGTAGGGGTAATGGATAAAGGACGATTGGTACAGTGGGCGCGACCAAGTGAGCTGTATCATGAGCCTGTCAGTCCTTTTGTTGCAGAATTCGTAGGCGAAGGTGCCATGATAGACGGTATCATCAAAGAAGGTCATGTTGAGACGGCGCTAGGTAATATCTATCGCCGCATGGAAGTCTATGATGAATCAGGCCAGCCACAGTACTGCGAATATGATTATCCAAATGGTACACCAATCAAAGTACTCGTGCGCCCTGATGATATTATCCATGATGATGACAGTACGCAGACAGCTTTGGTTATCGGGCGTGTATTTCGCGGTGCCAACTATTTGTACCGTCTGCAGTTAGACGACGGACAGACTGTCTTATCCTTGGTTGCGAGCCATCATAATCATGCAATCGGCTCGCATATTGGCATTCTGCCTTTGCTAGAGCATGTCGTAGTCTTTGATGAAAAAGACATCAATGCCACTACTTGGTCAGAATATGATAGATCATCGAGAATGGATGAAGAGGTTTAGACATCTTTACAATTATTGAGCTGTCGTCTTAATTTACCGTTTAGCCAAAATGTGTAAGTAACGACCAAGCCATTTGTACGGCTCTAACTGTGAGTAGCGTAACTCCATTTTTATCACTGCATCTGGGTCGTTGTGACCGCCACGTTTGAGTGGTGCATAATCATGAAATACTCGTAAACCACTGCTACGTAACGTCTGATAATCATGCGCTTGAAGCCACGACTCGACTTCTTCTTTGGCAACGGGATGGTTAGGAGTGAGGCTTTTCTTATTGTCCGCTTTGTAATCGTTACCATCAAGTAAGCTATCGAGTAAGTTAAAATTCCCCATGATAAGATTGCGATAATCAAAACTCGCTGGGTTGTAGAAGCAGACAGATAGCGCGCCACCATCTATTAATTGCTGATCAAAAAAGTCCATGACCGCCGCTGGTTCTGCCAACCATTCAAGTAGCGCATGCGACATAATCAAATCAAATTTTTCTGTCTCTGTCTGAGCCAACTTTTCTTCAAGCGCTTGATAAGGGCAAACATACCAAGTGATGTCTAGCTTTTTATCAATTTTTTCTGCGCTCACTTTCGCCTTCTCAAGCATATTTGCTGATATATCATTGATGACTACGCTATGACCTTGAGCAGCAAGTTCTATCGCAATTTGTGCAAGCCCTGCACCTACATCCAAGATACGTAAAGGTCGCCCAAGCGCCTCACTCATTTGTGCGCTATATTCGAAAATATCACGGCGTAGCACAGCCAATCGAATCTCGCCTTTTAAACCACCATAGACCTTTTTTTCGAAATGATCGGCAATGGCATCGAAGCTACGATCTTCTCGATCGTCTTCTGCTAGTATAGAAAGGTTTGAGTCAGGCTGGCTATCTTGATGTTTAATTGTCATAAGGTATTTAGATCAATAATTAAGAGGGTCAAATTAATAAAACTATTCAGTATGAACTAGCGTTTCAAACGTCTGTTAATTACCCATTTAAAAACGACCTTCGCTAAAACAATAACCACAAATACCACGATAACAAACACCCACATACCATTGCCTTGTAGATTCTCTTGATAGGCTTTTGACAAGTATGCTGATAAAGCCATCGCGACTAAAAGTGCTCCCCAACGGACATAAGGGACAGCGCGATTGTTATGGTTAGGAAAGCTAGCAACATAATCGCTCGAAAAGCTGTATAGCACCATTGCTAAAATCCAAACAATTGCAAGAATGATATCCATAGTAATAGTAGCCTGTTAGGTCGTTATGTAAGTGCTATAAAAGATGAGGTAGTGTAGCGTTTAGAAATTTTTTGTCCAGTATCACTAAAAAATAATCGCATCAAAGTGGTTTAAATCATAATGTGCTCATGAGAATAATATGACTTTGAAAACAGTATGGTTATGAAAGAATTATGGTTATGAAAACAATATGACCATAAAAACAATCAGTTCACGTCAGAGACAGTTGTAGGTGTTGTTGTATTGGCTAAATATTCTAAGCATCCTAGTTGTGTGCCAATAGAGATTATATGCAAACCACGTATGAGCTCTATGCTCAAGATTTTAGCGCTAAATTAAATGTCGTGTTGAACTGTAGATAGAAATATAAGTATCCACTCAGTTAGTCAAAATAAATCTTGTCGAGCTGTACTGAATGAGTATAGTATTTTTCTATTTAATATCCATCAGATACGGAGAATAAACAATGAAATCAATCAGCACAGCGCTACTCGCCCTAGTATTTGCCTTCACATCTACGAGCCAAGCCCAAGCTCGAAATACGCCTTGTTCAGGTAAAATGGGCGGGGTATCTCATTGCTCAGCAGATGGTAAGTTCGTCTGTAAAAATGGCAAAATCAGCCAATCAAAAAAAACCTGCCATTAGAATTATTTTAGCGTGTGTCAATAATTCAAAATATCACTGCAAATGAACCGCCTAGCTTGATTTTAATGGTGGTCAGAACCCCCTAAATCAGCAAATTTGTGCTAAAATAGCTTCTTTTATTAAACATTAAAACTATCGCTATTTTCCTATTGTTTTGCACGTGTAGCAGTGTTTTTTTATGGTATCTATTTTGGTCATGACTGCCCATTTATGTGGCAGTATTTTTATATGATCTATGGGTGCCATAAGCGATGTGTCAACGTTAGAAAAAAATGTGAGTGAAGGAGTGTATATGAGCGAATCGGTCAGTCCTATTGGCATCGTAGATGAACTAAAGCAGTCGTATTTGGATTATGCGATGAGCGTGATCGTCTCGCGTGCGCTGCCTGATGTGCGTGATGGGTTCAAACCTGTACACCGCCGCGTGATGTATGCCATGCACGTGCTATCAAACGATTATAATAAACCGTATAAAAAATCAGCACGTGTGGTTGGTGATGTTATCGGTAAGTACCATCCACATGGCGATAGTGCCGTCTATGATGCCATCGTCCGTATGGCGCAGGATTTTAGCTTGCGCTACCCAATGGTTGATGGTCAAGGTAACTTTGGTTCGATCGATGATGATCCTCCGGCAGCGATGCGTTATACCGAAGTACGTATGACTAAACTGACCCACCAGATGCTCGCTGATTTGGATAAAGATACGGTCGATTGGGAAGACAACTACGACGGCTCTGAGCGCATGCCAAGCGTGATGCCAGCGCGTATTCCTAACCTATTGGTCAATGGCGCGACGGGTATTGCCGTTGGTATGGCGACCAATATGGCACCGCATAACTTGACCGAAGTGATCAATGCTTGTCTTGCGTATGCTGAAAACCCACAAGTTTCAGCTGAAGAGCTAATGTCGCATATTTCAGGTCCTGACTTCCCTACAGGTGGTATTATTTATGGTCGCGCGGGCATTTTAGATGCTTATCGTACGGGTAAAGGCCGTTTGCATATTCGTGGTCGTTATCATATCGAGCCGATGAGCAATTCTGGCGTTAACCGTGATCGTGAGCGCATCGTATTTACCGAAGTACCTTATCAGGCCAACAAAGCCAAACTGATTGAGCGTATCGCAGAGCTTGTTCGTGATAAAAAAATCGAAGGCATTAGCGAAATTCGTGATGAGTCTGATAAAGACGGTATGCGTATCGCTATTGACTTGCGTCGCGGCGAGACGGCTGAAGTTATCGTTAATAACCTATTTCTACAAACGCCGCTAGAGTCTAGCTTCAGTATCAATATGGTGGCGTTAGATAATGGTCAGCCTAAACTATTGACCTTGCGTCAGCTTATCGCTGCATTTGTTCGTCATCGTCAAGAAGTGGTAACCCGCCGTACGATTTATGAATTGAACAAAGCCCGCGTGCGTGGTCATTTGCTCGAAGGTCTAACGGTCGCTCTAGCCAATATCGACGAAATTATTGCGACGATTAAAGCGTCGGCAAACCGTGGCCTAGCACGTGAAAGTTTATTAAATAACACATGGGGCTCAGGTAGCGTCGTTGCGATGCTCACAGCTGCTGGTAGCCAATCAGTGCGTCCTGAGTTTATCGATGGCGAAGATCCTAAAGCGCCGTTTGGTCTGATCGAAGGTGAAGAGCGTTATCGCTTGTCACTCGAGCAGGTCAATGCGATTTTAGATATGCAATTGCATCGTTTGACGGGTCTTGAGCAAGATAAATTGACCGAAGAATACCAAGACTTACTGCGTGAAATCGCGCATTTAGAGTCTATCCTTGGCGATTTTGATAAGCTGATGGCTATTATCTCTAATGAGATGATCGAGATTCGTGATAACTTCGGTGATGAGCGCCGTACCGATATCATCGATTCACGTATGGACTTTAGTCGCGAAGACCTTATCCCTGAGCAAACGGTCGTCATGACGGTATCGCGTACTGGTTACGCTAAGACTCAGCCGATTGATGATTATGTTGCACAAAAACGCGGCGGTAAAGGTAAGTCTGCTACGGCAATGAAAGAAGATGATGTAATCGATCATTTAGTCGTGACATCAACGCATTCGACGGTACTGTGTTTCACTGATAGTGGACGTGTCTTTAGTCTACGTGGTTTTGAAGTGCCGATTGCCAGTCGCGGTGCTCGTGGTCGTCCATTGGTCAATCTAATTGGCCTAAATAGCGACGAAACCGTTACGACGATATTACCAATTCCAAAAATCGTAGAAGATACATCAGTAGTAAGTGAAGTATCAGAAGTAAGCAATGATGACGTTTCGGTAGAAGATAGCAACCAAGCAGAGCCACCTTTTGTATTCTTTGCCACTGCCAATGGTACCGTGAAGCGGGTAGAGCTGAAGCAGTTTGCCAATATTCGCTCGAACGGTTTGATTGCGGTTGGACTAGAAGACGGTGATAAATTAGTCAGCGCTCGTATCACTAATGGTAGCCAAGAAGTGATGTTGTTTGCTTCAAGTGGTAAAGCCATTCGTTTTGATGAAAATGATGCGCGTGCAATGGGTCGTACGGCTAAAGGCGTCCGCGGTATGCGTCTGGCTACTGACGAGTTTATAAAATCATTAGTCGTTATCGAAGATGATGTACGTGAAATCTTGATTGCTTGTGAAAACGGCTTTGGTAAACGTACCTTCATCGATGAGTTCAATACGCAAAATCGTGGCGGTGGCGGTGTGATCGCTATCAAGACCAGCGAGCGTAATGGTGCGTTAGTACGAGCGACCAAGGTTGACTCTACCGATGATATTATTCTAATCTCTGATAAAGGTACGTTGGTTCGTACCCCAGTTGAGCATGTTGCTAGCTCTGGTCGTAATACGCAAGGCGTAACATTGATTCGTCTGTCAAAAGATGAAAAACTGGTTGCTATGGCGCGTGTTGAACACGAAGAGAGCGATGATGAGCTTATCGATGCCATGAGAGAAGACGGTACGTTTGAGGTAGAAGGTCAGGAGCAGATAGATATTGATGCGACAACTGACAATACCGCAGCTACCGACGTCGATGATGTGATTGATATTGCAAACGACCATAAACCAAGTGACAATCTATAATACACTAATTATGCATAAGACGATGACGAGTAATAGTCTTGGTAATTAGCTTTTGAGTCTAGTCTCTTAGCATTTTTCTAGAAAAAAGCCTCTGACGTTATCGTCGGAGGCTTTTGTTTTTTAACTCTCATTTTTTCAATACTGTAAATAAGGTTCTATTTTTTAAGGCTGTTGTTATGCTTACGACCAATCAAACTTTTCAGGGAACGGTTGCTTCGGTAACATCGAGCTTTTTATTCTCGATGATGTTTTTGTTTGGACTGTTTATGCTGCCCTTAACAGGGACGCAGGTAGCGTCATGGCGTGTGCTCATGATGTTGCTCAGTTTGGTGATATTGGTCAGTTTGACTAAGCAGTGGCAACGTGTTTTTGATTATATAAAGACGCTAAAGACACTAAAAGAATGGCTTATATTTATACTGCCTGCGCCAATCCTAGGTGGGCAGATTTGGTTGTTTATGTGGGCTCCGGTCAATGGGTTTGGTCTCGATGTTACGTTGGGTTATTTCTTATTGCCGCTAGTGATGATTGTGCTTGGTCGATTCTTTTACCATGAGTATATGAGCATCTTGCAGTGGGCTGCCGCGATATTTGCAGCGCTTGGCATCGGCTACGATATTGTTCAGTATGGTTCGGTCTCTTGGGTGACACTGTTTGTATGCTTGGGTTATCCGCCGTATTATCTGCTACGGCGCACCCTTTCTGTACCGCCCATTACGGGGTTGTTGTTTGATTTGACGCTGTTGACACCAGTCGTGCTCATCGTGCTCTACATGACAGGCGGTTTTGATGTTGCGGCGCAAGACATGAAGTTCTGGTATCTATTGCCGCTGCTTGGTGCTTTTAGTGCGCTTGCGATGTCGCTGACGATGATTGCCAGTAGCAAGTTGCCAGTATCACTGTTTGGGGCATTAAGTTATATCGAGCCGATGCTGTTATTTGTGTTGTCTATTACTATTTTGAGTCAAAGCCTTGAAGAAGGTGGTTCGCTCTTCATGTATGGCATGATTACGCTTGCGCTACTGGTCATGATGGCTGATAGCGTAAAAGGTTACCTCGTTCGTCAGCGTAATGACCGCTTGCATGGCTATAGAGAGCTTCAGATTGGTGGCTTCCCACCGCGTCGTCATTTTATCAATCAGCGTATCGATGGCGTGCTAAAAGCCCATCGTTTTCGTAAGATTCGTCGTTACCAAAAGAAGATGGATAAGATACAGCAAAAAATCGAACAACTTGATGCAAAATAAGCACTTACCTGCATTAAATTTACTCAATTTAAAAGTTTAGTCGCTAGATGAACAGTGGCATTGCTTATTCATTCTGACTTTGACATAATGCCGACCATGATGTAAGCCTAATACATCAAAAGCGTTCAACTTAGATTGCGCGACGACCTTATATGCAAAAGCCTCAGACGTTATCGTCTGAGGCTTTTGTTTTTTTTAAAAATTGCCATGGATGTGCCCCAATCTTTAAAGGCTGTTGTGATGCTGACTACTAACCAAACCTCGCAGGGTACAATCACCGCTGTCGCTGCAAATTTTTTATACTCATTGCTGTTCTTATTTGGTCTACTGCTGCAACCATTATCAGGTACGCAAGTCGCTTCGTGGCGCGTGCTGACAATGTTTTTTAGTCTCGTGCTGCTAGTCAGTGTACTAAAGCAGTGGCAGCACATTTTTGATTATCTAAAAACACTAAAGAACGCAAAAGAGTGGTTTTTATTTATACTACCCACACCGATTTTGGGCGCGCAAATCTGGATATTTATGTGGGCGCCAGTCAATGGCTTGGGGCTCGAGGTAACGTTGGGTTACTTCCTATATCCGATGATTATGATCGTTGTCGGTAGGTTCTTTTACAACGAAGACATGAGCTTACTTCAGTGGGTTGCCATTGTGTGTGCAGGTCTCGGTATCGCTTACGATATTTTTGAGTATGGTGCTATTTCTTGGGCAACTTTATTTGTTTGCTTGGGTTATCCTCCTTATTATCTACTACGTCGTAAGTTGGCCGTGCCGCCTATTACTGGTCTGATTTCAGACCTTGTATTGTTATTGCCAGTGGTACTTGTCGCGCTGTATATGAATGGTGGTTTTGAAGTAGCAATCACCAACCACAAGCTTTGGTATCTGCTGCCATTATTGGGCATTATCAGCACCGCTGCGATGTCACTAACGATGGTGGCGAGTCAGAAGCTGCCTGTCTCATTGTTTGGCACTCTGTGCTACCTTGAGCCAATATTCTTGTTTATCTTCTCAATCGCAATTTTAGACCGTAACTTACATGATGGTGGCTCCATGCTAATGTACAGCATGATTTTTATCGCACTGCTGATTATGATTGCTGATAGCGCTCTGGGCTATATGGCGCGTAAACGTGAAGACCGCTTACATGGTTACAATGAGCCACAAGTAGGCAGTTTTCCACCACGTCGTCGTCTCAAAAACCGTCGTATCAAAGGCGTGCTAATCGCGCATCGATTCCGCCAGATCAAAAAATATCAGCAAAAAATAGATAAAATGACGCGCAAGATTGAAGCATTGCATTTAGATTAATGTCAAAGAGTACGAGTACACCGTCTTAGATAGTATCGATTCGGTAGGCATTATTTTCCAGTATGTCTGCCAACTCACAGTATTAAAGAAGTACAAATTACGCTATTATCGAGAGCAGTAGTGCCGCGATTGAGTAAACGTATGGTGCTATATCTGAGATATTATGGCTGATTTACTACAATATATAACTAGGACGGTTTATGTTACATCTTCATCATTTAGCAAACTCGCGCTCGTTTCGTATTATCTGGCTGTTGGAAGAGCTCGGCGCTGATTATAAACTGACTTGCTATGAGCGCAATAAAGCATACCGTGCTCCTGATAGCTTAAAGCAAGTGCATCCAATTGGTAATGCACCGATACTAGAAGCGGACGATCGTGTGCTGATTGAATCAGGGTTTATCATTGAGTATTTGATTAAGCACTACGATAAAGAAAAGCAGTTCAAACCTGACGATAATAACGAAGCAGCATGGGAAGCCTACACGTTTTGGCTACACTTTGCAGAGGCTTCATTGATGCCACTATTGGTCATGCGTTTGGTATTCACAAAAGTAGTGTCTCAGTCGCCGATGCTAATCAAACCTATCAGCAAAAAAATCCAAGGTCAGATTGAAAAAAACATGATCAGTAGCGGTTTGGAGAAGATGCTAGATATGATGGAGCGTCATCTACATGAAAACCATTGGTTTGCAGGTAGTGAGTTTAGCGCTGCTGATATTCAAATGCATCTTGCAGTCTTAGGTGCCAATGCTGGTGCAGGTTTAGATCAGAGTAAATATACCAATCTTTTGAACTGGCTCAAACGCTGCGAAGAACGAGATGCCTTTAAGCGAGCAGAAAAAAAGGGCGGCCGTCTGAATTTTTAGAGGATACTGGTATAATCCTCTCTCAACGCTTAAGTAGCCATGTAGACCAAAGGCTTTGTTTATGAATAAACAAAGCCTTTTTTAGGATAATGTTATGACAGATCTAAACACCTCGAATAAAGACAATTTAAAGCAAGATAGCCTAGACAAAGATGACAATCAGGCAGCAACTCAAACATCACTCAATAAGCAAGATACCAGTATGCAAGAAAATAATAGACAACAGATTAATAGCCAACAAGTCTCTATCAAATCGTGGTCACAGAAAATTCTAGTGGTCATTCTGTGTGCAGCGAGCTTTTATGGTGGCTGGAAATCTTACGAATCAAATATGGTAAATGAGTGTACTGGCAATGGTGGACAAATGGTTGAAGGTCAAAAAACCATGATATGCCAACTGTCGTAGCTAGGGCATATTCTTTGTTTATTTCATTTCTGTTATCGTTTTAGAATGAAGAGACGTACTTGTGCTTCTCAGCCAGTACTCCTGATAAATAAAAGGCATCATTATGCTAAAGCTAACCTTTTTGGGTACCTCTGCAGGTGTACCGACCAAACAGCGTAATGTGACTGCACTGGCAATAGAGTGTCTGAATCCGCATACCTCTGGCGTACAGCAAGGAAGTCGTCAACAGAATAATCAGAGTAAGAAATCTCGTCCATGGGTGCTGATTGATTGCGGAGAAGGCACACAGCAGCAGTTGCTACATACCAAACTCTCATTGCATCAATTGGCTGCTATTTGCATCACTCATGTGCATGGTGACCATTGCTACGGTCTGCCAGGGCTATTAGCAAGCGCTGCTATGTCAGGACGCCGTGAACCATTAACTTTGATTGCCCCAAAAGCGATTGCTACTTTGCTTGATGCCATTACCGTCACTACAGAGCTGTATCTACCCTTTGCTCTCAATTTTGTAGCGATTGAAGAGGTGTTAGCTGAGCAGGGTGATACGAATAAGGTTAACATTAGCTTAAGCGACCAACATCAGCTTGATATTGATATCACGCCGCTATCACATCGGGTTGCTTCTCATGCCTTTGGTATTACTCAGACTATTAGCCGCCGCATCCTTAATACAGATAAGCTTGTGGCAGATGGTATTCCAGCAAGTGCACTGTGGGGTAAATTGCAGCAAGGCGAAGATGTCACGACTGAGGACAATAGACAATTGCACTCAGCAGATTATGTCGACGATGAGGTACAGCGGACGCGAGTGGTGGTGGCAGGAGACAATGATACGCCAAACTGTTTGCGTAAAGCCGTTATCGATGCGGATTTATTGGTGCATGAAGCTACTTATACCCATGAAGTACTGACTAAGATTCAAGCCAAAAACCCAAACTATGATCCAATGCATAGTAGCGCCCAATTGCTCGGCGAATTTGCGCAAGCGGCTGGACTCAAAAATATAATTTTGACGCACTTTAGCGCTCGCTATCAGGGTTTTGATAACCCTAATAGCAAGACACCAAACATGGCAAATATTCGTTTAGATGCTGAGAGCGTTTATAAAGATAGTCTTTGGTTAGCAGCAGATTTTGACCAATATATGGTCGATGGTGCAATTGGGTCGGCAAGCAGTCAAAAGGGCAGTCAAGAAGAGAGTCGCGTGCAGTATATAGGCTCTGCACGCAGTGATTAGACATTGTTAAGCTTAGATATAATTGAGCGTTAAATATGACTTAGCGCTTACTGTCTTCGATAGCCAATTGTGTTTCACCACTCCAAAAACGGCTAAATTGATAAGCAACTCGTCCTGAGCGACCACCACGTTCTGAGGCCCAACGTAGCGAATCCTTTCTAACCTTATCAGGCATAGATTGTCTTGCTAAAATTTCCTTAGCTTCACTATCCACATCAGCTGAGATTTTTTGCTGCTCTAAATTTAGATAGTGCTGAACAATATGCAGATAAGTCTGCTGATCCATAGGATGGAAGGTGAGGGACAAACCGAATCGATCTGATAATGATACGGTTTCATCAATGGCCTCATAGGGATTGACTTCATCCGTCTGCCCATTATAGATATCGACATTGTCTTTCATCATCTGCGGTAGCAAGCGACGGCGATTACTGGTGGCGTAGACCAGTAGTTTGTCTTGCTCAGAGTCTAGCGAGCCATCGAGCACGCTCTTTAGCGCACGATAGCTTTCGTCTTGACCATTAAAAGCGAGGTCATCACAGTATACGATATAGCGGCAATGACAATCTGCTGGCAGGGCATTAATAGCAGCACGAATCTTATCCAATACTTGCAGATCATCGCGCGCAACCTCAATAATACGCAAGCCTTCACTATGATGGGTTTGTAGCAAAGCGCGAATCAATGATGACTTACCGGCACCGCGGGTGCCTGACATTAATACGTGATTGGCAGGGTAACCTTTAATAAACTGACGGGTGTTTTGTACCAACTTCGACTTTTGCGTATCGATACCATGCAAGTCATCTAAGCTCAAAAACAGATTGACCGACAAAGGCTGCAGGTGACCAGTGCGTCCACCAACCCAGCGATAAGCAAGCTGGCTCGGGTCGATTTCAATAGTTGGTGTGACCCGCTCTTGTAAGTACTGACTGAGTAAGTCTAACAAAGGTGCGGGTAGGGAGTAATTAGGTTGCTCGGATGGCGTGGTCGGGATAGTTGGTTGTGACATAGTGGCTCTAGCGGTTAAGGTTGTCTTTAATACCATACCCAAAAATACAATTAACGCTGCTGAAATTCTAGTACCTACAATCTTAGTACCTATTAATCGTAGTACTTGTAATCATTATTCGCGCTATTATTATCTTTGGAAATGATACGAATGGGAAGGCAATAATCTCACTATATTATGAAAAACAATACCATGGAAAATAGTGCCAGTAATCCGTCTATTACGCAAGCTTTGCAAGCGCAGGCGATGCAGCTATTGCCCATTATTACCCAAGAACTGGTCGCACAGCATTTTAGTGAGATAGTGCATCAACGTATTGCTCAGCAAAGCACAGAACAAACGCAAGATGCCAAAACGCAACATATCGACAAGACTTACTTCCAAGGTCTAACGCGTGCCCAGCATCCACAATTTGGTAGCGTGATGATTAAATGGCAGTTGAGTGATTGCGCTTATCCTATCGCTTCTGATTTAACTCATGAAGCGGAGATTTTAGCTGCTGTAAACGCTTCATCGAAAATCAAAAATAACGCTATCGCACCGCCACTATTGGCTCATCATTGCGTGGATGTCCAAATACTAGAGCAGTTGCAACACCTAGTTATAGTGGTCATGCCTTATTACCCTAATGGTAGCTTGGCGAGTCAGCTGACCGCTTCAAAACATCTGTCATTGATAGCGTTACAAAAGCATCATTTCATCATGAAGTCTGCATACTTGATAGGCAATTTGCATCAGGCTGGCTGGCTACACAATGATATTAAGCCTAGCAATATTCTTCTGCTGGATACTCCTTGCGATAGCTCCTTGTCAAATAGTGCGGATAATAGCAGCATAATGCCTCATCCATTATTGACTGATTTTGCGTTGGCAGAGCGTTTTAATGAGATAAAAGAGGGAAGTCCTGCTGGTACACCGGCATATCTTGCACCTGAGCGTTGGCAAGGTCAGGGTGCAACGGTGCACAGTGATATCTATGCGCTTGGGATAATGATGGTTGAGATATTGGCGGGAAGGCGACCGTTTCAGGTAAGCGTCAACAGCAATGATAAATTAAAAGCATGGGCAATCAAGCACTGCCAACAGCCGATTCCAAAGTTGTCATCAGAATATAGTCGCTATCAACCTATTGTCGATAAGGTCTTGGCAAAGCGGGTAGAGAGACGGTATCAAGATTTGGATAAGGTATTGATAGATTTAAGGTTATTAGACAATCACTAAGTTTATGATTTTATTTTCAAAAAGTGATTGTTTGTAGTATTCACATATTACCCAGTCGTTGTTTTTTATGTTTGAATGGATATTCAGGCTCATTTTAAGCGAAGTCGCTATAAACTAATTTGGGTTCCCGTATTTCATTACAGTGTTTTATTACAATACAGTGAGAATATCATGGCTAAAGTACTTATCATAACTGGTGATTTTGTTGAAGACTATGAAAACATGGTTCCGTTCCAAGCGCTACTAGCGATGGGGCATGACGTTGATGCGGTCTGCCCAGATAGAGTGGCAGGTGATAGCATTGCTACCTCAATACACGACTTCGAAGGTGATCAAACTTATACCGAAAAACGCGGTCATAACTTTGTTCTTAATGCGTCTTTTGCTGATATCAATGTAGAAGATTACGATGCCTTGTATTTACCAGGTGGACGTGCGCCAGAATACTTGCGCTTGAATGCTAAGGTCATTGCAATGATTCAGCATTTCGCAAATACTGATAAACCGATTGCCTCAGTTTGCCATGGGCCACAAATGCTGACGGCTGCTGGCGTATTGAAAGGTAAAAAAGTATCTGCTTATCCTGCGTGTCAGCCAGAAATAGAAATGGCTGGCGCTGAGTATGTCGAGTTACCTATGGATGGCGCTATTACAGATGGCCAACTAGTAACGGCTCCTGCATGGCCTGCACATCCAGCTATGCTGAAGCAATTTATTGCCTTGCTATAAGCATTAATTCGGGTCTGTTGAATGTTCAATAGACCCCAGTGTTGAGAGAGGATATTATATGTGCCAACTTTTTATCAGGGCTGACGACAGCTTGTGGAGCTCTAAAACCAAATCACTTCGAATTCAGGGAGTTGTCACCTCAATTCGTTTAGAAGTGTTTTTTTGGGATATATTAGAAGAGTTGTCATTTCGGGATCAAATGACGGTTAATCAGCTGATCACTAAGCTATACCTTGAATCTCTCGATGCTGATCATGACATTGGTAATTTCACCTCTTTTTTAAGAGTCTGTTGTTCTCGTTATTTATCTTTAATAGCTGATGGGGATCTTTCTCGCGAAACAAGATTACCTTTAGAAAAAGTCGATGCAAAAAATATAATTCAACGTGAAACTCTCCGTAAAAATCAACGTAGTGCATTATTCAATGATAGTGAGAAAAATCCTTCTGTTCATTAGTTATGCCTATAGCAAGTGTATGAAAGCATTGATGCAGCGGGTAGAGAGGCGCTATCAGAGTATGGATGAAGTATTGAAGGATTTAGAAAGGTTATAAAAGTAGATTAATACATCTGGCGAGTTATTTTATAGTTTTAATATCAAATTCCAGACGTAAAAAAACCTGCTATAAGCAGGTTTTGATGTTTGGTCTAAGATGTACTATCCGAAAATGGTGGGGCTGGAGAGACTCGAACTCTCACACCTTGCGGCGCCAGAACCTAAATCTGGTGCGTCTACCAATTCCGCCACAGCCCCATTTTCGTTACTCTATCATCAAAAGCGATTAAACTCAAACGCTATCTAGACAGTTAACTGATTCGGTAGTGCGTCTCAGTGGTTGGCTATTATATAGAGTTTTAATTGTTTGGCAACCCCTATTTGCAATTATTTTTAATTATTTATCATTTATTTTCGATATTAATTTTAAGTAATTGATGTTAATAATAATTTATTATCGTGTTTTATGCGTTTCTTTATTCTTTAGTTGGTACTCTAGGGGCAGAAATATCCAACTGCTGCAATTTGCGCGTCAGAGTATTGCGTCCCCAACCAAGTAAGCTCGCTGCCTCTATCTTTTTACCGCCGCTATGATTGAGTGCTGCTGTTAATAAAACACGCTCAAACTCAGGGGTTGCTGTTTGCAAAATATCAGTTTCACCCGTGCTTAACGACTGCTCAGCCCAATCAGCCAATGCTTGCTGCCAACTTTGGTTTTTAGGCAACGGGCTACTTCGCTCATTTTGATGACTGTTTAACGAACTGCCATTTAATACATCGCCATTTTGTACCAAATGCTTTTGAGCCTCTTCTTCTGCTGCGACGTGCTCTTCATAAAGCACCGTATTAGGTGAGATGTTTTCAAGTAGCTCTGGTGGCAAGTCTGTCGCCATCACCGTATCACCAGTGGCCATCACCGTGAGCCACAAGCAGACGTTTTCTAATTGACGCACATTACCGCGCCAGTCAAACGTCTGCATAATTTGCAATGCGGCAGGATGTAGATGCTTCGGAGAAGTATTCATTTGCTCTGCGGCAGACTGCATAAAGTAGAGGGCTAATGCAGGAATGTCTTCAGGGCGTGTACGTAATGGTGGTAGGGGTAATCGAATGACATTGAGGCGATAAAATAAGTCTTCGCGGAATCGGCTTTGTTTTACCAGCTCTTCTAAGTTTTGGTGGGTGGCTGCGATGATACGTACATCGACCTTTATCGGCTGCTGACCGCCAACACGATAAAATTCACCATTGGCCAGGACGCGTAACAGCCGTGTTTGAGTGCTAAAAGGCATGTCGCCGATTTCATCTAAAAATAGAGTACCGCCGTCTGCCTGCTCAAAACGGCCTTGACGCATTGTCGTTGCACCAGTGAACGCACCTTTTTCATGACCGAATAGCTCAGACTCGATCAAGTCATGTGGTATGGCTGCCATATTAAGCGCAATAAACGGTTGCTGTTTACGCGGGGAGTGTTGGTGCAATGCACTGGCCACCAACTCTTTACCTGTTCCAGACTCACCAGTAATTAAGACAGAAATGGGGGATTGAGCCAGTCTGCCAATAGCACGAAACACCGTTTGCATGGCTGGTGACTGTCCAATGATGCCGCTAGGGTTCCCATTACTTTTGTTTTCGACGACACCTTTGCTCTTATTGTCTTTGGTTGTCTTACTAACAGATGCTGCTTTAGGTTTTAGCAAGTTTTCAGTAGACGTGTCAGAAGTTGTATTGGTATTGGGCTCATCTGAAAGGGAAGCAGTCGTTGTTTCTAAATTAGGCTGATAATTGATGGCTTTATAAATCGTTGCAACCGCGTCATCTAAATCAAAAGGCTTGGGCAGGTATTCAAAAGCACCAGTCTGATAGCTATTGATAGCAGAGGTCAGGTCTGAGTGTGCCGTCATAATTACGATTGGCATTTTAGGGAAATGCTGATGGACCCAGTCGCTAAAAGACAACCCATCCATCATTGGCATGCGAATATCGGTCAATATGACGTCTGGTAATTGCTCAGCTGACTCTTGCTGTTTTAAAACATCATTAAGGCGAGTCCATGCTGCTTGTGCTTGAGTAAAACTGATAACGGTCAATCCAGCATCTTCAAACGTGTCGGCCAACACCATACGTAGGGCTGCATCGTCATCGATTAACCACAATGTTGCAGGGTGGTCGCTGGGTGCATTATTCACAGTTACTATTTGTGATTGTGGTGATTGATCATCGCTTTTAGGTTGGAGGTCGTCGCTATATTCAGTCATGTATTGGGCCTAATCAGCAATTATTGATGGTAAGTTGGGGATTGGGAGTTGAGCGTTAGGAAACTTAGCAGTCTTTAATTCATAATTTGCTTTATGTCTCAGTTATGGGTTGAGTAAATGGTAGATATAGCGTAAATCGGGTTTGCTTATCCTCTTGCTCTTTTGTCGAGCTCACATCAATCATACCATGATGATGACTGATAATATCTTGGACGATGGATAATCCAAGACCTGTACCGGCTGCCCGGCTAGTGACCATCGGGAAAAATATCTGACCAATCAATGCTGGATCAATACCTGAGCCATTATCAGTAATAGTAATTTGCATCACTTGCTTGTGCTGCTGCCCTACGATCGTATGCTGAAAGGCAACCCGCGTTTGGATATGCAATGTCGGTTGATAGTCAGAATTGCCCTCAGTTTGTATGGCAGATTGTGGGGATTCTTGAGACTCTGAGATTTTATTCTGTTGTAGCGTTTGTTCGAACTCAGTCATCGACTCACAAGCATTATTGATAAGGTTTAAAAACACTTGAATCAGTTGATCCTTATCAGCGCACAACTCTGGCAATGATAAATCATAATCACGCTGTAACACTACCTGTGGATACTGGTTGGTCACTAAGGTTAAGACATGCTCTAGAGGCTCATGGATATTAAGCGTTTGCCAGTTTGGTAGTTGATTGGAACCCAGAAGCTGCCCAATAAGATGAGTCAATCGATCAGTTTCTGAAATAATAATGTCCGTATAGTTGCGCAGTTTTTGATTCATTTTTTGCAAATCATGCTGCGTGTCAGCGTTGGTAGTTGTCAAAGCATTATCAACACTAGAGGCGCTAGTAGTAGATGCGTCACTGAATTTGATAAACTGCCGTTGCAACAGCTGCGCTGCCCCGCGAATACCAGCAAGAGGGTTTTTTATTTCGTGTGCCACTGAGCGTAGCATATGACGGGCAACTGTATACTGCTGTTGCTGGCGCTGCTCCTCAGAGATACGACTTTGCCGATCTTTACCCCACATCTCAATAATAAAATAAGGCTGCTGTTCATAGATAACTGGCGTGACGCTATAGTCGACTGACAATGATAAATTACCGTTTAGCGGTGTTTTTATGATGTGGTCATGATCGATAAAAGGCTGTTGGTAGTTTTGCGCTTGCACGAAGCGCTCGGTCAACGAGTATGCTGGCTCGCTCGAAGGCTCATTTTCATTTATATCATTACTATCATTATCTATAGATAAAGTATCTTTAGTCTTTAACTCATCAGGTGCTAGTAGGGTTAAGATGGATTGATTGATTAGTCTGCCGCTACTAATAGCGAGTAGCTGCTCGGCTTGAGCATTCAACCGTGTAATTGATAGTTCATCGTTGACCCATAAAATAGCGGTGAATAAATGCTGAGATATAAATGCGAGGTCAGGGGTTGTTTTGGCGGTTATAAAATCAGCGTTCATCAGTAGGGCCCAAAAAAGTCAGATGCTTGAGATAATATTTAACCACAAATCAAGACTATAGAGCGGCAAAACTGGTGATTTTTGCAAAAAAAACGTACAATGCGCTCAGCCAATTTATCTCTAGCAAGGTCAGCCATGTCCAAAACTTCTACCGAGTCAGTGAATACGACAGCAACAGCTCCTCTATCTGCCGTAAAAGACACTGCCACTATCTTCAATCCTGCCGCGCCTACCATAGTACAAGCGCAGAGTCAGGCAGATGCCAGTCAAACAGATACTAAACAACCTTATCATCATAAAGCCAACCACAATCAGAACCGTAGTGTAGCTCAAAGCAGCGATGTAACGACTGCCAATGCCACTGCTACGATGCCAGTTAGTGCGGCGCCAAAGATTGGTTTTGTGTCACTAGGTTGTCCAAAAGCATTGGTGGATAGTGAGCGTATTATTACTGAGCTAAGCCGTGATGGCTATCAAGTGGCCAGTGATTACGACGGTGCTGACTTGGTCGTGGTAAACACCTGCGGCTTTATTGAGTCAGCGGTACAAGAGTCGCTCGATGCGATCGGCGAGGCCATTAGCAAAAACGGTAAAGTGATTGTTACTGGTTGCTTAGGTAAAGAAGCGGATAAAATCCGCGAGATGCATCCAGCTGTACTAGCAGTGACGGGCGCGCATGCCTATGACGAAGTGATTACGGCAGTAGCGCAGCATGTGCCTAAGCCAAATCGCAGTCAGGACGCCAACTATGATCCAAAAATAGATTTGATTAATGAAGCGGGTATCAAGCTGACCCCAAGCCATTATGCTTATCTAAAAATATCAGAAGGCTGTAATCACCGTTGTACGTTCTGCATTATCCCAAGCTTGCGCGGTGATTTGGTATCGCGCCCGATTGATAATGTGATGAATGAAGCGCTAGCGCTCAAAAAAGCTGGCGTGAAAGAATTACTTATCATCTCGCAAGATACCTCGGCATATGGCCTTGACCTAAAGTACAAGACTAGCTTTTGGAATGGTATGCCTCTTAAGTCTAAGTTTTATGACTTATGCCAAGCATTGAACGATTTGGGCATTTGGGTACGCCTGCATTATGTCTATCCGTATCCACACGTAGACAAAGTCGTTGAGTTGATGGGTGAGAAGAAACTGCTTCCTTATCTGGACATTCCATTCCAGCATGCCAGTCATCGCATCCTAAAAGCGATGAAACGTCCTGCGCATAGCGAAAACACCTTGGCCCGTATCAAAGCGTGGCGTGAGATCTGTCCTGATATCGTGATTCGTTCGACCTTTGTGGTTGGCTTCCCTGGTGAGACAGAAGAAGATTTTCAGTGCTTGCTTGATTGGTTAGTTGAAGCACGCCTCGATCGCGTGGGCGCATTTACTTATTCAGAAGTAGAAGGCGCGGTTGCCAATGACTTGCCTGATCATGTCCCTGAAGACGTTAAGCAGTCTCGCTATGAGCGACTAATGGCGCTACAGCAAGATATTTCAGCACAAAAGCTACAAGAAAAAGTCGGCAAAACCTTAACGGTATTGGTCGATGAAATTGATAGCGATGAAAATATTGCTATCTGCCGTAGCTATGCTGATGCACCTGAAATTGATGGTCATGTCTATGTTGATGACATCAACGCTCAAGTTAAAGTAGGGCAGTTCTTAACAGTGACTATCGATGATGCTAGCGAATACGATCTATTCGCCAGTTATCAAGGCTAGATATCCAATAAGATATGCGAGTGAAAATTGCCCAATGGCGGGCAGTTTTTGCTACAATTAGCGCAATTTAGCCTTTTTAATACGCTTAGCTGTAAGTGTGGCGTTGTGGGCAAACTCGATTTGTATTTTACCGATAATTTTCTTTATAATTTCATGATAACAAGGTGACCTCATGTCTGATAAAAACCCGCGTTACGCTCGTATCTTGCTGAAACTCTCCGGTGAAGCCTTAGCTGGTAGTAAAGACATGGGTATTGATACCGAAGTGCTTGATAAAATGAGCTTGTCTATCGCTCACTTACGTGGACTTGGTGTCCAAGTTGGTATCGTGGTCGGCGGTGGTAACTTATATCGCGGTGCACAGTTACAAAAAGAAGGCCTGGTTGGTCGTGTTACTGGTGATCAGATGGGCATGCTAGCGACCGTTATGAACGGACTGGCAATGCGTGATGCGCTTGAGCGTCGCAACATCAAAACGCGCTTGATGTCAGCGTTACCGATTGGTGAAGTCACTGAAAGCTATAGCAGTCGTAATGCCATTCGTTATCTCAAAAACGGCGAAGTTTGTATCTTTGTCGCAGGCACGGGTAACCCATTCTTTACCACTGACACCGCTGCATGTTTGCGCGGTATCGAAATCGAAGCTGGTTTGATTTTAAAAGCGACTAAGGTCGATGGCGTTTATGACAAAGATCCGAGCCTACATGATGATGCAGTCAAATATGACGGTCTGACTTTTGATGAAGTACTAGAGCAAAAGCTAGGCGTCATGGATTTAACGGCTATCGCATTATGCCGTGAGCATAACGTACCGCTACAAGTGTTTGACATGACTAAGCCTAATGCATTATTGAATGTCATCATGGGTGAAAATGAAGGCACACGAGTTTTTCATTAATTGATGCAATACTGGCAACTAACGTCAGTAAATAGCTAACGATTAGCAACACATAATTAATATCCCAATAGCAAATAAAAAATTTGTCGGTAACGATAAATAAGGATACACAATGATTAAAGAGATTAAGCAAGACGGCGAAGCACGCATGCAAAAAACGTTGGAAGCGCTTGAAAGCACTTTCAGTAAAGTTCGTACTGGCCGTGCGCATCCAGGTATGTTGTCAGGTGTGATGGTTAGCTACTACGGTTCTGATACACCATTGAACCAAGTGGCAAGCGTGAACGTTGAAGACTCACGTACCTTATTGGTTCAACCGTTTGACCGTACGATGGTACAAGCAGTAGATAAGGCCATTCGTGAAGCAGATTTGGGTCTAAACCCAATGTCTGCTGATGTGATTCGTGTGCCAATGCCAGCATTGACAGAAGATACCCGTCGCGATATGCAAAAGCTTGCACGTGGTGAAGCTGAGAGCAGCCGTGTTTCTATCCGTAATATTCGCCGTGACATGATGAATGACATCAAAGACTTGGCAAAAGAAAAAGAAATCTCAGAAGATGATGAGCGCCGCGCTAGTGATGACATTCAAAAAATTACTGACAAATATATCGAAACGATCGATGCTCGCTTGAGCAAAAAAGAAAGCGATTTGATGGAAGTTTAATACTGATATATTTGGTATTGATAGCAAGAATCAGTTCGGTAGATTATCTGTAATTGAGCAGCCAATACTTTATAGCTATTGGCTGTTTATTATTGTGTAGACTGATATAGTCAATTCAGTTTAAAAGAGCTACAGCGTTAACCTCGCTTGAAATATCACAGTTACATCTGCACTCGGTTGCTCTGTTTCTCTTGTAAACTGAATCAACCATATGAGGCCATATCTAAACCAAGCCAAAGGTGTGGTTGATTGAACTGGATCCATCGCATTCTGAGCGCTAAAAACTAACGACTCAATTATGATAAGTTAGTGAATTATATAAATGGCGCTTTTTAATCGCTGTTGCACACGTTATTATTATTTTACCTCAACAATAAGCAAGTTCGCCTATGTCCACTTCAGCCGTTTTGGCGCCCGCTATTCTTCCTCGTCATATCGCCATCATTATGGATGGTAATAATCGCTATGGTAAGGCCAATGATTTGCGCCACGGTCAAGGGCATGTGGCTGGCAAAGACGCGCTCGATCCTATCGTTGAGTATTGTGTCAATACAGGCATTGAAGTACTGACCGTATTTGCGTTTTCTAGTGAAAATTGGCAGAGACCGCCTAGTGAGGTAGCATTGTTGATGCAGCTACTCACATCGACGATTCATGAGCAAATGCCGCGCATGAATGAGTATCGTATTCGCTTGCGTTTCATTGGTGATCGCAGCCAGCTTAGTGAGTCACTACAAATGCTAATGGCTGATGCGGAAGAAAAGACGGCGAAGTTTGATGCGATGACGCTGGTGATTGCGATTAGCTACGGTGGACAGTGGGATATCACAAATGCAGCAAAACAGCTGGCTCAGCAAGTGCAAGCTGGCGAATTAAAAGCTGAAGATTTCAATGAAGAGCTGTTAGGTAACTACGTGCAATTAGCTGACACCCCAGCAGTAGATATGCTGGTACGTACGGGCGGCGAGTATCGTATTTCTAATTTCTTATTGTGGCAATCTGCTTATGCTGAGCTATTCTTCACTCCCACATTATGGCCAAATTTTGCAGCAGAAGAGCTAGCTTCGATGATCGCAGAGTTTGCAAAACGCCAACGTCGCTTTGGCAAAACTAGCGAGCAGGTAGTGATAGAGCAGCAAGGGCACTGAGCAGTGAGCTGATAGATAAGTTTAGTCGGTTCAGTTCAGTTAGTATTGTATAACTGGTCAATAGGGTTGGTTTATGCAATGATAAACGGCTTGAATTAGTATTGAATGCTATCACTAGGCCATCGTTAGTTAGCTGCTATAATGCATTTTTTGACCATCTGTTCTTCATTATTATAAGGCTCGATAAGTATGTGGCAACGAATTAAGACGGCAATTGTTCTCGTTATTATCGTTGGTATTGCAATGTTTGCGAGCCAAACGCCTATTTTATTTGCACCACTGTTGGCCATTGGGGTCGTTATCGCCGCTCATGAGTGGGCCAAATTAATGCCTAAGTGGCGCCAGCCTGTGGTATTCGTTCTATTGATTTTAGCGCTTACTATATTCTCACTGATGTTTAAGGTAACTTGGTTGTTTTGGTGGGTGGCGTCACTCATTATATGGCTGATGGCGCTGTCTTGGGTTCGAGTCTTCCCGACACAAACGAGGTGGTACGGCAACCAGCTGGCAATGATGGGCGCGGTTATTTTGACGGCATCTATCACGGCGATGTTCTATCTCTGGCAACTGTCGGCATGGTGGCTGCTGTATGTGTTCTTATTAGTATGGTGTGCAGATAGTGGTGCGTATTTCGTTGGACGCAAGCTTGGTCGCCGAAAAATGGCACCAAATGTCTCACCCAATAAGAGCATGGAAGGGTTGGCTGGTGGCCTCGTCACAGGGCTGCTAGTTGTGATAGCCATTAGCGTCTTTAAATTACAGCTGACCGGTGTGCCATTAATCGCATTTGTAGCGTTATCGGCCATCACTATTCTTGCCTCTGTACTTGGAGACTTGTTTGAGTCGATGCTCAAACGTCGTGCTGATGTCAAAGATTCAGGCACTATCTTGCCAGGTCACGGTGGTATCCTTGATCGTATCGATTCACTATTGTCTGCTACACCGATATTTGCACTGGGTTTTTGGGCGATACAGCAGCTTGGTTTGATAGTGGTGTAAGGTTATATAGCAGCACTGTTCTATTTAAACCTATTCTGTAGTCAGTTCACCATAATGTTAGTATAAGTAAGCCAAGTGTAAGCAATGCATTGGTATGGCAAGCGTGGCTACTAGCATGGCAATTTTATAGTTAACAGACGATATTCTATTTTTATTATTTTTAAGTATCACGGGCATTGATGGTTATGACGCAACGCATCGCCGTACTAGGCGCGACAGGCTCGATTGGCGATAGCACTTTAGCAATATTAGCGGCGCAACCGCACACTTATGAAGTCTATGCTTTATCAGGCTATCATCGCTTAGATAAGCTATTTGCGCTCTGTCAGCAATTTCTGCCGAAGCGCGTCAGTGTTCCGACGTCAGCCGTAGATGACTTTGCTCACAGACTTAAAGCCGCAGGGATTGCTAGTGATGTCGTAGGGGGCGAGGCAGGATTAGTCGATATCGCTACTGACTCGCAGACTGATACAGTTGTAGCGGCGATTGTAGGGGCGGCAGGGTTGCCGTCTACATTGGCAGCAGCACGTGCAGGCAAACGTATCTTATTGGCCAACAAAGAAGCCTTAGTCATGGCAGGTAAGGTCATGATTGATGCGGTCAAGACGCACAAAGCCACTTTGCTGCCGCTCGATTCTGAACACAATGCCATTTTTCAATGCTTACCACTTGCTATTCAGCAAGACAATACGCAAATTCATCAGCCAAATCATGGTGTCCGTAAACTATGGTTGACAGCTTCTGGCGGGCCATTTTTGCAGCAGTCGTTTGAGCAGATGCAGCAGGCAAGCGTCGCAGAAGCGGTCAAACACCCGAATTGGTCAATGGGTCAAAAGATATCTGTCGATTCGGCGACGATGATGAATAAGGGGCTTGAGCTGATAGAAGCCTGTCACTTATTTGATTTGCCTGAAGATAAGATAAATGTGGTCATTCATCCACAAAGTATCATTCACTCAATGGTAGAATATAGCGATGGCAGCTTTTTGGCGCAGCTGGGCAGTCCAGACATGAAAACCCCCATTGCGCACGCCCTGAGCTATCCTGATCGAATTGATAGTGGCTCGCAGCCGTTAGACTTATTTGCACTTAGTGGTTTGGAGTTTATTGAGCCTGACTTGCAAAAATTTGCCTGCCTGCGTTTGGCTCGTCAGGCTATGCAAGCAGGGACGCAAGCCACGATTGTGCTCAATGCGGCAAATGAAATTGCAGTGGCGGCGTTCCTCGATGGTAAAATTCGTTTGACGGACATTGCTAATATTAACGAACAAGCCTTAAATGACATACAGCTGCCACCATTGAACGAAACTGCTGACATAGAAGATATATTGGCAATCGATAAGATTGCACGCCACCTGACTGATAAGTTAGTAGCAAAGCTGACATAATCGTAGCAAGCGTCTCTTAGCTGATACATGACATTGATAAACGATATTAGTGAAGATGTTAATAAAAATGCTGAGAGACAAGACTGAGAAAAAATCATGACGTTTTTACTAACACTTCTTGCTGCCATATTTGTTTTAGGCCCTCTTATTGCCTTACACGAGTGGGGACATTATATTGTGGCACGGCTTTGCGGTGTCAAAGTGCTAACGTACTCTATCGGTTTTGGTCCTAAAGTTTTTGGTTGGACCAGCAAAAAGAGCGGTATCGACTATCGTATCTCAGCATTGCCACTTGGCGGCTATGTAAAGATGCTGGATGAGCGTGAAGGTAATGTCGCAAAAGATGAGCAGCATCTTGCATTTAATCGGCAGCATCCGCTCAAGAAAATTGCTATCGTTGCAGCTGGCCCTATCATGAATTTTGTCATCGCTATCGCGCTATTTTGGGTACTATTTATGACCCCATCTGAGCAGTTGGCGACTAAGATTGGACAGGTACTACCAGATACGCCTGCTGCAATGGCACAGTTACCAGTCGGTGATAAGATTGTGGCGATTGATGGACACGACGTGCAGACATGGGAAGGTATTAACTATCGGCTTGCAGGACGTATGGGTGAGACGGATAATGTTAGCATTACCTTGCAATCAGATGCCCAAACCAATCAGTCGACTAAAACCTATCAAGCACCAGTCACGCAGTTTATGCAAGGTGAGGCTCAAGGCAAAGACGCATTGACCAGCTTTGGTATGTTGCCATGGCAGCCGCAGATTGCTCCGATTGTAGGCGGTTTGGCTCCCGATGGTGCCGCTAGCCGCCAAGGTCTAAAGGTTGGCGACCGCATTACTGCTATTAATAATGAGTCAATCGAAGATTGGATTACTGCCACACGTATCATCCGTGACAACCCCGAAACGCTATTGAACTTTACGGTATTGCGTGATGACAAGTCTGTACAGTTGCAGATTATGCCTCAAGGCAAAAAAGACAACTTGGGTAATGATTACGGACAAATTGGTGCAATGGTGGATCAGACTGAGATTGTGATTCCTGACGATTACAAGACCACCGTGGTCTACGGTCCTAGTGAGTCGTTAGTTAAGTCATTTGAAAAGACTGAGCAGCTCGCAGTAATGACCGTAAGCTCGATGGGAAAAATGCTGTCAGGTATGATTGGTTTAGACAATCTATCAGGGCCAATTACCATTGCCAAAGTCGCTAAGCAAAGCTTTGATATCAGTTGGCAGATGGTATTATCGACAGCGGCGCTTATTAGCTTAAGTCTTGCCGTCTTAAACCTTTTGCCGATTCCAGTATTAGATGGTGGTCATATTGTCTATCATTTTATTGAGCTGATTCGCGGTAAGCCACTGTCTGAAGGTGTGCAAATGGTGGGTCTAAATATCGGTTTACTCTTACTGGCAGGTTTCATGGTGTTAGCAATTGGTAATGACATCAGCCGGCTATTTTAGTCAGCTGATGAGCAATATGGCTGATAAAGCACGATATACTAATGGTTTTACGCCTATTATAGGCTGATTATTGTTATGATAGGCATGCTACTCTGTGTCGCAGCCTCTGTACTAATCGTAATTTTTAGTTTATTTTGTGATGCAATTTATATAAAGTGTTCTGAGTTACCCTTGCATGGGTTTATAACCTTATGCGTACGGGTTAGACAATACGTGCCTTTTAACTTAACTTAAGCAATTTTTTTATTGACGGATAGTGTTTATGCGTACGCCTTTAATTATGAGCGCGGCTGGGTTGCCGTTAGTTGTAGCGATGATGAGTATGCCAGTACAGGCTGCAGAATTTGTAGTAACTGACATCGGTTTTAATGGCTTACAACGCCTAACCCCTGATAGCCTCTAT
Source organism: Psychrobacter proteolyticus (assembly GCF_038155145.1). Taxonomy (GTDB): domain Bacteria; phylum Pseudomonadota; class Gammaproteobacteria; order Pseudomonadales; family Moraxellaceae; genus Psychrobacter; species Psychrobacter proteolyticus_B. The sequence goes on from NZ_JBAKAY010000001.1 coordinate 147,937, forward strand.
CCGGTCTTACCTGTTACGGTAGGCGATACGGTGAATGATAGTAGCTTAGCTGCCAGTATTAAGGCACTATATGCAACTGAGAACTTTGCTGATATTCAAAGCCGTGTCGAAGGTGGCAAGCTAAGGTTTGACGTCATTGAGCGCCCAACGATCGCTGAAGTAACCTTTGAAGGTAACAAGCTCATTCCAAAAGAAGGACTTGAGCAGGGACTGAAGAATGCTGGACTGTCTGCTGGTGACGTGCTCAAGCAGTCTACTTTGCAAGGCGTGGCCAATGAGCTACAACAGCAATACGTTAGCCAAGGTTACTACAATAGTAATATCGAAGTAGATCAAACGGTACTTGATGGTAACCGCGTGAAACTTGACGTGCGCTTTGTAGAAGGCAAGCCTGCTAAAGTTGTTGATATCAATATTATTGGTAATAATCATTTTAGTGATGAAGAGATCAAAGACGTTTTCGCGGTAAAAGAATCTTCATGGACGCGTCTATTATCTAAATCTGATCGATACGCTCAAGAAAAACTGGCCGCCAGTTTAGAGAGTTTAAAGGCGCTATATCAAAACGATGGTTATGTGCGTTTTTCAGTTGATAATGCCGTATTGAACATCAGCGAAGATAAGAGTAGCGTGTTTATCGAAGTTAGCCTAAGCGAAGGCGAGCAATACCAGTTTGGCGAAGTGAACTTTTTAGGTAAACCTACCTTTGAGAATAGTGAGCTAAAAGAGCTGGTTAGCTTTGCATCTAATGAAAAATATTCGCAAGCAAAACTAGACGAAACCACTGCTTCTCTTAAAAGACGCTATGGTAACGAAGGCTATTATCTAGCTCAAATCAGACCAGTACCACGTATCAATGACGATACGAAAATGGTCGATGTCGATTACTATATCGACCCTGCACGTCCTATCTACGTTCGCCGTATTAACTTTACGGGTAATATTAAAACGCAAGACGAAGTATTACGTCGTGAAATGCGCCAGTTAGAAGGTACGCTGTCTTCTAATGACAAAATTCAGCTGTCACGCACGCGTTTGATGCGTACTGGCTTCTTTAAAAATGTCACTGTTGATGTTAAGCCAGTGCCTAACCAGCCAGACCAAGTTGATGTAAACTATGTGGTTGAAGAGCAGCCTTCTGGTAGCTCAACGATTGCAGCCGGTTACTCACAAAGTGGCGGTGTGACTTTCCAATTGGATTTGACCCAGAACAACTTTATGGGTACAGGTAACCGTGTAAAGGCTGCGCTTTCTCGTTCGGAAACACGCGACTCTTATAGCCTAGGTTACACCGATCCGTACTTTACAGAAAACGGTGTCTCTCAAGGCATCAGCGGTTATTATCGCAAAACCAAATATGATGACGACAACGTTAGTAACTATGTGACTGATTCATATGGTGCGACGCTGAATTATAGTTATCCTATTGATGAAACCAAACGCCTGAGTGCTGGTCTAAATGTAGACAACACAAAGGTTCGTGGTGGTCGTTATTTAGGTATATCTAATGTCCAAGAAATTCTAGACGAGGGCGGTACGAAAACGCCGGAAGTCGAGACTGATGGTGTTGCTAGTTTCAAGAATGACTATCAGACTTACAACCTATTGTTTGGTTGGGACTATAGCACCCTAGATCGTCCAGTATTCCCTACCAAAGGGATGAGCCATGCGGTTGATGCAACCATCGGTCTTGGCGATGCCAACTACCAAAAGCTAACTTATAGCGGCAATATATATTACCCTATTTATAAAGACGTGATCGCGCGTGGTTATACTAAGCTTGGTTATGGTAATGATTTACCGTTCTATGAGAACTTCTATGCTGGTGGTTATGGCTCAGTACGTGGTTATGAATCATCTACTCTAGGACCTAAATCACAAGTTTATCTTGATGCAGTCAATGACTCAAATAATCAAACCTTCACTGCAGAAGAAGTGGGTGGTAATGCGCTAGCAACGTTTGGTGCTGAACTAATTTTGCCAATGCCGTTTAAAGGTGATTGGGCAGATCAAGTACGCCCAGTATTGTTTGCTGAAGGTGGTCAGGTCTTTGACACTTCTGATAAAGAAGATCGCACTTTTATCAATCCTAGCAATGGAGAAGATACAGACATTCCATTACTGACCCAAGATAATGACTTCCGCTACAGTGCTGGTGCTGGTATCACTTGGTATACGCCAATTGGTCCGATCTCACTTAGCTACGCGGTACCATTTGGTGACAAAGAAGGCGATGAGACTGAAAAAGTCCAGTTCCAGATTGGTAATACATTCTAAATTAATGACATTTTTCATATCTATTTGAGTAGTTTTAGAGATTGTTTCAAATAGACGGGAATATCATTAGAGCTTAGTAGGTCGTCAAAACGCATTGTTATTTTGGCGACCGTTTCATTTATAAACACATTTTATTAATAGTCATTATGATAACGATTGAGCAAATCATTACTCGAATTGAGCAGCGTCAGCCTATTATTAATAAGGCTGAGATTGATACTGAGCAATTGTGTCAACCATTCAGTAGCGTCGGTAGTTTGACGACAGCCAGTCAGCAGCAGTTAAGTTTTTTGGCAGATCCTCACTACATCTCTAGCTTGGCTAGCAGTGAGGCAGGCGCGGTGTTGGTGACGGAAGCATATCGTGACCAGGTGCCTACCTCAGCGATAGCGCTAGTCGTCTCAAATCCATATTTGGCTTATGCCAGTGCCAGTCAGCTGTTTGCACGTCATTCTTTATCTAACGGGATTCATCCTAGCGCTGTGATTGCAGACAGTGCTGTGATTGGTGAGCAAGTCAATATTGGCCCTTTTTGCGTGATTGGTGACAACGTGCAGATAGGGGCACGCAGCTCACTCGATGCTCATGTCGTGGTTGAGGCCAATACTAGTATCGGTACCGACTGTGTGATTAAGTCGCAAGTCGTTGTCGGACCTGAGTGTGTCATTGGTAATTACGTTAGATTGCATGCAGGGGTAAGCATCGGATCTGAAGGGTTTGGGTTTGCGCCTACTAAAGATCCTAGTAACACAGGTTGGGAACGCATTGCCCAGTTAGGCCGTGTCATTATTGGTGATCATGTGCGAGTTGGTAGCCAGACATGTATCGATCGTGGCGCTATCGATGATACCGTTATTGGTAATCACGTGATTATTGATAATTTGGTACAAGTTGCCCATAACGTCTGTATCGGTGACGGCACTGCTATCGCTGCTCAAACGGGCATTGCGGGTAGTACTACGATAGGGAAGCGCTGTATAATAGGCGGCGCTGTCGGTATCACAGGGCATATCGAGATTACAGACGATGTCGTTTTGTCTGGCATGACCATGGTAACCAAATCCATTAAAACCGCTGGCTCATATTCATCTGGTACTGCTGCAATGCCAACTGCTAATTGGCGACGTGCTGCTGTACGTTTTCGTCAGTTAGGCAATAACTAATGCAAACACAAACAAATAATAGATATTCAAAACACAGCAAGGAAGCGTCATTATGAGCAATAACAATATAGATATCCCAACTGATGAAGACGTTAAAAGCTTGGCTGAGCAAGGTCTTACGCTACCATTGACGTATCATACGATTAAGCATTACTTACCGCATCGTTATCCTTTTATGCTGGTAGATCGTATTGTAGCTTGTACGCCAGGCGAGTGTATTACTGGCATCAAAAACGTGACTATTAATGAAGAGTTTTTTAACGGTCACTTTCCTGATGAGCCGATTATGCCAGGGGTATTGATGGTGGAGTCAATGGCGCAGGTGTCAGGAGTGCTTGGTTTTATCAGTGCAGGGCTAACGGCAGAAGACGGTTATCTCTATCTATTTGCAGGTGTGGATAAAGTCCGTTTTAAACGCCGTGTGATTCCTGGTGATCAGCTTATCATTCGTGCAAAAACCGTGATGCAAAGACATGGTATATACAAATTTGATTGTACTGTCCATGTCGAAGATGAACTGGCGGCTAGTGCGCAAATCATGATTGCACGTCAGGAGCAGCAAAAACCTGCTAATGTGAAGGGTGCTTAAGTTTTCAGTAAGCCATACTGTACGAAGAGCGATATTGAAACCGCTCACTATAACTGCAATAAATAGCTATATGTAAACTCAACAACACAACTGGTATTAGCTTCGTTAGTAAGACTGAAATAGCGATACTTTTTTATTATTTACTCGCATCAAATGATACAAGGGCCCATCTTATGAGTCAGATTCATCCTACAGCACTCATCTCACCGTCCGCGCAGATTGACGAGACTGCTATCATCGGGCCCTACTGTATCGTTGGTGATGAAGTATCAATTGGTGCGCATACGGTTTTGCATAGACATGTCGTTGTGACTAAGCTGACTCGCATTGGTCAACATAATGAGTTTTATCAGTTTGCAAGTATTGGTGAAGATCCTCAAGATTTGAAGTATGCAGGCGAGCGCACTTGGCTTGAAATCGGTGATCATAATACGATTCGTGAAGCCTGTAGCTTACACCGTGGTACAGCGCAAGATGGTGAGCTGACTAAAATCGGCAGTCATAATCTATTGATGGTAAACACCCATGTCGCACATGATTGTGTCATTGGCGATCATAACGTACTGGCCAACAATGTCGGTGTGGCGGGGCATGTGACTATCGGCGACCATACCATCATCGGTGGCAACTCAGGCATACATCAGTTTTGTACAGTAGATGACTATAGCTTGATTGGCGGAGCAAGCCTCATTCTAAAAGATGTGGCTGCATTTACGATGGTATCTGGCAATCCGGCAAAGGCTCATGGGCTCAATATCGAAGGTATGCGCCGTAAAGGCTGGTCGAAAGAAACGATTAATGTATTACGTCAAGCGTATCGTACGATTTTTAGATCAGGTTTGACTACTGCACAAGCGTTGGAAGTCCTACATAGTGAGCTATTGGCTAAAGAGCCAAAAATTCAGCTACTTATTGATTCCTTACAAAATAGCAGCCGCGGTGTTGTGCGCTAAAAAAATAAAAATCGATTAATGATGAGTTTGATACTTTTAATAAGCTAAATTCTTATGGAATGAAGGCGAATTACGTAGAAGCCATAACTATTTGTTATGGCTTTTTATATTTATGAGCACTTGACTTTTTTGGTCGCTTAGCAGAAACTGAGCGTTTACGATATTGTAATCAATTCTTTCTTAATGTTGCTGGGCGCTTCACATCGAAGCGTTTACTAAATAGCTCAATGGTAAAGCTGACTATTTATGTTGATCAAGGAAGATTATCAGTAACGTTAATTGAAGCACGAGGACGGAAAAAATGGCTATCAATAAACAAGAACATGCCCAATGGAGCTCAAGCTTTGGCTTCGTATTGGCAGCAGTAGGCTCAGCAGTTGGTTTAGGAAACATATGGAAATTTCCATACATGGTTGGCGAAAGCGGTGGTTCGGCTTTCGTTATTGCTTATTTGTTCTGTATCGCGCTGGTCGGTTTTCCGATATTAGTTGCTGAATGGTTAATTGGTCGACGTGGTCAAAAAAACCCAGTCAATACTTTTTCAGACGTAGCAGCGAATGAAGGTAAATCACGTAGTTGGGGTATTATTGGTGCTACTGGTGTTTTGGGTGGCTTCTTAATTCTATCGTTCTATAGTGTGATCGGTGGTTGGGCGCTTAACTATATCACTAAAGTTGCAACAGGTAGCTTTGCTGGTCAAGACAGTGATTCTGTTGCTGCAACCTTTGATGCTATGCTTGCATCAGCTGGTACATTGACGATCTGGCATACGGTATTTATGATTTTAACCGCTGTTATCGTTGGTATTGGTGTGACAAGTGGTATCGAAAAAACAGCTAAGATTTTAATGCCATTATTGGGTGTGATTCTGTTCGTTATCGTTGGTTACAACGTAATGAACGGTGGATTCGGTGAAGCAGTTGCTTACCTATTTACGCCAGATCTTAGCAAACTAACGGCTGATGTTATGCTTGCAGCATTAGGCCATGCATTCTTCACCCTATCAATTGGTATGGGTATCATGGTCGCTTATGGCTCTTACTTGGGCCGTGAAGTAAACTTGCTAAAAACAGCACGTACCGTTGTTATTTTGGATACGGTTATTGCGTTGGCTGCTGGTCTTGCCATCTTCCCAATCATCTTTAGCAATGGTCTAGATCCTGCATCAGGTCCTGGTCTTATCTTTGTAAGCTTGCCAATTGCTTTCGGTAGCATGGGTGCGGGTACTATCATTGGTGCATTGTTCTTCTTGCTTATTACCTTTGCCGCTATTACTTCATCTATCTCGTTACTTGAGCCAACCGTTGAGCTGTTAGAAGAGCGTACGTCGATGAGTCGTACTGTATCGACTATCGTGGCAAGTACAGTAATCTGGTTGTTAGGTATTGCAGCATTGCTATCGTTCAATCTATGGTCTGACTTTACTATCATGGGTAATGGTATTTTTGATGCATTAGATAAGCTTACTAGTAAGTTCCTATTGCCTCTAACAGGTCTGGCTGCAATTGTATTTGTTGGTTGGAAAATGGATCAACGTAACATTCAGCAAGAGCTTGGTTTATCTAATGGTACATGGCAGCTGTGGCAAATCGTTGCGAAATTCATCGCACCAATCGCTGTTATTGTAGTATTTGTGACGTCATTGATGGGATAGTAGTCAAAATAGATTCTATTTGAATCATTAAGTGATAATCATTGAGTGATAAAAGCAGCACAGAAAAAAGGGCTTAAGATTATTCTTAAGCCCTTTTTTATTTCAACAGATATCGTTATACGGTCGTGAATGTTAAATAGGATTAACGCAAGTTTAACTCAGGAACCGTTTGACCGCGTTTGGCATAAAACTCGCTGACAAACTCATCAAATTTATCTTGCTCGATAGCATCTCTAATACCCTGCATCAAACGTTGGTAATAGCGTAAATTATGAATAGTCGCTAACTGAGCACCTAGCATCTCTTTACACTTGTTAAGATGGTACAGATAAGCACGGCTAAAGTTTTGGCAAGTATAGCAGTCACACTCAGGATCTAATGGACCTTCATCATTGCGATATTGGCTATTACGAATACGTACCACACCAGCATTGTCTGCATCGCCCGTCACAAAGTAATGGCCGTTACGCGCGTTACGCGTTGGCATCACACAGTCGAACATATCTACACCGCGGCGTACGCCTTCAACTAAATCCTCAGGCTTACCAACACCCATAAGATAGCGCGGCTTATCTGCTGGCATATCATCAGGCAGGTAGTCTAGGACATCTATCATCTCTTCTTTAGGTTCGCCAACTGATAGACCGCCAATAGCATAACCATCGAAGCCAATCTCTAACAGGCCTTCAAGTGACTGCTGACGCAAATCAGGATACATACTGCCTTGTACGATACCAAATAATGCGTTAGTGCTACCCAGTCTGTTGTGCTCATCGATACAGCGTTGTCCCCAACGTAATGATAGCTCTAACGACTTTTTCGCTTCGTCATGAGTGGCTGGATAAGGCGTACACTCATCGAACTGCATGACGATGTCTGAGTTCAAGCTGTACTGAATTTGCATGGATTTTTCTGGTGAAAGAAATACCTTTGCGCCGTCGATAGGAGATTTAAAATTGACGCCTTCTTCGGTAATTTTACGCATTGCGCCAAGGCTAAATACTTGGAAACCGCCCGAATCGGTCAAGATAGGCTTGTCCCAATGCATAAACTTATGCAAGCCACCAAATTTATCAATGACTTCGGTACCCGGACGTAACCATAAATGGAAGGTATTGCCTAGAATAATATCAGCACCGATGGCTTCGATATCACGTGGCAGCATGCCTTTGACCGTACCATAAGTACCAACAGGCATAAAAGCAGGCGTTTGCACGTCGCCATGATTGAGATGAACCGTACCACGGCGTGCACGCGTTGCACCGCTGGCCGTTTTATGTAAGACAAATTGCATATGATAACCGCTATTTAAGCTATGAAAATGACGCTAATTATAGCATTGTTAGCGGTTTTTTTGGATATATAGTCAGAGAATCACTGAATTGCTACGGCGTTACTCTCCCTAAATGTACTACTTGTACAATTTTCAGTTGGCTACCTTATACCCGTTTTAGCGTTTTTTAACTATAGATATTAGGTGTTATCGATATACGCGCAATATACACTTTGGTCAATACCGCTTTACCATAACCAAAAAATACAGATAGCACCCCAAAAGACACAGACAGTGCTAAAGGTCTGTTGATACAGTAGAAGTTATACAGGTGAGGTAATAATCATTGCCACATCATGCTTTTAGATGCTGGAGACATAATATGAAAAAGACAGCTTACTTATTATTGAGTGGTTCATTATTAATATCAGGAGGGGCTATGGCTACCGAAGAGCCGAAATATACGGTGTTGACCCAAGTAGAAGACTTTGAGTTGCGCCGCTATGATGAGCAGCTAGTGGCGCAAACGTGGGTGAGTGGTGACCAAGACTCAGCAAGTCGTGAAGGATTTAAGGTTTTAGCGGACTATATTTTTGGTAATAACACAGCACCAAGTGGAGACAGTAGTAAAATTAGTATGACGGCACCTGTCACGATGCAAGCTGATAACAAAGAAAGTGATAATGAGTCACAAAAAATTGCCATGACAGCACCAGTCAGTATGCAACAAGACGATGGTAAGTGGCGCGTACAATTTACGATGCCTAGTAAATATACGATGCAAACGTTGCCTAAACCAAATAATCCAAACGTTGAGATTATCGAGGTGCCTGCACAGACGTACGGTGTGATTAAGTTCTCTTGGCTCGCAGGAGAAGATAAAGTAGCGGAAAAAACCGAAGCGCTGCAAACATGGATGCAAGACCAAAACCTGAGACCTATAGGTGAGCCTGAATTGGCCCGTTATAACCCACCTTGGACGCTACCATTTTTACGTCGTAATGAGGTGATGATTGCTTATCAACCTGAATAGTAAACAGCCCATAAAAAAAGACAGCAGTTGCTGTCTTTTTTGTGCTTCATTTAAGGTATCTGAGTTAGACGTTTTGCTCACGGATGATATTAAGCATACGACGTAATGGTTCTGCTGCTCCCCATAACAACTGATCACCAACGGTAAAAGCACCTAGATATTCAGGGCCCATATTCAACTTACGCAAGCGACCTAGCGCAACGGTTAAGGTTCCAGTCACGGCTACTGGCGTTAGGCGATTCATAGTAGCTTCTTTGTCATCTTCGACCAAGTCTAACCATTCATTACCACTATTTTTGAGTGCAGCTTCGATTTCTTCTAGCGGAATGTCTTTTTTCAGCTTGATCGTTAGGCCTTGCGCATGACAACGCATAGCGCCGACGCGTACACACATCCCATCGATAGGAATCGTACTGGCTTCATCGTTACCCAAGATCTTATTGGTCTCGACGCCGCCTTTCCATTCCTCTTTTGACTGTTTGTTTTCTAGCTGAGCATCGATATAAGGAATCAAGCTACCTGCCAGTGGTACACCGAAGTATTGTGTAGGAAAGTCTGCTGAGCGCTGAGTCTGAGCGATTTTTTTATCAATCTCAAGAATAGCACTAGCAGGGTCAGCCAATTCGTCTTGGACGGCATCACGTAACACACCCATGCCATTGATGAGCTCACGCATGTTGTTTGCGCCAGAGCCACTAGCAGCCTGATATGTCATCGCGCTGACCCATTCGACCCAACCTTTATTAAACAGCTCACCGATAGCCATCAGCATCAATGATACGGTACAGTTACCACCGATAAAGTCTTTTTTGCCGTTGGCTAGGGCACTATCAATAACATTACGGTTGACTGGATCAAGAACGATGATGCTGTCATCTTTCATTCGCAGCGTACTTGCCGCATCAACCCAATAGCCGTTCCAACCGTTATCACGCAATGGTTGATGGACTTTTGAGGTATAGTCACCACCTTGGCAAGTAATAACGACATCACAGGCAGCAAGTGCTTCAATATCATGAGCGTCTTTTAGTTGGCCGGTTTCAATACCATCGAATTTTGGTGCATCACCACCAGCATTACTGGTAGAAAAAAACACCGGTGTAATACCGTTGAAGTCATTTTCTTCCTGCATACGTTGTATCAATACTGACCCTACCATACCGCGCCAGCCTACCAAACCTACTGTTAAATCACTCATGAAGTTCAATCCTATTTACAATTATTTGTTGCATCGTCAACCGATAACAATGCCGTGAATGGCACGAAAAAGCAAGGCGTTTTGGCTATTATTTGGTCGTTTTCCATACACTATTAACTATGTCGACTATAACTTTAAGTTATTACTATTGAATAGATACTTGGCTATCTGACGACCTCAAAAATATAATGTTTAATAAAGCACGCATTACATTGAGTGAGCCAATATTGTAACGTTTTATGATAGTTGTCGCATAATTGAGACTCACCAGTAGGCGAGAATCTTCTGAAATGCTAAAGTAAGTCTCAAACGCAATTACTCGACGTTAGTTATTTGATGTCAGGCGGGTTACAAACACGATATTTCTTATCAAACAAAAGCTTAACCAATATACATCATCAGCTCTATCGACACTTTAATCAACGGTTAGTACCTACTTATGGATCTCTCACTATTATATTACGCCTTACAAGGTCTAGCAGGATTCATCGCCTTTGTCACAATCTGGGGCTGGTTGCCGCTAGATAACTGGTGGGTGCGCGGTGTTGAGTTTCCACGTATTCAAATAATGGTGCTTGGTATTATTGCTTGGGTCGGCATGATAGTGTTTTTCTCAGAGTGGGAATTAGGGCAGTGGATATTGTTTGTTGTACTGAGCGGTACGTTAGCATTTCAGCTGAGAATGGTACTGCCATATACTAAGCTATGGAAAAAAGAAGTTCAAAAGGCAAAAGATAAGCCAGAAGGGCAAGCGCATCAAATAAAAATCATGGTATCAAACGTATTGACGCCCAATGACGAAACGCAAAAGTTGGTTGATTTGGTTAAGCGAAAGCAGCCTGATATCTTAATTACATTAGAAAGTGATAAGAAATGGGAGCAAGCCTTACAGCAAGTTGAGTCTGACTATCCCTATACCGTGAAAGTGCCACTAGATAATCTATATGGTATGCACTTGTATTCTAAGCTTGAGCTGATTGATCCTGAAGTTAAGTATTTAATGATAGATGATATACCCTCTATTCATACTCAATTGCGCTTGCAAGGAGGCCGCGTCGTTTGGTTATATTGCTTGCATCCCATGCCGCCTAGCCCAACTGAAGCTGATAAGTCCACCACACGTGATGCTGAGCTGCTCATGGTTGGTAAACATATAAAAGAAAACGACCAAACGGCGATACTGGCAGGTGATCTCAATGATGTCGCATGGTCAAAAACCACTCGACGTTTCCAACGTATCTCTGGCCTGCTAGATCCTCGCATTGGTCGACATTTTATTAATACCTTTCATGTTAAATACCCGTTTCTGCGTTGGGCTCTAGACCATATCTTTCATAGTGCCTGCTTTACGGTAGTTGATATTCAGCGTATGCCGTCCGTAGGATCTGATCATTTCCCTGTGATGACTACCTTGCAATATGAGCCAGAAGAAGCAAGCAAGCAAGAAGGCAATGCGCCTACTGCACAAGCAGAAGATATCCAAGAAACTGACAACAAAATCGAAGAAGGCAAGAAAGAAGGCGAAAAAGTGTCAGAAGAGCACAGACAAGAGTAGCGCAGTTTTGGTTGATAAAAGAGGCTGTTTATTAACGGTAATGCATAAAAGTGATGTAAGCATATGCTTACGCAAAATAGAGTCTTTAGCTTCTATCGGCACCAAGTCCATTGGCCTATAATACATCCATCAACACAAGGATACGCATGGATGTAGTGTTGAGACAGTACCAATAAAAGCACAGGTCAGCCCGCTGTCTTATATAATACTGTTAAATGACTTAGGATGAGTCAGCACGGAAGAGAGATAATAATAATAACACGAAGTATTGAAACCCTGAACCAATCGCCCTAGGTTCGGGGTTTTTCTTTGCGTATAGATTTTGGTTTATCAAGATGTAAACTATTTAACTTTGAGATTTTCTCATCAAAGCTTTCTGTTAAATACTTAACTGAGCATACAAAGAAGGGTATATGCCATTGCATATACCCTTCTTTGTTTAAATCGATTCAATATTCTAGCTAACTTAATACTATTAGCTTATTGCAACATATCAGCCAAGTATCTGAATATAAGCGCCAGCACGTAGCTCTTGTAACCAGTCTTCTTGAGCTTGTGGTGCTAGGCGTTGATACAATGCTTGACGTGCCATATTGCGACGATATTGCTCGCTAATATCTTGATCGCGCTTACCATCAACTTTTAGGATATGCCAACCAAATTGCGTCTTAAATGGTGCAGAGTAGTCGCCGACAGCCGTATTTTTCATTGTGGCTTCAAATGGACCTACCATATCTTCTTCGCTAACCCAATCAAGATCACCGCCACGTCCCGCAGAACCTGGATCGTCTGAATACGTAGAGGCTAAGCTAGCAAAGTCAGCGCCGCCACGAAGCTGCTCGTATAGATCATTAATTTTTTGTTCAGCAAGCGCGTCAGTTTGTAGATCATCAACTTTGACTAGGATATGGCGAGTGTGCCACTGTGGTATCAGCATCGTATTACTGGCTTTTTTATCAGCAAGCTTGATGATATCAATCCCTTCAGGAGTCAATAATGGCTCGCTTACGGTACCGACGTCTAACTTAGTAATTTTGCTAGACAGCTCTGTCGGTAAAGAAGCAGCCTTATGAAAGCCCATATCTCCACCTTGCAATGGAATCGGATAGCTTCCTTGGCTAGCAGCAACGGCTTCAGCGACGTTGACATTTGGCTCAAGCAAACGCGTACGTAATGCTTGCGCGACTTTTAATGCTTCTTCACGTTGAGCGGCTGATAGGCGACTATAGTCATCTATATAAGGCACACGTACGTGAATGGTTTGATATTCGCTTTGATTCAGACGTTTGGCTTCAGGCGAGGCCAAAAATGCATCAATGTCTTGCTCACTGATACGTACTCGGCGAGTAATTTGACGCTGCTGTAGCGCTTGGATAGAAGCCTCTTCGATCAGTTTGGCGCGTAGATTGGCATAACTACCAGGTTGTGCGGCATCTAGACGTTGCTGCAATGCTGCGATGCTATTAAGACCTTCAGCTTGAGCGATTTGACCAAGACGTTGATTGATTTCTGCTTCATCGGCAGACAGTCCCGCGCGTTTGACCATAGATAACTGTAGTTCACGCAAAATAAGCGCGTTTAACACTTCAGACTGTAGTTGTGCTGAATTTGCGATAGGCTCTCCAGCAGCTTTTGCACGTGCTTGAGTCTGCTCGATAGCATCAACCAGTTCGCTTTTTAAGATAGCATTTTCATTGACTAAAGCAATAATACCGTCTGTGCTATTGGCTGGCGTCAAGCGATCAACTGAGCTTTGCGCAGCAGAAGTAGAAGCTTGAGCTGCTGCAGGTTTGACAGTAGCAGCGTTGGCACTTAACGTAAGCGTAAGGCCTGCCATAGATAGCAATACTGCTCTGCTAGTCTGACGTAAAGAAAAAAATCTCATGATGCTCCTCATCAATGTCATTGCATCGGATGGTAGTCGGTCAACTCTATCCAATACTCTTAATAATAAAATATTCGACAGCGTTTCCCATAATAGGGGTTCAAATAGTGTCTTATAAATATTTACGTAAATAACTCTAATCTAGCAAAAAACTGGTTAGTCTTTCCATGCCGTTTGTACAGGTTCAAAGCCCAAAATCTTATCAGCAAGCAATCGTGTCAAACGGCTACTACCGCTGCCAAGACCATTTAATCTAACTTCTGCCATAATAGCTTGTGTTGGCTCGTCTTTTACGTTTAGGTCATTGTAATAGCGGCGACCATAAACAGCAAAGCCGAAACAGCAATCTTCGTAATCAACACCGATGAGTGAATCAAGCATCTTGTTACGATTATAATCGTACTGACCCTGAGCCAATATACGCCAGCTGTTATTGATAGGAAAAACAGCAGAAGCGGTAAACGCAGACAAGGGCAACTGATCAGTATTGTCATCACGCTGACGCTTAACATAACCCACATTAAATAAGCTATTGTCTGACGGCTGATAGCGCAGTTCAGTCGTAATGTAGTTCAAATCATAATTACTGGTTAAGGCACCGCTAACATCAACCCAAAAATTATTGTAAGGCTGAGTGCTGGTATCCCATACCATACCTGAAGAAGACGAGGTAAAAACTGGCTGATCATCATCAAGTGTTACGCGTCCATCATCTAGATAGAACTGTTCTGCAATGCTACCATCAAAACGTGTCACACCCGTTGCATCGATGTAACGATAATTGACGCCAGGCGTAATAGAGTGCAAATCCTGCAAGCGATCATGACCTAAGAACCAACTGTCCGAAAACAGCTGCTCATAGTTAATAGAGGCAATACGCGTATTAAAGTTAGGAATGTCGTTTTGGTTCTTATACGGTGAATACGTATATTTTACGCGTGGGCTAAGTAAACGATAGCCGCCCATCGTATCGTCAAACGCACCAAATGGTGAGCCCGCTTGATAGAAGTGTAGACCTGCATCGATACTGGCTTGCGGAACAAACACAGATTGACTGCCATCTTCTTCACTAAGCTGATTATCTTCCAAGCTATCTTCATCATATGACGTATATAGATGCTGCAAGCTCAGCTTAGGTTTGATATAACCCCAAGAAGTTTCCATTGGGTAGGCGGCGCTCAGTTTATTGTAAATACGTGCGCCACTTTTTTCATTTTCAGAGCCATCATCGATAGACTTTTTGAAGTATGCAGAATCATGAATACCAGTGATATCGAAGCGCTCGGCCCAAGGCAGACGATAATTTAATTTGAGCTGTGGCAAACGTGAGTACGGTTTGTCTTTGTCTTCTAACGCCTCACCGCTATCAGTGAATGCATCCAAAGTCTGAAAGGTTTCTACTTTCAGCTCCCCATCGACATAATCATTGTAATAATTGACGCGGGCACGACGTGGCAAGTTTATGGTGCTGTCTGACAAGCCCAACGTATCAAAATCATTAAGGTAATCGGCATCCGACACATAGTTGTATTCGGCATCAGCACTTAATCGTGGAATGCTTTTCGACGCCCAAGTATGGTCATAAAACAAGCTGGTACGATCTTCGTCGTCATACTCTTTATCATTAGGTAAGTATGAACCGTTTAAAATACCTTCCCCATAATTTTCAGTCAGATAACGGAACTCACCTGATAGCATGGGGTTACGATCAGTATAAATATGCGTGTTAAGAGTGGCATCATAGTTAGGTGCCAAGTTGAAATAATAAGGAATATCAACTTCAAGACCGCTTTCGCTACTGACACTGGCACTTGGTAATAAAAACCCATTACTACGGCGACTGTCTATCGGGAAGTTAAAGTAGGGGAGATAAAATACGGGTATATCAGCCACACGGAAAGTGGTGTTATACGCTTCGCCGCGTCCTGTATCGGTATTTAGATCGATACTTTTCGCTTCAAACTGCCATTTGCGGTTGGTAGGTGGACAGGTACTAAACATAACCTGATCCAGCTCGTATTCACTCTCATTCGGTTTGTTTAAGCGTTTGGCATAGCCGTGCGCTTGTAGTCCAACACTAGCAAACGCCACATCATTGGCCGTTGATTGACCAGTCTCAGTATTGTAATTCAAGCTGTCTGCAACGCCAATTAGGCCGCCTTGAGCCGCTCTATCATTAAAGCTGGCTTGGCGATTATTTGTAGCGGCATTGTTTGTAGAGACGTTGCTTGTACGCTGTCCAGTCGCATTATCTGTAAACATGACTCTACCTTGAGCCGCCGCAACGCCATTGCTCAAGTCAATCATGACTTTTTCTGCTTCGATATGCTGAGTGCCTTGGTCAATTTTTACATTGCCAGATAGCTCGGCATAATTAATATTGTTGTAATAACCGTAATCAGACTCGGTAAATAAAGGGGCTTGATTGTTCGGAACACTAGCCACATTTGGTGCTGGTTGTCCGTTTGCCGTACCAGCTTCGTTTACAGCGCGTTGATAATTGGGGTTACTCTGCGGATATACCCATT
Source organism: Psychrobacter proteolyticus (assembly GCF_038155145.1). Classification (GTDB taxonomy): domain Bacteria; phylum Pseudomonadota; class Gammaproteobacteria; order Pseudomonadales; family Moraxellaceae; genus Psychrobacter; species Psychrobacter proteolyticus_B. The sequence goes on from NZ_JBAKAY010000001.1 coordinate 164,045, forward strand.
GACCTTCACAGCGCTGGGCACTGTCCACGGCATTTGGCAACAGACGTAAATCTCTACCGACCTTTGGAATTGTCTGTGCGGCAGGCATGGCGTTATTATGAGCATTGTTCGCTTCAGTGCTGATAGCCCCATTGTTTAATGTTGAAGCATCGGTATCTGGCGTTAGCTCATAAAACTCTGCTAAGCGCATTAAGCTGGCTTGAATACTCTCATCATTAAGATCTAGTTTGCCATTGTCCGTTGTTACCGCTTTAGGGACAAAGGCACTGCTATCTGGTGTATCAATGCTTGCTTGGTTACTGGTTGCTGTATTTAGATTAGTATCATTAGACACTTCATTGTTAAAAGCTTCAGAGTCAGCAGCCTCATTAATATCTGTGATATCTAGGTCATTGTTTTCAGAGAATCTGCTATTTAACGCAGTATCATTCGATAAAGTAGCGTTATTCGTATTAGCAGAATTAGCATCGTCTGGATAGCTATCATTTAGAATATCTGCTTCTTGATAGCCATCATTACTTTGAGTACGACTAATACTATTGGCGTCAGTCGCCACACTATTAGACGCATAGCTGCCTGTACTATCCGTAGTTAGTGGTTCAGTTTTTTGCGTATTGGCATCACCAATGGCAGCACTGACAGTTAGGCTAGATAAGCCTAAGGCACCAAATAAGATCAAGCGGATGCTTTGGTAAAGCGGAGAATATAACAAGGGCACACCTATGATTGCAGAGCTTATTGGATTGCATGACTGAGTTTAGTAGCGGTATCACCGAACGACATAAAGCAGTGAACGAGCGACTAAAATATGACTAATGTATTCTCAAAAATTCGGATGTTTTACATATAATGACGACTAATCATAGTCAAAAAAAACCAAATCAGCTACACTATTTACCAAAATTTATAATATAGCCATGCTGATTTTTAAGTAGCGATAGCGATTCTATCCGACATTAAGTATCGAATGATATAGCAATACGTCTGCGGCAGCTTGTATAGCACCGACACATATCGCTATTTTAGCAAGTATTTGTCAGACTTATCACTACTTTAATTATTTATGACTTATATTTAACCAGCGATGCCCAATATGACTGACAAAACGACTTTAGAGACTGATATGATCGATGAAAACAACAACCGTCAACAGCAATTAGAACAATGGTTACAGCAAGTATTTTTAGATCAAACCTTTAGTCTAGACAGCTTACCTGGCGACGCTAGTGCCCGCCGATATCATCGTATCGAACTATCAGAGACAGACAATAGCGTCAATAAGCATTATATCGTCATGGACTCCGCTGACGAGCAAGATGCGATGCTGCAGTTTATCAATGTCGCTAAGCTGATGGCACCTGCTGTCAACGTGCCGACTCTGACTGCACAAAATGTAGAAAAAGGATTTTTGGTATTACAAGATTTTGGCACAGTAGAATTTGCCCATTTGCTGGTCGATGCCACCGCAGACCAAATCAATGACTACTATCAGCTAGCAATGCAGACATTGGTCGTGCTACAAACGGTACCAGTAGAAACGGCAAAGTCGCAACACCAATTGCCAGATTATGACACAGCACTATTAGACCGTGAGATGGATTTATTTAGCGAATGGTTTATGCCTTATATTGGTGTCGCGCTAAATGAGCAGATTTGGGGAAATCTAAAAACAGCACTAATGAATGAGATTTTGCGACAGCCACAAGTGGTGGTCCATCGTGATTATCACAGCCGCAACCTCATGCAAGATCAAGCAGACCAATCAAAGTTGGGCGTGATTGATTTTCAAGATGCCGTCATTGGCTCATATGCTTATGACTTAGTGTCGTTAGTCCGCGATGCTTATGTTGAGTGGTCAGAGAGCCAAATATCTGCATGGATTAATGACTTTTGGCAGCTACAAAAACAAAAGTCACTAACCACTGCTGACAGCGCGGTGCAGTTTGAAAACGATGTGAATGTCATAGGCGTACAACGTCACTTAAAGGTATTAGGGATTTTTATTCGTTTGTCTGAACGCGATGGCAAAGACCGTTATTTGGCGGATATTCCTAAAGTCATGCGCGATTTGATTATTGAATTAAACTGGCTTGCCGAACATGGCAACGATGAACTAAAGCAATCAGTTATACCGTTTAATCAATGGCTACAAGAGGCAGTGCTACCTGCTTATAAAGAGAAGTTTGCTTCAGCGTAGATGACGCTCAGCTAAATTAATTTAAATAATAAAGATAGGAGCGCAGATGTCTACCTCTACGATTACACAAGCCATGATTTTGGCAGCTGGCAAGGGCACACGCCTACGTCCATTAACGCTTGAGACACCTAAGCCTTTGGTTGAAGTCGCAGGTCAACCGCTTATTGTATGGCATATTAAAGCACTACAAGCAGCAGGCATTACTGATATCACGGTCAATGCATCATGGTTGGCAGATAAGCTAATGGACAGCTTAGGCGACGGTTCACAGTATGGCGTAAAGCTGCATTGGTCAGTAGAAGACGATGAACCGCTTGAGACCGCAGGCGGCATTTTTCAGGCATTACAATCAGGTAAGCTAAAGGATGAGCCATTTATTCTGGTCAATTCTGATGTCTGGACTACCTATGACTTCTCTCAATTAACAGACTATATATTGGGAGTGGATCAGCGCGCGCATTTATTATTGATTGATAATCCAGAACACAATAATGGCGGTGACTTCGCGATTAATAACGGTCTTGCTAGTGAACAGCCGGTGGGCGATGCAGATAAGTATACCTTCGCGGGTATTAGCGTAATGTCACCCAAATTGGTAGAAGGGTTGGTATCAGGACAGCCTGCTGCATTAGCACCACTACTAAAGCAAGCAATGATAAAGTTTCAGATTACCGCTGAAGTGACGACAGATAATTGGATAGATGTGGGGACACCTGAGCGTCTAACACAGGTTAATGAGTTTATCGAACAGAATGATATCGAGCATGCAGGTAATCCAAGCTGATACATTTAAGATAAATAAAAAGCAGCGTTGATTATTCAACGCTGCTTTTTTTATGCATATAGAGTTATTTTTGCGATACATCTACAGGGTATATAGGCAAGACAAAAATGCAAATGTAGCATCTATCAAGCGATTCATTAACTAACTAGCACTCAATCGTATGAGTAGGTAATGATGCTAAACACCCATGGCCAGTTTAATTAGCTGAGCAATGGTAAATACGACTAAAAACCCTGCTAAATATAGACCCACGAACCATGCCCATTGTGATTGTTTTTTACTGAACTTTTTCATAGAGATCTCCTGATTAGCGTTTGAAGTGTGACTACCATCTATAAACGATGATAGCCATCCTTTTTAGCTGATCCGTTACTTGCCGCGATTAGCGACTAGTACATCGGATTGTGATCAGATTTACCTTTGAAGGTATAGTAAGCAAATGCTGTATAGCTCAAGATAATCGGCAACATGATACATGCGCCAATCAGCATGAATGATAATGAAGTATCGGCAGCAGCAGCCTCATAAATCGTCATTTGATACGGTACGATATAAGGGAATAGGGCGAAACAAACCCCGATATAACCCATTAAAAATAAGGCAACCGTTAGTAAAAATGGACGATACTCACGCTCAGTTTTTAAGTCTTTACGCATGATAAAGAATAAGAGCATGACAATGATAGGCATAGGAGCAAGGTATAACAAATCTGGGAAACTAAACCATCCCTCTAACGCATCGATGTCTGAGAAGTACATAAATGCTGTGACCACAACCATCGCTACTAGTAACGCAGTAAGCATCCATTTAGAAACTTGGCGCGCCCATACTTGTAATGTATGCTCTGTTTTTATGATAAGCCACGTTGAACCAAGTAAGGCATAGCCGATAATCATGGCAAATCCGCACACAATCGAGAAGGGTGTGAGCCAATCAAATGGGCCACCAGTATATAGACGATTACTGGCTTCTAACCCCTGCACTAACGCCCCAAGCATTATGCCTTGAGAGAAAGTGGCAACAACTGAGCCGACAAAGAAAAAGGTATCCCATACATGTCGGCGCGAAGAGGATTTGAAGCGAAACTCAAACGCCACACCGCGCATGATAAGACCGAACAACATGGCAGTTACTGGCAAATATAGACCTGTCATGATGATGCCATAAGCAACAGGAAATGCTGCGAATAAACCACCACCACCTAGCACTAGCCACGTCTCGTTACCATCCCAAAATGGGGCGATAGAGTTCATCATGCGGCTACGGTTTTTATCTGATCCTGCAAATGGGAACAAGATACCGCAGCCCAAATCAAAGCCATCAAGCAGTACATAGACAAAGACAGACAAAGCAATCAAACCGCCCCAAATGAGAGGTAAATCTAATACATCACCGAAGTTAAACATTAGCGTAATCCTCCATCATCGACATCGTTTGCAGGCTCATCTAAGCCTTCTTCAGTACCTTTGGCAGGATTACTATCACCACTTAACGCGCGGCCTTGACTCTCAGTTACTGAGTGCTCGTAGAAGTTATCTTCTGCAGGATCTGTATAAGGTTTCGGCCCTTGAGCAATCAAGCGCAAGATATAAAAACTGCCTGCACCAAAGACAAATATGTACAGTACGATAAAGCCAATCAATGTGGTCGCTACTTGCTGTGCTGCAAGAGGAGACATACTTTCAGCAGTACGAATCACGCCATAAACCGTCCAAGGCTGACGTCCTGTCTCGGTTACGAACCAACCTGATAATAAGGCGATAAAACCAAGCGGAGTCATCATCATCCAAGCACGGTGGAACCACACACTGTCAGTATTGAACTGCTGTTTTTTGAAGTATTTGTATAGACTGAATAGGCCGACCAGTACCATAAGCATGCCAATAGCAACCATGATACGAAACGCCCAAAACACAATAATGACGGGTGGCTGATCTTCGGGAGCCCAGTTTTTGAGCCCTTTAACTTCACCATCTAACGAGTGGGTTAGGATTAAACCAGTCACATAAGGAATTTTTACTTCGTACTTATTAGTCTGATTTTCTTGGTCAGGAATCGCAAATAGACGTAGTGCGGCACCGCGCTCATCCTCCCAGAGTCCTTCCATCGCAGCCACTTTAGCAGGTTGATGCTCAAGGGTATTTAGACCATGCTCATCACCAATCAATACCTGCGCAGGCGCAACAAAGATGGCCATAATCATCGCCATACCTAGCATCACACGACCATGCGCGCGGTGCTCGACATGCTTTTTGGATTGAATATAATATGCGCCGATACCACCGATGACAAAAGCAGTCGTTAGAAAGGCTGCGGTCATCATATGAGCGTAGCGGTAAGGGAATGAAGGGTTGAAGATAATTTCAAGCCAGTCAGTAGGATAGAGCAGGCCATCTGCGCCCATCATAAAACCTTGAGGCGTCTGCATAAAGCTGTTGGCAGCCAATATCCAAAAACCTGAAATCAAGGTACCAATAGCAACGATGGCGGTTGAAGCAAAATGCATGCGTTTGCTCACGCGGCCCCACCCAAATAGCATAATCCCTAAGAAGGACGCTTCTAAGAAGAACGCTGTCAATACTTCATAGGCAAGTAATGGGCCTAAAACGTTACCGGCTTTATCAGAGAATACAGCCCAGTTAGTACCGAACTGGTAGGACATCACCACGCCTGATACCACACCTAAACCAAAGACGACAGCAAATATTTTGACCCAATGCTTGTAGACTTCAGCATAGATAGGTTCACCAGTTCTTAACCAGCGGAACTCAAGCACCGCAAGCCAGCTGGCAAGACCGATAGAAAAGGCAGGAAAGACGATATGGAACGAGATAACAAAAGCGAATTGGATACGCGCAAGCATCAGCGCATCGAGCTGGTCAATCATAAATGTAGCGAACATAAACGGTTACTCTCATCTGTTAGCTGAATAGCGCTGACTTCCATACAACGCTCAAGTAACTGTCCGTAACTATCCATTGCTCAAAGTGGCAAGCATTACGGGCAATAGCTCAGTGACGTGGACTTAGCTCCATTAGACATAAACTGTGGCTAAGTTTGCGACTCACTGTTTAGCTGAATTGAATAATTTATGTCCTTATAAATTTACATATTACTGTCATGTGCTATAGATATATTATGCGCTCACCTAGATATACACGCAAGCAACCCAGTCTGTCTGTTGCAGACCTAAGAGTCATCAAAATAACATAATTCAAACATTGAAAAATAAAATTAATATTATTAAAAACAAAGCAGTATGTGTGAACATACTGCTTATCCGAAATCTATAACTGATGTTTAAAGGTTACGATTTGCACATCAAAAACCTCGTGAAATAACAAAAATCTACATCATTCTTGTAGCTGCTTATGCAAAATCCTTCGCAACGTCAAAATGGTCTGCGGATTGGTCTGAATACTATGACCACCGTTGATAATCGTTTCAGATGCGGCACCATCGAGATGGGCGCTATTATAAGGCACGATACCATCTGACAAACGCTCGGTCAGTGCCTGACTGATATCATCATTGACCGTTACAGCGGCAACAAGCGGCTCGGGTGGTAACTGTGATGTCTCAGTATTGTCACTCACATCAACACTCGCTGTTTTATTTCCGGAGTTGTCTTCTACCGCTTGAGACAAATCAATCTTGGCACCATTTGGTTGCGTTTGCGCCAATCCTTTAGTGATATCGGCATCGTTATTGGCAATGATTGAATGGTAAGTGATACGCTCATTCATAGTGATGTCTTTGGTTAACTCTATAAAAGAAGACTTATCACTTAACTGGCTGGCACCGTTCTGCAAATATAACGCGCCCAGTGGGTTTTGTGCCAAGTCGCCTTGTGTGGCAATGGTCGCTAAGTTATCAGTGAATGTTTTGACCAGACCTACGGGTAAGTAAACGATGCGGCGTAGCGCACGGGTAAACCAACGATCTGCATAATCGGTACCACGGAAAGGTGCAGATAGGAAAACAGCGGTGTCTACTTGTGGCAATGCTTGTAGCTCAAATCGTTCCTTTAACTCATCTTCGCCAAAAGACGTTTTGAGCGCGTTACGGATTTGCTGTTTCTCATTGCTAGAGAGGATATCTTTGTCATTGAGCTTATCCAAATCATCGACTAAATTTTCATCAGATAGCATCATACGAGCGATAATGGCACCCATACTATGACTGATAATCACACTATTTCGACTGGCACGATTTTGTCCATTGGGATCAGTCTGCTGATACGTGCTGTTGATTAGCTGCTGAATCTGATAACGATTTTCTAAAATAGGCAGATTGGTTGGATAGAATATTTGCCAAACTTGGTAATTATCACGCAGCTTGTCATCATTAAGAATATCATTGGTCAGATTGACCCAAGTGGCCGGACTAGAGGCCAAACCGTGCAACATAATCAACACGCGTTTATCAGGATCATAAGGCTCGAGCATAAAGAGTTTAGGCAGCTGAGCATCTGGTTGGCGCGTAATCAAGTTTAAATAACCTACGCCATCTAACTGGTTCTCTGATAGCCATAAGCCATATCCCGCCGAAAAGTTAGCTGCCAGTGGGTAGTCATCATTGAGAATATTAACGGATTCGGTTTGGTACGGGTTATATAAATGAATATCAAGCTTACGACTGCTCAGCGCATCTAATACGCTATCGCCATCTGGCTTAATCAATCCAGTTAGTAAAAGATGTCCCGTGGGATAAATACGAGAGCTTGGCTCGCTGTCGTCGGTGTTTTTATCTTCATTTGTTAGACGACCAGATAAGGAGGCGACTAGCAATTGACGGATCGTGGTGGTATAGCGATCATCCAACGAAGCAACCAAACTGATGCCTAAGCCGGGGCGTTTGCTCACAGAATTGAGACCGGAGAGTCGCAGCTCATAAGTGGATGATAAGTCTGCCAAAGCGGAAGTTTGTTTATGGGCGTTTTGCAGATAGTTGTTTTCGTTGGGCAAATAAATATCAAGATTGTAGTCATCTACGGTAACTTTCATGACTTTGACTTGGTCTGTTGCTTTGCCCTTTAGTGGAGGTCGATTGGCAATTGCTGCTTCATCGGTGTTGTCACGCTTGGTAGAGGTTATTGGCAAATACTCTACTGTCGTATCACCCATCAATTTATTGGCATTTTCAGTCGATTGGTAGATTTGAGTAATAACGTCATTGCTAGCAGCGTTATAAATATCTTGGGTTTGGATATCATTGTCATTCGGAATACGGTTTTGCGCACGATGGCTATTGCTATTTTGCTCTGCACCTTCAAAGTCATGGGTTAAACTGTCATAAAACAGATAGGTGTAGCTGTATTTGACGGCATCAAATAACCTTGCTTGATAATCGGTTAAACACAGGTCAGTCTCTTCTTGCTGTGTTTTTGAATCCTCATTACTTAAAGGCGCATTGGCGTAATACGGATCAAGTGGCGGGCGTGCCAGCGCATTACGACAGTTTTTTGAATCAGATAGTTGACGCGCTTTTGCATAGTGCAGTTCTGCAAAAATAGCTAAGGCAGGCCGATAGTGCCTGTTAAGCATACTGTCAGAGAGCTGAGTCAGGCATAAGTCAAATTGCTGCATACAGGCTTGCTCATTCAGTCCTGCTGATAATAAAGCAGATGCTGTATCGCTGCTTAGCGCATTGTCAGTGACGATATTACCACGCTGCGCTGAGATGGTCTTGGCCGAGGCTTGTCTATCTACCGTCACCGTACTACACGCTGGTAGCAATACTGCTGCCGCCAAAAGCATAAGTGACGTAATGGGCAGGGTTTTTTTATTAGTATGCACTACTGTCTGTTTGCCAAAGCCAGCGAAAGTCATAAGTCAGTCCAATAAACGGTAGTTATGAGAGTATCAATAATGAAAGTAGCAATTGATAATGAGTGTAGCGCAACTTTTGGCGTTAGACTATTCATTTGCAGTTCTATAAAGGCGTGTTTTAAACCGAATGGGTTTCTGATAATCGAAAAAAAGCGCTTTTGTCTTATAGATATAAAACAAAAGCGCTTGGTATTTAAAGCTTAGATTATTTATTAGATATTTGACCTAGTGAAAGTCTTATTAAACAAATATCTTTTGAATCAAACCCTCAGTAGCAGCTAATCTCAACAAGTACAGCATTTCTACGCACCTGGTTTTACACTGATGTCAGGGGCAGGGATATCCCAAATGTAGAACTTACCTTCTTCAACGAGTTTGATTTGTTGAGGAATAACAGTATTGTTAGGGTATTGCCCTTCAAGACGACGTAGGCGTTCTAACGCATTAGCACGGCGGTCACTAAGTAGATCTGACTGTGCCAAGCTTTGTTCTGCTTCGGTATAGCCTAAAGCAACAGCTCGATCTAGATACTTTTGACCTTCTTTGAAACCGCCACCTTCTGATAGCATCATGCCGTATAGGAAGTTAGCCTCACCACTATCAGGTTGCAGCTTGATAGCGCGATCGACATATTGACCACCACGTACTGTGTAGTCTGAACCTAAGTCTAGGTTACGACCCATACCGTTTAGCTTAGCGGCACGAAGCAATACATCAAAAGACGCGTCTGGCGACTTGGCATATGGCTCGATCCAATCAGCCAATACTTTGATTTTTTCACGCGTGTAATGGCGCTGTGAACGGTTAGGGAAGTTTGGTGGATAGTGACGCGCGTTAGGGGATACGTCAGCGATGAAGTCATCTAATAAACTGACATCAAGCTTATCAGTACCTAGCCCTTTTTGTTGTGGAATCAGTACGGTTTTCACAAAGCTCATGTCTGAGAGCTGTACCTGCGGTGTAGGAATATTCGGAAGTTGTCCGCTACGCAAGTCGATACCGGTAGCTGTCATTGGACCAGGCTCATAGACACGAGTAGTGCCGTTCATGACAGGTGCAGCAGCAGGCGACATCATTTGCGGTGTTTGAGGCTGAGCAGTACTGACAGATGCATTGTTTTGCAGAGTGCCGCTTAGTTGCATGTTAGTTGTTTGTGCATTAGTCGGCTGACTGTTGCTCGCAGGTGTTGCTGGCAAGCTTGTTTGAGCGGCATTGGCTTGAGCAGGACTGATAGCTGCATTAGGACGAGCAAGACGAATCACACGTTTGCTTGAGTCCATCGCACTAGGTACAGCCGTTGCAGTGGCATCAGTTTCTGCAGCGTTCACAGGTGCAGATAACAGCATGGCACAGGTTGCAGCCATGACGGTCAACGTTGCAAACTTCGGTGACTTAATAGAGTGGCTACTAGAGAGAATCGCTTTCATAAAAATCGTTACCTTGTGTAATTTATTTGGTTGTTATTCATTGATTGGACGGTAATATAAATAGCGCATTGCTGCAAAATCGTACAAATTTTTAATACCGTAGCAAATTAAGCTTCACGCTATCTGTGGTAGGATTGTTAATCGCTAGAATTAAGCAAACCTACGTAAATCTGTGCAGACGTTGATGAGTAAGAAAATCGACAACAGCAGCTAACCACAGTACCTGTAACCATAAGCTATAAGTGATAAGCGGTATCTTTCATACGATTTGCCATCCATCGCATGGTCCGACGTACTGCTGGAGATAGGGCCGCGCCGCCACTTGCAAGTGCAAGCTCACGATGATGCAGTTCTTCTTTATCCATTTGTGCCAGTATTTCTTTTGAGCGCTGATCATGCTCAGGTAACTGCTTGATATGATCTTGTAGATGCTCGCTGACCTGCGCTTCTGTCTCCGCTACAAACCCTAGACTAAACTCATTTGAGATCGCGCCTGCGACTGCACCGAGTCCAAAAGACATACCGTACCAAAGCGGTGTAAATACGCTGGCATGGCTACCAAGTTCGCTTAGACGAGTCTCGCACCAGACCAAATGATCGACTTCTTCTTCGGCCGATTGTTGCATGGCTTGTTTGACACCACTATCTTTCGCGGCAAACGCTTGGCCATGGTATAGACCTTGCGCACATACTTCACCTGTATGATTGATACGCATAAGACCTGAAACGTGCCGCGCTTCTGTGATGGTCAGCTCAGGAATCTCATCGCTACTGACGGGCAACGGACGCGTGCTTGGATTAGAATGTGGCACGACAGCTCGTAATGCCTTATCGACCCCAAGTAACAACTGGTCAATTTTAGATAAAGGACGCAGGGTCATAACTCACTCCTGATGGTGTTAAAAACTGTCAATAAAATAAAGTGTGTTACCGTTTAAACGTAACGGATAATGCGTATTACTATAACAAACAATCTAAATTATCGGCCCGAATATTACTGTCTGGATAGCTCATAAATAACCTATAGATAGTTCGTAGGTTGCTATAGAAATAAAAGCAACGAAGTCATCAGCCCAACATTAGACTATATCTATGGAGCCAAACTTATTTAAGGCGCTAACCATATTTACGGTGTTATACCATCGTTGGTTTGGATAACGGCATGCTTAATATGTTTATTGAGTTTGATGTATAAAAATGCACCAAACACTATATTCAATAGCCCTGTCACCAAAAATAGCTGCGGTAGCGTAAACCCTAAAACATTTAAGATAACAATCGCAAAAATCGCTGATGTGACCATAAATATCGCATTAAAAATATTATTCGCGCCAACAATACGTGCTCGATGACTCTTAGGTGCGTAGGCTTGCATAGAAGCATATAGCGGTACGATATACAAACCACCGCTGAACCCTAATAAGAATAAATCCGCGAATACCCGCCAGCTACCACTTATATTAAACAAATCACCGATGCCAAGTAATGTGTCATTATTCACATTTATATCTAAACCTGAAAGTGAAAAATACAAATCAATAGCAAAGATACTTAATCCAGCAATACCGAAAGGTAACAGACGCAAGCTGACTTTGTTTTTGGTCAAGGTTTTGCACAGCACCGAACCGATTGACACACCAACAGAAAACAATGTGAGTAAGAAAATAACGACTGACTCATCACCAAGCAAAATCACCTTGCTGAACTCTGGCACTTGGGTCAAAAACGTCGCCCCATAAAACCAAAACCAGCTGTTGCCAAGAATGATAAAGAATAAAAAAGGCAAAGAGTATAAGTAACGGACAGTGGCCAAGCTAGTCGTAATAATATTCCAGTTAATCTTCAGGTCAGGCTGCATCGCTGGCATATTAGGGATATAGCGTGCGGCTAAATATCCCAAAACAGCAACAACCAATACCGTGGCACTAATCCAATACAGGGATTGTGATAGCTGAGTCAAAATACCAGCGACAATCATACCGACTAAAATAGCTAGCGAAGTACCCATCTGAAAAAGGCCGTTGGCGCCGACCAGTTCATCTTCTTTCATCGCTTGTGGCAGATAAGCGTATTTAATCGGTCCAAAGAAAGTCGAATGTGTACCCATCAAAAACAACGCGACAAATAGCAGTGCATACCATTCAAAGACAAAACCCACCGCGGCAACTGCCATAATGACTAGCTCAAGGAGTTTAATAAACTGCGTAAGCTTTGACTTTTCATACTTATCGGCAATCTGTCCTGCCAAAGCAGAAAACAAAAAGTAGGGCAGGATGAATAACATGGCGGCCAAGTTATTAAGGATGCTGACCTCTACGCCCAATTTACTGGCGGCAGTATAAGTCAGCACCAGTATGAGCGCCTGCTTAAAAATATTGTCATTGAATGCGCCCAAAAACTGGGTGAAAAACATAGCGCTAAAACGACGACGCTTGAATAACTGAAACTGGTTGGACATGGACATTCCTACAGATAAATCGCGACTGATAGAGAAAATAGCGGCGCTGAACGACAATTTTTTTATGATAATAATCGTAAATTTTATTAAAAACTATATCAAGATATAGCATAGGTTTTATCAATATTAAGCCGTATAATAGCAAGGCTTCGGTGAAAATACATGCAGTCAATGCTATGATTCGATATTTAACTAAGTTATGATTTATAAATTTTATGTGATTGCGTTTTAGGGTATAAATAGTAGTGAAAACAAAGGCTACTGCCCATCAATGCTATCTATAAGCTAGTAGCCTTCTCTAAGCTAGCAGGCCTATAAGGCAGTAGACATAGAGTGCTAAAGCCGACACTATAGATAACCAGTCATAAAATTAAAGTAGTAAACCATTAATTGCAGATAACTGCTATAAGTTTATTCACCGGTCAGACTTGACGATCGTTATCGTTGATAAGATTGTGCCGCGTGAGCTGATAGGACGTAAAGATGATAAAGCAGCCTTCAACTCGAGCATGCAAGGGTCTAATGATGCAGCGTGACATAGCCATAATCCAAAACGATAGTAATAATTTGAGTACATATCCAGCAGCACCGCGTAAAAATTTCAGACGCTCTGCACTGTGCACTGCGCTTGCGACAAGTTTGTTCGGTATGGCACCTGCGGCAATGGCAGATACCATTAATAATGCAAACAATACGGCTATCACCAACTCATCTGCTGCTGAGCAAACTGACGGTAATCAAACGCTTAGTAACCAGACTAACAATAGTCAAAGTGCGAATGATCAAGCATCTATCAAGCAATCAGCTACATTGTCAGATGACGATACTCAGCTAGATATGGCTCTAGATGCGCTACGTCTAAAAAAAGCAGTAGAACAAGGCATCATTGATCAGTCAGTATTGGACGACTATAGCGAACAGAGCTTGGGCATTAAGAAACCTAACTCGACAAAGTCAGGCTCTAAAAACTCGACGACGCAAAATGCCAATGCTCAAAACGCAACTTCTCAAAACAACAACACTCAAAATCTAGAAACTTTCACTGATAGTCCAAGCAATTCATATAATCCCAATAATGCTCAATCAATCGCTTCTAATGATGACCTGTTGCAACAAGCAACCGAGATCCAGCAGCAGGGTTATCAAATGATGACCCCTGAGCAGATCGATCGTGAGCTAGCTGCAATGGATGCGCAGAACGCTCAAGACATCGATAGTATCAATATTAGCAATAATGACAGTGACTTTGATGCGCCAATCGCTACGTTAGATGACACAACATCGCCAATTGGTCTAGATACAGAGCTAGATGCAACAAACTTGCCAGCGCCTAGCAACCTCGAGACGTTGGGTAGAAGTGAAGCAATGCAAGAGCAGGCGAGCACAGCTGAAGGGATGTCACGTCCGATTGAGGTAAGTGGTGCTTTGAGCAATGAAGATGTCGCTAGGAATGAAGCTTTTGTTAAGAATGAAAGTGGCCTGACGACTGATGATAGTAGTGATGAGCTGATAGCTGGTACGAATGTGCCTGCCAATGTAGAAGATACGACGACAGATATTATCAATCCTAATGACTATCTACCAGATTATCAGAATGATACTCAGGCCGTTGATCAAAGCATCGAACAAGCCAATAGACCACGGCCACGCGCGCGTAATAGAGGTAATATCGTGACGCGTCTGTACAATCGCTTTTTTAACGACGGTGGCGTGGTTGCTTTGCCAAATGTAGAAACCGCTATTTATCTAGAGCAAGTATCTGCTGAAGACTCTCCTAATGGTAAGGCTCAGCTAGTTGAAGCTGATAATGACATTCAGCCAATGAAAAACATCAAAGCGGCACTGGATGATACTTCAGTTCAGTCGGTTATTGACTTTACTGCGGCATTGCCACGTTTGCGCGAAACAGCACAGAATGCTGCTAAAGCCGTTGGTTACTATGAGGTTGAGATGCGTTTGACCCAACCTGATCGCGATACAGTTAATGTTGTGATTGAAGAGCTAGGCGAGCCGGTACTGGTAGATAGCCGTATTATTGAGATTCGCGGTGAGGGCAGTGAGCAAGAAGAGTTTGCATCGCTTGAGGCAGACTTGCCACCGCAAGAAGGTGATATTTTTAATCATCGTGTCTATAAGAGCAGTAAAGCGGCTTTAGAGGCCTTGAGCAATACCTACGGCTACTTTGACCAGTATTGGCTGAACAAATCCGTTGATATCATTTTGCCGGACAATAAAGCAGATGTCTCGTTGGTTTATAACACGGGTGATCGTTACGAGTTTGACGATGTGGTGTTTTTTACCTACGACAAAGAAACCAATACGCTGACCCAAGATCCTGACAAGCTACCAGTAGAGCTTTCATTATTACAACAGCTCTATGGCTTTACGCCGGGTGAGCCGTTTTATCGTCCAGCAGTTACGAAGTTTAGTAATGACTTATCGGCAACTCGTTACTTTAATACGGTCAACGTCGAGTCGATACTACCACCAACTGATAGTAGTGAAGCTGGTACCTTGGCGTTTGACAATGCTGCTACCGAGGGTAACGACACATTAGATGACGATATTAACAATGTAGACAATGATGGCGTCGCAGGTCTGAGTAGCAATGATGGCGCAGCTGCCTCAAATGTAACTGCTAGCAAAGAAGATACGGTCAATGATAATAGCGATATAGGTGCAGAGAGCGATAATGCTCTGAGTGCTAACAGCGGCGAGACAGTCAATGAAGCGGATATCGCTGCTATTGATTTTGAAGCTGATGAAGCCACCCTTGATAAGCTGCAAGCTATCAGACAAAAAGCAGAACGACTAAGCCGCTTGCCGAATGATCGCGTGCTTGATGAAAAAGATCAGGAAGCTGATAACCTATTGGGTAAAATCAGTGACTCAATCAGTAATGTCGCACAAAAGATATTCCCTGACGAAAAAAGTCTGATCGCTGACGAGAACTTTGTACCGCCAACGCTAGCAGGACGTAAAACGCCACAAGACGTTGCAGAAAGCAAAAAAGTACCTTTATATGTGTTTGTATACGCGGATAAACCACGTGATGCTCAAGTCGGTCTGGGTTATGGAACAGATACTGGCGTTCGCGCTACCGCAAAAATAGACTACAACTTGCTCAATCGCCAAGGCTATCAAGCAGGTGCAGAAACGGAAGTATCGAGAATCAGCAAAAATGTGGCTGTGTATGCCAGTCGACCATGGAAACATCCGCTCAATGATAAGTTAGATGGGCGTCTTACTTATGAAGAGGAAGTGATTGACCAAGGCGAAGGCAACTTTGATCTGTCGACCACAACGCTGAAGGCAGCTTTGGCACGTAATATCCGTAGTGATACTGGCTGGAACCGTAGCTACTCTGTGCGTTACCGCTTGGATGAGCTTGAGACGGGGGTTGATGGTGCAGCGCTAGATGATCTGCCTATCCGCTTTACCTCTTCAAGTCCGAAACAGCGTGCGCTATTGTTTGGCTATGGTATGAATAAAACAGATACTGATAACGCTACCAACCCAACTCAAGGTATGCGCCAGTACTATTCAATCGAGGCTGGCACTGATAGCGCATTCAGTGATACCGATATGGCGATTATTCGTGCAGGTGTTAGTGGTATCTATAGCTTTGGCGAAGACAAAAAACATCAAGTATTAGGTAGTGCTAATGCAGGTTATATCTGGGCGGATGATTTTTATGACGTACCTTATAAGTTGCGTTTCTTTGCAGGTGGCGATCAGAGTATCCGCGGTTATGACTATGAGAGCTTGTCACCATTAGACAAAGGCTATCTAACGGGCGGGCAGGTGCTAGCGGTCGGTAGTGCTGAGTATAACTATGAATTTAAACCAGGTTTCCGTGGCGCATTCTTCACTGATGTCGGTAATGCCTATGACAAAGATTTTGATACTGAGACAAAAGTCGGCGTTGGTGTCGGTATACGCTGGGCATCGCCTGTAGGAATGGTGCGTGTCGATGTGGCTGCTGGCGTGACCGAGGAAAGCATTCCAGTACGACTACACTTCTTTATTGGTTCACCGTTATAATCGCTTAATGTAGTAGTTCCAAATGTTTAGTAGCTCCAAATGTTCTAATTATCACTTATCGTACCGATTGCTGGTCTTCATTTTTTAACGTAGTTGAGTGTCATGCTGACAGAAAATACCCCGCCTAATAATGCTCCAGATGAAGATCCAGCACAGCGTGATGCCCGTGCCGTTAGGCGTTGGTATCCGTTGTCATTTCTGCTCAAACTGCTGGTATTGGTGCTTATTGTACTAGCCATCATGTTTGCCATATTTTTTTATGCGGCAGGGACGGACGCTGGTACGAAGTTTATATTAGAGAAAATCAGTGTTGAAACAGGTATTGATTTCAAATACGGACGCGGTAACTTGCGCGATGGTATTTGGGTCACCGATATCGATATTGAAGCGACTAAAGATCTTGAGATATTAGTAGATAAGGCCTATGTAAAAATAGGCTGGCGTGCAGTATTTGCAAAAGAAGTGCATTTAAGCGATGCAGAAATCCAGACCATAGAGATTATCAATAAAAAACCACCTACTGGTGAACCGTTTGATTATAAAACTTTAAAGTTGCCAGTAAACTTGCGTTTTGACCAAGCAAAAATTAAGAAAATTATCTATAAGCAAGTAACCAAAGACCCTATCGTTATTCAAGATATTACGGCGCGTGACCTGACGTGGGTGGGTAGTACGGTAACCGTTGGCCGTGGTGACTTGCAGTATGCTGATATCGTGAAAGTCAGTGCCTTACAAGGAGAGATCGACCTACAGGGCGACTATCCACTAGATTTGAGTGCGATTGCGGAAGTCAGCGCCCTTGAAAAAGCCTATATCGACCCATTGAATATCTCTGCAACGGGAACGCTTAAACGTACTGTCGGTAAAGTACGTAGTCGTTATAACGATAGCGATGTGAAAGGCGACTTTGTCGTACAAGGGTTAGATGCGGGTGCACCGTTTGATGCAAAACTACAGTGGGATGATATTCTTATTCCTTATGCTGATAGCCAAAACATTCGCCTACAAAGCGGTACGGCCACAGCTTCTGGTGTCATCTCTGAAATACGATTGCGTATCAATACTGAATTGACGGCCAAAGACATTCCATCAGGCCATTATCAAGGCCGTGCCGTTATTGCCAATAGTCAGCTACGTATAGATCGCCTAGATGCTGACGTTCCAGCGGGACGTTTGGCGTTACAAGGTATTTTAGATTGGAAAGACAGCTTTGAGGCCACGGTGCGTGCGACAGGCAGTAATTTTAATATTCGCCAAGCTATTCCGGATGAATATACTGACTTCAAAGCTTATGCGCCGCAAACTCTAAACGGTAGGCTGTCATTGCGTTATCAGCAGCAGAATGGTACTGGTAACACGCAGATTGATGCAGATTTGCGTCAGCGCGATGGTGAGCATATCAATGCTAATATGGTTCGCGGTAAAACCTCTGCCAAGTCCAAGCAAGTCGCACCTTGGTATATTGATGCTAACTGGAAAAACCTAACCCGCCGTAACGTACCCAATATTGGCAATATCGACAGTCCTAGTGGGCAGGCAGACGTCATCGTTCGTGGTTCAACCCTATCAGTCGATGCCAATGCCGTTATCAATGAGCTCAATGCTGCCCCCAAGGGCAACTATGATCTACGTATACGTAAGGCTGGTGATGTCATTGATATCAATCGTCTTAATTATAACGGCATAGTAGGAGACTTATCCGGCACAGGACAGATTCAGTTAGCGAGCAAACAGCGTCCACTGACATGGCAGATTGATGCCAGTACCAAAGGTCTACTCCCTAAGAAATATCGTAGCGACTTACCGCTTGAGCGCCTAACAGGTAGTATAAGTGCGCGTGGCCGACTGCTAAATATCACCAAAAATGGTGTTAGCGGACAGCGTCATGTAATTACTTTAAACGATACCGATATGCAAGCGCAGCTCGATGCAACGCAAGCAGATCGTTCTATCGGTATCACAGGTGCTGGTGATGCCAGTGTTGATATCGTAGGTGGTGAGCTGTCAGTATTTGACGCGCGTTTTGATGGTCGGATTGATACAGCAGATGTACCACAAGGCCGTCTGTCTATCGATGCTGCGGGTACGCCAAAGCTGATTAGTATTCGTAAGCTGAACTATAAAGGTGAAGCGGGCGCAGTTGATGCGAAAGGTGTTATCGACTTACGTAAAAATATCGGCTGGAATATAGATGGTCGTTTTGATCAGTTCAACTTGGGTTATTTTTTACCCAATAATCCAGCGATAATCACAGGCGATCTAAAAACCAGTGGCGAGTGGCAAAATGCGCCAAAAAATAGCAAAAACACCGCAGGCACATTGCAGCGCTTTGCCGTAAATTTTAACGGCATATTAGATGCCGAGCAATTGCCAGCAGGTAAGCTGAATATAGAAGCCAGTGGTGACAGTCAGCTGATACGTATCAATCGTTTCCGTCATGTGGGTGCGGCAGGTAGTATCGATGCCAGCGGTACCGTTGATGTGCGTCAAGGCGTTGCGTGGGATATCAACGCAGTGATGGATCGTTTTAACATTGGCTACTTCCTAAAAGACACCCCAAGCCTTATTACTGGTACGATTGATACAGATGGCCGCTGGAGTGACACACAGCAGATTGTCAATATTAAACAAGTTAATCTAAATGGCATGCTAAAAGGGCAGCAACTGAGTGCCAAAGGCAGCCTATCAGCGAAGATGCGTTTGCCTAAAGATTTAGCAAGTTACTTCAAACAGCTTCAGACCCAAGATGCCCAAGCACAATACAAGCAAGTAAATGCTTTGATTGATAGCTTAAACGCTAATAACCTTGTACTGCGTTGGGGTGACAACTATGTCACCGCTAACGGCAATGCCAAGCAGCTACAAACCAAAATTAACATCACCAGTCTAGATCAGTTGTCTAGTCAACTGGCTGGTAAAGTCACTGGCGGTGCCACGCTGTCTCAACCAGCTGGTCAAGCACTGCCTACTATTTATATTGACTTGGTCGGTGAGCGACTCGCGCTACCTGGCTTTATATTGCGTCAAGGCCGTGTACGCGGCAAGCTAGTCAACTTAGCCAATAGCCCAAGTCAGTTAATCGTGACGGCTGAAGGCCTAGATGCTGCTGGTCAAAGTTTCGATAGTGTTAAAGCGTCCTTTAATGGTACCGAAAAGTCTCATGTAGTCGATCTAAATGTGGCCAATAAGCAACTCGATGTCGGTGCTAGGCTAAAAGGTGGTTTTGATCGAGACAGGCTAAGCTGGTCAGGTGTCATTGGAAAAGGCCGCATCAAATCTAAGTATGCGACTTTGAATCAATTGCAACCTGCACAGCTGATTGTGAATTTGCCTTATAATCAGGGTGGTGAGAACCGTGATCTAAAAGTACAGCTTGCCGCTCACTGCTGGCAGGCCACGGATCAAACCGGCAAGCTTTGTCTACGTGAAAAACTAGTGGCATCACCAGACCAAGGTGAAGTCAATGTAGCGTTGCAGAATTTAGATACGTCGTTATTCTCAGTGTTCTTGCCAGAAGATATTGACTGGAATGGCAAGATTAATGGTAAAGCAATCGTCGGATGGCAACGTGGTCGTCCGCCAACTATCAATACCACGCTATACTCAGACAATGGCAAGATAGGCCTCGTTCAAGATGGCGAAAGCACATCAATGACCTTGCCATATAAGCGAGTGTCTCTCATTGCTCTGTCTGTGCCTGAGGGTATCAAGCTGCGTACTGATATCAATACTGGACGCGGGGCACGTGGTTATGCTGAAGTAATCGTCGATCCTTATAAAGACCCTAAACCAATCTCTGGTGCATTGGTGCTGAACGAGCTTGATCTTGCGATATTTAAGCCTTTCTTCCCTGGTATGCGCGTCCTAAGAGGTAATGTCACGATGGCGGGTGGTCTAGGTGGCACCTTAACCAAGCCGCAGTTCTATGGCGACGTAAAACTCTCTGACGGCCGTATAGCGATGCTTGATTTGCCAGTGAATTTGTCCAAAGTAAATGCGGCAGCCAAAATCCGCGGTACACAAGCGACCATTGATGGCACGTTCAATAGTGGTACAGGTGAAGGCGAATTGTCAGGGACAGTCAACTGGCAGCAAAAATTGCAAGCCAAATTGAGTATCGTCGGTGAAGGCCTAGTCATCACTCAACCGCCATTACTGGTTGCTGAAATTGATCCTGATATCGATATCATTGTGCGCCCAGGCGACCGTTATGTCGATATAAAAGGGGCAATCAGTGTGCCGTCTGCGACCATTCGTCCGCCTGAAGCCAGCGAAGATATCATCACTCAGACTGAGGACGCAGTCGTACTAGATCGTCGTTTGATTGGTAATATCGATGAAGTACTGGCTATCTCAAAACCTTGGTCAATCAATGCTGATATCGGTGTTGATTTGGGCGATGATATCAACTTCCGTGGTTTTGGCGCAGTCATTCCATTGGCAGGGGCGATTAATGTGACTCAGAATGGCACAGGTATCATGCGTGCTAGAGGTGTTGTGCAGGTCTCACGCCGTACCAATATCAATGCCTTTGGCCAAAGCCTAGAGTTAAATTATGGTCAAGTGCGTTTCAATGGTGATGTGATGAAACCGAGTCTGAGTATTGAAGCGGCCAAAACGATTAATGGTAAAACAGTTGGTCTGCGTGTCAAAGGAACGACTGACAGCCCCAATATTATCGTCTTTAACAATGCAGGACTAACCCAGCAGCAAGCAATGAATGCATTGGTGACAGGCCGCATCGATAACAAGAGCGCGACGCAAATCAGTGAGCAAGGGTTTAAATCGCAAGTGACCAATAATCTGGCTGCCGCTGGACTGAGCTTTGGTCTGAGTGGTACTCGTAGCCTGACCAATCAAATCGGGCAAGCGTTTGGCTTGCAGAGTCTGACAGTCGATGCCTCAGGTAGCAGCGAGGACACCAATGTCAACGTTACAGGTTACGTAACGCCTGATTTGTACATTCGCTATGGTGTGGGTGTTTTCAATGCGCAAAACAGTCTTTCTGTTCGTTATCAATTGACGCGCCGCATCTATGTAGAAGCAAGCTCAGCAGCGGAAAATGCAGTGGATGTGGTCTATAGTTGGCAGTTCTAAATCGTTTATTTAGAGGACGACTGCTTTTTGACTAAAGTTGATCGAGTTAGCTTCTAAAGTGATTTCTAAACTATATGACCTATAAAAAAACGCCTCATAATGAAGGCGTTTTTTTATAGAAGGATTGAAAAGGTGTCACTGAAATAGACGTTATTTGGTTAGAATCAAGCGATTGTTACGAGTTAGGCGTAGTCGATACTCTTCGCCTTCATGCTCGATACGTACCTCTTTAGTCAGTGCAAATAGATGTTGTGATTGCAAAGTAGGTAAACGGTTTTCACGACAGTTTAAATAACGAGAGATGACCATGCTCATAGTAAATTCCTTTTGAGAAGAAGTGGCTTAAAAAATTGGCTAACCATAGCGTAATTGTTTTTAACGATAATAATTATCATTTAGATTTGATAAATTTGCAAGGCAATTGATAAAATAAAATGCAGTTATTATGTAAACTTATCTAAGTTTACTGTCATAAAACATCTCGAATGAAAATTTTATCTATATAAGTTAATGAGTTAGGTAGTAAATTTAAATAAATCATCTAGCCTATAAAAACTATTAAATAATCAGAAATAATCAGAGTAAATACCAAAATAAAGGATATAAGTATGTCGAACGGGTCAGATCAACAATCACAAACTAAGAAAGACAGTAAGGCGAAAACTAACAAACCCAGCATCGTAAATATCGTAAATGTTGCAGTGGCTGTCATTCATTATAAAGACCAGTATTTGCTTGGGTTTCGAGATGCTACTCAGCATCAAGGAAATCGTTACGAGTTCGTCGGCGGAAAGATAGAAGCAGATGAGTCAGCAGCGCAGGCGTTGATAAGAGAAGTGGCTGAAGAGACGGGTATCCTGCTTGATAATAATACTATCGTTAAGCTTGGGCGTTTGTATCATGATTATGGCGATAAGCAGGTCAGCTTACAGGTTTATAAGATTGAGCTGACAGCAGAGCAGTACGAGCAGCATAGACACTGTGAACAAGGTTTAGAAGGGCAGGCACTGACTTGGGTAAGCAAATTACAGCTTTTAGCAGGAGAGTATCATCTGCCCACTGCTAATAAGACGATCCTTGAATGGTTGAAACTCCCATCGAAGATAGCGATTAGTTATCCTCTGGCACATTTTGGCACACACACTGATGCAGCAGCGGCATGGCTACAGCATCATCAAGAAAAGTTAGCATCAGAGTCATGGGTATATATCCGCTTGAAGGACGCAAATTCTAAGCATCTTACTGAGCAATTGATAACTGCACGTCCAGATATTTTAGCGATTTTACCTAATGATAATGAGCAGCCTTTAAATGGGCAAGGCTCACTAACCGCTAATGAGACAGAGATTGGCCAGCGAATAGTTGGCAAGCATTTGACACACTCAACACTGATGCAGTGTTTCAATGAGGTAGGCAGTCCTACAGTTCTCACACAGTCGCTATCTAAAGACCATCCGCTTATCGTCAGTTGCCATGACATCGCGAGCATAATGGCAGCCAACAAACTTGCTAACATGAGGATACAACAGGGGCTACCACCAGTGATTGGTACTTTCGTATCGCCTGTGCTCGCTACCCAAACACATCCTGATGACACGCCGCTTGGCTGGGAAGCATGGTCAGCGTTAGCAGAGTTAGCTGATATGCCTGTCATTGGGTTAGGCGGGCTAGAACCTGCTATGCTCAATCAAGCATTGCAGTATGGCGGTATCAGTGTGGCAGGCATTAGTCAGTTTATATAATCCGCATGACTCAAGAAAGCTATCTACAATCTATAGTTCCATTTGCCTGAATGTGACTCGTATTAGACGTGCGTATTAAGCTTAGTAAGTTCAAATAACTGATTTTTAACTTAGTTATCCAGTAAGTAACTGTGTGGTTATGATGTGTTCAAACAACACTCAAACCCCATAGTTACTTACAAACCGTTGCGTTTTCCTACATTGCACTACTGTTTTAATAGTCCAGTTGTCCTTAATATATATTGCATATCTACGATACGTTGATCTTATTTTTATAGAAGAATGACTGACCAAAAGTAATGCTCAAAATACAATAATAAAAAAGCTTTTGTAGAGTCAAGTTTTGCATGAATGATTTATACCAAAGCAAATGGCTTTTAGAAAACGAGACCAAATAGATGCCGTACATAAAGCGTTTTTAACAATCACTATTTAAGAATGGTACTCCTATGAAAACCAATAAGTTACCTGAGTCAGCATGGACTGATTCACAGGCAGCTGGTTCTCAACTTCAGCAGCCTAAGCAATCGCTCAATGACAATGAATATGGCGATGACACGCAACAGACAACCCAAGCTAGTAACGATGCTAGCTATAATCACGACAGCTCGAATGGCGAATATTCGCACCATCTGGCAAAAGACACGTCTTCGCAAGACAGCTATTTTGGATACAAAAGCGCCGACAAAAGCCCTAGGGCAAAAGAGTCAGCTATGAGTAACAACGAGATAAGCAAAGATCTAAAAAATAGCAATGAGGACAATCATGACGTGGCTAGTGGCTACAAATCATCTGGCTATAAGTCAGCGCAAAATAAGCAACCACAAGAACTAAATGACGATGAGCCATTAATGTCAGGACTGTTAGAGGATCAAATAGACAATCTAAACAGTGGTTCTGAACAAGCCATCGACGCTGAGCAAATAAGTGATGCATCAACAAATAATTCATCCTACAAAGAAATACCGGAGCGCATATTTATGAATGGACTGATCAAACATACAGGTATTGCCTTAGCAATTATTATACCGTTAGCAGCGTTCTCAGCTTATGCGGCCACGCCGCCAGTGAACATGGCAACTAATAACACGGCAACTAATGGCATGTCTGATAATGCGATGAGTGAGAAGACCACGACCGATATGCTATCGGTTAAGCCAAGTGATATTATTCATAAATCTGCAAGTACGCCAACTACTGTAGATAGCGTAGATCTAAATACCTATGCAGGTACTTGGTATGAAATTGGCCGTTTGCCGATGTATTTTCAGCGCAAGTGTGCTGGTGATGTGACCGCCAATTATGCTCAAAAAGATGACGGCTCAGGAATCACGGTTACTAACAAATGTATGGCTGAAGACGGCTCAGGTATTGTCGCAGAAGGTTTGGCTAAGCCAGTCGATGAAAGCGGCAGCAAACTAAAAGTGACGTTCTTGCCGAAGTGGATTCGTTGGATTCCAGTCGGCCGTGCTGATTATTGGGTGCTGGCACGTGATGCAGAGTATAAAACTGCGCTAGTAGGAACGCCTGATAAAAAATACTTATGGCTACTAGCACGCTCGCCAAATATCAGTCAGGAAACGTATACTAAATATCGTCAAATTGCTCAGCAGCAAGGCTACGACTTAAAAGAGTTTACATTGACGTCGCAGAGCAACCAAACGGTGAATCTAGCACCATAATAAATGTAACGGAAATTACTGCTTCAGTTAATTGAGCCCTATAGCGATTATTATTTCATCACGTTTCGATAAGGCAGCATACATGGCTGCCTTTATTTTTATTACTAGCTGTATATGAGAACTATATACGAGAATGAAACCTATTATGCATGCTAGCTAATCGGTTACTACTGGCAAAATGAGGCGTTTTAGGCTAAAATCTAGGCGATTCAAATACTCTAGCGTCAATAACCCATATTGATAGTGGTTGATTATCATATTAGAGTCGCCATTTAGAGCATACACGACCTATCTATTTTACACTTCTTCATATTTTATTGATCATACATTACTGACCATAAGGATGTTTCTCGTGAGCAACGCTGATACCTTACGCCAATTACATCAAGACCACTTGAACAATTACAACAATCAAGAGCAACAAGCGATTGAGCTTATGGGGCTACTAAACAAGCTCTATAACAAGCAAGACGTACAAGTGACTTTGTTTGGCGAAACGCTAGACTCTACCTCAGTTGGTCAAATACTTGCTTTACATCAAAAAGTAGCGCTACGCGACCATGGTGCCAAAGCTATCGATATCGCTGATACTCTAGCGATGGTAAAAGTTATCTCAGAAAACACTGATATCCAAGCCACTCGTATCGATGTTGGTCAACTGATTGCTAATGATACTGACTTACAAACCGCTCTACAGTCTATCAATAACGCTGGTGCTGTAAATGGCGCGACAGATGTTGTGCTTTACGGTTTTGGCCGTATTGGTCGTATCTTGACTCGTCTGCTATTGTCACAAGCGTCAAGCGCGAAAGGTCTACAACTAAAAGCGATCGTTGTACGTCCAGCCGCTGCTGGTGACTTGGCTAAGCGTATCTCATTGCTTGAGCGTGACTCAATCCATGGTAGATTCTTAGGCGGCATCAGCATTGATGATGATAATAACGGCATGATCGTTAACGGTCGTTTTGTACAAGTTATCTATGCCAAAGACCCAAGCGAAATCGACTATACTGCTTATGGAATCGACAATGCTCTTGTTATCGATAACACAGGTATCTGGAAAGACGAAGCAGGCCTTGGTAAGCACTTACAGTCTACTGGCGTAAAAAAAGTGCTACTAACAGCACCTGCTGGCGGTGATATCAAAAACGTCGTTTATGGTGTGAACAATGACACCGTTGGTGATGATACTATTGTTAGTGCTGCTAGCTGTACGACCAATGCGATTACGCCAACGCTGAATGTATTGAATGATGAGTACGGTATTGTAAATGGTCATGTAGAGACTATTCACTCATTTACCAATGATCAGAACTTGGTTGATAATTATCATAAAGCAGACCGCCGTGGTCGTAGTGCTGTGATGAACATGGTTATCACCAGTACTGGTGCTGCAAAAGCTGTTGGTAAAGCATTGCCAGAACTAAACGGTAAGCTAACGGGTAACGCTATTCGTGTACCAACACCAAACGTCAGCCTAGCCATCTTGAACGTGAATCTAAAAACTGCACCAGCAAGCGCTGATGCGTTAAATGAATTCTTGCGTAAAATGGCTAACAGCAGCACTTGGCAGTCGCAGATTGCTTATACAGATTCTACAGAAGCGGTATCAACGGATTTCGTTGGTACGACTCATGTTGGTATTATCGATGCTCAAGCTACTATTTTGACTGACAACCAAGCTATCGTATATGTTTGGTATGACAACGAAGTAGGTTATAGTACTCAGGTATTGCGTTTGGCGACGCAAATGGCCGGAATCAACTACGCTCAGATTCCAGCATAGATTACTAAATACAGTAGAGCAATAACGTCATACCAAGTATAGTAGCGCTATCGTGTCATAAGAATGGCGCTGTGGCAGATTCTACTTTGAATAGCTTGGTAGGATTTTAACTGTCATACTTAAACACCCGATAGTCCGATTGATTATCGGGTGTTATTGTCATAATGGGCACTAAGTAAAAGTAGACTTTATACAGTATTCATTTTGACGCAACAACATAGCAAAACCCCAAAATACAACCGTTGGTTGTAACCAGTTTATAGACTGGATTGTGAATTAAGGAACGTAAGATGCGATTTATTGATGAAGCCGTCGTAACGGTAAAAGCAGGTGACGGTGGTAACGGAATCGCCAGTTTTCGCCGAGAAAAGTATGTCCCACGTGGTGGACCTGATGGTGGTGATGGCGGCAAGGGCGGAGATGTATATGTCATTGCAGAAGACAACACCAATACCCTAGTTGACTATCGTTATACGCGTCGTCATGACGCCATGCGTGCTGAGAACGGCCATAGTAGAAACTGTTCAGGTAAAGGGTCTGATGATCTTTATTTACCAGTACCAGTTGGTACCACGGTAGTTGATACCGAGACAGACGAAGTATTGGGCGATTTGATTGAGATTGGCCAGACACTACTGATTGCCAAAGGTGGTGACGGTGGTTTGGGTAATACCCATTTCAAAAGCTCGACCAACCAAGCGCCGCGTAAAGCGACGTCAGGTTTTGAAGGTGAGCTAAAAGTTCTTAAGTTTGAGCTAAAAGTAGTGGCTGATGTTGGTTTGATTGGTTTGCCGAATGCTGGTAAATCGACCTTTATCCGTCAAGTCTCTGCTGCTAGACCAAAAGTGGCTGACTATCCGTTTACCACGCTAGTACCAAACTTGGGTGTGGTCGATATTGGTCGTCATCGCTCATTTGTGATGGCAGATATTCCTGGTCTTATTGAAGGTGCATCAGAAGGCGCAGGACTTGGTATTCGCTTCTTGAAGCATGTTGCGCGTACGCGTCGTCTGCTACACTTAGTTGATGTTAAGCCTGTTGATGGCAGCGACCCAGTCGAAAATGCTCGCGTTATTTTAAACGAGCTTGAGCGTTTCTCTCCTGAATTGGCCAACTTGCCGCAGATTTTGGTATTAAACAAAATCGATCAGGTCAATGATGAAGATTTGAATGCGCTTTGTACTCATATCGTCGCAGAGCTTGGTTGGACTGGTATGGTCTTCCGTACGGCAACGCTAACTGGTGAAGGCGTTGATGCGGTCAAATATCATCTAATGAATGACATTGAACTTGAGCGTGAGCGTGAAATAGAAGATCCTATCTTCGCTGAAGCACAAAAAGAACGTTTCGAGCGTTTAGAAGCTGAAGTACGTCTTAACACTGAAGCACAGCGTGAAGCGTATCGTGCGGCTCGTAAAGCAGCACGTGAAGGCTTGGATGCGTCTGATTTTGACGACGATGATGACGATGGCGTTGAGGTAATGTACGTTCCTTAAGCTAGTATGCTTGAGCAGTTATATTTGAATTGTGAATTTAATCCCTACAATCAATTGATATGAAAAAAAGGAGTTTATATGGCAGATGACATAGCAAACACGATGGAAGAAGCAAGATTTGTTAAGCAAACTCGCAACTTTGATATTCAGCGCGTTATTGTCAAAATTGGTTCATCACTATTAACCAATAACGGTCGAGGGCTGGATCGTACTGCCATATATGAGTGGGCAAAGCAGATTGCTAAGCTACACAAAAAAGGCGTTGAGGTACTGCTAGTATCATCAGGTGCCGTTGCTGAAGGTGTGGTACGTATGAACCTTGAGGAACGCCCCAAAAAACTAGCAGCATTACAAGCTTGTGCTTCTATTGGTCAAATGGGCTTGATTGAAACATGGTGGTCAGCTTTGATTCAGCATGGTATTCAAAGCTCGCAGCTCCTGCTAACTCATGATGATTTGTCTAATCGTAGTCGTTATCTCAATACGACAGGCGCGCTAACACAGTTATTAGAATGGCGCGTACTACCTGTTATCAACGAAAACGATACCATCACGATTGATGAGATTAAATTCGGCGATAACGATACCTTGGGTGCGATGGCAGCCGCGATGGTTAATGCTGATTTGTACATCATCTTAACCGATCAAGAAGGTGTCTTCACTGATAACCCACGTGATAATCCTGATGCCAAGATGATTCGTCAAGAGCGTGCAATGGCTGATTATTTATTTGATATTGCAGGAGACGGCGGTAAGCTTGGACGCGGTGGTATGTTGACCAAAATCCGTGCTGGACGCCTTGCTGCTATGGGTGGCTGTCCTACCGTTATCGTCAGCGGTGCTATTGATGACGTTATTACCCGTGTGGTATCAGGCGAAGCGGTAGGTACATTGCTGACGACTAATGACGAAGATAAAATCATTGCGCGTAAGCAATGGCTAGCTGCGCATCTACGTATGTCAGGTAGCTTGGTCGTTGATGCAGGCGCTGCAAGAGCATTGACTGAGCACAATAGAAGTTTATTGCCAGTGGGTGTTGTAGAAGTGCAGGGCGGATTTGATGAAGGTGATGTGGTAGAAATTATCCATCAAGATACAGGTGAGCGTATTGCTGTTGGGCAGGTAAACTTCTCATCGAATGATGCGCGCCGTGTCGCTCGTGAGCGTACCGAACAGTTCGATAAGATCTTTGGCAGTAGCGAAGAACGTGTCGTCATGGTACACCGCGACAATCTTGCATTAACTGTATAGCGCTTTTATATAACCTTTTTTATTCAACTTATTTTATCCAGCACAATATCCATTTATAAATATGGATATTGTGCTGTTTTGGAGATTTGTACATGAGTGCTTCAGACGGTAGTAACTCGGTTCAGCAACAGTTTGCACCTTTAAAAAATGATAGATTGCTACGTGCATTACGTTTTGAGCCCATTGATACCACACCGGTATGGATGATGCGCCAAGCTGGTCGTTATTTGCCAGAATATAAGGCCACTCGTGCTGAAGCGGGTGACTTTATGAGTCTGTGCAAAGATACAGACCGCGCTACTGAAGTGACTCTACAGCCCTTACGTCGTTATGACTTAGATGCTGCTATTTTGTTTAGTGATATTCTAACTATTCCTGATGCAATGGGACTTGGCTTGTATTTCGAAACAGGTGAAGGCCCTAAGTTCAAATACCCTATCCGTGAGCAGGCTGATCTTGATAGATTGCCAGTGCTTGAGCCAAACGATTCTCTAGACTATGTCATGCGAGCCGTAACCAGCATTCGTAAAGCATTGAATGGTCAAGTTCCACTATTTGGTTTTTCTGGTAGTCCGTGGACGTTGGCTACTTATATGATAGAAGGCGGTAGCTCGAAGGATTATCGTTATACCAAAGGCTTCTTATATAGTAACCCTGATTTTTTACATCAGTTATTAGACAAGCTTGCGACGTCAGTTATTGACTATTTAGATGCCCAAATCGTCGCTGGTGCTCAAATCGTTCAGATATTTGATAGTTGGGGCGGAGCGTTAGGCCATCGTCAATTTATCGAATTTTCACACATTTATAATAAACGTATTGTCGCTGAACTAAAAGAACGTCATCCACAAGTACCTGTAGTGCTATTCACTAAAGGTGGTGGGTTATGGCTTGATATTCAGGCTGACAGCGAAGCAGATGTGTTAGGTCTGGACTGGACGATGCCGATTGATCGTGCGCGCCAAGTATTGACTGAAAGTCAGCGTCAATTGACCAAGAAGCATAAAAAACTGCAAAGCAGCAAAGCTATCCAAGGTAACTTAGATCCAGCGACGTTATATGGTTCGCCTGCGACAATCCGTTCTGAAGTGAACGCCATGCTTGACCGTGCTTACGCTGACGGTGAAAAGACTGGTTACATAGCAAACTTAGGTCACGGTATCACCCAGTGGGTTAACCCTGACAATGCCAAAGTGTTTGTGGATGCAGTACACGACTATAAAATTTAAGAGTCAGAATATTTAGAGAGTGATTCTGTCTTTGTTCGCATTTGTAGAACTATATAATTTATGGAACTGAATGAGTTATAAGCAAATATAGAATCTATCAGTGCATATTTAGTATTTACCAAGAAAAGGGTGTTTTATGATTTCAGCAGCGATCGTCGGTGGTACAGGCTATACGGGTATTGAGCTCATTCGCTTATTATCTGCTCATCCTGAGGTTTCTATTGATTTATTAACTTCTCGTAGCGAAGCTGGCACTCGTGCTGATGAAATCTTCCCAAGCTTACGCGGTGTGTCTGACATCGTTTTTAGCGACTTGGGTGATAATACGCTTGCTGCATTGCAAAAATGTGATGTTGTGTTTTTTGCAACTCCGCATGGCGTAGCAATGAAGCAAGCTGAAGCGCTTACTC
Source organism: Psychrobacter proteolyticus (assembly GCF_038155145.1). Taxonomy (GTDB): domain Bacteria; phylum Pseudomonadota; class Gammaproteobacteria; order Pseudomonadales; family Moraxellaceae; genus Psychrobacter; species Psychrobacter proteolyticus_B. Next base: position 195,479 of record NZ_JBAKAY010000001.1, read on the forward strand.
AAGCTGGCGTTAAGGTCATCGATTTGGCTGCTGATTTTCGTTTGCAGTCACTGACTGACTTTGAGCATTGGTACAAGCAGTCACACGCTTGTCCTGAATTATTGAAAACAGCGGTCTACGGCTTACCAGAAATCAATCGTGACAAGCTTGCGAATGCGTTACTAGTAGGCAACCCAGGCTGTTATCCAACCACTGCGATTTTGGGTCTAAAACCAATTATCGAAGCTCAGAATAAGCAAGCAGAGCGTTTGATCGAGTCTCGTATCGTTATCGATGCAAAATCTGGCGTGTCTGGTGCAGGTCGTCAAGCATCACTTGCACTTAACTATGCTGAGACAACAGATAGCTTTAAGGCTTATAGCGTCGAAGGCCATCGTCATTTACCTGAGATTGAGCAGGGTGTTGCACAGTTATTAGACAGTCAGTTCGCGCATCGCATTCGCTTTTTGCCGCATTTAGTACCGATGATTCGTGGCATGCTCAGCTCTATTCATATGGAGTTGACTGACGCAGGTGCGGCTATCGATTGGCAGCAAGCATTTGAAAATAGCTATGCGTCAGAGTTGTTTGTTGATGTCATGCCAAAAGGTCTTTATCCCGATACGCGTAGTGTTCGCGCTAGTAACCGTCTACGCATTGCGGTACATCAGGACAATGAGCGCGCTGAGCTAACGGTTATTGTCGTTCAAGATAATTTAGTTAAAGGCGCTGCTGGGCAGGCTGTTCAAAACATGAATGTGATGTTCGGTTTTGATGAGTCAATGGGGCTGAATTTTGCACCGATTGTTCCTTAATATCAACGACTTCATATTCCAATCATTCACATTTACGGTGCTAGGTATTGATTATAAATTCGGCTATAATGACTTGCCCTTACCCTTAAGAGATACTGTCTAAATGCGTGTTCCGCTCGTACTACGCTTTTGCTCACAGCCAGCACGTCTATCGTGTAAAAAATCGGTTATACCTAGCTTGGAGCGCAAACAGCATTCCTTTAGAAATAATAATATCCCTATAAGTGGTATTGCTAGCTCACAACGCGGCGCTTCTACATTAGTATTGGCACTGTTTGTAGTGGCCGTATTAGTGACAGCAGTGGTTGGGCTGGTATTCGGTCATAAGCTTGGTTACCAACGTGGCCTTCATTCGATGGAAACAGAAGCCAAGCAAGCAATCATCGATAGCACTGAAGCGACACAAGCACTAGAAGATTTGCGCCTGAGCAATAAGATAGCTACTAACCAAGCGGCAACTGCCAAACAAGAACTGGCCATCAGTTTGGCTAATTTAAAAGAACTGCGTGAGAGCCAGCAAGAATTAACAGTAGAAAATAAGCAAGTATCACAGCTCAATGAGCTGTATTCAGATGTCATCCGTAAGAAAGGTGGTATGCCTTTACAGGTATTAGGTGCCAAAATTTCGCCACTACCTGAAAATGCTTTTGAGTATGGTTTTGATATTGGGATGCTCAGTAGCGATGGTCAAGCCAAACGCTTGAGGCCTATATTGACGCTACTTAACAATGATGACCTTGTAGAGGTGCCACTTGACCCTGCATACCATATGATCGAAGGTATCGTTCGGATACGTGGTCGCTTTGTAATGCCATCAGGTTTTAGACCATTGCAAGCCAAACTGACTTTGCAAGCTGGTGGTCAGAAAGTAGAGCAATTGTATGACTGGAAGCTCGGTGATAGTGTGGATAACATGCTACCATCGCTCCTAGATTTACCAGAAGTTGATGAAAGTCCTATCGTACCTTAATTACCTCATGTCTTATTGAAACACTCAGTGACGATGCTGTGGTTGAAATCAAAGCACAATGACCTTAATTAGTGTTTGTGCTTTATACCATGCCTTATCGCCTGCCTTAACATTCTCTATCTTAAACTTACCTTATAATTATATTTTGATTATGATGAAAAAAATGATATCACAAGCCACGCCAACGGTTGCTGATTGGCACTTTCCCAATATGCCTGCTCATCGTGCACAAGACGGTGATTCCGATGGTGAAACCTCACCGCAAGCAGATGTATTGGTCGCAGAGCCTGAAGTAGCCAAACCGCCTATGTATGCGGTCGTTATGTATAATGACAACTACACGCCGATGGAGTTTGTTGTATACATATTGCAGTCAGAATTTCGTCATAGTATGGATTCTGCGGTCGAGATTATGCTGACTATTCATAATAGCAGCAAAGGTATTGCTGGCATTTATCCCAAAGATATCGCCGAGACCAAGGCTAAAAAAGTAAATAGTCTGGCACATCGTGAAGGTTATCCATTATTGACCCAAATCGAACCACATCAAGGCGAGTAAAGCAATTTATTAGTTTCTTGTACTGATATAGGGCTCTATTAAAGCTATATCTACTATTTTGTACTTTTAAGTAATTCATATCAAAGCTCACCTTTATGTTGAGCTTTTTTGACTTTTCAGTCACTCCCTTTGTATACAAGTAGCATCTTCTAAAAATAGATTTATTATCCATAGGGTCTTGATTTATATAGAAAATAACCCTATCTATTAAAGAGTCCTATTCAATAGTCTTAGACTAAGTATCTCCGTTGAACCTGCTAAAATCACGTCATTACTAGCTTTTCAAATATCAATCTCTCTTTCTATCTAATCAGTTTTTCAACATTTAATATTCGTTGTTAAGGTGGTGGCTACTAGCTTGTAGCACGCTTTGATACATTTTAGTCTGTGTTAATAGATTGACTCCGTCGAAGTATCGTGTTGATATAAAGAAAAGCGGCCATGGATAGTTATGATTACTGTTGGCTGATAGCGAGATTATAGTATTTAGTCAATAGTCTACCGCTCACCTCATTTATTCATGACTTCTAATAATACGAATATAGCCCTTGAACAATTCATCTACCGCCCTGATTTACTTACTAACTCATTCATAAAACTATCAATTATAAAGATAGATATAACCGTAGGAAGTTGTTATGTTAAGTCGTCATCTTGAAGTTTCTCTACGTTTAGCAATGACGCTTGCGCGCCAAAAATCGCATGAGTATCTCACTGTTGAACATTTGCTTTTGGCCTTATTAGAAAACACTCATGCTGCCAATACGTTGACTGCTTGTAATGCTAATGTCTCGGCGTTGCGTACTGAGCTTGAGATTTATATTAATAAACACACGCCAACTATCGATGCTGATACAGAACAGTCACCGCAGCCGACTCAAAGCTTTGATCGTATCTTGCAACGTGCTATTTTTCACGTGCAGTCGATTGGTGGTGGTCGATTGGTAGAAGGGTCTGATATTTTGGTCTCTATGTTTTCAGAGCATGATACTTATGCTGTTTACCTGCTTAAAAAACAAGGTATCAGTCGCCTTGAGCTAACCCAGTATTTATCACATGGTCAAGATAAAGAAGAGCCTTCTGAATCACGTGGTTCTGCAGGCACTGAGCGCCGTAGTGCCTCTGAAAAGACCAGTAAAGATCCATTGGTTGAATTTGCAACCAATCTAAATCAGCGAGCCGCCGAAGGTAAAACAGATCCTTTGATTGGTCGTGCCTCTGAGATTGAACGTGCTGCCCAAGTACTGTGCCGCCGTCGTAAAAATAACCCATTGCTAGTAGGTGAGCCTGGTGTAGGTAAAACGTCTATCGCTGAAGGTTTGGCATGGTTAATCATTAACGATAAAGCACCAAAGCCACTTAACGGTTGCGTGATTTATAGCCTTGATATTGGTTCACTGATTGCGGGAACCAAGTATCGCGGTGACTTTGAAAAACGCATGAAGTCATTGCTTGATGCGCTAAAGAAAAAACCAAATGCTATTCTCTTTATTGATGAAATTCATATGATTATTGGTGCTGGTTCATCTATGAGCAGCAATATGGATGTGTCTAATTTGATTAAGCCTGCACTTGCCAACGGTGAGCTACGTTGTATCGGTTCAACAACCTTTACTGAGTATCGCCAAGTATTTGAAAAAGACCATGCATTGTCGCGTCGTTTCCAAAAAATCGATGTTAAAGAACCTAGTGTGGATGACACCATCGATATCCTGCGTGGCCTAAAACCTCGTTATGAAGAATTCCATAATGTTGAGTATACGGATGAAGCGTTGGTCACAGCGGTACAGTTATCAGCCAAGCATATTCATGAGCGTTTTTTACCTGATAAAGCCATTGACGTGATTGATGAAGCAGGTGCGTACAAGCGCTTAGGCGTGGTGCCTGATATCGATGATATCGAAGCGGAAGAAAGTTTCATTGCTGATTTAGAGCAAGATTTTGATGCGCAGATTGATGCTGATATCGAAGGTATCGATGGTGATACAGATAATGAAATGCAGGATGAAGCAGCGACTGCGAAAGCAAGCGATAGTGCTAAGTCAGCAGATGGTGTGAAATTATCAAAAGGTCAAAAGCCACCGATGAAGATCGATGTGGCGGATATTGAAGCTATCATTGCTAAACTGGCACGTATTCCACCCAAATCTGTATCGAGTGATGACAAGAGTATCCTTGAGCATTTAGATCGAGATCTTAAGCACTTGGTATTTGGTCAAGATGAGGCGATTGCTACGTTGGCTGATGCTATCAAGCTATCACGTGCAGGATTAAAAGCACCTGATAAACCAATCGGTTCGTTTATGTTTGCAGGTCCGACTGGTGTGGGTAAAACAGAAGTGTCGCGTCAGCTAGCCAATCTGTTAGGTGTAGAGTTAGTACGCTTTGATATGTCAGAGTATATGGAAGCGCATACGGCATCACGTTTGATTGGCGCGCCTCCAGGTTATGTTGGCTATGATCAAGGCGGCTTACTTACTGAAAAAATCAATCAGCATCCACATTGTGTATTGTTGCTTGATGAGATTGAAAAGGCGCATCCGGATGTCTTTAACTTGTTACTACAAGTGATGGATCATGGGACGTTGACCGATAATAATGGTCGTGTGGCAATCTTTAAGCAAGTCATCGTTATTATGACAACGAACGTTGGTGCTGATAGTATTAGTCGCTCGTCAATGGGCTTCACGCAACAAGACCATAGTCGTGATAACACAGAGTCGCTGAAACGTGTCTTTACGCCAGAGTTCCGCAATCGCTTAGACGCTATCATTCAGTTCAACCCTCTAGATACGTCAGTTGTTGTATCAGTTGTCGATAAGTTCTTAGTTGAATTACAAGTACAACTTGATGATAAGCAAGTGACATTAGAGATTGATGATGATGTACGTGACTACTTGGCAGATAAAGGCTATGACCGTTTAATGGGTGCACGTCCGATGCAACGTCTGATTCAAGATGAAATCAAAAAACCATTGGCAAGTATGATTTTATTCGGTGATTTGGTCAATGGCGGTGTCGTGCATCTGACCTTAGAGCCTAAAGTCGATGATTCTCAAGAGAATGATACAATGAAGCTTGATAAGGTATCAGACAAAGGCTCAGCTGATAGTCGTATTATTCTGACAGTCGTTGAAACTCATGAACCGCATCCTGATTCTGAGTCTCTAGCTAGCTAAGTTACTGGTGCTAATATGACAAAAACGGCTACCGTATTACAGCGGTAGCCGTTTTTTTTATTGCTATAATTTATCAACAAAGCGTACACCATATTTTGTTAGTATAATTATTTACATTAAGCTGGCTTTAACAAAGCTATGGAACTTATAACAAGATAATAAGTATAAAAAGGACACACTATGGAACTGTTCGATGAACCAACAACCAAGACTCCAGAACAAAAACAAGCGATTTTAGACAATGTCCGTTTACCAGAAGACTGGAAAACAGCATTAGCAGATGAATTAACGTCTGAGAATATGGACAATCTACGCGCTTTTTTAAAAGAGGCCTATCAGTCGGATGATAGTATCTATCCGCCTGCACCATTGATGTTCAATGCGCTGAACCTTACGCCGTTATCGCAAGTCAAAGTGGTAATCTTGGGCCAAGATCCTTACCATCGTCCAGGTCAGGCTATGGGGTTATCATTTTCTGTTCCTAAAGTCATTCCAAAGCCACCATCGTTGAATAACTTGCTCAAAGAAATGGCAGATGACATTGGTATTCGCCCTTCAGCGCATGGTGATTTGACGTATTGGGCGCAGCAAGGCGTTCTACTGCTTAATAGCTCACTAACTGTGCGAGAAGGCGAGCCAAACAGTCATCAAAATAAAGGTTGGGAACAGTTTACTGATGCCGTCATCGATGCCGTCAATGAACAGACAAAGCATACCGTGTTTATTCTGTGGGGTAGTAAAGCCCAGAAGAAAGGTAAGTATATCGATACGGATAAGCATTTGATCCTGACAGCGGTACATCCATCACCACTAGCGGCAAACCGTGGCGGCTTCTTTGGCACTAAACCTTTTTCTAAAACAAATGATTACTTGGTGCAATATGGCCAAACTCCAATTGACTGGCAATTACCACAATAAATGCAAAATATACAGAATATAAGCTTAATGCCGTATCAACCCTTAAGTATTCAATCCAGCACTTTTTGGTCAGTCGAAGACGTTAAATGGATGCGAGAGGCAATTGAACTTGCTAAGCAAGGTGCTGAGCGAGGAGAGGTGCCGGTAGGTGCGGTATTGGTACATGACCAGCAAGTTATCGGCCAAGGGTTTAATCAACCTATTAGTAGCCATGATGCTACTGCTCATGCAGAGATAGTTGCATTAAGAGACGCTTGTACGCGTTTAGAAAACTATCGACTGCCGCTACAGACTACTCTATATGTCACTTTAGAGCCTTGTACAATGTGTATTGGTGCTCTAATTCATGCGCGTGTAAACAAGCTGGTGTATGCAGCGAGTGAACCGCGTGCTGGGATGGTTGGTAGTCAAATGGACTTATCATTAAAACCTTTCTACAACCACAGTATACAGGCGTATAGTGGATTATGCAGCAAGCATAGCAGTCAAATACTAAAGTCATTTTTTCGTGAGCGTAGGCAAGCGGCAAAAAAGAATAAGGCTAATATGTAAACTAAAAATACTAATAAATAAGATATCAGTCTTGGTGCTAGTGGTCACGATGATTTTTTGCTATAATATTGCCCTATTTGATAGTACCTATTTTAATGGGCTATTAAAGACTTAACATACGAATAAATATTGTTTTATTAATGACATACGATAAGCGATATAAGTAACGCATATTATTGAGTAAGTATTATGACTAGTTCTACACCTGATAATGTTTTACTCAATACAGAGGATAGCCATACATCATCAGTGCGCTACCCTGTTATTTGTATCGATGGTCCTAGTGGCGCTGGTAAAGGCACAGTTACATGGCGTCTAGCACAAGTGTTAGGCTATCAGTTGTTAGACTCTGGTGCGCTTTATAGAATTGTTGGTCTAAAAGCCTTTGAAGCAGGTTTGATTAGCGCAGATGCTAGCCAACCAATTGACGAAGATGCTGTATTAGCATTGACTGAAAGCTTAGAGATAGCGTTTGTACCGAACAATGACTCAGGGCGTGTAGATATCATTGTTAATGGACAAGCAGTAGGTGAGCAAGTACGCAATGAAACGGTTGGAGGCTATGCATCACAGATAGCTGTTTTTCCACAGGTTCGCCAAGCATTGCTCAAGCTACAACAAGATATGGCCACTCGTTCTGGTTTGGTTGCTGATGGCCGTGATATGGGTACGGTCGTTTTTCCAGATGCTGATGTTAAGGTGTTTTTGACGGCCAGTGCTGAAGCACGTGCAGAGCGCCGTGTGACTCAGTTGTTGAACGCTGGTCAAACAGCAGATTTTGAGGCAGTTTTAGCGACGATAAAAGAGCGTGATGACCGTGATGAAAATCGTAGTACAGCGCCATCGAAGCCTGCGGCAGATGCTTTATTACTTGATAGCTCAGCATTGAATGCTGATGCAGTATATGAGCAGGTCAAAAAGCATTGCCAAGATAAAGGTATGTTTTTTACTAGCTAGTCATTTAATAGCTAGTAAAAACAACATATTAAGTACTAAAAAGTTTCCTATTAATCATTGTTTTAGTATAAAATAATACGGTTAAGTTAAATTTTATTAAAGCGGTAAGAAAAACCTATTTTGTTTAGGGTATTGCAGTCGATATAAGACAGTTGTTGTTAGTCAGTTTTAATTACGATGAGCTCACTATCAACAAACGTTTTTTTATATGATTGCATGGGATATAAAACCAGTATTTCGTTCTATACAATCATAAATTTGATCCGTACTGTGCTGGACAGGATACGGCTATACAAAGGTAGACATAATGGAATCATTTGCTGAACTATTTGAAGCGAGCATTGAAGAGCAGGGCCTAGATATCGAGCGTGGCTCGGTTATTACAGGTGCTGTTGTGGCCATCGATAGCGATTGGATCACAGTAGATACTGGTCTTAAATCTGAAGGTATCGTCGCTCGTGAAGAGTTTTTAAGCGAAGAAGGCGAACTTGAAGTTGAAGTTGGCGATAGCGTTGATGTCGTAGTTGAAGCGGTTGATAACGGCATGGGTCAAACCTTGCTGTCACGTGAGAAAGCTAAACGTGTTGAAACTTGGAACTTCCTTGAAAAAATCGCTGATAACGATGAAATCGTTAAAGGTATTATCTCAAGCAAAGTTAAAGGCGGTTTCACTGTAGATATCGGTTCAGTACGCGCGTTCTTACCAGGTTCATTGGTAGATGTACGTCCTATCCGTGATACAACGCATCTTGAAGGCAAAGAGCTAGAATTCAAAGTCATCAAACTTGACCAGAAGCGCAACAACGTTGTTGTTAGTCGTCGTGCAGTTATGGAAGCTGAAAACTCAGCTGAGCGCGAAGAGCTATTGAACAAGCTTGAAGAAGGCATCGAGATCGAAGGTATCGTTAAGAACCTTACTGATTACGGCGCGTTCGTTGATCTAGGTGGTATCGATGGTCTATTGCACATCACTGACATGGCATGGCGCCGTATCAAGCACCCATCTGAAGTTGTTGAAGTTGGCCAAGACCTAAAAGTTAAAGTATTGAAGTTTGACCGTGAACGCAATCGCGTTAGCCTAGGTCTAAAACAACTTGGTACTGATCCTTGGGATAACGTTGGCGGCACTTACCCAGTAGGTAGTGTTGTAAAAGCTCGCGTAACCAACTTGACTGACTATGGTTGTTTCGCTGAGATTTCTGAAGGTATCGAAGGTCTAGTACACGTATCAGAAATGGATCATACCAACAAAAACATCCACCCATCTAAAGTTGTTCAAGTGGGCGATGAAGTTGAAGTAATGATTCTTGATATCGATGAAGAACGTCGTCGTATTAGCCTAGGTATCAAACAAACTCTAGCTAACCCATGGGATGAGTTTGATAAGAAACATGAGCGCGGTGATAAAATCACTGGTACTATCAAATCAATCACTGACTTCGGTATCTTTATCGGTCTAGACGGTGGTATTGATGGTCTTGTTCATCTATCTGATATCTCTTGGAACGAAACTGGCGAAGATGCTATCCGTAACTACAACAAAGGCGACACCGTTGAAGCAATGGTATTGTCTGTAGATGCAGAAGCTAACCGTATCAGCCTAGGCGTGAAGCAGTTAAGCTCTGATCCATTCAACGAATACCTAGTCAACAATGACCGTGGTGCTATCGTTAATGGTAAAGTAAAAGAAGTAGACGCTAAAGGCGCTACTATCGAACTTGCTGACGAAGTTGAAGCTTATCTACGTGCTTCTGAAATCCAACGTGACCGCGTTGAAGATGCAACTAAGCATTTGACTGTTGGTGATGACGTTGAAGCGAAAATCATCAGTGTTGATCGTAAAACACGCAACATCAACTTGTCTATCAAAGCGAAAGATGAAGCTGAAGAGCGTCAAGCGATTAAAGATCTTGGTAGCACGAACACTACTGCTGCTCCAGGTTCTGATGCACAGCCAAAAACTATTGGCGATTTGATCAAAGAGCAAATGCAATAAGCTGCAAACTATTGATATAAAAGTAATATAAAAAAAGCGACTTCGGTCGCTTTTTTTTATGATTAGATTTTATTAACACAGTTAGTAATAGAGGTTTTTAGCCAAATGGGCAAACTCTTATTCCCATTTACGCTAATATCCGCTATCATTTGCACCATTGAGTAACGAGATGATAGTTATAAGCTTTTTATAGTCATAATATGATTCTGAATGTTAGTTTTCAAAGATTCAGTATATATAGTTTAATTATACAAACGCATTTACGTACTATAGAGCGTTGACTTATCATCAGCTTATCCATCAATCAACAAGGCAAGCGTAATAATGCAGCAAGCGATTAACAAATCCGAATTTATTAGTAATTTGAGTGCAAACTGTGACAACATGGCAGATACCGTGGTTGATGACGCAGTGCGTGAAATCTTAAACTTGATGACCCATACTTTAGCCAATGATGGCCGAGTCGAAGTTCGCGGATTCGGTAGTTTTTGTCTACATCACCGCCGTGCCCGTATGGGACGCAATCCTAAGACAGGTGAAAGCGTACCTGTACCGGCTAAAGCGATTCCACATTTTAAGCCAGGCAAGGCTTTACGCGAAGCAGTAAACGATACGGTAGCAAACGGTTAATCAAACCAGCACTGACTATCTAACCGTCAAAATTTATCATTCCAAACTGAGGTAACTGTCTCATGCGCTTTCTACTATTTGTATTGCTATTCTTGAGCTTTGCCTATTCACTTGGTTTGGTATTAGCAAATAATACTGAGGTCGGAGTCAACCTACTGTTTTCACAAGCACCTACGATGAATCTAGGGTTGCTACTTATTTTGTGTTTAATGCTAGGTATTGTTATTGGTATTTTACTGGCATTACTTATCTTTCGTGTGCTACAGAATAAGTGGGAAATCTCACGTCTGCAAAAAGCAAACGCAAACCTGCAAGAGCAATTGACTCAAGCCAATACAGTTATCGATCGTCAAGCAAGCGCGCCAACAGTAGATGAAGCTATTTATGGTGCTTCTGCTACTAACGTGCACAACACCGATGCAACTAGCCTAACTGAAGGCTCTACTCTGACTAAGCGTAGAAGAGATTAAGTCGTTAGGTAATCTTTTATGTGATCTGCTAGGTGATAGCTTAACGATCGCAGTACTGACCTCAAATACAATACTTTGATAACTTCAAATATATGGTAAAACCATGAATAATGTAATTAACTCTCCAGTTGTCGTCGCTCTAGATAATATGACGGTAGAGGCGTCTCTAGCGCTAGCTGACCGGTTAGATCCATCCCAATGTCGATTGAAAGTCGGTAAAGAGCTGTTTACGCGTTGTGGTCCTGATATCATCAAGGCACTGCATCAACGTGATTTTGAAGTGTTCTTAGACCTAAAATTCCATGATATTCCAAATACCACTGCTCAAGCAGTATTGGCTGCCGCTGAACTTGGTGTATGGATGGTGAATGTCCATGCTAGCGCAGGTCTAGAGGCCATGTCGTTGGCAAAACAGCGCTTGCTAGATAGAGATCTCGATACCTTGCTCATCGCAGTTACCGTATTGACCTCTATGGATAGTGAAGCGTTGATGCAAACAGGCATCACTGATAGCTTAGATGCCCAAGTCAGCCGACTAGCACAACTGACTAAGCAAGCTGGTCTTGATGGGGTAGTTTGTTCGGCTCAAGAAGCAAAGGCACTTAAAGCATTATGTGGTCAGGATTTTAAACTGGTGACGCCTGGTATACGCCTAGCTGAAGACAATGCAGATGATCAAAAACGTATCTGTACACCAAGTCAGGCACTAATAGACGGTTCTGATTATTTAGTCATTGGCCGTTCGATCACTCAAGCTTCAGACCCTGCTGCTAAACTACAGACAATACTTCAAAGTATTTAAGTTTGAATAGATGTTAAGAAAAAGAGACAGCCTAAATGGCTGTCTTTTTACTTTTTGATGGTCGAGGAAAAGCTGCTACACTACTTAAATTTATTCTTACAACCTTTCTAAAATATAATAACTATATCAAAAACGCTCATGTAGCTAAATATCAGTAGTACTACTATGAGCATTTATCGCTAATTAGATTCTTAATAATAACGCCACTAGATGATGTTGGATAATATGAAATTACAGATATTGAGTGACTTACATATTGATAGTTATGCACGTCAATCGCACCCCGTTGGACATATTCCTAAAACCGATGCAGATTTAGTATTAGTAGCAGGGGATACTGCTAATAGCGACAAAGGTATGCCGTGGTTGCAAGAACAAGCGGCGCGCTTAAAAGTTCCCCTGATTACTATCGCTGGTAATCATGAATACTTTGATGAAGACGTGTTGAACTTTGACCATAAACTGGCAACTTGGGATAACTATGATACTGCGTCTAAAAAAGGGGTTCGCGTATTACAATGTCAGCATATCGATATCGGTGATACACGCCTTTTAGGTTGTACGCTTTGGACAGACTATCAGTATCATGCTAACGAAGACACCATGGCCGCTGCTCGTCATTTTATGCGTGACTATAAGCAGATTTACGCAGGCAACGAACTGTTTTCGCCTGAAGTATCTATGCAGATTCATGCCAAGCATCGTCAGTGGCTACAGCAAGCTTTGATGGAATCTCATAAACTAGGTAAAAAAACAGTAGTCATGAGTCATCACAGCGTCAGTGCGTTATCCGTGTCTGAAAAATATGCCAATCTACCGAGTAATGCGGCCTTCGTCAGTGACTTGTCAGGATGGATGCATGAGGATTGGGCACCGATGCTATGGGTACATGGACATACTCATGAAGCATTTGATTATAAAATTGGTAATACGCGAGTGATTGTCAATCCACGAGCCTATCCTAATGAGGTCAGTAGTACTGCATTAGAGTTTGCATGGGACAAAGTCATTGATATTGGTTAGGACTGTGTGTAAATATCTGGCAAACCTCCATTTATTCTAGACATAGACTATTTTGAATAAAGCGTTTTTCTGAAAGAGTACATAGTATTTATAAGATATATTGCAACTAGATTTGTCTGTGGTTCATTCCTGATAAGAAATCTGCTAGGCTTGCTATCATGAGTAAATATCTAAATAACACCCTGTCCAAAATATCTGCTGACAAGCTTGCGAATCACACACCAAGCGCGGCTGCACCTTCGCACCTACCAGATAGTATGATCTCCTCCGTCAGCTTATTGCCTGAAAATAAGCGGCTGATACTATTTACTAGGCACTCTTTACGCGAGCGCTCTGATGGTAATGGTTTTGCCAGCTATCAGTTACCGTTGACTCCTAAAGGCCGTATACTAGCAAAGTCTTGGGGTCGTTGGTTATCAGGTCATCTACCATATTCGCTCGACGTTGATAGTATCTCTAGCCCGATTGGGCGTTGTATCGATACCGCGCAGCTGATGCAAGAGGGGGCAGGACTGCGGCGTGATATTACACATCAGTCGCTGTTGGTGGAGCCTGGTAGCCTCGTCACCGAGCCGGAAATAGCCAACCCTGTGTTCAAAGAAATTGGTGTCCTGAACTTTATTAATCGCTTTTTGCAAGGCAATCTCGAAGGGACTAAAAACACCTATCAAGGCGGTTTGGATATCCTTTCGCTTTTTTACCAGAATCAGCCGCAGCATTGCCATCTGATGCTTGCTGTGAGTCATGATACGTTGCTATCTGCGTTCTTAGCAGTTATGTTCGATGTGGTAGAGATTGATTGGAATGATTGGCCAAAGATGATGGAAGGCGTGTTCTTATGGTTCGATGATAAGCCATTTGATCAAGCGAGCGCCCATTTTATTTGGCGGGGTCAGGTATATACTCGGCCGATTAGTTCATTATTAGACGGTTATCGTGCAGCTGGCTACCATCCTAGCAAGTTGCTATTGCCGCCAGAAGTTCAGTGGAATTGATGTTTTATTCAAAGATTGAGATGATTCCGTAGGGAAGCTGTTCATTGAATACGTGTTGAATAGGCATAAAAAAACCTTGCCACGGTATTATAACCAGTGACAAGGTTTTAGTCATTACGCTATAAAAGCGAAATGCGGTCTAATCAATACAAATCTTAAGCTTGTAGGCCTTTGATTGTTTTGTTTAGGCGGCTCTTACGACGAGCAGCTTTATTCTTATGAATAATACCTTTGTCAGCCATACGATCAAGAACTGGTACCGCTTTTTTGTAAGCTTCGGTAGCCGCGTCATAATCTTTAGCTGCGATAGCCGCATCAACACGTTTTAAGTAAGTACGAACCATAGAGCGTTGTGACGCAGAGTTCTGACGACGTTTGGTGTTTTGACGGGCGCGTTTACGAGCTTGTGCAGTATTAGCCACGCGTATCTCCTTGATAAAGATAGATAAAAATATGAATGTTGATTGCAATAATGGGTTTAACAATCATCGGTGACGAGCAGCCGTCTCGTCAAATATGATGTCGATGTCTGATATTAAAGTATCTAATATGAATAGAGCATCGTAAGCGTCAGAGCTGTTTGGAATAATTAAACAGCGTTGACGTGTAAAGCCGATTATCTTAGCAAATTATTGAACTAAGGACAATATATTTGATGATTAATGCTCAAAGAAGTTACGTAATATCATCGAATTTGGGTCATTCTAGTAACTAAATCAATAGTAAGCGCTGATAGACGTAGAGGGTTGATAAAATCTCTTACAATATATCCTATATAATAGCGTCAGTTATTGAGGAATTTAGGTATGATATTCTAACGATAGGCCTTGATATAGGTATTTTCTCATCAATATAGTTCATCAAATGTTATATAAGTGGATAGGATATGCAGCGAAAAGCAATTGTGATTGGCGCAACGGGGTTAGTAGGGCAGCATTTGGTAAAGCAACTAAGTGAGCTTTATGACACATTGATTGTGATTGCTCGTCGTCCGCCACGCTACATTAATGCCAGCATGCGTTTTTATCAAATCAATGATTTTGATAATCTCTCTGAAGTGTTTGCAAGTGTTGGTGCCGATCGAACTACGGATGCTTTTAGTTGTTTGGGTACGACAAAAAAGCAGGCTGGTAGTGATGAGGCTTTTCGCAAGGTAGATCGAGACTATAACGTAAATTTTGCCAAGTTATGTCGTGACAAAAGGGTAGAGAATTTCTTTTTACTCTCCTCAATGAATGCGGATATTGACAGTCGTTTTTTATACAATCGAGTCAAGGCTGAGACAGAGCAGGCTGTTATGGCATTAGATTTTGGCCAATTGGTCGTCTTCCGCCCGTCATTATTGCTTGGTAAGCATAAAGGTCGTCCGCTTGAGAGCCTTGGTCAAAAAGCCTTTAAACTCATTTCGCCGCTCGTGTCAGAGTCACTATCGTTACATCCTATCTCTGCTAAACGCGTTGCTAGTGCCATGGCCATGAGTGCTCATGATATCTATCATCGTAGTAAATATCGTACTGAACCTCAAATCAAGCATATCGATATTATCGAAAATAAGCAGATGCTAGCGATGACTCGTGTCAAAAAATAAAGTACATTTTTTCTAGTGACAGACTCAGTCTCACAACTGGAAATCTACAGATATCGATTGTTAATTGCATTGGGACAAGATTGCATTAAAACGAGAATACAAGAGTAAAAAATACAATAACTATTATCAAAGTATCAATAAGTATTTGAATACCAGTCAGTTGAATCACTAAAAACAAGGAGCAGGAGCAATGTCAGAATCGATACAAATGGATAGAGGGAATTTTGTCACTTGTGATCTATTGGATGCCAATCCTGAGTCGCAAGTATGCTTACCAAATATCGAAGGCAAGTCATTCCGTCAGTTTGGTGCGAAAGACAAATTCTGCGGTGAAATCGTGACGGTTAAGTGCTTTGAAGACAATAGCCGCGTTAAGTCACTATTGAATAGCGGTGGCAAAGACAAGGAAGGTAATGGCAAAGTATTGGTCGTTGACGGCGGCGGCTCTATGCGCTGTGCACTACTAGGCGATATGATTGCACAATCAGCTATCGATAATGGCTGGGCTGGGGTAATTGTATATGGCTGTGTCCGCGATGTTGATGACATGGCAGAGATGGATCTTGGCGTGATGGCGCTTGGTTGTATCCCGCGCAAATCAACTCGTCGTGATGAAGGTCAAACGGATATCGAAATTAGTTTTGGTGATTTGACGTTGAATTCGGGTATGTTTGTTTATGCTGATAACAATGGCATCATCGCTAGCGATAAACCACTTATCAGCTGAAGCTTTAGGCCTGGCTTGATTAGTAAAAACAAAAACCTCAGCTGATAAGTTGGGGTTTTTTGTTATGTAACGACAGTTAAAGCGCAATAATCGTTGTTAACCCTCAATCATTAATGAGTAAACTCTTAAGTGACAAACCGTTACGGCATAAGTTTTGGTAATTGCTCAAATATTCGTATAATAGCTTTCTGACTCCTTAACTTTGATCCTATTCTTTATGCCTATTACTGCTCTGACTGACGCGTTTGACCCTATTAACCAGCAGTTGTTCCCTATCCAAAATGCCGAGCGGCGTTGGCTAGCGCCTGTCCATGGTGCGGTCAGCAGTTTGTGGCTGGCAAGCTTGGTTCAAACACCTATGTGGAATGTTGCCGAGCGATTAAAGGTCGTGGTGGCACGTGACCAAAACCAACTTAATCAAATAGAGACCGAGCTGGCATTTTGCGGAGTCGATGCTTATGTGTTCCCTGACTGGGAAACATTGACTTATGATGAGCTGTCTCCGCATCAAGACATCGTTAGTGAGCGCATCAACCTGCTGACGGATATGCCAAGATCAGGTGTGCTGCTTATCTCCGTACAGGCGCTGATGCATCGCGTTGCACCGCCAAGTTGGCTGATTGGTCAGCATTTTGATTTGAGTGTCGGTGATCAGTTTGATATCAATACGCAACGTGGGCTGTTGGCAAAGGCAGGCTACCGCGCTGTTGAAAATGTCTTTGAACCAGGTGAGTTTGCAGTGCGTGGCAGTATTATTGATATTTTTGCCATGGGTCAGCCTTTTCCGCTGCGTTTAGACTTGTTCGATGATGAAATCGAAACGATTCGCTTTTTTCATCCTCAAACCCAGCGCACATTGACCGCTGATGATCTCAAAGCGATGTTAACGGGCAACGATACCAGCATGGCAAAAGAGTCGCTGTCGTTACTGCATAAGATGCCAGATATCTCAAAGCCTATTCAGCAATTTCAAATACTGCCAGCAAAAGAGTTTCCACTTGATGAAGGGCGTGAGACGTTTCGCACGAACTTTGCTGCGATGTTCCCTAATACCAGTAGTCGTAAGTCTGAGCTGCACAAAGACGTAATGGCAGGGATTGCTAGTAGCGGATTAGAGTATTATCAGCCGCTATTTTTTGACTTAAAAGACTGGGAGGCGGAGAGTAGTTTATTTTCCTATTTACCAAGTGATGCATTGTTTATCACCGATGAATTAATCAATGAAAAACAAGCTGATTACTGGTCACAAATTCAGCGCCGCTACGAAGAGCGTCGCCATGACATTGATAAGCCTATCGTAGAGCCAGCAATGCTGTATCTATTATCTAACGCGCTTAATGAGCAGTTAAACCAGTATCCAAGAGTAATATTAAGTGCTCGTGATGAACTGGCTACAATGAATGATGTGGCAGTGCCAGAAAGTATAGATGCCTCACAAATACCATTGCCATCGAGTGTCACTAAACAACAAGGACTGGTGACATTAAGTGCTCAAGAGCCGCCACAATTAGCAGTCAATCATCAAAAGTCTGAACCATTATCAGAATTGCTCGACTTCTTGGATACGCAATCAAAGACTTCAACACCCGTACTAATCGTTGCAGAGACTGCAGGCCGTCGCGAGATTCTCATTGAACTGTTTAAGGGCAAGATTGATATCAAGGCGTATGATAGCTTTGAGGCGTTTTTAGCCGCAGATAAAACCAACGCTATTAATAACAGTCATTTGCCGCATGTTGGTTTGACCGTAGCGCCAATTGAGCGCGGTGTCTATGTGCCTGAGCGCTTGGTGTTGATTAGTGAGACACAGCTGTTTGGTCGTCAAGTATTACAGACGCGCCGTCGTCGTCAAAGCGGTGTGTCAGAAGAATTCTTGGTCAAGAGCGTCACTGAGATAACAGACGGCAGCCCAGTGGTTCACATCGAGCATGGTATCGGTCGTTATAATGGCTTGATTACCTTAGATGTGGGCGATGGTGAGCAAGAGTTTATCCATTTAAAATATTCTGATGACGCTAGTATCTATGTTCCAGTGGCCAATTTGCAAATGATTAGTCGCTATAGTGGCGGTGATCCTGCCTTAGCACCGCTACATAAAATTGGTAGTGGTAAATGGGACCGAGCCAAGCAAAAAGCATTAGAGCAAATTCATGACGTTGCTGCTGAATTGCTCAATATGCAGGCAAGACGTGAGGCCAAAGTTGGCATTCATTTTAAGATAGACCCATCACAGTATGAGCTATTTGCCAGCCAGTTTGCCTTTGAAGAAACCGCTGATCAGGCCAACGCCATTCATGCGGTTATGGAAGACATGAGACAAAACCAACCGATGGATCGTCTTATTTGTGGCGACGTTGGTTTTGGTAAAACAGAAGTCGCGATGCGAGCGGCGTTTATTGCCGTTAGTGCTGGTTATCAGGTTGCCGTACTGGTGCCTACCACATTGCTTGCCGGTCAGCATGAAGACAATTTCCGCGATCGTTTTGCAGATTGGCCAGTCCGTATCGAGAGCTTATCGCGCTTTGGCGGCAAAAAACATCAAGAAATGGTATTGGCTGATTTGGCCGCTGGTAAAGTAGATATCGTCATTGGTACTCATAAACTGCTACAACCAGATGTGAAATTTGCCAATCTTGGACTGATGATTGTTGATGAAGAGCATCGCTTTGGAGTGCGTCATAAGGAGCGTATCAAGGCCATTCAGACTGATGTCGACAGCATGTCTATGACAGCGACTCCGATCCCTAGAACACTTAATATGGCGCTCTCAGGCATGCGCGATATGTCGATTATCGCCACGCCACCTGCCCGTCGTCTTGCCATCAAAACTTTTGTGATGCAAAAGACAGAAGCCTTGATGAAAGAAGCCATATTGCGTGAGCTTCTGCGTGGTGGGCAGGTCTATCTACTACATAATGATGTTGCCAGTATCGAGCGTATGGCAGAGACCATTCGTGACCTAGTGCCAGAAGCGCGAGTAGGGGTGGCACATGGGCAAATGCAAGAGCGTCAGCTTGAGCAGATCATGCAACAGTTTTATCATAAAAAGTTCAACGTGTTGGTTTGCTCTACCATTATCGAGACGGGTATTGATGTGCCCAATGCCAATACGATTATCATTGAGCGCGCTGATAAGTTTGGTCTCGCGCAATTGCATCAGCTGCGCGGCCGAGTAGGGCGTAGCCATCATCAAGCGTATTGTTACTTACTAGTGCCTTCTCTGAAAGGCCTCAAAGGTGATGCCAAGCGTCGTTTGCATGCGATTGAACGCGCCAATACTTTAGGTGCAGGTTTTATGCTGGCAAGTGAAGATTTAGAGATTCGCGGCGCAGGGGAGATATTGGGTAAGCAGCAGAGTGGCAATATGCAGTCGATTGGTTTTAGCTTATATATGGATATGCTTGAGCGTGCGACTAAAGCCATTAAAGCTGGCAAAGAGCCTGATTTAAATACACCATTGTCATTGACCAGTGAAATCAACTTACACAGCTCTGCTCTTATTCCAGAAGAGTATTTACACGATGTGCATCAGCGCTTATTGTTCTATAAGCGTATTAGTAATACCGATGATAAAGAAGCATTGACCGATATTCGTACGGAGATGATAGATCGCTTTGGTGCACTGCCAGATCAAACCAAGCAATTATTCGCCATTCATGGATTACGTTTACAAGCAGAGCCGCTCAAGATCAGCAAAATCGATGCCAATAGTAGTAGTATGACGCTGGAATTTGCGCCTGATACTCCAGTTGATGCGTTAGCGATTATCAAGTTGATCCAATCAAATGGTCAGCATTATCGTATGAATGGCGCATCTGGCATCCGTTACCAAAATAGCGATAAATTAGCCACACCGCAGCAGCGCGTGACGGTCATACAAGAGCTGCTGCGCTATTTTAGCGAGCACATGGTGACAGAGCCTGCTTAGTATATAGCTGGATATCAAGTAGGCTCAGTAGTGATACTAAGGCAATAAGTCATGGTGCTATTTTATCAGCCAGATAACTGATAAAATAGCCAAACTAACTTTTTAACCTTCTATATTTTTATTTGCATTAAACAACAAGAGAACCGTCATTATGTTCCAACTTCATCATAAACTTGCTGCTGATAGTTTTTTAGTGGGGGATTTTCCATTATCCACTTGTCGTTTAATCAATGACTGCCAATTTCCTTGGCTGATATTAGTGCCACGTGTATCCGGTATCAAAGAGTTATATGAGCTGTCTGAGGCAGATCAAACACAGTTCTTACGAGAGTCGAGCTGGTTATCGAGCCAGTTAGCCAAAACCTTTCAAGCTGATAAAATGAATGTGGCCGCTCTTGGCAATCAAGTGCCACAACTTCACTTTCATCACATTGTCCGTTATCAGAATGATATGCAATGGCCAAACCCAGTATGGGGCGTACCAGCTGTTCCATATACTAAAGAAGTATTGGCACAGATGCAGCAAACGTTGATGATGGCGCTACGTGGTCATCACCAAATGCCGTTTGATTGGCAAATGTAATTATCATTCTATCCTGCATTCAATAAGAGTAGATTGAATTTAAATTCAATATGTAAAAAGAGAGGCCAGATACTTAAATGTATCTGGCCTCTCTTTTTATTTAAATTTTAATAAAACTGTAAAATAGCAAATAAACTAGACAAAAGGTCGTCTTTTAGTCATCAGTAACCTTGTTTTACCTTATTTCGAAAGTATAATATATTATTAGATATATCTTATGATAAATCGTCATAAGGGCAAATGATGCACGTGTGCTAGTGTGATATATCCTTGTCTCTCATATCGCTCGAAACATTTAAGTGAAACTCATATGACCTTCTCAGAGACACTAAAATCAAGGTCGCCGCTGAAAGATGCTGGAGTTTGTCGTTTCGATTATCCAGAAGTTTTCGTTTTAATAATGACGGTTGTTTTGCGTGCTATATATTACGACTTCCGTCCTATCTCAATGGCACTATTGGTTATTATTACATTGCCAAGTCTCCTGATCCTGATATACAACTACCGACGTCAAACTAGCTTTTGGACGTCTAACATCGTTATTATTCTATTATCAGTTGTCATTGGCTCCCTACAATTTTGTATGATCATATCAATCAGCTTGGCTGTTTTGATTGGTATACGTATCATTCTTAGCCGGCCTGAGAACCAGCTCAAATTGCTTACAGTGTCATTTATAACGGCTATTGTTTTTTATTACGTGGGTACCATTTTAAGTAATGATGAATTGGACTGCGGTGATAGTTGGCTACCACCTACAGTACTGCTAGCTAGTATGATTGTTATCCTATGTCAGTTTCGACGTATGTATCAAGAATATATTGGTTATAAGGCTTCCGCCCATAAGGCAGCGGGACGCCTGAACACTATGGTATCAGTGATCAATAAGCTTACCCGTTTTGTACCGCCACAAATTTGGGAGCCTATTGTCAAATCGGATAGCCCTGTTAGGGTCTCTAATAAACGCGCAAAAATAACTATCATGTTTTCGGATATTGTCGGCTTTACCGAGCTGTCTGATAGTCTAAGTTCTGATAATTTGGCAGATATTCTCAATACTTATATGCATTGCATGACGTCGATCGCTGATAAGCATGGTGCAGTGCTTGATAAGTTCATCGGCGATGGTATGGTATGTTTCTTTGGTGAACCGAATAGCCGTGGCTCGCGTCAAGATGCGCTAGATTGTGTGGCAATGGCAATTGATATGCGCCGAGAAATGCGCACCTTACGCCAGAAATGGCGGTTGATGGGGTTTGAAGGTTTATATATACGTGTTGGTATCACCACTGGCTACTGCCACGTTGGTAATTTTGGTAGTAATAGTCGATTAAGCTATACCATCATTGGCAAAGAAGCCAACCTAGCTTCTAGGCTTGAGTCCTGTGCGGGCAAAGATCAGATATTGGTCAGTGAAAGCACTTACGATTATATATGCCATAACTATGAATGCGAGCACGTTGCCGCATTTTGCTTAAAGGGTATTGATGAGAAGGTCGATGCATGGCAAGTACTTGACCCTAGTGCCAGTACAGGTCATTTATCTAAATGGGTCGACCACACATTGCCCGGTTTCAATTTGCATTTGAATTTTAAAGATATGAAAGACAATGATTATCAAGATATTAGAGCTCGTTTGAATTTTGCACTGGAACGCATCGAGCAAGAGGAAGAAAAAGTAGTAAAGAGCATAGCAGCAGAAAGTAAGCGTGAGGATGCCAATCGCAAGTAAGTGTTTTAAGTCTATCGTCTTAAAATTGTATATAGAAAAAGGCCAGATATCACATAGCTGGCCTTTTTTAATCTTAACTAGAAAGTATCATCAGTGTTTAATGATTTTCTTTAGCATGGTTGAGGGTATATTTAGGAACTTCGATGGTCAAATCCTCATCATCAAGCATGACCTGACAAGACAGACGTGAGTCAGGCTCTAAGCCCCAAGCACGATCAAGTAGATCAGCTTCGATATCATCCATCTCATCCAAACTGTTGAAACCTTTACGTACTACAACATGACATGTGGTACAAGCTTTTGACATCTCACAGGCATGCTCGATTTTAATGCCTTTTTCTAATAGTGCTTTGCATAAGTTTTCACCAGCCTGTAGCTCAACTTCTGCGCCTTCAGGGCAAATTTCGTGGTGGGGTAGTACGGTAACTTTTGGCATAAATTATCTGTCCGATGCTAATCAATTTAAAAAATATTAGAAGTTAGCTTAACGTGTCAGTTAAGCGATATATGTCGATGTATTTATTACCAGTCTTTGGCACTAGTACCTGCCATACTGGTCTTGACGCTCTGATTCATAATACGTGCAGCAAAGGCGTCACTATGTGGCTTGAGCTGTGCTTGTTGTGCTTCAATAAGCGCTAAGTCATCAGTGCTAAGAGAGTTACGTAGCGCCTGTATATGCTCTGCTAATGACTGTTGTTCTTCAGTAGAAAGCAACGCCGCAAATTCGTTAAGTGCCGACTCTAGGGCAAGTACTTCACGTTCCGCTTCTACCTTTGTCTCAATTAAAGAACGCGCATTTTTGTCTTCTTCTGCGTGCTTGAACCCTGCAATCAGCAACTGTTCTTTTTGCTCATCTGATAGACCATAAGAAGGCACAATCTCGATTTTGCTTTCTGTTTTGGTCGTAGTTTCTTGCGCACTGACAGTAAGCTGACCATTAGCATCAATACTAAAGGTGACTTCAATACGAGCAAACCCAGCTTTCATTGGTGGGATGCCATACAGCTCAAAACGTCCAAGTGAACGACAGTTTTCTACCGTTTCGCGCTCACCTTGCACGACGTGAATCACCATGCCTGTTTGACCATCTTGGTAAGTAGTAAACACTTGACGTTTCTTTACAGGGATAGGCGTATTACGTGGTATCAGTACTTCAACCAAACCACCCATGGTCTCAAGACCTAGTGATAATGGCGTTACGTCCAATAACAATAAATTGTTGTCACTATCACCATTAACCAATTGATGAGCAGTCTGGGCAGCACCTAAAGCAACAACCTCATCTGGATTTAAACGGCAAAGTGGCTGCTTAGCGAAAAATTCAGTCACGACTTGCTGTACGGCAGGCATACGAGTCGAGCCGCCCACTAAGATAACTTCATCTAGATCTGTAGTAGACAGCTTGGCATCGCGTAGGACTTGTTCGCACACACTGAGCGTACGGCGGCTAACAGGCTCTACGATAGTTAGCACATCTGTACGGCTTAATACGCCTTGATAAGACTGACCATTGACAACCACATTGATGTCCACTTGCTCAGCGTCAGTCAATGCTTGTTTATAAGCTTTGGCTTGTTGAGCTAGTATTGATTTGTCGTGCAGGCTTACGTCTTTTGGGTCGATATTTAATTGTTTAATAATCCAATTGGTAATAAGGCGATCAATATCATCACCGCCTAGGGCGCTATTACCACCAGTTGCCAATACTTCAAAGACACCATCGGTAAGCTTTAAGATAGAGACATCAAAAGTACCACCGCCCAAATCATAGATTAAGTAATAGCTTTCTTTTTTACTGTCTTCTGATAATTGGTCAAGCCCATAAGCAACTGCCGCCGCTGTTGGTTCATTGAGTAAACGCAATACGTTGATACCCGCTGCTTGAGCGGCATCTTTGGTTGCTTGGCGCTGTGCTTCATCAAAATAAGCGGGAACCGTAATCACGGCACCTTCAATACTATCTGCAGGTAAAGCGCTTGCTGCACGTTGCTCAAGAGCGGCTAGTATACGCGCCGATACTGCAACAGGAGAAACCTCACCTTGAGCCGTTACAAATGCAGGCATATCATCTTTATTGCCAGATAACTCATAAGGATGAGAGAATTTGATATCAGTTTGACTACGACCCATAAAACGCTTAGCCGAGACGATCGTATTTTTTGGATCATCTGCTAAATGTGCTAGGGCGTCATAGCCAACCAATGGCGTACCAGTAGCTGGATAATAGACAACAGACGGTAATAATGTATCTGTCGCTGCGCCTGCCTCTAAGACTTGTGCCTTACCTGAACGCACCACAGCAACCAACGATCGTGTAGTACCAAGGTCGATGCCCAAGCCAAATTTATGTTGGTGAGGTTGAGCGCTTTGATTGGGTTCAGCAATTTGCATTAAAGACATAAGGATAACTCAGAGATAAAATAAATAAGTGAAATGGAGCAAATATAACATATGCAGTACGAGAGCTTAACGTCGGTAATTTCATTCCATGGAATAAGGATTCTGACAGTTTGATGCGCTTAGACTCAAAGATTATACGGTATCACGGTCACTATTTTAACCAAATATATAGAATTTAGCTTGTTAGTGAGAGTCATAACCACAGATGTTTAGACGTATAAGTCATCATCATCTGAATGCGATGAATTTGCAACATCATCAAGCCCAGTCGTCACATCAGCATTTAGCTTAACTAAAAATTTTAGCTTCTGTGTCGCATCAATCGCTGTTTGCCAATCTTGATTTTGATAAGCATTATTAAAGCGTTCAGATTGATTTGCTAGACGCTCTGTAATTTGAGGATGTAATTGCTGTAAGGCTGCAAGATCTTTGTCCTCGATAGCATCATCTAGATCCATACGCATCTGCATCGCATCTTCCAAAAAGTCCAAATCTGCGATTGAATGCTCTATGTTTTGTGCTTGATCTGCCATGTCTAATAAATAACCGGCACGACTATCAGGAGCGCTTAGCGTTTGATACGCTTGATTAATTAAAGCCGACGCTTTTTCAGACTGCAACTGTGCTTGAACCATATCGGTCTGGTTTTTGGCGACATTATCAGGATGAAAGCGTTTTTGCAGCAATCGCAAACGTTGCTCTAGATTACTTTGGTTGATTTCAAATTGTACAGGCTGCTCAAATAGGGCAAAGAAGTTATCAAACTGTGGTTCTGAAGTAATATCTGTCATAATCTGATGCCTTGCTTTTTTATTTGTTTTTGAAGTCATGACCTAGCTAAGAATACTGAATCGCTTGGCTGCTCAACTACATTAGCCATTTTTCGTAGCAATAGCAGAGATATTGCACTATTCTTATGAAAGCTTGGTGAAGCATAAATCTATCAGTTTTCAGCCATTGAACAATTAAACTGTAAACGACTCACCGCAACCACATTCACCTTTTTGGTTAGGATTGGTGAATTTAAAGCCTTCGTTTAAGCCTTCTTTTTCGTAATCCATCAACAAGCCGTCTAAATATACGAGGCTTTTAGGATCAATAAAGATGCTAACACCGCGACTTTCATAACGCGTGTCGTTTTCATCAGGGGTATCTACAAACTCTAAAACGTAAGCCAAGCCCGAGCAACCCGCCGTACGGATACCAACTCGAATGCCTTCACCTTTGCCGCGATTGTCCAAAAAGTCTCGAACATGCTGAGCGGCGCGTTCTGTCATTTCAATCATGCCAACTCCCATTGACTATTAATCATAAATATCAATAAAAAATCTAGATAAACTGGTAATCAGAATTATGAAATTACCAAAACAATAAGCTTGCGACTATTAGAAAACAAAAGGTGACAATTACATAAGTGTCATTGTCACCTCTTTAGCGTCAGTAGCGATTATACATTGCTACTTTAGCGTTGCTAGTACAACATAGCGCATACGCTAGCAGGCTTAGCCTAGCTTAACCTAGATCGCAGCTTCTTCTGCTGGAGCTGCTACGCCATGCTTACCTTTATAGTCGCTAATAGCGGCTTTAATAGCGTCTTCTGCAAGTACAGAGCAATGCACTTTTACTGGTGGTAATGCTAGCTCTTGAGCGATATCGTTGTTTTTGATTTCGCCAGCTTGATCCAAGCTCTTGCCTTTTAGCCACTCAGTAACAAGCGAGCTTGAAGCAATTGCTGAACCGCAGCCATAAGTTTTAAAACGTGCATCTTCGATAATACCATTATCGTCGACTTGGATTTGTAGACGCATTACATCGCCACATGCTGGGGCACCGACCATACCGGTACCAACGTTTTTGGCGTTTTTATCAAGATTACCAACGTTGCGTGGGTTTTCGTAATGATCAATAACTTGGTCACTATAGGCCATGGGGTTTTCTCCTAGTTAGATGATGAGTAGTCGTTTATCAACTTTAAATGTCTAACTACTCATCGATAATTGGGGTCAAACGCTTAATTTAATTGTCTGATCAATTGTTTAATAAATATATATTGCTAGCTATACTAAAAAGCTATATTAGAAATTAATGCTCAGCCCACTCGACTGAGTTTAGATCAACACCTTCTTGGTACATATCCCAAAGTGGTGATAGGGCACGTAATTTGTCAACAGCTTCGTGCATCTGTTTGATAACAGTATCGATGTCTTCGTCAGTGGTATAACGGCCGAAGCTGAAACGGATTGAACTATGTGCCAATTCATCTGGACGACCAATTGCACGTAGTACATATGATGGCTCAAGCGTTGCTGATGTACAGGCTGAACCTGACGATACAGCTAAGTCTTTAAGTGACATCATCAATGACTCGCCTTCAACGAAGTTAAAGCTGATGTTTACAATATTTGGTACGCTATTCTCAAGATCACCATTTAAGTAAATCTCTTCGATGTCTTGTAGGCCATCCCAAAGCTTTTGACGTAGTTTGGCTGCATGTGCATGGTCGGCTTCATAGCTTTCATTAGCTAAAGCAAATGCTGCGCCTAGACCAACGATCTGATGCGTCGGTAGAGTACCTGAACGCATACCGCGCTCATGACCACCGCCATGTTGCTCAGCTTTCAAGCGAATACGTGGCTTACGACGAACAAACAATGCGCCGATACCTTTAGGGCCGTATGCTTTATGACCTGAGAAGCTCATCAAATCAATTTTCATTTCTTCAAGATTGATTTTTACTTTACCAACAGACTGTGCGCCATCAACATGGAAAACTACGCCAGCTTCGCGAGTGATTTCACCAATCGCTGCAACATCAGTAATAGTACCAAGCTCATTGTTCACCATCATAAGTGATACTAAAATCGTATCATCACGTAGTGCTTCTTTTACTTGCTCTGGCAGGATAAGACCTGTGCTTGGCTGTGGCTCAAGATACGTAATCTCAAAACCTTCTTGCTCAAGCTCACGGCAGGTATCTAATACAGCTTTATGCTCAATTTTACTGGTAATAATATGTTTGCCACGAGACTGATAAAAATGTGCTGCACCTTTAATGGCTAGGTTGTCAGACTCAGTTGCACCAGAGGTAAAGACGATTTCGCGTGGATCAGCGTTGATAACTTCAGCAACTTGACCGCGAGCAGTTTCTACTGCTTCTTCCGCTTGCCAGCCGTAACCATGTGAGCGTGAAGCTGGGTTACCAAAGACACCATCTACAGTCAAATACTCGCTCATTTTAGCAGCTACTGATTTAGCAACTGGGGTAGTGGCGGCATAATCTAAGTATATAAGGTTGTTATGTTGGCTCATGCTGGGTTTGCCTCGCTGTTCGATAGAGTAATAGTATTAATGTCTTTTATGGAAATATCTTTTGTAGAGGTGTGCTGACGCTCTGAAACTGACTGCACGTTTTCCATATCTAATAATTGCGCTAATGTTATATTTTTCAAGTACTGCTCGATATGATTTGATAGTGCACACCACAGATCGTGAGTTAGGCACATTGTACCACCTTGACAGTCACCGCGTCCTTCACACTGCATCGCGTTTACTGACTCATCAACCGCAGATATGATGCTCATCACATCTATCTCATTCAATGGTTTAGCTAGGTGGTAACCACCTGCCGCACCGCGAATACTCGTGACAAGGCCGCGTTTGCGAAGTTTAGAAAATAACTGTTCAAGATACGAGATTGAAATCGATTGCCGTTTGGCGATATCGGATAATGATACAGCACTGTCTTGTTGGCTGGTCTGTAATGCCAAATCTAATAATGCGGTAACAGCGTATCTGCCCCGAGTAGTCAAACGCATGTGTTATCTCCAAACTTGATGTCATTTATGTTTAACAACGATCTTAGCCAAAAGTCTTAATAAGTACTCATAAGATAAAAAGAGCAACCAATAATACGTCAGCTAAGTTTTGTCTTATCGTTATTGAACAACAGATGATTAACCCGATGTGTGCAACGATTAAGGTAATTATACTTAATCCCGAGTAATTTAGTCAAGATTAAAGTGTGGTTCAATGGTTAATCAAGCTTATTGCTGTAATTGATAAAAACAATGATGTTTAGAAGAGATATATGAGTGAGACATAAGCAGCTTAATTTGTCTGCTACAGATACATTTAACGAAGTAAAAAATAAGCGTTCAATATCTATAGAAGACATTGAACGCTTATTTATAAGTAATTCAGCGAACCAAAACTAATTCATCAATAGTGCGATAACTGAACCGATCATAATGATAAGCGCAACAACAGTGACAATCATCAACGTTTTTTGCTTGCTCTGAAGCTCTCTCACGGTTGTTTCAAGTTCACGGTTCTTAATGGTCAAGGTATTAATCTGTGTTTGCTGTTCTTTAATACGAAGTTTGTAGTTATTCTTTTTTTCTTCCAAATCAGCTTCTGTAGGTTTGGTTTTAGTCTTGCCACCCTTTATCTTTTTGATCAGCCCCTGAATCAAGCTGCCAAGCCCAAGTTGCATAATAAACTGTTTGACCAGTTGTACTTGAATTGACTCACCGCGCATCTGTAGCTTTTCAGTGGTTTCGCTATCATGAGTCGTGATGGCATTGATAACTTGAATACTGTAGGCATTGATAACCACGTCAGGCTCACTACGACCAATCGGCAGCTGAGCATCTAGTAACACGCCCTTGGTACTAAAGGTGGCAAATACTTCTACATGTGGTAAATACAGGCGAAGCGCCACCACGGTGCCTTGCTTAGCAAGCGGATAAGCGGCCTTACGCAGTTCAGGATCCAAACGTAACAATAATGTCAGCGCCGACTCGATAAATACTAAAATGATATTAAGAAAAGAGTGAGACAACGTAGAACGCTTCATGTAAGTAATCCGTTTTTTATTTAGCAAGTTTTAGATATTTAGCAAACAGAAGTCTGTATTTGCCCAATACTTGCAGTGATATTTTGCTTATAGTAACGTCTTTATAATAAAAAGTAACGCTAGTTTCTGTAGTGGCTAAACTATTACATTACAATTTAGCAGTCAATAAAGACACTCTTATTTATGACCAGTAATATACAAACTTAATGTATAGCAATGCACAGACGGCAATTGACAAATCTGACAAAGCGTAGAAAATAGGAAAGCCAATCGTCTCAGTTATGCAGAGCCACTTATATATAAATTCCTAACGCTTTGCGTAACATTAGGTGTCAAATACGTAGTATAGAGCACAAAAATATGTAAAATCGCTTGCGCTCCTTATGCTGCCTTGATATAAAGACGATAACAAAGAAGAACCTGTTAATGCGCCAGTTAGGTAGTTTTTATTGCGTAAGCACCATGAGAGCGTTACAATACTTGGCGTGAGCATTTATTACCCCCTTAAACTTGAAGGAAATTTTATGAATAAGTCAGAATTAATTGATAGCATCGCAGACAAAAGTGGTCTAAATAAAACCCAAGCTGGTGATGCACTAAACGCTGTTATGGAAAGTGTTGGCGAAGCGCTAGAAGCTGGTGATAGCATCTCATTAGTTGGTTTTGGTACTTTCAGTGTAAAAGACCGCAAAGCACGTACTGGTCGTAACCCTAAGACTGGCGAAGAGCTAAGCATTCCAGCAAGCAAAGTACCAAGCTTCAAAGCTGGTAAAAACTTAAAAGAGCGCTTGAACTAGGCCGCCTTTTTAAGCGTAAAATGATAGTCGGTGGTTCATAGCTGAAGTAATGAGCTAGCCATCGAAGAGAGCACCTAATATTTAGGTGCTTTTTTTTATCGCTATAGTTTGTATCATGCGTCGTGAATATTTTGAGTCTGCATGAAAAATCACGTATCATAGGGCGCGCGATAGGTGTGTCATTTAAGTCAGATTTCTTTAGTAAATTTTGTTTTTTACTATAAAATGCATACGCTCTTACTCTTACCATTGCGAGCTTAGATAGCACTGATGTTGGCAGGTTGCACTTAACAGCTCCTAACAGTATTACAATGGTTTTTCATCAATATAGGTTAATAAAGCAGAGATAACTATGGATAAATTGCGCGATTTCTTAAAAAGCTGGCCAGGTCGCATTTTATTGATTTTATGCCTATCGCCGCTCGCTCTCTTGGGTGTCGAAAGCTATTTTGGCGGCAACGTCGATCCCAACCAGATTGCGCAGGTAGGTGAGGCAAGCGTAGGACTGTCCGAGTATCAAACTGCTGTCAATAGCCGTCGTTCTGAAGTGCTAGAGCAAGTCGAAGATGCCAGCTTGTTGAATGAAGATGTGCTTCATGAGCAAGTATTAAAAGGTCTAATCGACCGTACGTTGTTAGAGCAGCAAGCAGGTAAGCTTGGTATGACAGTGTCTGACGACACGATCAATCGTCTGCTGCGTCAAGAAGAAATATTCCAAGATGCAGAAGGTAACTTTTCAAACGATCAGTTTTCAAACTTCTTGCGTCAGCGCGGTATGACCAAAAACCAGCTATTTGCAGAATTTCGCAATCAGTTAAGCTTGGATCAACTAAATGCCAGTATCGTTGGTACGGCCGTCTATCCCATGCAAGCGGTTAGTCAATTGATTGACTTGCAACTTGAGTCGCGCAACGTTTGGGTGCATCGCTTTAATTGGCAAGACTATGCTGACAAAGTTAAGCTTAGCAAAGCAGACATTCAGTCCTACTATGATGCTAACAAAGACACATTGAAAAGTGCAGCGATGGTTGACTTGGCGTATATCCAGCTTAGCCCGCAAACTATTAAGGTTGATGAAGTAACGGCAGAAGAATTGCAGCAACAGTATGAAGCATATAAACAAAGCATTTCGGCTACTGATGAGCGCAAAGTCAGTCAGATTCTGTTTACTGGTAAAGATGCTAAGACACGAGCCGATAAAGTCAAAGCCCGTCTGAATAAAGGTGAAGCGTTTGCTGCGCTTGCTAAAGCAGAGTCGGATGATCCATCAGGTGAAACAGGTGGTGATATCGGACGCTTTAATCCTTCAGTATTTGGCAGTGATGCAGATACTGTGCAAGAGGCACTAGAAGGGTTGAGCGTTGGTGATGTGACTGCGCCTATCAAAACCAGCTTTGGTTATCAGATATTTACGGTTACTGAAGACAATGGCAAAAAGATTCCAAGTCTAGACAGTATGCGTGATGAGCTAACTGCGAAAGCAAAAGAGTATAAACGTCAGGAAGTCTATGCTGACAAAGTGACGTCAATCAATGATTTGGCAGCAGATGGTTTCAGTATCGAAGATATTGCACAGCAAGAAAATGTCAGCCTCAAGCGTATTAAAGATTATCGTAAAGTGAATAATAAGTCTGCACTACCGCAACCAGCAGTGGTTAAACAGGCCTTTGATGAGTTTACTATTCAAGATCAAGCGGTAACGGCGGGCGTAGAAGTTGGTAACGGTACCGTATGGTTACAGCCAAGCAATTATCGTCCTACTAAGACGCTTGCTTTGGCAAATGCAACTCCAAGAATCACTCAAATACTCCGTCAGCAGAAAGCGACAGCATTAGCTTTAAAAGATGCTAAAG
Organism: Psychrobacter proteolyticus; assembly: GCF_038155145.1. Taxonomy (GTDB): domain Bacteria; phylum Pseudomonadota; class Gammaproteobacteria; order Pseudomonadales; family Moraxellaceae; genus Psychrobacter; species Psychrobacter proteolyticus_B. Next base: position 227,790 of record NZ_JBAKAY010000001.1, read on the forward strand.
CATTGGCTGCTGGTATCAAGACACCAGCTGATATCAGTAAGCAATCGGTAAGTTTCCAAGCACTGGGTGAGATTAACCGTCAAACGACGCAGCTAACGGACAAAGAGCGTGGATTGGCATTTAGCCAGCAAGCCGCTGATAACGGTGTTGTCGCGATCGCTAGTGAGACTGAGATGGGTGCAACGCTACTGGTTGGAGACCGTATTAAAACTGAGCAGCAGTCGCCACTGTCTGATATGCAAAGAGCGCAAACAGCCAGTATTATCCGTGACAATTTAGGCCAAGACCAGTTGCAAGACTATTTGGATTATCTACGTATGGTATATACGGTTGAGATTAATGAAAGCAACATGGCAAATGCGCAAGGACGCTAAGTATTTGCTAGTTTATTATATCTTAGATATTAAAAAAGCCACTGTATCAATTGATACGGTGGCTTTTTTTTGGATGATGCGTTAACGACAACTATCACAAATATTATATAGATTGAAAATTAGTCGCAGTAATAAATATAATTGCTGCGACTAATCCCAGTCTTAAACTAATAGGTGATTGTTTAATGGCGGAAATGGCGCATGCCAGTAAATACCATCGCGATACCATGCTCATTAGCAGCAGCAATAGTTTCATCATCACGCATAGAGCCACCTGGCTGAATGATAGCAGAGATACCTACTTCAGCAGCATTGTCGATGCCATCACGGAAAGGGAAGAACGCATCTGATGCCATCACAGCACCTTCAGTTGCTAGTCCAGCATGTTCTGCTTTGATAGCAGCAATACGTGCTGAGTTAACGCGGCTCATTTGGCCCGCGCCAACACCGATAGTACGTTGGCCTTTTGCATAGACAATGGCATTAGATTTGACGTATTTTGCCACGTTCCAGCTGAATAGTAGATCTGCCACTTGCGCTTCAGTTGGTTGTACATCAGTGACAATTTTTAGGTCGTTAGCCGTGATTAAACCAAGGTCTTGCTCTTGTACGAGTAAGCCACCGTTAACGCGCTTATAGTCAAGTTGGATATCACGCTGATCTGGTGCTGGTAGCTCGCCGCATACCAATACGCGTACGTTTTTCTTAGTAGCTGTCGCTTCAAGTACACCGTCTTCGATACTAGGTGCAATGATTACTTCTACGAACTGATTGTCGATAATGGCTTTTGCAGCAGCAAGCGTCAACGGACGGTTGAATGCGATAATACCACCAAAAGACGATTCAGGATCGGTGCTAAAAGCAGTACGATAAGCCGCTACTTGGTCGTTATCAACCGCGACACCGCAAGGGTTGGCATGCTTAACGATAACGCAGGCAGGCGCGCTGAAAGCTTTAACGCACTCAAGCGCGGCATCAGTATCTGCGATGTTGTTATAAGACAATGCTTTGCCTTGTAACTGCTTAGCCGTTGCGATTGAGGCTTGTTTGCTTTTTAAAGGCTGGTTTTCAGTATAGAAAGCCGCGTTTTGATGCGGGTTTTCACCGTAGCGTAGGTCTTGTGCTTTTTCAAGCTGTACATTGAATGTACGTGGGAAGTTCTCTGGTTCTTGAGTTTCGTTGACACGGCTACCCAAGAAGTTTGCAATCATACCATCGTACTGTGCCGTATGTTCAAACGCCTTTACTGCCAAATCATAACGCAAAGCGGTCGTCAGTTCGGTGCCACCGTCTAACGCGTTAAGTACACGGTCATAATCAGTTGGATCAGTGACGATACCTACATGAGCGTGGTTTTTCGCTGCTGAACGCACCATGGTAGGGCCGCCAATATCGATGTTTTCGATAGCGTCGTTCATAGTCACGTCAGCACGTGCAATCGTTTCAGCAAACGGATATAAGTTCACGACGACTAAGTCGATACGTTCGATCGCATGATCATTCATTACTGCATCATCTGTACCACGGCGTCCTAGGATGCCACCATGAATCTTAGGATGTAGCGTTTTAACACGGCCATCCATCATTTCAGGAAAGCCTGTGTAATCTGATACTTCAGTCACGTCGACGTTGTTTTCTGTGAGCAGACGATAAGTACCGCCAGTAGATAATAAACCAAAACCTGCTTTGAGAAGGCCTTGAGCAAACTCGACGATATTAGACTTATCGGAGACCGATAGTAGGGCAAGTGGGGTTGTACTCATAAGAAATTTTCCATAAAAAAAGCCTGACGTAAACGTCTGGCAAGGTGATGATGACAACGGTATGCCGTATCATGATAGATAAAGCGATGAACGTTTGATTGCCATACATAATGATAGTCAATGATGATGGGTAAGCTCATATAACAATGCTACATTAAATCATAGGTCTTCATTTTTTTGCGCAAAGTGCCTCGATTTAGGCCTAATATCTGAGCACATTTGGTTTGGTTGCCTCTTGTTTTTTCTAGGACGACAGATAAGAGAGGCTCTTCGACTTGCTTTAAAATCAATTCATATAAATCAGTGGGCATCTCATCTCCTAACATCGCAAAGTACTGACGTACCACACGCTCTACATGAACTCGTAGAGGTTGCTGCGCACTACTTGTATAGTTTTGACTAGCAAAATCAAAGCCGTGCGTAGGTGGTTGGTATTCGTCTTTATTATAATCGGCAGGGTGCTCAGAGCTTTTAGCAAAATGATTGGCATTATGCTGTGCATGAGGTGCCATAAAATAATATCCTTGAGATGAAGAAAAATTCTGATTGTAAGGGGTCAGAACCATAGTATATCAAATTAATATCGCCTAGCGCTGATAGATTCATTGTTATCTTGGCTATCACGGTTTAATTGAAAGTGAATTTACGGTGTATTTTCTAATCAGTCTTATTTATATATGACACTCTAATTTAATAAAGAGCGGTCATAGTAATATCGCGAATTTGCGCATTAGCGACAGGGATAGTAAATAATAGCTGTCTATCTGTATTGGCAGCTAACTGACTTTGCTTGCCTAATAAATAATCGTTTGGATCTGCAATAAACTCTCCAATAATCTCATCTTTACCATAAACGCTTATTTTTACATTGGGATATAGTTGTGATTGCGGGCTCCCATTATTTAGAGTAGCGCCTATATCACTAAATGTACCAACAGTTTTAATCTGACTGCTTCTATGAAAGGTATTGTTGATGGTAAGCGCTGATAAGTCTGCACTGGGCAAGCTGCAGGCAGCGACAGAGCAGATCGATTGGAGACGCTGAGCATAGGCTGGGTTTTTGACTAAATTTTCTAAGTTAAAAATAACATACTGAGCCGCGAGTAGCAGTGCTAAGACCAAACAACCTGATATCCATAAGAGTGATGCAATTGAACGTGTCGTTTGGGTTGGTGCAAACGGCAGCTGTGTTTTTCTTAAACGATCGTCGGCAGTAGGGTCTTCATCTTTAACGGGTACTCCCATATCAGATAGAAGCTGTGATAAGTCTGTGTCATCTGGCGGTGTTTCTTCGTCTTTATTTTGTTCTTCTAATAGTTTTTGCAGCCATGAATTGTTATCAGTACTCTCAATATTGGCATGAATATCATTGGCCGCTGCCGAGCTGAGCATGTTCTGTGCTGATGCTGATATTGTACTAGTAGATGGTTTCTTTATTGATGGATTAGGGCTTTTGATAGTTTCTTTAGAAGAGGGCGCTTTTGGTTTTTCTGTGGTTGCTACGCTAGGACTGGTATTACTGGCTTGGGTTAACCATGCATCCATGCTATCTAATGAGTCATACTCTTGAACGTTCTCTTCTGGATCGTCTATATCCATATCATCATAGATTAAGTCGTCATGAATCAAAATATCAGATGATTTTTTCTTACTGATTGAAGATGTAGGGCGATTTGGCACATTCTGAAGTTTATGCTGATTGCTACTAGTATTCGCTTTTTGCTCATTTGATATTGGTTGAGTTTGAGCTTTTTGTTGAGCAGGAATATTTTTTTGTGGTGTTGGTTTTTGAATAACCTCAGAATTTACCACAAGATGCTTATTGACCAAAAAACTTTGCTGGCACCGATCACAGCTGATGGTAGCATTGACTTGATTTAGTTGAGTTTGTTTAACGCTATAGCAAGCTTGACAAAGGGGGCATTGGGTTTTTATTGGTGTGGTCATAGAGGCGAATCCAAAAAAGTATGGTTATCAATACCGCTTAGCCACTCACCAATAGCTGCCCACAATACTCATTGTACTTTTTAAATTTCGATGAATTATGGGCAAAGACAGAGTGGCGTCAAACACATAACATTTGACTGCCCTCTATCGTAACAGATGTAATTAAATGTTGCTAGCTGGTAAATGTACCTGATAAACGTTGCCAATGTTGGTCTTCTTGCGCAGTAAAAGCATGCTTAGGATCCAGTGCAAAATATGGCTGATAAGCTTCAGTGACTTGCTCGGTTTGTGACTCAATCAAACCTGCTAATACAATACGGCCCTTTGGCGCAATCAGTGTCGCAAAGTAAGGTGCTAAACCAACAAGCGGCTTCGCTAAAATATTGGCAACAATCACTTCTACAGGCAAAATGTCATGTTGCGCGCAATACTCTGTAAATTCTTCTGGCAAAAATGCCTGCAAACGATCGCCTACATTGTTGCGTACCGCATTCTGATTGGTAGCAAGTACTGCCTGCGGGTCAATATCGACTGCATATACCTGACGTGCACCCAATAGCAAAGCAGCAATCCCTAGAATGCCTGAACCACAACCATAATCGATAACCACTTTGTCTGTTAGGTCTTGCTCTGTTAGCCAGTCTAGGCACAGGCGAGTCGTAGCATGATAGCCAGTACCAAATGCTAAGCCTGGATCCATAATGATATTGGTGGCTTTAGGGTTAGGCGGCGTTAGCCAGTCAGGCACAATCCATAAGTCATTAGCGCATTCGATAGGGTGATAGTTGCTCATCCACTCGCGCTCCCAATCCTTATCATCAACAGCCGTTAGCCAAATACGAGTAGCCTGTACTTGTGCAGCAATTTCATGACTTAATTGCTCAACCGCTTGACGACTACCAGCATCAGTAGTCGCATCAAACAATCCTGTTAGTATCACCTCATCCCACAGCGGTGATTCACCTGGAAGTGGCTCAAACAAAGGTTGATCGCCAGCATCGTCTAAAGCGATTGATAATGCACCTGCCTCTAATAAAAGCGCTTCAGCCAAGTCGACGTTTGATTTTTCACATTGTAAATGCAGTTGTTGCCATGCCATAAAGATAACCTTAAGCGGAAATAAAAATAAATGTAGGTGTTAGGGAATGCCCTAGATGAATCTACATACAATGAAATGCATGCTGTATATAGATGTTTTAACTAATGAATCTGAAATGTGTAGATATCAGCTATTAGCGTAGTGCTTGTTTTGCTTCATTGACCACGCGTGAGTTACCTTGAGCTTGTCCTGATTGCAATATAACTTGCCATAGTGCTCGTCTACGATTGCTATCATGAGAGACGCTAAGACCACGACGTGCCATCGCTTCTGCCTTACGAGGTTGGTTCTTTTTTAATGCTACTTGTGCCAAGTAGAAATATACCGCCGATGACTTAGGCGCTAGACGCTGTGCACGGGTAAAGCTGCTCTCGGCATTGGTTAGATTGCCCGCTTTCAACTGACTGATACCTACTTGCATCAAATTGCGAAATGCAGGTAGATTACTATTGTTGCTGGCAGATTGTTGAGTACGTTGCTGCGAGTTTCTTCTAGCGTGCTCAAGTAGCTCATTATGCGACGGTACTGATGGTTCAGAGATTATATAGTCATTACGAGAAGGCGCAATGATAATAGGGTCAGGCTGCGTCACTTCTGGTGCAGGAGGCGTAAATACAGGGGTCTCTTGCGTTAACGGATTTGGTGTTTCGGACTGTTCAACTGCATCGTAAGGCTCGGTTGGGTAGTTGCTTTGATCATTTGCTTCCGTGATAGGCGCTTGAGCAGTTGTCGTTGATGGCACGGTCGGTTGTGACGTTGGTAATGTTTGAACAGGCGTGGTTTGCACTGTGGGCGATGTGCTAGGGGCCGTCTGACAAGCACTTAGGCTGAGCATGCCAATGATCGCGCTGCCTGCAAGTAAGGTATTGCTTGACGTAATTTTATTACGCCATAGCACTATGGTTTGTTTTACTGAAGTAGTTGTCCGTAAAGATGACACCATCATGTTAAAACCTTTTTTAAATATTAAAAGCTAAATACCAAAAACACTATTAAAGCCATTCAACAGCTAGAACCATTCAACAGCGCGGTCATACCAAGTATCAGCACGGTTTTCATCGCCTTCATTTTGCTCACTGCTACCTTCTGCCTCATCAGACTCAACAGCTTCGCCATTTGGAATCTCTAAACCTTCGCGGCGACGTTGTTGATTGATATCACCTTGCTGGTTCTGAAACTGTGTCTGTTCACGAGCGCGATCTTGCTGATACAGGCTTAGCGCACAACTGCTAGCTTCTTCTGGTAAATGAGCTGACATTACTGGCAGGTAGCGAGCGTTCGCACAGCGTTCATTAGACAGTTTACCTGAGTTATTCTCTAACCATAACCACTCGATACCTTCTGGCTCTGGTAGGGCAACTGGAGTCAATTTTAGGCGTTTCATATAATCTACCCAAACTGGTAAGGCGCCAGTACCACCACTCAAACCAATCGGTTTATTGTCATCACGACCAACCCAAACGACACTTACATAGTTGCCACTATAGCCTGCAAACCAAGCATCACGGTAGTCATTTGTCGTCCCCGTTTTTCCGGCTAGGTTTAAATTACTGCCGAGCGATTGGGCGCGTCTGGCCGTACCATTTGAGACGACTTGCTGTAATGCATAGTTGGTCAAAAAGTTGGTTTCAGGTGGAATACTGCGCTGAGTGTTAAGCCCAGTACGCTGTAAAATACGGCCACGATCATCAATAACAGTACGGATACTGTGAATAGGCGTACGGAAACCACCAGTGGCAAATACTTGGTAAATACCAAGCATATCCATTGGGCTCAAATTAACTGAGCCTAGTAATGCTGATGGATAAGGTGGGATTTTTTCTTTGATACCCATGCGCTGTAATTGCTTAGCAAAGGTATTAACACCGAACTCCATACCTAAGCGTACTGCTGCTTGGTTATACGATTGAGACAATGCCGTGGTAAATGGTACATAGCCATGATCCCTGTTGTCGTAGTTTTTAGGGTTCCAGTCAGTACCGTCGTTTAGATTGACCGTAATAGGGGAGTCATCTACTGAACTGGCCAAGTTATAACGACCGCTCTCAAGCGCAGTCATATAAATGATAGGCTTCAGCAACGAGCCAACTTGGCGTTTGGCATCGACCGCGCGGTTAAACCCTGTAAATTCACTACCACTACCCACGACAGATACTAGCTCGCCAGTCTCAGGGTTGGCACTCACTAACGCGCCTTGTAAATCTTTAGTTTTGCTACTGTTACGGCGCAGCTCACCAAGTTTTCTATCAACGGCTTTGTCTGCGGCCAATTGAGCGATAGGGTCTAAGGTACTGATAATAATCAGACCTTCGTTCTTGAGATCGTCAGAATAATAAACGGTATTTAGCTCACGTTTAACAATATCTAAGAAGTCAGGGAACTGACTTTTGCCTTCAGCAGGCTTATCCACGATGCCAAGCGGTTGTTTTAAGGCTTTGTCGTAGTCTTCTTGGCTCAGTGTGCCCATGGTCAGCATGTTATTAAGCACCACATCACGGCGTGCTTTTGAGTCATTTGGATTACGACGAGGGTTGTAGATACTCGGGCCTTTTGCCATACCAACCAGCATCGCTTGCTGATCTAAGCGCAGCTCATTAAGAGGTTTGTCAAAATAAAACTGTGAAGCCAAACCAAAACCATTGATAGAGCGATTGCCATTTTGACCCAGATAAATCTCATTCAAATAGGTCTGCAAAATTTCATCTTTGCTGTAGTGCAGCTCAAGTAGCACGGCCATCAATGCTTCATTGGCTTTGCGTTTGATAGTGCGATCTGAATTGAGGTAAAAGTTTTTGATCAGCTGCTGGGTGATGGTCGAGCCACCTTGTCTGGCACCACCAGTAAAGTTATTGATTACGGCACGGGCGATACCACGTACCGATACCCCTTTATGCTCATAAAACGCGCGATCTTCGGTAGCGATAAGGGCATCAATTAACGGCTGAGGCACTTCGTCCAAAGACACAACCATCCGATCTTCATTGCTGTCTGGATAGATACCACCGATATTGACAGGCTCTAGACGAATGATGCCGCTTTTGGCAGGTAGAGTACTTTGGATAGACTCTACTTTATTGCCAGAAATCGTCATTTTGATGACTTGTTCGGCATCTTTATCATTAGCACTATACGTAAAGCCGCGCGTGTGAATAAAGTAAGTATTACCTGTTCGATGATAGGTACCTGTGCGGTCATAAGCTTTATTGCTTTGATAGTTAAGCAACTCTAGCCATGTCTTCATTGTATCTCTATCGACATTGGCACCTTGATACAGCTCAAGCGGCTGCGAATACACTTTGGCTGGAATGTCCCAGCGCTTACCCTCAAACTTATGAGTAATGGTGCGATCAAGCTTGATCAAATATAGCGCCAACAGCACCATGCCTGCGATGATGATAATTAATAGCAGACTACTAAAGACCAAGCCGCGCTGCTGCGAGGGTAGCGTGTGCATAGCAGACTTAGATGACGCTGATAACTTGGTATTTGGTAACTTGTAATTAGGTTTTTGCACGGATGTCGCACCATTTTTGGATAAAAAACTGCCTCATAATGACGCAAATTGACAAATTTTTCAATCTATCATCGTCAACGCAGGCATTTATTGGTCGTAGACCATGAGTGATGGTACTGCTCATAGCGACGGCTTATAGTATAATCCCTATTAAAATACCGATACTTGTAATAAAGCGTCAGTCACTTTCAATCTGGTAGATAAACGCCATATAAGATAACAATTTACGATTGCCCTCACGATGTATTTTGTATGAATTCGCTGTTGCTAATTGTTTGCTATTAGCCGTTTGTTATTAATACTATGCTACTAGCAGTAGTAATATTCATGTGATTAAAAACGGCTCTATTGCATGACGTACACTACAGTCAATAAGAGCAAGTTTGCTTTAAATGAATGCATTTTAAGCAAGCCTGTCAAAGGAAGTAAGCGCGACTATGTCTAGTATCCCATCATCAGTATCATCTGCTACCAATCATTCTTATGAAGACATTTCTATCATCGAAGGATTAGTGCTTCCGCTGGCTGATCACTGTTTCCACTGTGGTGATCCCGTACCTCAGCCACCGTTTTATGCTGAGATATTAGGTCAGTCACGAGAGATGTGTTGTATGGGCTGTCAGTTAGCTGCCCAAAGCATTGTAGAGGCTGGTCTTGAGCAGTATTATCTTGACCGATCGGAAATTAATCGTACGGCAAGTTTGCCAACTCAGCTGACACGTCTCGAGGTATACGATCATGACGAGATAAAATCACAGTTCGTTTACGCGCAAGATGGCATGTCAGTAGCAGAGCTGTCTGTTAATAACTTACGCTGTGCTGCCTGTACTTGGCTGATTGAGTCGCGTCTCGATGAGCTAGAGGGTATTGGTAAATGTCAGGTAAATTTGACCAACCAGCGTATGCGGGTCATTTGGGATGAAAACAAATTACCCATCAGTCGCATTTTAGCGGTCATCAACGAAATCGGCTACGAAGCCAAGCCTTATCGCCAAGATACTCACGAAGCCATGCTGGCACGTCATAATAATCAAATGCTATTGCGTCTCGGCATCGCTGCACTAGGTTCGATGCAAGCGATGATGTATGCAGTTGCGCTTTATTTTGGTGAATATAGCGACATGTTAATATTTCAACGTGACTTTTTGCGTTGGGTATCTTTATTTGTGAGTACGCCTGTTTTCTTCTATGCTGGTATTCCTTTCTTTACCTCCGCATGGTCAGCGATTCGTGCCCGCCAAGTCAATATGGACGTGCCCGTCAGTCTTGCGTTGATTATTACTTTCTTTGCCAGTCTCTACGCTACCATCACTGGGCAAGGGGAGACATACTATGACTCGGTCAGTATGTTTATTTTCTTTTTGCTAGCAGGGCGTTATATCGAGCATAACGCACGTCTAAAAGCCGCCACTATGGCTAATGATTTGGTCGTGGTTGAGCCGGTATTAGTACAAAAAGTCGCTGAAGACAAAACAGCTGCCGAGCATATGTTACAACTGCTAAAAGAAAATACGTCTCAACAAGATGAGCTTATTAAAAGCGAGCTTACTGAAAATGAAACTACTAAAGGTGAGTCGGCTACAGTAGAGCCGATGCCTGATTTTATGCAGCGTATGGACGCCAATGTTTATCAGCTCACATTGCGTATCGCTCAAGACTGGCAGCAGTCACGCAATCAACAGAATGCGCAATCACAACCCGAAGGCGATATAGAGTCAAAGCAAATGGTCACCGCTCATAGTTTACAAGTGGGTGATATTATTTTGGTTGAGGCAGGTTCTGAGATTATCAGTGATGGTATCTTGCTAAGCTCTACTGCAACGGTGTCACAAAGTCTACTGACCGGCGAAGGTGATTTAATCATCAAATCCCAAGGTGATTACATCGTCGGCGGTGCACAAAATGATAGCCAGCCGTTTGAGATGCTAGTCACAGCATTGCCAAAAGACAGCCAGATAGGTTTAATTGATCGATTGATGAATCGTGCCATGAGCGAAAAACCCAAATTGGCGCAGCAAGCAGATAAGCTAGCACGTTGGTTTGTCGCACGCATTTTGGCGCTGTCAGTCTTGGTATTTGTCGGCTGGTATCTCGTTGATCCAAGCCAAGCCATTTGGGCAACCGTGGCAGTCTTAGTGGCTACTTGTCCTTGTGCTCTGTCGTTAGCGACACCGATTGCCTTAACCGTCTCAACCAATCGTCTGGCTAGCTATGGTTTTTTGACGACGCGTGGACATACATTACAAACGCTAGCTGAAATCACGCATGTTGCTTTTGATAAGACGGGTACGCTGACTTATGGTAAGCCAAATTTATTGAATATTGAGTTAATCACACCAAAAAGCCAGACCGAAACTGACGATTTATCATTAACAGCGCAAAAAGATACACTGTTAGCAATTGCAGCTGCACTAGAAGTAGGGAGTCGTCATCCAATTGCCCATGCGTTACTGACGGCGGCCTATCAGTTACATCTACCATCGACGCAAGCCGTACAGCATTACCCAGCAGGCGGTGTAGAAGCCATGATTGATGGCACTGTATATCGAATCGGTCACAAGGACTTTGCGTTAGACAGAACAGATAATAGCGCCAATGATATAGATGCAAACGATGACTTACCCATCGATCTAGTAGCTCAGCGAGCCAACTCAGCAGTAGTATTGTCTTATCAAAATACTGATAGCAAAACATGGCAGGCGCTGGCATGTTTTTATTTCAATGATAAGGTACGTGATAGTGCGCAGTCGATGCTCGATACGCTCAAAGGACTAGGTATCGAGTCTGTTATGTTGACAGGTGATCCAAGCCCGCAAGCGCTAGTCATGGCTAAAAGTTTAGGAATGCAATCTGCGTATAATGGACTATCACCGACTGATAAAGTCAATCATATTCAGCAATTACAATCCAACGGTGCCGTGGTACTGATGGTAGGTGACGGCATTAACGATGCACCAGTGTTAGCAGCGGCAGATGTGTCGACCTCAATTGCAGGTGCGGCAGACTTAGCACAAGTATCCAGTGACAGTATTATCTTAAACGGACAAATCGAAGCCATCACTGCGGCTAAACGCATCTCTGATAAGACGGAACGTATTATCAAGCAAAACTTCCGCTGGGCGCTCGCTTACAACAGTATCGTCCTGATACCAGCGGCTTTAGGCTATGTACCACCGTGGCTCGCTGCAATTGGTATGTCGCTCAGTTCGCTATTTGTCGTGTTAAATGCATTGCGTTTAAAACGTGCTTAGTCTCTTTAAAAAGCATTTAATATAAACAGGTCTGTAAAGTTTGCCCATAAAAAAACCGCCTTGCATCAAATGAAAGGCGGTTTTTTCTATACAGAGATACTGTTAGATAGCTCTTACAATTAGTCTTGTAGATAGCTTAATAGACGCATAAATTCGATATACATCCAGACTAGGGTCGCAAGAATACCAATACTGAACAACCACTCGTAATCTTCAGACACACCCATCGCAACACCGCGATCAATATTATCGAAATCTAATAGCAAGGTGAAAGAAGCGATAACGATGACAAATAAGCTAAAGCCAATAGCGATAGCGCCACCTTCAAATAGGAACGGTAGTGATGAACCAAACGCTAGAGAAAGTACCCACTGTGCTACATAGACAAGCATAATGGCAATAACCGCCGAGGTCACGATAGAGCGGAACTTTTCAGTAACCTTAACTAAACCTGAACGATATAGACCCAGCATAACCGCAGCTGTGACGAAAGTTGCACACATTGCAGTGACTGGTACTGTTGGATACATTCTCATGAAAAATAATGAGATGCCGCCCAAAAATATACCTTCTAGCAAGGCGTAAGGCACTGCCAAAGTCTTTGCTTTTTGTGGCTTGAAGGTAATAAAAAGAGCCAGAACAAACGCAGCAATCATGCTACCAAAGGCTGCCATCGTAATAAAACCTTGCGATAAACCTGCCATAAGCGCATAAAAGAAAAAGCCCACACCAGTAATGGCTGATAAACCAAGTAACAAGCTGGTCTTTTGAATTACGCCCTTGACCGTCATTGGATTACCGCCGATCGCAAGTTCTGCGCGACTGACAATAGGATTGGCCATACATAAGTCCTTAATAATAAAATATAAAAATAGTGATGTTAGTTACTTTAGCAAAACCGCCATTATTGTCAACTGTGTTTGCGTGACAACTGCTGCGGTGCAACCTCAAGCTGCTCATTGGCTAGCGCATCGGGCTACTGTATCGCTCAATACGCTAATTGAAAAACTGAACAGAAAGATCTGACTAAGTAAAACATTCGATAGCTTATATATGGGGTCAGTTACGACAGTTAACAACGATAATTCATAAACATGCTAGTCTAAGCGCGCATTTATCGCTATCATTAACTTGTACTTCACCGTTATACCGAGTCGTTTTATGGAAAACTCAGCGCAGTCAGCAAGATTGCCACACTTACATGAATCAGAGCTATTCCACGCTATTAAAAACCCTGCCTTTAGGCGTATTGGTCTAATGGGCCGTGCTGGTAAACGTAGTGTCACTCAAAGCTTGGTACAGATTGCCCAAACCGTCAATGACATGAATTTGACCTTGATAATGGATGTACAAACAGCCAATTTACCAACGCTTGACCTCACAGATATAGAAAGAGTCAAAATCGTCAAACGTGGTTTGATTGGTGAGATTTGTGATTTGGTTATTGTGGTCGGCGGTGATGGTTCGATATTACATGCCGCTGAAGCGCTAGCACGCTACCGTGTACCTGTATTAGGGGTTAACCGTGGTCGTTTAGGGTTCTTAGCAGATGTAAAACCTGATGAAGCTGCCTTTAAGTTACGCCAAGTATTGATGGGAGACTATCAACTGGACCATCGGTTTTTATTGACGATGGAGATAAGAGAAGGGCGCAAAATTATCCATGAAGATATGGCGCTGAACGACATCGTACTGCATGCTGGTAAATCCGTACATATGATTGATTTTCAGATGAAAATTGATGGACATGACGTTTATAGACAGCATAGTGATGGCTTGATAGCGGCAACCCCAACTGGTTCTACTGCTTATGCTTTATCAGGTGGCGGTCCAATCATTCATCCGAGTATGGATGCTATTTGTCTGGTGCCGATGCATCCCCATACGTTATCTAGCAGACCGATTGTAGTCAGCGGTAATAGTGAGGTCTGTATTCGTATCCACGAAGACAATCGTACTCAGCCAATGGTGAGTGCGGACGGTAAGCCAAGCGTGCCACTTGAGCAAGAGCAGCGCTTACATATTCGTAAGCATCCTGATAAGCTTACTTTGTTGCACCCGCCTGGGTTTGACTTTTATGAGGCCTGCCGTACAAAGCTGCACTGGAACGTACATGCCGAAGAATTCAGTCTTGATGTCGATGATGATATTATAGACGATGAATAAGCGTATCTATTAGACCCAAATATGATATAAAAAATGGTAGTGGAGAGTAGGCAAGATGGATAAACAAACAATACTAGCAAGTCTAACGCCCGAAGTGGTTGATAAATTTCGTATGGCGATTGAGCTAGGTAAATGGCCTGACGGTCGTAAGATTACCGCTGAGCAGCGTGAGACTTGTATGCAAGCTGTGATGGTATGGGAACATGAGCATCTGCCGCCAGCTGAGCGTACAGGTTATATTCATAAACCCGTAAAAGACGATGGTACTGTCGTTGGCGCTGAATGTGATGTCGAGCACGAGCATCACTACCCTAATATGCCAAATCCTAAAGGCGCGGTACAGCCTGTTAAGTTTCGTGATAAATAGATCTACAAATAAGTAAGTCCATAATGGTTGTTATAAAGACAATTATCATAAAAAAGCCACGCTATATAGCGTGGCTTTTTTTACTTTATCAATGATCAAATCATCAGAAATAGCTTAATCACTATAAACGATTAAATGGCAGTCGTATCGACACTAGGACGAACCGTTAACGGGTTCTTTTGCATCAAAAACCCTTGCCAGCCCCAATGTAAAAAATTGCGGATATTGGCATGATCGGTACCGTTAGGCGTTGCTTGAACTTTGGCATAATGTTCGCCAAATAGCTTAAGCGTGTCCAATTGGTTCAGGCCATGGTGCTTAGCAAAACCAAAAATCTTTGCGCTACCTTCGTTCTCACCGGCTGCATTATGTACCATCCCATTTACAAAAGGGGCAGGTGCATAGCGATAAAAATCATCGATAAAGCTGATGACATCATTGAATCCAATGGCTTTTTTGTTCAAACCATTGAGTAATGCCGATACATCTGATTGGCGGATACTCATAAATAAATGACCTCAGAGCAGATTAAAAAAACAATATAATATTTATGTGTGCTCAATGATGATAATAGCCGTTGAGCGTTCAGCATTATAATTTAGCTAGCTTAGCGATTAAAGTAGTCTTCGTCATCAAACGAAGGCGAAAAGTTGCCTTGCTCAAGATGCTGCATTTGCGACTGTACAGAACGCTCATGCTGAATACGTTGATAAATCTCTTCGCGGTGTACTGCAATATCTTTAGGTGCGTTTACACCGATACGTACTTGATTGCCTTTGACGCCTAGAACCGTCACACTTACTTCGTCGCCAATCATTAGCGTTTCGCCCACGCGGCGTGTCAAAATTAACATGCGTCACACTCCTTATGTCGCATCAACAAATTATTACTCATCAGATTACTTCTCAATTGCAGAACATTACCGCAGCACCAAACATGCAATATAACCATTATCACGATGCTCGATATCGTGCCAATAGCGGTAATGATAGGTAGATTCATTTAGCCCAAATGAAAGCCCCATTATAGGCGGCATAACAGATACTGTCACGGTTTTTCACAAAACTATTAGGTAAATGCTCATTTCAACTATGCTAAAAAATAAAAATAGGACCTAAAAAGATCCTATTTTATTTAAGTACTGTATTTATTTGGATACTATTAATTCAAACGCTATTAATTTAAATACTGTTTATCTACATACTTTATAAAGTAATTAATAGCAGTTAATAGATAACCATCAATGCTAATGCTATATTTTAACAGTTTTTGTGTCTTATAGCCCAGCGATTTTGCTTTCGCCGTCTTCACGATCTAGGCCAAATGCCGTGTGCAATGACTTAACGGCTTTTTCTAAGTGTTGATCTTGAATCAGAACCGACACTTTAATTTCGCTGGTTGAAATCATTTGGATATTGATGTTGTTTTCAGCCAGCGTTTGGAACATAAGACTAGCAACACCAGCGTGTGAACGCATGCCAACACCAACCAATGATACTTTGACGACTTCACTGTTGCCTAGTATTTCTTTGGCGCCAATTTCATCTTTTACTTCTTCGTTAAGTACTTTTAGCGTCTTATCTAAATCAGTGCGGTTAACTGTGAAAGTAAAGTCAGTGGTACCGTTATCCGAAAGGTTTTGTACAATCATATCGATTTCGATATTAGCACGACCAATTGGGCTTAAGATAGCAGAGGCGATACCAGGATGGTCAGGCACGCCGCGTACTAAGATTTTTGCTTCGTCTCTGTTGAACGCGATACCTGAGATGATTGCCTGTTCCATATTGTCTCCTTCGTCTATCGTAATTAGGGTACCCACGTTGTCTTGAAATTCTTGGTCAAAGCTACCGTCTGTGTTTTCATCAAAGCTAGAAAGTACACGCAGCGGCACGCCGTATTTACCAGCGAATTCTACTGAGCGAATCTGTAGAATCTTAGAGCCAAGACTGGCCATTTCGAGCATTTCTTCAAATGTAATTTTTTCAAGCTTTTTGGCTTTTGAGGTTACACGAGGGTCAGTGGTATAAACACCATCGACATCGGTATAAATTTGACATTCGTCAGCGCCCAAGGCAGCAGCAATCGCCACACCTGTGGTATCAGAACCGCCGCGTCCTAATGTGGTTGCGTTGCCTTCTTCGTCGATACCTTGGAAGCCTGCCACAATAACGATATTGCCAGCATCTAATTGCTCACGTATGTTTTTATCATCGATACTTTCGATACGGGCTTTGTTATGGGCATTGTCGGTTTTAATCGCGACTTGGCGACCAGTCATTGAACGCGCACCAATACCAAGCTCTTTAATCGCCATAGCGAGTAGTGAGATAGAAACCTGCTCACCTGTTGAGACCATTTGATCGTATTCGCGAGGATCAGGCTGCGTACTAATTTGGCGAGCTAGATCGATCAAACGGTTGGTTTCGCCGCTCATGGCTGAGACCACGACGACCACTTGATGACCATTGTCATGCCAGCGTTTGACTCGTTTGGCGACGTTTTTGATGCGGTCGATACTGCCCATCGAGGTGCCGCCGTATTTCTGTACTATTAACGCCATAAAAATCTACCTATTTATTCAATAATGACTTTTTATTGTCATTGAGGAGAGTCAATGTGATGCTCGTCAATGCTTGTATAGATAAAGCCAGATGATAAGAGTTATGCCTTTAGGTTTTTCATTCTTCTAATGGTATCTATCAACCTTATGGAATGAACAATATGCCCAAACGTTGACCTTTATACCATATCTACCGCATAACTTTAAGCCTCAGGAGCGCTTAGATGTATGGCGATTGGTTATAGTAGTTATAACCAATCACGTATTCTATGCGTAGTAGAGTAAAGCTATGTGATAAATATAAGGGACATTGTGAAGCGCTATACCAGTATATTCGCGAGTTTAATATTCACTAGTTTAGCTAAGCTGGGTTTCAATCCAAGCAGGTAGAGCGCTGATAACCGCTGTACTGTTGCCAGACTTCGGTGCGCCGCCTTGTGCGTAGTCAGGCTTACCACCCCCTTTACCGCCAAGCTCACCTGCCAAATGACGAATAATATCACCAGCCTTCACTTTGGCAGTGACAGATTTTGCGACGCTCGCTGCGAGTGCTAACTGGTCATCTTTATCACCAATCAATACAATCACGCTATCAGGCAGTTTTGATTTGATATCGTCCATCAGCGTACGGATCGACTTACCATCGATACCGCTTAAGGTACTGATAAGAACTGGCGTACCTGCGATCGTTTGTACATCATCAAGTAGATTGGCTGCTTGAGCACTGGCGATTTTTTGCTCTAAGCGCTCTAGTTGTTTTTCTAGGTCGCGTTGCTTATCTGCCATCGTACGCACACGCTGCGCCACTTCAGGACGTTTTACTTTCAGCTGACTTGCCAACTCACTTAGCTGTTGCTCGCTTTGCTGAATATTTTTGACCGCATTCATGCCAGTGACGGCTTCAACTCGGCGGATGCCAGCCGCAATACCAGACTCACTGGTGATTTTTAGCATACCGATATCGCCCGTACGCTGTACGTGCAAGCCACCACATAGCTCGATAGAAAAAGGCTTGCGTTGACCATCGATGATACGGTCTGTACCCATGGTTAGGACTCGAACGTCACTGCCATACTTTTCGCCAAACAGTGCCATAGCGCCTTGGTTCATCGCTTCGTCAATCGACATATGCTCGATAAGGGCAGGGGTGTTGGCTTGAATTTGCTCATTAACGAGACGTTCGACACGCATGATTTCAGCGGCGCTAACAGGCTTATCGTAAGCAAAGTCAAAACGTAGCACTTCGCTTGAGACTAGTGAGCCTTTTTGCGTGACTGCGTCGCCCAATACTTCTCTTAGCGCTGCGTGCAATAGGTGAGTGGCCGAGTGGTTTTTTGCACTGGCTGCACGAATGCTGGACAGTACTTGTGCTTCAGCGGTTTGCTTAGTGCTGATATCACCCATGGTCACGACACCATAATGGATAATCGCCTGACCAGATTTTTTGGTATCTTGCACTTCAAAGACGCCAGATGCTGTACGAATTTCACCAAGCTCACCAACTTGACCACCACCTTCAGCATAAAATGGGGTGCGATCCAATACCACAACGCCTTCCATGCCTTCTGTTAAGCTGTCTGCTGAGTTGCCGTCTTGATAAAGCGCGTCAATAGTCACGCCGTCTTCTTCAAGCTGCTCATAGCCAATAAATGTCGTTGGCGTTTCTACTTGGATGACACTGCTGTAATCGACATCAAACTTGCCAGCATCACGCGCACGCTCACGTTGTGCCTGCATATGCTCATCAAATTCGGCTTCATCAATAGCAATACCACGCTCACGAGTGATATCGGCGGTCAAATCAAGTGGGAAACCATAGGTATCATAAAGCTTAAATGCCGCTTCACCAGATAGCGTATCGCCATCTTGCAAGCCTTCAAGTTCGCTGGCAAGTAAACGTAAGCCTTGTGCCAGTGTTTTAGCAAACTGTGTTTCTTCTTTTTGAATGGCGTTTTCGATGACGCTCTGCTTGTCTTGTAGCTCAGGATAGGCACTGCCCATTTCAGCCACAAGAGGGGCTACCATCTTATAGAAAAACTCACTATCAGCGCCAAGCTTGTTGCCATGACGTACCGCACGACGAATGACACGACGCAATACATAGCCACGACCTTCATTACTTGGCGTGACACCATCAGCAATCAAAAATGCTACCGCACGAATATGGTCGGCGATGACTTTTAGTGATGATTGTTGCTCATTATTGATCTCTAGGATTTCAGCTGCTGCATCCATCAAATGAACAAACAAATCGATTTCGTAGTTGCCATGAACGCCTTGCATGATGGCACTAATACGCTCAAGCCCCATGCCTGTATCGACGCTAGGTGCAGGCAGTGGTAATAGTGTGCCGTCCTTTTGACGATTGAACTGCATGAATACACAGTTCCAAATCTCAATATAGCGATCGCCGTCTTCTTCTGGCGTACCTGGCAGGCCGCCTTCGATATCGGCGCCATGGTCATAAAAGACTTCGGTACAAGGGCCACAAGGACCAGTGTCACCCATTGTCCAAAAGTTATCAGAAGCGTAAGGAGCACCTTTATTGTCACCAATACGAATGATGCGCTCACTCGGGATGCCGATGTTTTTATTCCAAATCTCAAAGGCTTCGTCGTCAGTCTCATAAATAGTGACATAGAGACGATCTTTATCAATCGCTAACCATTTATCTGAGGTCAAAAACTCCCAGATATACTCGATACCTGCTTGCTTGAAATAATCACCAAATGAGAAGTTGCCAAGCATTTCAAAGAAAGTATGATGACGGGCGGTATAGCCGACATTATCCAAATCATTATGTTTGCCGCCAGCACGTACACACTTTTGAGAGGTTACAGCACGTGTATAGTCACGTGGTTCCATACCCAAAAAGGTTTCTTTAAACTGATTCATACCGGCATTGGTAAATAGCAATGTCGGATCATTATGTGGAATCAAGCTAGACGATGAAACTTGGGTGTGCTGCTTGCTTATGAAAAAATCGATAAAGGCTTGGCGAATATCGGCTGAGCGAAATGGCTGGCTCACAGCGGCTCCTTACTGACGGATAGAATTGAGTAAATGACATAAAATAATTTTGCAAGCGATTTTAGCACAAACGCCCAAGCTCTTGGTACAAGAGTTATAACTACTAGGTTATTATACGTATGCTAGTCATTGCCTAATTTATAGAGTATTAAGATTAATTGGTCAAAATGGCCGCATCAGTTTCATCCAATTTGTCTTGTGTGGTTGGATTGGACTCAATCACTTGCACGGGTAGATAGCGTAATTGGAGCTTGATTGGCAAGTACTCTGGGAAATTCTCTGCCATATCATTGGTAATGAGCGTTTCAATCTGGCGAACATCATATGAGCTCGGCAAAGTCTCTCCACGCACGATTGCTCGCACCACTTGATTTTCTTCTGAGGTATCAAACTGTGTATTGGTTAATACATTGCCTTGATCGATAAAGTAGTTGTTGATGGCTTCTTTTACACTACTTTCAAATACTTGCTGCTTGGCATTGGTCTGTAGGTTGATGGTTAAGTAGGCACCTAAGCCGCCAAGTAGTAATAAAGTCACCGCGTTACGCTGCAAAAAAGTCAGATAGGTATTGGATTTATAGTCGTCATCGACCAAACGACGGAAGCCTAATACCCATAATACAAGCGCATTGGTAAACTGGATAGCAAGAATGTTGGTTGCTGCCAATAACAGCGCGCCAAGCCCAAGCTGCATCTCGCCATTAGCGAGCAAGATACCACTAGCAGCCAGTGGTGGCACCAAGGCTGTGGCAACCGCAACGCCAACAACAGCGACTGAAAGATGCGGAGATACCATCGCATAAGCACCAGCAGTACCACCTGCTAAGGCAATCATCAGATCCATGGAAGTAGGCTGGGTACGTGATAGGATTTCTGCCGTTAGCGGTTGATCCTTATGTAGCCAACCAACAATAAAGCCGACCAGCACCACTAATGAGACACCGATGATGACGGTAAAGAGCGACTTACGTAGCAGTGGCATACGGTGATCGATAATCGCTAGCGCTATACCCGTGATAGGGCCTAGCATCATCGCAACCAACATCGCTCCGATGACCACGGCTGCTGAATTGGTCACTAGACCATAACTGGCAATGATGGCAGATAAGATGTTCATGATGAAGTACATCTTGCTAGGCAGGGCGTTTGCCTCAATCCTAACCCGTACTTCTGGGTAATCTACTTTTTGATTACTAAATTGTTCGGCGACAAATTGCTTGTAAGACTCAAGTTTGGCTTCTTTTTCCTCTTGAACCTCATCTTCGTCACTTTCGTTTTCTAGATCGGTTTCTTTACTTTGGTTACCATCTTCTGAGTCATTATTTTGATTGCTATCATCGCGACTAGATGCATTTTTTGTCTTTTGTTGATTGGCTGTTTTGTTATCTGATGACTGTGCTGCGATATTTGTGTTATCAGCAAGGTCATCAGCAAGATCGTCTTCTGCTTCTACCGTTACTTCAGCATCACTATCATCTTGAGCACTTTTTTCTGTTGTTTCCGCCGTATCCGACTGGAAGAAATCGGACTTTTCTTTAGCTTCTATAGTTTCTGATTCTACACTCTCTGATGCTTCAGTATTTGACTGTGACTCAGGTTCTGTCGATTCTAAGGTTGCTACGACCACATCGTCACTGATAGTTTCCATGGTTATCTCAGCGTCAGGTGGCTGCGCACATTCAGTGTCTACTTCGTCATCTGTATCAGTCGATTGTTTATGTTGATTGTCTTCGCTTTCATCATTGTCTACAGCGGCATCATCAACTACTGGGTCACTTGTTGCGTTTTGATTGTGAGAGGCGTCAGTAATGATTGGTGAATCATTTTGATCCACTGAGTTAGGCGCAGTATTTTTTTCAGATGAGGACATAGCAGATAGCGTTCTTAGTAGATAAAGAAAGTCATTATTGTAATGATAAATAGATAAGGATATAGGGGATTCTTGAAAATATAAAAAAGAGTTGAGAGAAAATGGAAGTAGGAACTGATGTTTCTTATGATTAAGTCTAAAACCTTAATAATAGCATGGTTTTTATTCAAAAGTCATTCAATATAGATGCTACAAGGGTTCACGGTAAATACTTACTTTTTTTGTGGAATTAAGGTTAAATATATTATATCCACAATAAAGATAAGGAATAACTTATGAACTGGCCTTTATTTTCTGTCATCTACTCAATGGCAGCTACCGTGACTATCGGACTTTTTATGATTGGTGCTCTCATTACAGGGTTCAATGAGATATTTCATATTCAAATAGCAGTTGGATTGGGTGTTTTGGCTTCGATACCTGCAGGATTATTCTTTACCAAAAAAATTGGCAGTATTACTGGGAATGAGGAAGGCTATAAGACATAAAGGCGAACAGTAAAATATAAAGACAAGTAGTATTATCGATGTAAAGTGGAACCGCCCATCAGCAAATAAAAAAAGACCTCAATATTGAGGTCTTTTTTATCATTAAAAATATCTGCTAACTAGCATCGAAGCTAGATTCAATAAAGTTCTATTTATTGAAGTTCGACAACTGCGCCATTTTCGATATTGGCATAAACTTCTAACACATCCCAGTTGGTCAAACGAACACAACCTGCTGAGCCTTGACGACTGATACCTTCAGGTACTGGTGAGCCATGTAAACCGTAAGAAGGCTTAGATAATCCCATCCAAACGACACCGACTGGGTTGTTTGGTCCTGGTGCTATCATATGAACTTTCTTTTGAGCGCCTTCACCAACGGTTGATTTATACCAAGGCATTTTTACTTTATTGATAATTTTGAACGTGCCTTTTGGAGACGGTGTGGCATCGCTACCAACGGTCGTCGGATAAGTAGCAACCAATTTATCACCATTATAGGCATACAATGTTTTGTCGGCTTTGTTGGCGACTACGCGATTGATACGTTGGTTCAGCTTGTCACGAGTATTTAGCACTGTGATAGTCTCGCCAACAGCATACTTTTTATTCTTGTTGAGTTTGTCTAAGTAACGTACATCCATATGGAAACGTTCACCTAGCATCTCTTTGATATCTTGATAATAAAGACCTTTCATTTTTGACTTCGCTTCTGAACCAGAAGGCGTGGTCGCAAAATTGGTATTGATATCGTCTGCGGTCAACGTATAAGTGACAAGGACAGGTTTATTCGCAGGGATGTTTTTAACCAAGGCATCCCAAGTTTTTTGGTCCATTTTACCAGTCGCTGGCAAGCCTTTCATCGTTTGGAAGTTAACAAGGGCTTTTTTGCTGTTCATACCCCAACCGCCATCAATAGGACCAGGAGAAGCATGGTTCCAATCGAGCAGCGCCTGCATTTTGATCGTCATCGCTGAGTTGACTTTCATATTAGGTGACCAAACAGCACCGTTCACTTGCTTGGCATAGTTCGACAAGTTCAGCGTTGTGTGCTTCTTACCATCTTTGTCTTCGATGTTTTTGATGGTCGGATCATCACTGAAGTCTTGACGCTTCTCACTCTCTGGTAACTCAAAAGCGAGTGGATCAGACGAGTCGATAGATGATAGGTCGCTAGGCGCAGCAACAGCTTGACCTTCACTAATATCATCATTGCGGTCAGCTTGCTCATCTTTGCGCGTCAGTTCTGCTGCACTCATATTGTCAGCAGCTGGGGCTGGCACATTTTGATTGGCTTCTTGCTTATTATTGATAAGCTGGTTCATGCTGTCGACTGGTTTCGCTTTCTCTGTATTTAACTGTACAGTAGCAGCGCCATCTGAGCGACTACGGTTCTCTTGCACATTAAGGCTAACCTTTTTGGCAAGACCTGGCATAGCGTCAGCCATGCGTACTGGCAATGTGCGAGTACTATCGGCAGGTGCAGCAAGTGCGGCTACACTGGCACTTACAGCTGCGATAGATATGGCAGTAATAATTGGCTTTATTTTCATCATATTGAGTCACTTGTGGTTGCTACTAATGCGGCTATTATGCGCATAATTTGATTGCATCGCAAACTTTTGACACATCTTTTTGCATTTAAGACTTGCCAAACGTCAACTGCTGACGTATTCGCTACAGTTGGGTAATAATTTAACGAAGGTGTGTATGGCGTCGTGCTCGATCCTTACGCAAACTGTTCATTATTCGCACTATTTTTTGTGCAAGTAAAAATGACAGTTATTGGCGCTACTAGAGGTTTACGTCTATAATGTATGACTGAATTTTATTTAATATAACGATTTTTAGCAAAAAGCAATTTAACCCGCTAGCAGTTAATCCACAAGGTGCGATATGTCAGAAGACCAAACAATGAGTGCAGAAGAGTTTCAAAACCAATACTTCAACGATGAGTCTGAAGGCTTAGACGGTGAGATGGAGTATGATTTAGAGACTGGACTTCTTGGTGAGCACGATAAATTTGCTAATTTACATGCAGAGCTAAACGAAGCACGTGAGCAGCTCGTCAGTATTCGCGACTTTATTCGTTTTTCAGTCACGCAGCTGCGTAACTACGATGTAGTTGTTGCACAAGGCACGACCGATGAGTTTGCAGAAGCGTCAGCCATTGTCCTGCATTCTTTGTCTCTCGATTGGTCTGCCAATGAGCAGATTTTAGACTGTCGTCTGACCACCTCTGAAAAGCAGTTGGTACTAGGACTGTTAGAAGAGCGTATCGCTGAGCGTAAGCCACTCAGTTATTTGATTAACTTATCGTATTTCTGCGATTTGCCTTTTTATGTTGATGAGCGGGTTCTTATCCCTCGTTCACCGATTGCAGAGTTGATTCGTCAGCAGTTCCATCCATACTTTGAAGTTACCGAATTGGCCAAACCGCTGGGCGTCAGTCCGAACGAAAAGTCAGCGGTATTTTATGATCATGGCTTGGATGTAAAGCAGTTGTCGCAGCCTGAGCGTATCTTGGACTTGTGTACTGGCTCTGGTTGTATCGCAATCGCGCTTGCTACTCGTTTCGTTGATGCGTTGGTCGATGCTGTTGATATCGATAAAGGCGCATTAGAAGTGGCAATGGTCAACGTAGATCATCATGACCTTGGCCATCAAGTAAACGTAATTGAGTCTGATTTGTTTGCCAAGATACCTGCTGAGAACCAGTATGAGCTTATCGTCACCAATCCACCATATGTAGACGCTGCTATCATGGCAGATTTGCCGCCTGAGTTCTTATACGAGCCTGAGCATGCATTAGCAGCTGGTCAAGACGGTTTAGATTTGGTACATCGTATCTTATTTGAAGCGCCAGATTACCTTAGCCCAGATGGTTTACTGATCTGTGAAGTGGGTGACAGTGAATGGGCACTAAAACAAGCCTATCCTGAAATTCAATTTGATTGGTTGAAGTTTGCACATGGTGGGCATGGTGTCTTTGCGATTACCTATGATGAGCTAGTCTCAAACCGTCAATTGTTTGCCTCTTACGTTCAGCTATTAGATAGCCTTCAATAGACAGATATTAGATTAAATAGACATCGGCTTCATGAGTCGAAACTATAAGCAACAAATACAATCACTCATTACAAGCAGTATAATTAACAACCATGAGTGATTGGTCACATAGTCATCAGTAGCGTTTACTTGTTTAAGGACAGTTATGGCAGGCAATAGTATTGGGCAGGTTTTTACGGTTACCACTTGCGGTGAGTCGCATGGGGCAGGCCTTATGGCCATCGTTGATGGCGTACCACCAGGTTTAGCATTATCTGCAGAAGACCTACAAGTAGATTTAGATCGTCGCAAACCGGGTACGTCTAAGTATTCAACCCAGCGCCGTGAGTCTGATGAAGTTGAGATTATCTCTGGCGTATTTGAAGGCAAAACCACAGGTACGTCTATCGGTTTATTGATTCGCAATACCAATCAAAAATCCAAAGACTATAGCGATATCAAAGATACTTTCCGTCCTGGACACGCTGACTATACTTATAGTATGAAATATGGCTTCCGTGACTATCGTGGTGGCGGTCGTTCGTCAGCGCGTGAGACGGCTATGCGTGTAGCAGCTGGTGCTATCGCCAAGAAATACTTGCAAGAACGTTTGGGCGTACAAATCCGTGGTCACGTTACCCAAATCGGCAATGAGCATAGTAATGTCTTAGACCCGAGCCAAATTGACTGGGAGTTTGTAAATAGCAATCCGTTCTTCTGTGCAGACAAAGAAGCGATTGGCCGTTTTGAAACTTTGATTGATAACTTGCGCCGTGAAGGCACTAGCTGTGGCGCGCGCCTTGATATCATTGCGAGCGGTGTACCAGTAGGCTTAGGCGAGCCAGTATTTGATCGTTTAGATGCAGATATTGCTCATGCGATGATGAGTATCAATGCGGTTAAAGGCGTCGAGATTGGCGATGGGATGGCGGTGGCAGGTCAATTCGGACATAGCGCTCGTGATGAGCTGACCCCAGATGGGTTTGCAGCCAATCATGCCGGCGGTGTCTTGGGCGGTATCTCATCAGGTCAAGATATCCGTGTGAGTATTGCTCTAAAACCAACATCTAGCATTACTACTGCTGGCAAGAGCATCAACACTCAAGGTGAAGCAGTCGATATGTTGACTAAGGGGCGTCATGATCCTTGCGTTGGTGTGCGTGCTACGCCCATTGCCGAAGCGATGCTAGCGATTGTAGTGCTTGATCATTATCTGCGTCACCGTGGTCAAAACGCCGATGTGCAGCCGCCAGTACAATCGATTACTTAGTATTTTTGCCTTAGAGTAATCAGCCCTTTGTTGTTTCCAGTGATTTGTTACTAGAAATGATAAAGGGCTTTTTTATGTCTAAATAAAATATAGGTGTTACCTAAATACAATTAATGTGTTGAGCGAGCAAGATATCAGGCTGCCAGTTGATACTCATCGATAGCCACGCACTGCTGATGTCGAAAGACCAGTAACAATCGCTGACTAGGAATCGCTAGCCAATGACCAAACTCAATACTATCGACGCCTTGGCTTGATAAGGTTTGTGCACAGTGATGACGGCTAAGTCCGATTAGGCTCTTGACGATAGGGTTATCCGTTAATTGATGTGACATGAAATTTCTACTCCTAATTTACTTTACGAATTTGACGGTTCAACAGATCCTAGTGCTATCGTAAAACAATGAAGTAGAAATCCTGTGCAGTCATGATGGAAAATTGATGAACTGTTATCAATGTTTATGCTTAAGCTAGTGGTAGGGTGATACTAACCATCACACCAGAACACTGGTTTTTACCAGTATCAGTGTTATCAGCTCTAGCTTCATCAGTGCCAGCTTTATCATCATTGGCATGGACATTATTGATGGCTACCTGACCACCATGATGTTCAATTACTTGCTTCACTAGTGTTAGACCAAGGCCAGTGCCTTTTTTAAGTGTATTACTACTATGGTCAGTTTGCCTCGGCTCAGTCGTTGGATCTGCCGACTCTGTATATAGATCATTGTTGTCTGTGCGATTCGTTGTTTGAGATGAGGGTTGGCTTTGATGAGACAAGCTGAAGTAACGCTCAAATGCTTTTGCGACAGCATATTCGGGTAGCAGCTTACCATCATTGAATATATCGATAGTGACGGTTCGAGCAGTGCTGTGTAGTGAAATACTAACAGTACAATTTGCAAAGTGTATCGCATTATCAAGCACGTTTTGCAGTACCTGTATTAACCAAAACTGGTCAGCATACACACTGGTCGATGCCAGTATTTCTGCTGGCAAGTTTGTAATGTTGGTCACATTCTTATTATCAATATATATATCAATAGGGTATAGATTCTGCTGTTGCTGCTTGGCTGTATTATCTTTGATCAAACTTTGCAAAAGCGGTAATAGGGGAGTCAATTGTCGGTTAAGTTTAAAGGTAGGCTGTTCTACTTTAGCCAGCAACAGTAGGCGGTCGATGAGTTGTTGCATCTTTACGCTTTGTTCACCAACCGTCTCAATAAGCATCTGCCGATCTTCATTATCCAGTTTATTGCCATCTAGTCCATCGTCCTCTAACAGCTCGCTACTAGCGCGTATGGCGGTTAAAGGGCTTTTTAGCTCATGGGTCAAAGTATGGACGTAATCGGTGACATAAGCTCGATTTTCCAATCGATGCTTCATGGCCTCGATGGTATCTGTTAGGCTATTTAATTCATGACCCAGATAGAAATAGGGCTTTTTAGTGTCTTCTGCCAATGCACTAGTATATTGAGTCACCAAGGTAATGCTCTGCTTAAGCCACCATGCTACTAGACCTGCCAGTATAAGGGCAGCGATGCTGATAAGTAGTGCGGTGATGAGCATACGGTTACGTGTGTCATCTAAATAAGGCAATACGCTAGCGACAGGCTTACCCACACTGACCACACCGATGATATCTCCAGACGGATTTTTGATGGGCTGAGCCACATACATGACTGAACCATCGCGCCGCTGATAGTCTCGCAGCGTGCTTCTTGCACCGTATTGTCCTTTTAACGTGAGATAGACATCGTTCCAGCGCCCGTAGTTTTGCCCTTCATTATTATCAGGTTTGGGTAGAGAATCATAAATGACTATGCCGCTACTGTCTGTCACATATACGCGAAAGCTACTGTAGCTTTTGGTTTGATCGACAGGACTGAGTATTTCATCCATCGCTGGCATGCCGACAAATGCAGCATCAAGTTGCGCTTGATACTCCTCATCATATAATTGTCCTGTAGATAAAGGCACCTGTAAACTGGCCGCGAGTAATTTACTGGTGTCTAGGAGCGTGTCTTCGATGACTTGTTGCGCTGTTGGCTTGACGTAGCCAAACAATTGAGTAAACACGACCACGCCGCATATGACAAGCACCAACGCAACGGCTAGCCAAATTCTAAAAAATATACTTAAATTGAGCAGTCGTTTGCGTTTGGGAGCTTGCTGAGCAGTACCAATGGGGTGCAGTTTGGCATACCAATTGCTTTGGTCGTTATGAATATCATTCTCAGCAGGATTGGTTTTATTATTCATAAACTAGCAGCCACTGTTAAGCTGGACATAGTGCATAACCCAGTCCGCGATGCGTATGAATGACATCGACATTAGCATCTACCATAGCGAGCTGTTTACGAATTGACTTAATATGACTGTCTATAGTTCGCGCCAAACGGTGGTCAGGATAGTCGCTTACTGCGCTAAGCAACTGCTCACGGCTAAAGACTTGCTGCGGCGCTTGTAATAGTGTCAGTAAAATTTTGCGTTCTGTATTACTAAGCTCAAGCTTTTGCTCTTGCCACGTTAATGAATAGTTCAGCGGTTGATAATGCCAAACGCCAGATTGGTTATCAAACGTTAATGCTTGTCCTGAAAGATTATTCGAGGAAGTATTATCCGTACTTTCATTTGAGTTTGTGGTATGAGAGCCTGACTGCTGAATCAGCTGTTCACGTCGCCAAATGGCTTTTAAACGCGCGACCAACTCACGTGGACTAAAGGGTTTGGCGCAATAATCATCACCGCCCATCTCCAATCCCAAAATCCGATCGATCTCATCGCTACGCGCGGTCAAAAACACGATAGGCAAATCTTTTAAGGCGTCGATATCAGGTGTATGACGTATTTTCTGACATAGACTTAAGCCGTCACCGTCTGGCAGACCGACATCCATAATGATCGCCGATAGATCTTGTGCTTCATGACTATGCAGCATGGGTAGCACGCTACTGGCATTGTCCAGCCAAGTTATCTGCCAGCCTTCGCGCTTGCAAGTAACCTTAAGCGACATTGCGATCGCAGGATCATCTTCTACCAGTAAAATATGGGTCATAGTCTCTACATCGTCTATAGGCTTAGTAAATTATCGTAGCACAAAACAGCAGACTGCTCTTGCTGCCACGAGTTAAATGGTGTGAAAAGTTAATGGAAAAGTAGGGTGCTCAGTAGATAGCGTGCGATGTAATTATTTTAATACATTCAATAAAAAGGTCAGCTCAATAGATAAGCTGGCCTTGGTAACGAAGATTAAGCATGACTGTCTATTAATAGACTAAGCGAAAACCTATTTAAGACCTTTGCAGTTGGCATAGTAGCTCACTGTAGCGGGCCAATCTGAAAAAATGCCTTGGACACCGACGTCCTGCGCTAGTACGTCAATATAATTCATCATATCACCGTCATTGTTGATAGCATCACCAAGACCGCTATAGTACCAATCGCCACCATCCGTTAATGGCCCTGAACGCTCTATCGACCAAGTAATGATTTTTAGACCATTGGCTTTGGCTTGTTTTGCGTATTCTGATGGTTGCATATTTCCCTTACCATCAGTAGTGACTAGCAACCAAAGTGCTGGAGCAATGGTGTTAATGCCGCGTGCTTTGATATCAGCCAATGAGTGCTTCCAAGTGGTTGCGTCATTTTTATCAAATGTTTTATTCTTAGCGGTCTCATTGCTATCATCAATCAGATAAACGGCATTAGCCCCATAAGCTGGCTCGTTTTTGATCCAGTAATCCAGATCTTCTATATTGAATGTCTGGGCAAATACATCGCTTGCAGGTACATTTGCTGCCTTATAAGTATCTATCAGCTGTTGGCGATAATCGTCCAAACGATAGCCGTTAAACGGCATAGTCACTACAGGTGCTTTTAGCTCAGGCGTGTGCTTCATACCCAGCTTGCGAGCCAACGCGATATGCTCTTTCAAGGTTAACACTTTGCCGTTTTGCGAGTATAAGTCCGTTCGCCAAGGCGCGGTTGCATTCATATATTCACTAATACTGGTTGCTTTTTTATTGGCAGCATCCATCTTACCCGTCAAGGTTTTAAACTGAGCGGCACTGATATCTGAGGTACGGCATTCGATACTATCGGCATTGGTAAGTTTGCCTGTAGCGTCCAATATGGGCGGTACAGTGCATTGCTTGGCTATTGGCGTGGTTAGAATATTGGTAGTGGTGTGTAAATCATTTTGGGCATGACGACAGACAAGCTCACCATCATTGGTAAAAGCGACATCACATTCCAAGATGCCAGCACCCATTTGTGCTGACGCCACGTAGCTATCATAAGTATGTTCAGGAAGCTGTAATGGCGCACCTCGATGCGCAATAGAGAAGTCTGTCTTACTTGGCAGTTGCCCTCTGCATGCCTGTAGCTCTTCTTTTAGTGGTCCCTCATCCATATCATTTATCAGATAAAATGGTCGCACTCCATAGGTATAGGCGACAGGTGAGGACGATTGTGATTGTGGTTGCGCTGTCGATAAAGAGGCTTTTGATGTGAGCGTTGAGCGGCTATCGGTAGTGCAGCCTACTATCAGTAATGAGCTGATCAGCGTTAAAGGTAAGGCGAGATTAATCTTATTAACCTTAGCCAGCGTCTGCTTACTCAGCTCAAGCGCTGATTTATTAGAAATTGTCATGTAAAATGTTCCTGCAAAATTATAAAAAAATCCCATCGGACGTATGGATAGGAATTGAAAAATTAACGTTTGACTATTGGTTGCTACTTGCCAAAAGAAATAAAGAGTTGTGCGTTCTTGTAAGAACTTAGTTTGGTAAGAGCTTAGTCTTGTAAGAACTTAGCATTAATACGGATACAATTGTAGGCACATGTACTAAAGAATAAGCAGCTGACAGTATTTGAGCTTGACAGTTTTAAGCTTGATAGTATTGAGCTTATCGGTCGTAAGATCATACGTGTCTTCTTGTACTGTTCTCATTTTTGCTATTGTCCGTTTAGTACCTCACTATTGACCATGCTCTCAAACTAACAGATGATATTGACCATATAATGACACACACATTATTTTGGCAAAAAAGATAGAAATGCTTAAGGCATATCTCACTACATTATTAAGGATAACTATGAGTAACTATTTAGACGCAGTCGTCGTTGAGCACAACCCCTCTCAAAAAAAGATAGATCGCGCAGTGATTTGGCTACATGGCCTAGGTGCTAGCGGTCATGATTTTGAGCCAGTTGTACCGCAGCTTGGGTTGGCTGATGATATGGCAGTACGTTTTATCTTCCCACATGCCCCTAAACGTCCAGTCACGGTAAATGGTGGCATGGTGATGCCAGCATGGTACGACATCATAGAGATGAGTCTGGAGCGTAAAGTAGATGTGGCTCAGATTGAAGAGTCTGCTCAGCAGATACAAGATTTGATCAGTCGTGAGATAGAGCGCGGCGTGTTACCAGAGCATATCGTCATCGCAGGGTTTTCGCAGGGCGGGGCAGTTGCGTATCATGTGGCACTTGGCTATCCAAAACGTTTGGCTGGTTTGATGACGCTCTCTACGTACTTAGCGACCAATGACAATATTGAATATAGTGCTGCCAATAAAGACATGCCGATTTTGATTGAACATGGTTCTCATGATCCAGTCGTGCCTGTCATCCTAGGTGAGCAAGCCCAGCAGTTATTGTCGGCAAAGGACTATAATGTGTCTTACAATACTTATCCAATGGCGCATCAGGTCTGTATGCCGCAGATCCAAAATATCGGTAAATGGTTAAACACTGTTTTGGCGTAAATTATTAAGCTGTAACGTAATGTAATGCAGGCTACTTATAGGTTGAAACCTAACCGATATCTCCTATATAATAGCCAGTCTTATTGGGGATGTTCTGGCTTCGACGCTGGTGATGAAACTCAATGATGCATGTCGAGAGTGTATGTCCTCTCGTTAATCAAACATATATTGTTATAGTCGCAAACGACGAAACTTACGCTCTAGCAGCTTAAACCCTGCTTACTTAGTTGCTGATCACCTACAGTTGGTTAACTAAGTTGAAGCGTCCGCATGTAGGCTCGCCACAAGTGATTGTCTCAATTGCTTGGGTTCAAAAGTAGAGAATCGTCCAATCCATCCTGACTGTCGGATCGGTGCGGATTAAAACTAAAGACAGAAACTAAACATGTAGATTCATGAGCGTAATGCTGGCGGACGCGGGTTCAACTCCCGCCATCTCCACCAAATATTAAAAATCCGATCACTTAGGTGGTCGGATTTTTTTTGTCTAAATTTTATGGTTAATTAAAAAACAATGATGCTGACAAATTTTTGATAAGAAAATAAAAACTATTTATATAGAGTAATCATTACGTCTTTGAAGTTGAATCGCAATTTTTTGTTGCCTATGGAGAACATAATATTAACTTGTCTTAAAGAATAATTCTGATTATTCTTAGTTGAGGCCTATTCTTTGCATCAGGCGATGCATTAGCAAGAATAAGCGGACTTTCAAATAACTACAGGGAATGTATTATGTTAGGAAAAATGATGTATCAGCCATTGCTGATCAGTGGTCTAATCGAACACGCTGCCCGTTATCATGGCGATACGGCGGTTTTGTCCAAAGAAGTCGACGGACAGATGACTCATACCAATTGGCGTACTGTCTCAGATAACTCAAAACGATTGGCCAATGCGTTGGCTACACTGGGACTTAAATCATCAGAACGCATAGCGACCTTGGCTTGGAATAATCGTCGTCATCTAGAAGCTTGGTATGCGATTTCAGGTAGTGGCATGGTTTGCCATACTATCAATCCACGTTTGTTCCCCGAGCAGCTTAGCTACATTATCAATGACGCTGATGATCGTGTGCTATTTTTTGATACTACTTTCCTACCGTTAATTATGGCAATCAAAGAGCATATCAAAAGTGTTGAACACTTCATTTGTCTAAGTGATCGAGATGATAGTATTGTCGAAAAACTGCCTAATGTACTGTTCTTTGATGAGTTATTAGCAGAAAACTCGACTGACTTTGACTGGCCTCAATTCGATGAAGCAACAGCCAGCTCTTTATGCTACACCTCAGGAACTACTGGTAACCCTAAAGGGATTTTATATACGCATCGATCTTCTGTGCTACATGCAATGGCATTATGCATGCCTGATGTCTCCGCGCTCTCTGCACAAGATGTTTTGTTACCCGTGGTACCGATGTTCCATGTCAATGCGTGGGGCACACCTTACGCGGCTGCCTTGACTGGTTGCTCTCTCATACTTCCTGGTCCAAATCTCGATGGTGACAGCCTAGTATCTCTCATTGATGATTGTCATGTCACGGTTGCTCTAGGGGTTCCAACGATTTGGCAAAGTCTATTGACCGCTGCCAAAGCCAGAGGCAGTAAGCTTGATAGTATGACGCGTACCATTGTCGGAGGAGCGGCATGTCCACCATCGGTAATCAAAACGTTTAGAGAGGATTTTAATTGTGATGCAGTACATGGTTGGGGTATGACAGAAACCAGCCCACTTGGAACGATGAATCAAATAAAAGCCAAGCATAAATCGCTGAGTAAAGATGAGATTAATGAGTTGCGTAACTCTCAAGGTCGTCCACCCTACGGCGTTCAGCTACGTCTCATAGATACTGACGAGCCGCTACAGCGAGTCGAAGAAGATGGTATGTCTCAAGGACGTTTGCAAATCAAAGGGCATTGGATCATCAACGATTATTACACAGAAAATCCTGATGCGATAACTGAAGACGGTTGGTTCGACACAGGTGATATTGCAACCATTGATGCTGATGGCTATATGAATATTCGGGATCGCTCAAAAGATTTGATTAAATCTGGTGGAGAGTGGATATCGTCAGTAGAGCTAGAAAACATCGCAGTCGCCCATCCGCAGATAAGAATGGCAGCCGCTATTGCTGCAAAGCATAAAAAATGGAGCGAGCGTCCAGTATTGATTGTGGTGAAAGAACCAGATTCAGAAATCGACGAGTCGCAAGTACTGAGCTTTTACGAAGGTAAAATCGCCAGCTGGCAAATACCCGATAAAGTCATATTTGTAGATAACATCGTGCTGAATGGCGCTGGGAAAATGGTCAAAAAGGATTTGCGTGATGACTATGGCAACGTATTGTTGGATAGCTGATTTAGCTGTTAAAAGTGAAGACTGATAATACCATTTGAAGAGCTTGGTATATAAGTTAGATAAATTTCTTAAAGTTATCATATGGTCTTAAATATTGCACAGCCTCTAATATTAGGGGCTGTGCTGTTTTACAAAGTCGCATAATATTATGTAATGTCACTTTAAGTAGATAGGAGTGACAAAAATAAGAGTGATATAAAAAATTAGCAGGATCGAATAATGGATCGACAGTCAGATAGCTGCTTGTATAGACTGAAGCTATCTAACAGTTTGGACTGTACAGAGTAAGGCAGTTTGTTTTTTTGTCAGGATTTAATTGCTTCACAAGTGTAACTAGGTTGCCTTTATTCTTCGCTTGAAGTATGCCTCAAAATTACCCATGCAGCATACTATAGAACAGCTAATCTAATTGACTGCTAAACATTGAAAACACAAATATTAATAGTTTACATGAACCGTTACCGTATCAGAGTAGCTATCTGGGGTGAAGTCGGCGCTAGGCACAATAACGTATATGTTTTTTGTTTTAACTTCGCCAGTACCAACATCTACTGCCCAATTTCCTTTTCCATCGCCCCAAGGTATGCGTCCACTTTCACTATCCCGCTGCAGTTGATAGGGTACTTGGTCGGGATTGTTACCGGTGCCACTCATGAAGCTCCTCCCATCATTATTTCCGGCAGCGTTGAAAAGAGTCAAGCCGATTGTATAGGGAGCAGTATTTGTACAGGTCACACCGATACTACTACTACCCTCGATATTAAGCTTGTTTGCTGGGACATTTCCCAAGTTGACATTGGCGGGAGGGGTAGTGATTTTACATTCATTAACAACATTGGCTTCAACGGTAAATGAGAAGGAACTGGTTCCTTGGGGTTCTGATAAGCATTGTTTTGTGTCACTACTAGAACCAACGGTTACGTACGTCAATGCTGTATTAACATCAGCAAAAGTGGCAATATATTTGTCTGCTTTAGCAGCATTATTGTTATATAGTAGAGATACTCCAACAACGGTTGTTTTAATGGTTGGTGTAGTAGTACCTGGCGCTACGCTGAAGAAATCAATAAACTCCGTACCACCCACGATGCGATTGCCCCAAGTAGCATTACTCATATCATTAAGTGTCATGTCAAAATTTAAATTTGAACCATCACCCCCAGTCAGATGACGTGGACTGATTTGAGAAGTATTATTGGTACCACCATCAACACCAATACAGACGGATGCCCACTGGGTGACATTAGACGTATTAGTGCAACTGTAAGTCAGTGTTTGCTCGACGCTTGCATTGTTGGCATTGCCAAGAGTAATCGTACCAAGATTAGATGAGACAAAGCTGTCTACTTGGCAAGTAAGTGCTTGCGCATTTGATGGGAGCCATAACGCAACTGGCAGCAATAACAAACCGTAACGCCATTGAAGTAATTTCATCATGGTTGTACCTTTTGACAAATGAGGGGGCCGATGAGTGGAATCTCATTACCCTGCTTGGAATAATCAAAGCTAACCGTGCAAACATCACCCGAGGGGGTAGTTAACTCAAGCGTATTGTGTTCATCAAGCGTGTCGAGATATACCTCACCATCAAAGCCAATGATGGTCGATGGCACTTCCTTGTTGCTAAGCTGACGTACTTGACTGCCAAGTGAGAGCGGTTGTTTATTACTATCTGTTAGGATAACTGACGCCGAACGTACGGGCGTGATATCAAAACCGACAAGAATACCAGCAAGCTCGGTCGGTGTGGCATTTATGTCTACTTTGTCAATACGCAGGTCTGCTGGCAGTTGCATAGGGTCAATGCCAATCTTATTTTCTTGATAGGCATTCAATGGTGTTACCAACAATAGACCTTTACTATTGGTCGTGCCGATGGGACTGTTCTGTAAAGAGACAGGTATATCGGCGATACCATTTGTAGAAACTACGGCAAAGCCACTGTTTATCTGTCGAGCAGCAAACAAGCCACCGCCCATCGCAACTACGGCGCCTGTAGCACTTGCATAGCTTGCGTAGTCACCATTGTTGCTACTGATACCCGCTCGTGCTTGACCGTAGCGTCCAAGGTAATTCAGCTCGGCAAGACCGCTAGTGTCATCCTCTCTATCCGTACTACCTTCTAGGCTATGACGTGCTTGAGCCCGCCACCC
The DNA here is from genome assembly GCF_038155145.1 of Psychrobacter proteolyticus. Taxonomy (GTDB): domain Bacteria; phylum Pseudomonadota; class Gammaproteobacteria; order Pseudomonadales; family Moraxellaceae; genus Psychrobacter; species Psychrobacter proteolyticus_B. Next base: position 264,828 of record NZ_JBAKAY010000001.1, read on the forward strand.
AATACCACCTGCATTCGGAGCAGATCGCGAAACATCAGATGAGAAAACGGTGCTATTATCGGTGTGCTGTACACTGTTGCTCAGCGAAATATTGCGATCCAGTGATAAGGATGCGCTAAGAGAGGCGCTGTTATTAGCAGAATCATTAATATCATGATTGTAGTTGGCGCTTAAGCTTAATCTGCGACCAAAGGATTTAGACCAGTAGGCGCTAGCAAATTGTGTGGTCTCATGCTCAGCCTGCGCTACCTGATTATAACTCACACCAAAACGGCCTAAAGACTTTGTACTATAACCAGTTGAGACTTGCTCACTTCGACGAGCAGAAGCAGAGCCGTATTGTGTGCCTACATCGCGGTAATCGTCAATAGTACCCATGGCATTGATACCAATATTCAAGCGACTGTTATTCCATGAGTAGTTTGTACTGTATTGTATGCCATCTTGACCTTGGCTCTTGCTGCCCGCTAATGAGGCGAATAATATACCGCCTGATCTACCAAGCAGCCACGTGCCACCAACACCCGCATTACTCAGGCCATTGGTGACTTCAGCATGAGCTTCTACAGTAAAGCGGTCATTCATGCCATAACGCCACGTTCCACTAGCAGCAATATTGCTACCATAATCAAAAGAATCAATGCCATAGTTTTCTCGCACTGCGCCAAGCTCTATGGACCAGTCAGACAGGCCGGACTGTAGTAACCGATGCGCATCATATAAAGAAAAATTAAGCGTCGTGCTTTGCCCTAACACGTCGGTCACCACCAGCTGGGCGGTGCCTGCCCCACTAAAGCTTGGCGCTGTATTAAGCTCGAATGGTCCAGCGGGTACATCACCACTGTATTGTTTGAGACCATTGACATAAAGCTCTACCGCTGAGGGTAGGGTGGCTGTGCCAAAAAATGAAGGCAATGGTGTGGTTGATCTATAGGGTTGAAGGGAGAAATTGGTGCCAATTTGTAGACCACCCAAGCGCGTAGGTCGTGTCCATGACAACGCACTCGTGAGAATATCGCCTGCACGAACCGTAATTAGCTTATCTGGAAATGACTGACTCCAGCTAGTATCCAGACGTACGCTACGACTATCCCAGTCATTGCTATCAGTATAACTATTCGCGTTAGTCAAAGCAGTAGAGCTGAGTACACCAAACGTGTTAAACGCGCGCAGTTCAGTATAAACGCTTAAATTTCTCGCGCTATTTTGAGTTTGGGTGCCGTAAACATTATAGTTGAGCAATATACCAGAAGATGATGTGGGCTGAGGGCGCTTGTTGGTACGCGTGTTACGGACAGTGGTGTCTAAATTGAGCATACTTAGAGGCGCGATAAGTCGCAAGGATTGCTGCCGAGCATCATAATCAATATTGAGATCAAGTAAGCTATTCAGGAGTATGGCGTCGGTCGTATCGGCAGGTACTATAAAGCCAAGCTGTTGTAGAATGGTCTTGCTAGCCCAGAGTTGATCATCACGATAATAGAAATGAGTCAAGCCTGCACTAGCACCATTTAGAGTAACGTCTAGATATAGATCTAACCCAAATTCATCGTCGCCAGAGTTGTAGCTGTCTAAGTTGAGTTGGGTAAGTTCGTTTTCGTCAATGCCTATAGCAACATCATTTAGGTCTACGGCGTGACTGGCTGATACTGCCACGCACTGTAGAAAAACTGCTTTAGCGAATGGATGTGTCCATCGTGACGTTTGGTGTCGTCTGAGTGCCATTCATCATAACCTTGAATTTACCGCCTGCCGCCAAGGCAGAGGGCGGTATTTTCAGCGTCCAGTTCATAGTAGCATCAGGTAAGACATAACCTAGCAGCCCTGGATTGATCACCGTGCTATTACCTGCTGTATCCACAAAGCTCAGTTTAGCCAACTGGGCATGACCATTGCCACTGTTGCTGACGCGGAGTTTTATCGCTTTGCCATCTGGTTGCAGATGTGTACTCCACTGCAACTGTGGACTGGTTTCAGTAACCCCTATCGGCTGTACAAAGACGGGGAGTGAATAGCTTAGCGCAAATTGCAAGCCTGTCGTTTGGTTGGCAGACTTGATTGGCAATTCATTAACCAAAATACGATAAGCGGCCTCCACAGCATCTGTACCTTGCGGTGGTGCTTTCGCACGAATGATTCGAATGAGTTGTTTTTCACCCGGTTTCAGCTCAATCATCGGTGGACTGGCCAATAGTCCTCGAGAGGGAGTAAGCTGATCGCCTTGTTCATCCTGTAACCATTGATACACGCGTACTTGCGCATGTACTATATTGTTACCGGAATTACTAAGGGTCAGACCATTGGCAGTCTCGCGAGCTTGTAGGCTCAACGAGATGGGAGAGACCTGTAATCCACTCGCCACTGCCAAACTAGATGACAATAGCAAGGCTGAAATAAAAATAGGTCGGGCAGCGCAGCGTAACCAAATACTTAGCATAGCAATTAATAAGTTACAGTGACATTAACAGTATCTGTATAAGTACCTACTGGCAGGTTATCTGTACTACCGGCAACTAAAGAGGCGTACACGGTATGCTCTTTTGCTTGGTCAACCGCCATACCTGTACCTATTCCTCCAACGTCCTCACCAGTGTTACCCCAAGCGTCACCACTTGCTGTTTTTAGCAGTTGATAAGCCACTGTATTGGCTGGGGTAGCACTATCAGTTAAGACACCTGTTCCTGCTAGACCAATATTGTAAGTTGTGCCGTTAGAACAGTTGACTGAGATAGGAGTACCAGATGATGCTTCGCTGACATCAACACCAGCAGCGAAGCTACCGAAGTTAATATCTTGAGTGCCTGAAGCAGAAGTAACTTTACAAGATGAGGTAATATCTAGTTTGACATCGAAAGCACCAGCGTCTGTCGCAGCATTCACGCTAGAGATAGCTGCGAAGCCACCAACAGTGAGAAACGCAGCGGTAAGTAGTTGTTTGTTAAATGTCATGGTAATTCTCCAGAAAATATAAGCGCTTTTAGTATTTCGATAAGTTAGGGGTAATACCAAATAGATATATAGCTTATATTTCATAAAGTATTGAGAATTATAGATCTTCATAATTTACTAAAGTTAGGTTTTTATAGGAACTTACTCAACAATAGCCAATAGAAATATAAACCTTTTATCTCTAAATATATACCACCTGTCATTTTTTGTAATCGCATTGTAATACAGTTGTCATAATAATGCACGTTAAATGTTTGATTAACATTATGATTTATCAGATTTTACCAATATACAATTAATTTCACCTTCATACTGACGTTAATTAATTTTATCTAAACTCATCCTTTAGAATTATAATAATTACAAACAAAATTTCTATATTATATCCTAGTACCTGCATATAGATTTTAGTTGTACCTAAATGAGTGCTAGTTGGCTAGATATTCTTAACAGTTGAAAACGATAAATATTAATAGCAGTCAATAAAGAGTTTTACACAATGCATAGTGCGATTGGTTTAGAACAAATCTTCAGGAAAAGATAACAATGTTTTATCAAAGCAGTTAAGGTATATAGCTGACCTAGAAAAATAACTATTTATTTAGCACTTTTTATAACTGCTACTAGGGCCAATAGTTGGAGTGTATGGGGAGCGATAAGAACATAGGATGTAGTAACTGTAGAGGACGGAAAACTTTATTAACTTACAAAATAGATAATTATAAAAAACTTGAGCCAATAGAACACATTCTGTCGGTCTGTATATCAATCATATTTTGTAGATGTTAAATATTAAGGGGATTAGCTGTCATACTCCTCTTAGTCGCTGTGCAATTTATAAAATAATTAATGGAAATTCAGATCGTAGCGAGCCAGTGTTCCCCAAGAAAGTACAGTTTACGAAGGTCAGGGTAGTGTGGAGTGAATTAGAAGATAAGTTTAATATTGAGATTGAGATAAGGTAGGCTGAGCAAAAAAGATAGCCGTATTACTTTTAAGTAATACGGCTATCTTTTTTATAAGGTTTAATTATTCTATATATAATATAGGCTGAATTTAACTAATCGTATTATGATATTTGGTAAATGTGGATAATACTATTCGTATTAGCTAGCTAAAGAAAGCTTAATTCTATATTTTGAGTCTAAACTAGTCACTCTTATTTATCTATATTTCAGATACAACAAAGCCCCTGATATCAGGGGCTTTAGCTGTTCTATAAGATAGTATAGGACTATGTAATGGTACCCGGAGCCGGACTTGAACCGGCACGCTATTGCTAGCGAGGGATTTTAAATCCCTTGTGTCTACCAATTTCACCACCCGGGCAAAACTTGTTTTATCTAAAATGTAAACTAGCTGATAGACCATCTAGTTACTAGATAAGTGGTCGCTATTATAATCGGTTGTGATAATAATGCAAGCCAAAATTAACGTAAAGTTAATAAATAATTGGAGGCTGGAGTCGGAATCGAACCGGCGTTAACGGAGTTGCAGTCCGCTGCATGACCACTCTGCCATCCAGCCAATCAAGGTCGCCTATATTAGCAAAAATATAGTAAATTACAAGTCCTTTTTTAATTAAAAACAGCTTATTTATTATCTTGTCTATATTTAGCCCCAATTTCAGGACATTTATGCTATTAATAGGCTTTTTTAAGCCGTCAGTAAACCAGCGTTTAATGATAATGGTTTAAAATATAATGCGTTAAACAATATCTCTATTGTCACGTTTGGCACTCTTAACATCGCGATAAGTGGCCGTGCAAATTAATACGAGTACGCCAAGAGTAATGGCGGGCCAAATTAAGATATATAAGCCGTAGATAAAAACGTTGTCCATGATATCTCCTTATAATATTGCTAAGTAAGTAGCGACTAGCCAAATACTACTGGCCAATCGGTACTCGGATAAAGCGACTTTGGTTTAAGATTTAAGTGACGATGGTATTTCCGGTTTTTTATCGTAATTGCCCACGCGCTGCTTAATTAAGTCGAAGTCGAAATGTTCGTCTCCCATCAGGCTGATAATCACACAGACGACGGTACTAGCGCCGTAAGCTGTTAGAGAAGCCAGCAGAACCATATATTGACGTAAAAAGCCAGTAGCGAAGATAAGCATCAACACTAGCGTAATGGTTGCGGCGACCATGCCAATCTTACGACCTAAGAATCCAAAGACCATTAGCCCAATAACGACTGCTGCACCGACACTAGCCAGTATTTCAAAGAATAGGGCAGTGACACCAGTGATTGGAAGGAATTCGAAACGGGCAACGCAAAATAAGAGTAGTCCGACGATCACTGCTGAGGTAAAAGCAGTATTGGTGACGCGATTCCAAAACACACTGGCAATTACAGGGAAGACAATAGCACCCCATAGTGCACCCACAAACACTAGCATGACGAGAATATCAAGCTTAAAGCTCGCAAAAATTAGTCCAGCTGCTGTCGCAACAATCATCGTGCCTCGACCAATTAGCATCATCGTTTTAGGTTTTACATGGCCTTTTTTGGCGATGTTTTTACCGTAGACATCTGCCATCATAATGGTTGATAGCGCTGATAAATCTGAGTCAGCGGTCGAGGACAACGACCCAATCACTAAAATGAAGAATAAGGCGATAAAGACGGGATGCAGATAAGTACTGACCATTTGAGGGATAAGGTTGTTCATATTGCCATCGAGTGGCTCGACGCCAATCGTTACAGCCATTAGTCCAATCATTCCAAGACCAATAACGATACCAGCATAGCCGACTGTAGCAGTGATAAACGTCGCTTTAATCTTAGTTTTATCAATCGCGAATAATCGCTGAGTGATGGTTTGATTACCGATAGCATATGCTAATACAGCGACGAAGTAAGGCGCACCTTGTTGAAAGAATGCCTCAGAGGAGAAGAAGTTCTGCTGCTCTAATGTCAGGTTTGATAGGCCGCTGACCATGACCTCAGGGCCACCCATAGCGAATAATACGGCGGGAATAATGACAATACCAATGGCCATTAGAGCGACCAACTGAGCGAAATCCGTAAAGACAGATGCTCTAAACCCTGATGTCAATGTGTAACTCAGTACACCGATACCTGCGATCATTACCCCTGTTTGGAACGATAATGGTGATAAAACTGACACCAATGCTCCAGCAGCGGTAAAGTTGACCATCAAGCTAATTAAACTGCCCATAATATTGGATATGGCTAAGATTAATTGGCTTGATGAACCGTGGCGGGCATGAATCAGTTCACCTAGTGTATGACCGTCTGGTGCCAATTCACGAAAGCGCATACCGAAAGGGTAGATAAATAAAATCATCAATGCACCCCAAAAGCCATAATGTATTGGCCCTGATACACCGTATTTATAGCCAGAGGTAGCCGCAGCGTAAAATGAGGCGGCCCAAATCCAAGTGGCGGTCATACTGGCTGCACCCATACCGAAGCCAACACCGTGACCTGCGACCATAAACCCAGAAGTTGTCTCTTTATCTTTTTTGATTAATAGAGACAGTAAATAGGTGCTGCCATAAAATGCTAATAATAATAAAATAATCGTTAATGATGAAAATTGGAACAATGACTCAGTTTTCAAACTCAGACCTCGCAATTGTTAGTTGATGAATAAAGTTCAGTAAAAATGAAAGATACCAAACCATTAGGAATACAGCATAGCCTACACAGCCCTCATACCGAACGTATGTGGCTAATATAAATAGCGAAAATACCAACTGTAGTGGTAAGCAAATGCTAAGTGTCGCGCCCAAATCTTGATAAGACAAATAGTGTCAAATCAAAAAGACAGGGACTACTTTCAATAGGCGTCAGTTAATGGGTAAACCATCACGCTATTAATAGGCATACACAAAGGTAGCTACATGCTAAAGAAAACTCATGTGATGAGGGTCTATAGCGGAATTACGAATAAGCACTAAGCCATGATGGCATGACCCGAACTCGATTTAGACAGCCTTATCAGCTGTAACAAGCAATAGGTAGGAAGTCTCTACTTATCTATTGCGATTGATGTATTACTAAGCGGCATTAATAAATAAAACTACATATTTGTTAAGTACCTGTAACATATTTGCGCGGTAAGAGTAACCTATTATGTCACCAACCTCAAACATTATCCGATATTTACCAGACAATGACTGAAGATAACATATAAGTATTTATTTAAAGAGATTTAGTAAAATGTTTAATAAAGCATTGAAAGATAGAGCTTTATTATGAGTAGCATCGAGTGATATATCGCTATTAGCTAAATTATAACTGTAGATAGTTAGCTGAAGTTTTCATTAAAAAGAAATAGATAACGAGCGATAGACGGGTGTTCCCAATGAACAAGTAGAAGTGAATTTTTATATATTATCTTGTTTGGTATAGTAAGTGACTCGGTTATCACGTAAAAATCCAGCCAATCCAAGTCCGTAACGCTCAGCCACGCGCACTGCTGTACTGGTGGGTGCTGACATGCCAACTAGCCACGGGATTTGACTTCGAATAGACTTTTGAACCAGTTCAATAGAGAGACGCGAAGTCATGAGCACACAGCTAACGTCTGCTTTTTGTCGTAATTGCCAACCGATGAGTTTATCAAGTGCATTATGGCGGCCTACATCCTCAAATAGGTATAGCTGCTGATTGTGTATCGTTGCTGCGGCATGTACCGCACCTGTCAGCTGATGTGTATGCTGCGCGGCATCCACTTGTTGACGCAGTGCCAATAGGGAGTCAAGGCTTGGAACAGTCGTCTTAGCACTATCGTTACTTGTCGATTGATTATGGTCGGACTGTAGACTGCTTTGAGAGTAAGCGCTTAAATCAGGTAAAGCTTGCGTTAGTCCAGTAATACCGCACATACCGCAGCCTGTGCGCCCTGCGAGCTGACGTTTTTGTGCTTGGATACGTTGATGGCAGCGTTGGCTTAATACTAGTTCCACGACATAGATATCGTAATCTTGAAATTGTTCTAAGCTTTGTTCAATTGATACTGAATCAAAATCTTCGTCATTCGAATCTTGCGCAAACTGCTGATAGCTAGCTAGATCTGCAAGGTGAGTCACTTCCCAGTCGAGTAACTCGTGACTGTATTGAATTAATCCTTCGCTAAATAAGAACCCAACTGCTAAATACTCTAGCTGAAGTGGACTGGCCATCAACACAGCATAATGAATTCCATTAATGATGATAGAGACCGCAGCTTCTACGGCTAAGCTGGTGCTCTGAGGTTCAATTTGAAGGTGAGAGTCATGATTAGGATTATTGTTAATTGACGGATAATGATGCTTGTGTGCAAAATGACCACGAGCGAGTGGTGTCTCTGACAACCTATCATCGTTAGACAGCTCAGGTGTAACTATCTTAGTGCTAGTTGGATTATCTATCATAGTAGGGTCGATAAAAGCCTCACTTTGTGCAGCTTTATTTTCAATGGTTATCACGGTTTATTATGGCCTAAAATTATGAGTGTGCTTATGGTCATCTAGAGGTAGAGCCAATGAAATTTTCATTCTCATTGGCCCTCCGCAGTATGGTTTACGCAGGCGTAGCGATCGATGTATTTGCCTCTACGCGCTCTAAAACGACGGTCGTCGATTTGTACGCTGGAATATGAGAATCTGGCGCATGTGTCTCCAAATCAAAGAGATCATTGCACTCAGGGTAGTAAGCGGCAACAGCGTTAGAGGCAATATCCATCTCGCTTAATACCAATGGGCCTAATATGCGTGACTGTTCTAGACTATCTTTAGCACGCTGGCGAGTGACCATAACACGGTCACCTTTTTGCCAACCTAAACGACTTATTTCATCTGGATGCATGAATAGCACATCACGGCGATCCGTTTGACGATAGCGGTCTTTAAACCCAAAAATCATAGTGTTGAATTGATCGTGGCTGCGGACACTGGTCAATTGCCAAACCTTTTGTGTTGTAGCTGCATGGTCATCGATATCGTTTGCAGCTGCCATTTGTGCAGCGACAAAAGTAATCGGATATTGTGGTACTTCAAACTGAGCTTTGCCGCTCTCGGTATTCCATACACGATGACGCGCCGCATGATACAAATGAAAGCCACGCTCAGAGGTGCGAATACGCTGATTAAAGTCTTCAAATCCGTTAATAGCTTGAGCGATATAGTCTCGAATAATATCGAAATCCTCACTCATCGCCAGCCAAGGAATAGACGAGTCGGCGCCGATTACATGAGTCGCGATATCCGCTACGATTTGCGCTTCAGATTTTAGCGTATCACTAACAGGTTTGAGCTTACCCTGAGTGGGTACGATCTGACACATAGAGTCTTCGATAGTGGCAAACTGCTCACCCTTTGTTGTGACAATACGTTCGGTACGACCTAGGCAGGGCAGGATCAAGTTGTTTGCACCGGGGTATAGCATAGTCTCATTAAGCTTAGTACCGACAAATATATTAAGCTGAGTAGTGGTTAAGGCTTGCTCAATAGCGCTGGTATCAGGGGCAGCTACGGCGTAGTTACCACCCATGCCCATAAAGACTTTTAATTTACCTGAGATAAGAGCCTTGGCACCTGTGACGACATCATAGCCGTGCTCTTGCGGCATAGGGTGCTCAAACACACGCTCTAAACTGTCTAATAAGCTTTTGCTAGGGCGTTCATGGATACCCATGGTGCGATCGCCCTGTACGTTGGAGTGCCCACGCACTGGAGATGCACCAGCACCGTCGATACCAATCATGCCCATCAACAGGAGCAAGTTGGTAATCATCGCGACATTGTCATCACCTTGCACATGCTGAGTAATGCCCATGCCCCAAGTGCAAATCGTTGCTGGACTATCAGCCACGAGCTCAGCGAGATTAATAATATCTGTCTGAGAAATACCGCAGCCAAGTGTGATATCTGACCATGATTGCTCTGTTAGCCACTGTTTTAGAGGTTCAAAGCCTGAAGTATGAGTGGTAATAAACTCATAATTTATTTTATCGTTTTCGATTAACCACTTGGCAATGCCCGTCAATAAGGCTGCATCACCGCCGATTTGAATTTGAATAACGTCATCGACCATATCAGCACTTTGACCGGCTGCCATGTGTGTTGGTTTTTGCGGATTTCTGAACTTGCTTAAACCTTGCTCACGCATTGGGTTAATTGAGATGATTCGACAGCCTTGCTCATGCGCATGGGCGAGCATCTCTAGCATACGTGGATGATTAGTCGCTGGGTTTTGCCCAAACATCAATATCAGCTTGGCTTGCTCAAAATCTTCTAGCATGACCGTCGCTTTACCAATACCTAGCTGTCTGCTTAGCATTACTGAGGTTGGCTCGTGACACATATTTGAGCAATCAGGCAAATTATTGGTACCAAAGCAGCGTACGAACAATTGAAATAAGAAGGCAGGCTCATTAGTCACCCGGCCTGACGTATAAAATAATGCCTCATCCGGTGAATCTAGCTGTTCTAACTGCTCAGCGATTAAGCTATAAGCGGCTTCCCAAGGGATAGGGACATAGCGATCTTGCGCTGCATCGTAATACATCGGCTCTGATAAACGACCACTATGCTCCAGCTCGTAACCAGTCCAGCTCTGTAGCTCAGTGACGGTATGCCTTGCAAAAAAGTCAGCATCTGCTTTGTGGGTCATGGTCTCACTGGCAATGACTTTAATACCGTTCTCACAAACATCAATAGCTTTGTGTGACTTATGATCAGGCCATGCACAGCCTGGGCAGTCAAATCCGCCTTGGGGCTGATTGCTTTTGAATACACTTATACCGCCGCGCAAAAATGTCTTATAGTCCATTAGCTTTTGGGTAGATGAGATCAGCGCAGGCCAACCAGCAGCAGGGTGGGAGTAGATAGGGATTTTGCGCATGATAGACCTCATATAGTAAGTGACAACAGCGAAGCTTTGATAGACGACAACTATATAATGGTCAGTGGAAAGTTCATATGATCATTAACTATAGATAACAAAAAACCTCCAAGAAAAATCAATTCTCTTGAAGGTTTTTGAGATTGTCGGACATGGTTATATCCGACAGGTACAAATTTATAAATCGTAAGTTATGGGCAGTATTAGCTCAAAAACTTAGCTTAAAATCAAACTGTCATCTTCAACTTTTTCGCCACGTGTTTGCTCGAACATATCGAGTAGATCATGTACGGTCATACCTTTACGAATGTCACCAGCCACATCTAGCACTACTTGACCTTGGTGTAGCATAACGGTGCGTGTGCCATGTGCTAAGGCTTGTTGCATTGAATGGGTGACCATCATCGTAGTCAGCTTATTGTCCGTGACAATCTTATCAGTCAATTCTAAGACAAACGCCGCAGTCTTAGGATCGAGAGCTGCAGTATGCTCATCGAGTAGCAAAATCTTAGAGGGCTGCAATGATGCCATTAGCAAACTTACTGCCTGACGTTGACCGCCAGAGAGTAGACCCATACGATCGGTTAAACGATTTTCTAGACCTAATTTTAAAACGGATAGTTTTTCTCGGAACAAATCACGGTTATTCTGGTTCAATGCAAATTTCAGACCGCGATTACCACCACGTTTGTAGGCCAAAGCCATATTTTCTTCAATCGTTAGCGCTTCACAAGTCCCCGCCATCGGATCCTGAAAGACACGAGCAACCCAATGCGCGCGTTGATGAGCAGACTTTTTGGTCACATCAATGCCATTTAGCAAGATTGAGCCACTATCGACGCGTGTCGTACCGCTTACCGCGTTCAAAAAAGTAGATTTACCTGCGCCATTGGTACCGATGACAGTGACAAATTCACCGTCAGCGATATTTAAACTGATACCACGTAGGGCAGGGTTTTCGATAGGCGTGCCTGGGTTAAAGGTCAACCGTAAATCGGTGGCTTGCATCATAATCGTTATTCCTTATTGTCTCTTCAAGCATCGCAAGTATTATAAATACCTGCTTTGACTGTCATTAGGCGCGAACTTTGCGTGATAAAAACTTGGTTTTCGCTTTTGGCAATACCAAGGCTAATACCACGAGCAATGCGGTAATCAAGTTCAAATCCTGTGGACCAAAGCCGATGCTACGTAGCGTATCGCTTGATAATGCGACCTGAATAAACAGTTTGTACAATACCGCGCCGACAACAACGGCAAAGGTGATCAGCCAAATACGCTTGGCAGGAATGATGGTCTCACCAATGATGACTGCTGCTAGACCAATGACGATTGTACCGATACCAATCGAGATATCTGCGCCGCCCTGAGTCTGCACAAACAGCGCACCTGCTAGGGCAATCAAACCGTTAGAAATCGCCATACCGATGATGGTCATCCAAGAAGTATTGATACCTTGCGCCTGTGCCATTCTTAGGTTTGAGCCAGTAGCGCGCATCGACAGACCTGTCTCAGTGCTATAGAACCAGTTCAAAAATAACATGGCAGCTGCGACAACGACACCAATAATCAGGCAGCGCATCCAATAACCATTACCATCGGTCACCAAGGTGCTAAATACTGTGGTTTCGCCAAGCAAGGGTAGGTTTGGCGCGCCCATGATGCGTAGGTTGACAGAATATAAAGCAACCATGACCAAGATACTGGCAAGCAGCTGCAAGATGCCAAGTTTGACATGCAACCATGCCGTGACGATACCAGCGACTGAACCTGCTAACATCCCAAAAGCACAGGCCAACCATGGGTTGATACCAGCGATGATAGAAATACCAGCGACTGCGCCACCTAACGGAAAACTACCGTCAGCGGTCAAATCTGGAAAGTCGAGCGTACGAAATGAGATAAGCACACCGAGTGCTACTAGGCCATAAATCAGACCACTTTCAAGCGCACCAAAAAAAGCAATTAAAGACATAAGAGATCAGTAAGTCATAACCAAGTGTCTAGCGTATGGTACCAAGATAAGTAAATGGCAATTGCCAAAATCATCTATCTGCTAAACAGCTAAGCGGTGAATTTAACAGATTAAGCAATCTGCGGTTAGGGTAAACCAAAACATATCACGATTAACAACGATCATAAGCTACCTTGGTTTGAGGCGATGGTTCAAGGCACTGCAGTGCAATCAATAGACCTATCCTCTACTTAACAAGTATCAGATAAATTCTCAGACAAATACAGTACTATTAAACACGCTTTCAAAAAAGACTCTGTTTAGACAAGAAGCCCAGCCTAATGACTCATAGCTGGGTTTCTTGTTTAATCATTAGCCGTATATCTAAGGTATACAACACAGTATTAAGTAGTGTCGCTATCCTATTTATACCTGCTATTTTGAGCCAAATACAAAGGTGCGTTATTCTACCACTTCTTTAGCTTTATCGATAACCGCTTGTGGCAATGTGATGCCTTCTTCTTTAGCGTGTTTTGGACTGACGTATAGATCAAGCGCTTGTGGAGTGTAAACAGGGATAGCACCTGCTTTTTCACCGTTTAAGATACGTACGACAATTTTACCAGTTTCACGGCCAAGCTCATAGTAGTTCACGCCTAGAGCAGCAACAGCACCGCGCTCAACTGAGCTAGTATCTGAGGCAATTAGAGGAATCTTACTTTGTTTGGCGATTTGATAGAGTGACTCGTACGCTGATACCACGTTGTTGTCAGTTGAAGTGTAGATCATATCGACCTTGCCTTCGAGACTACGGGCTGCCATCGCGATGTCATTACTACGCTGTGCAGGCGCTTCTAATACATTGATACCGAGTGGTGTTAGCTTCTCTTTAAGATTTTTTAAGATAATCGTTGAGTTGACCTCACCTGGGCTATAGACGTAACCGACGTTCTTTAATGATGGAATGATTTGACGCATCAAATCAATTTGTGGCTCATACGGTAGGGCATCTGATGCGCCTGTAACGTTGGTGCCAGATCCATCTAGCTTAGGTACCAGTTTGGCTGCTACTGGGTCAGTAACTGCTGAGAATACCAATGGAATGCTGCTAGTAGAAGCGGCAACAGACTGCGCAGACGGTGTTGCGATAGCGACGATAACGTCTGGCGCATCAGCGACAAATTGCTTGGCAATCTGACCAGCAGTAGCAGTGTTTCCTTGCGCGCTTTGGAAGTTAACGGTTAGGTTTTCACCATCTTTAAATCCTGCTTCGTTTAGCTCGTCGATGACACCTTTACGTACATCATCAAGCGCTGGATGTTCGACGATAGCAGTAATAGCAACGGTCTTCACAGCCGCCGCTGCATCACCACTAGCGGCAGCATCCGTGGAGCCATCATCTTGTGCTGATTGGTTACAACCAGTCAAGATAGCCGTACATACACCGCCTAATAATAAAGCCTTACCGAAATTAAAACGACCAAAACGATTTTGAGACAACATGGGTCTTACTCCTAAAATAATAGTGTGTCCGTACACTATATAAATAATTGACGAGCTAATAGATAGCTTACTACTTTTTATTTGGTTTCAGCATCAATATCAACATTGATGGCGTTTTTTAGTAACTCTGCTGGCAAGCTGACACCTTGTGTTTTGGCATGCTTAGGACTGACATATAAGGTCAGATCATTCATGACTTCAGGTTTGATGGTGTTAACCGCTTCGCCGTTTAACACGCGATATACCATCTTGCCAGTAGTACGACCAAAATCATAGTCATTAACACCAAGCGCAGCAGTCGCGCCGCGTTTTACACTGAATTCATCAGACGCGATAATCGGTAACTTGAGCTCATTTGCTGCTTGAGTCATGGCCTCAAAGGCAGAGGCAACATTGTTGTCAAATGAGGTATAGATGATATCTGCGCGTCCTTGCAAACTGCGTGTCGCCATACCGATATCCGTTGGACGATTGGCAGGAATGTCTAATAGTGACAGACCTCGCGCTGGCAGAGCTTGTTTTAGGTTCTCACGCAATGATACTGAGTTTGCCTCACCTGGACTATAGACATAACCTATGGTCTTTAAGTCAGGCTTTATCTGCTGTAACAAATCCAACTGCGGCTCTAGTGGCAACTGGCTTGAGAGTCCAGTCAAATTGCTTTGAAAAGGCTTGCCATCTGCCGTGATGAGCTTGGCACCCAATGGATCTGATACAGCAGTGTAGATAATAGGGATAGTGGTGGTCGCGGCTACCACTGACTGCGCAGAAGGCGTTGAGATTGCTACGATCGCATCAGGATTGTCTCCTGCAAATTGCTTGGCAATCTGTCCTGCAGTCGCTGTATTCCCTTGTGCACTTTGAAAGTTAACAGTTAGATTTTGACCTTCGACATAACCATTATCTGCCAATTCATCAATAATACCGCGGCGCATATCATCTAATGATGGATGCTCAACGATTTGAGTAATGGCAATTGATTTGGCAGGTTTGTCTGTAGCCGTGCTATTTTCAGCAGTCGCTGCGGTCTCGGTAGAGGAGTTTGAGCAGCCGATTAGTCCAAGTGTGCTAATGGCACTAAGAGCAACGCCATATAGGCTTAAGCGTAGAGTAGAAGCGATAGTCATTATTAGGTTAACTCATAGGTTATATCAATCGCAAAAACCAAGTAGATACTGCCAGACTGACTGAGCCTACTAACTTATATAGTAGTAATTTTGCTCATCTGTTTGGTGTACTTTGGTTTTTTACCATGATATTGAAGAATGCAGATTAGCCAAGTCAATGCTATGTTGATGCTGAGATAGCAGGCTAACAGTTAAATAAAGTAATCGTTCCATCGATTATTATGTTCATATTATGACAGTAATGTAAGTTATCGCAATAAGAAATTAATGTGGAGCGGTCATGGTGATGGATAATAAAAAAATCATCACTTCTTTTTATCTTATCAAGACGCGTGATGCATTGAAGCTCTTATGTAGCTCTAAATATAACAGATGCCGCTAGGGTACTTTTGTTTGCTGAAACCATATGCAAAACGCTTACATCCTAGCAACGCATCTATTACGTACTCACTTCATAATTAACGTAAGCTAATTTTCATACGAAAAACATGATAATTCTAAAGATAATCCAGTCATTTTGGTGACATTGTGCTGCCATAGTGGATGTGAAATAGACTTTACTATTTATCTAACTTTTTTGAATGACTATTTTAAGGATAATATTATGAACACTGCTAATCTTAAATTATTAACCATCGCTGGTATCACTGCTACTTCTTTGATTGGATTGCCTGCTATGGCAAAAGATGGTCATGGAAACGGGCACGGTAATGGACATGGTAATAGCAAAGGTAACTCTGCCCATATCAGTAAAAGCTATAAGCATAATGGCAATGCCCACCCAAGCATTAACGCTTATCGCAATGCTAGCCCAAACGCCTCATTTAAGCGTGATCTTGATAGATACGGCTATAGAGTAGTCGGCAAGATTGATAGAAGGGATTATGACCGCTCTGTCGTTTTAGACCGTTATGATGACCGTTACGTTCGTATTCGTACGCCAGAAAATAACATTGTGACGGTGATTAATGATACGTTGCAGATTATCGATATTTTGAGTAGATAAGTATTTTGAGCAGATAAATATAATGCTTGATTTTTAGTCATTTGCTAAATCAACCATAAAAAAAGATGCCACTTAGGGCATCTTTTTTTATTTTTTAATCCTAAAAATAACCGTTAAGCCAATACGTCACCAACAACACAAGCATCTGGCAAGGTAACGACGGTTAAGCCTGTCTTTGGCTCGCCAGTTGACAATACCATGCCTTCTGATATGCCAAATTTCATTTTACGCGGGGCAAGGTTGGTCACGCAAATGACTTTCTTATTAATCAATTGCTCAGGCTCATAAAACTTGCGAATACCGCTAAATACGTTACGAGGTTTGTCTTCGCCAACATCGAGCGTGAATTGCAGTAACTTATCAGCACCTTCTACATGGTTACACTCTAAAACGTGTGCCACTTTCATCTCAACTTTGGCAAAGTCTTCGATACTAATGTAGTCAGTTTGTTCAGCATCTGCATTTGTTGCAGGTGCTTTTTCGTTTGCGGTAGACTTGATACTTTCAGTCGCAGCAGGAGCGTCTGCTTGAGCTAATGATGCTTTGGAATCTTCTACCATTGCTTCAATATCTTTTTCTTCGATACGTTGCATCAGTGGTTTGAACTTATTGATTTTATGACCTAGTAACCACTCATTACGACTAGCAAAACTTAAATCATCAAGGTTTAAAAACTCTTTGGCATTATTAGTCAGCTCAGGTAATACTGGCGCAAGATAAACCATCAATTGACGGAAGATATTGATAGCGACCGAGCAGACGTCTTGAACTTCTTGCTCAGTACCTTCCAATTTCGCTAGTGACCATGGTTTTTTGGCATCGATATATTCGTTTGCCTTGTCCGCACATTGCATAATTAAACGCATAGCACGCGAGAATTCACGATTCTCATAAGCAGCTGCAATCTCATCGCCCGTTTTAGTGATGTCTTCTAATAGCTCTGACTCGACGCAAACTTCTGACAGCATGCCGTCGTACTTCTTAACCAAGAACCCTGCACTACGACTGGCAATATTGACGACTTTGCCAACCAAGTCAGAGTTGACCTTTTGCATAAAGTCATTTAGATCGAAATTAATATCTTCAACTTTGTCAGACAGTTTACTGGCGAAATAATAACGCAGGTATTCTGGGTGTAAATGCTCTGCGTAAGTTTTAGCATTAATAAAGGTGCCGCGTGACTTACTCATTTTCTCGCCATTGACCATCAAGAAACCATGGGCAAAGACTCCAGTTGGCGTGCGTAACTCACTACCAGCTAGCATGGCTGGCCAAAACAAGGCATGGAAGTAAACAATGTCTTTACCAATGAAGTGATAAACCTCAGTTTTGTGCTCGTTTTCTTGTGCCCAGTAGCGATCAAAATCAAGTGCTTGATCTGTCCCTGCACGCTTATCACATAGGTTCTTAAAGCTTGCCATGTAGCCCACTGGCGCATCTAGCCACACATAAAAGTATTTGTCTGGCTCATCGCTTGGGGTGTCTGGAATTTGAAAGCCGAAGTAGGGTGCATCGCGCGAGATATCCCAGCTGGCTAGTCCAGAATCAAACCATTCTTGTAATTTGTTGGCGACTGACGTTTGCAAACGGTTGTCACTGCGCGTCCAATCTTTTAAGAACTGCTCAAACTCTGGCAGATCAAAGAAATAGTGCTTGGAGGTTTTAAGTATGGGTGTTGCACCCGAAATAGTTGAGCGTGGATCTTTCAACTCTACGGCATTATAAGTTGTGCTACAAACCTCACAGTTGTCGCCATATTGATCCGGTGAACCACATTCTGGACAAGTGCCTTTAACAAAGCGATCAGCTAGAAATAATTGCTTTTCAGGATCAAACAGCTGCTCAACATCCTTTGTGCTGATATGACCAGCACTATTAAGACGACGATAAATTAGCTCAGAGAACTGTTTGTTTTCTTCTGAATGGGTGGTGTGATAGTTATCATAATTAATGAGGAATTTTGAAAAGTCTGCTTCGTGTGAGGCTTTGACTGCCGCAATTTGTTCCTCTGGCGTTACGCCATTGGCCTCTGCTTTGAGCATAATACCAGTGCCATGAGCATCGTCTGCACAGACATAAGTGACTTTATGGCTTTGTGCTTTCATCGCACGTACCCAAATGTCAGTTTGAATATGCTCTAAAAGATGCCCCAAATGGATGTCACCATTGGCGTAGGGCAGCGCACTGGTTACTAGAATCTCACGCACAAAATCACCTATATTTTTATATAAACGGGTTAGTTATCGAACATCGCAAGCGGTTCATCGCTCATCGATGCGACATCGTTAATGCTAAAAACTTCTAAAAATAATAAAAATTCAAAAAGTGTGCCTATGATACCGTAAATCAAATAAATTTGTGATATTCCTTGGTAATTACTTCTCATTTGGCAGGCATTTATTAACCATAAACAATAGCCTTGCATCGTATTTGATAGTTATAGAATGATTATCAATCGACCATGAAAAAACCCACCAAGCAGTATGCTAAGTGGGTTTTTTATTTATCCATTATTCGCTTAGATACCAGTGGTTAGTAATAAATGGCTAAGTGACTAAATGATTAAGCTAGCTTAAAATGAACCAAACATCGTACCTAAGATAATCACAGCGACTACAGCGACCAATGGAATGACCATTGTAACCATCGCTAAGTTCAAATAAGACTGTTTGTGGGTCAGACCACAAATCGCTAGTAAGGTGATGACAGCGCCACTGTGCGGAAGCGTATCTAGACCACCTGCCGCCATAACTGCTACGCGGTGCATCAACTCAGGGTCGATACCGGCATTGACCGCCATTCTTAGATAATCTTCACCCAATGTAGACAGCGCAATACTCAAACCGCCAGACGAGGAACCTGTGATACCAGCAAGCGTAGTCATAGCGACCGCTTCTGAGATCAGAGGGTTGTCAGGGTTTAGGTTTAGAATGCTATCACGAATGATAAGGAAGCCTGCGAGCGACGCGATAACCGCACCGTAGCCCACTTCTGATGCAGTATTAAAAATCGGCAACATAGAATCATAAGTACCACGGTTAATGGTTTTTTGCAGATTATTCCAATGTCCGATACGCAGCAGAATTAACACTACACAAGCCACGACTAACGAGATAATAATTGACCATAACCCAAGTGAGCCTGCGACATTTAAGTCTGGGAACTGAGTTTGTAAACTACTGAAATCTATCGACGGGAATACGATATAGGTCAATATAGCGTTTAAACCAATGACTAGTACGAGTGGGATCATCGCAATGGTAAAAGAAGTATGGTGAGTGTTTAACACCTCAGCTTCTTTTGCCGTTGCGCCAACACCGCCTACATCTTCTTCGTCATGCTGACCATAACCTTCGCCCGCTGCATTGGCTTTTCTGGCGCGTGACTGAAGCCACATCCAACCACAAACAAACATGATCGTACCACCGATGATGCCCAAAATAGGCGCGGCAAATACATTGGTGTTGTAATAAGGAATTGGAATAGCGTTCTGGATAGCTGGCGTGCCTGGCAGTGCAGTCATCGTAAACGTAAATGACCCTAAAGCAATCGCTGCTGGAATCAAACGTTTTGGAATATCTGCTGCTCTAAACAAGTCTTTGGCGATTGGATAGATAGCAAAAGCCACAACGAACAACGATACGCCGCCATAGGTCAAAATAGCACAGACCAAAATTACCGCAAGAATGGCTTTGCTAGCACCGAGTTTTTCGACGACCGTATTGGCAATGGCGGTTGCTGCGCCAGAGTCTGCCATTAAGCGTCCAAATAGTGCGCCTAGCAAGAATATCGGGAAGAATTTGAGTAAGAATCCACTCAACGCGCCCATAAAGACATCGGTATAAGCGGGTATGGTGCTTAAGAAGTCACCTGACAGTAAGACTGCTAATGTCGCCATAATCGGTGCTAGGATCAGCACAGAATAACCGCGATAAGCAAAGAACATGAGTAATAATAGGGTAATGACAATAGCAAGTGTACTAAACATGACGGCCCTCCTTGGCAAAAAAATAAGGCAGCGAGTATGCCGTGCTTGTCGATGTAGGTCAATAAAATTAATCAAAATAAGCCTATGTCATCTGTTTTATCAAACATAAATCTAGACTCATAGACTGCTAATCATTAATATCTCGACAATTTAACTCCTGCACAGCGTTGACTCACATGCGCTGATGGTTATTTTCTAGTCGCTACGAAAATAATATGTTAAGTTAGCACAAGTGTTTCACGCATGATATAGCGAGATAGAATGTATTGTTATGAACGCCAATGTAAAATATAATGCTTGCCCTTTATCAGACGTAGTGGCAGTAACCTCACTTAAATCTGATAAGCGTTTAACAAAGCGCTAATAACAACTCTCAAAACCAAACATCAAATTTACAAGGAATGTGAATATGTTTAGTGCCATCACTAATATGAGCGTGCAGTTAGTCAATCGCTATCTACCATCCCCATTCGTATTTTCGATCGTTTTGACCCTTATCGCGTTTGCTGTAGGACTGGCTACTACTGGCCAGGACATGATTGCTATGGCAGGGCACTGGGGCAACGGACTGTGGTCACTGCATAGCTTTGCCATGCAAATGGCGTTGGTCCTAGTGACCGGTTATGCCTTTGCTAGCGCACCATTTATTCAGCGCTTATTGGACAATCTCGCTAGTAGAGTTCACTCTCCTACGACCGCCATTATCGTATCAACCTTGGTTGGGCTAGTCGGCTCATGGATAAACTGGGGCTTTGGTTTAATCATCGGGGCAATCTTTGCAAAGGCACTGGCTAGAAAAGTGGCTAATGTCGACTACCCTTTGCTTGTCGCGGCTGCCTATTCAGGTTTTGTAATTTGGCATGGTGGTTTTTCAGGTTCGATACCGCTGACACTTAGCTCGGGCGGTGATACGCTACTGACGCTGTCAGGCAATACCATGACGGAAGCGGTACC
This sequence comes from Psychrobacter proteolyticus, assembly GCF_038155145.1. Lineage (GTDB taxonomy): Bacteria > Pseudomonadota > Gammaproteobacteria > Pseudomonadales > Moraxellaceae > Psychrobacter > Psychrobacter proteolyticus_B. The sequence continues at coordinate 286,169 of NZ_JBAKAY010000001.1, forward strand.
TTTGTCGCAGACGGTATTTGCAGGCTACAACATGCTGCTAGTAGGTTTGCTTATCGTTATTTTGCCACTCGTCAATCGCTTTATGCATCCAAAAAACCCTACAGTTATTGATCCTAAGCTGATCAAAGAAGAGATCTACGTCGCGCCACAAAGAGACACGCCTGCACAAAAATTAGATGATAGCCGTATTATTGCTGTCATCTTATTGGCCTTAGCACTGATGTACTATATCAGCGAGTTTGGTAGTAACGGTTTTAACCTCGGGCTAAACATCGTCATTGGGCTATTCTTATTCATAGGTTTGCTATCGCATGGCACGCTAGAGCGTTATTATCGTGCCGTACACTCAGGGATAGGTGGCATCACAGGTATTGTGCTATTGTTCCCGTTCTACGGCGGCATCATGGGCATCATGACGGGAGCAAATGCGGATGGTAACTCTATCAGTACGCAAGTGACCGAGTTTTTTGTCAATTCCGCTTCCGCAGACAGCTTTCCGATCTTTGCATTTTTAAGTGCTGGCTTGGTCAACGTCTTTGTACCGTCGGGCGGTGGACAGTTTGCGGTACAGGGTCCTGTTATGATTCCTGCTGGTATTGAGCTAGGTGTTAGTCCAGCTATTACTGCGATGGCGATTGCGTGGGGTGATGCATGGACCAACATGATTCAGCCGTTTTGGGCCTTGCCATTACTAGGTATAGCAGGTTTGGATGCACGCGCTATCATGGGTTACTGTCTGATAGTACTGGCAGTATCGGGTGCCATTATCATGAGTGTGTTTTGGCTATTGGTATAGTCATTCCACTATAAAAATATTACTGCGTTAACCTCGCTTGAAGTATTAGATATACATCTACACTCGGTTGCCTTGTACTATTTTTAAATTGAATCGACTATATGGCGTTATAACGCTCAAAAGAAAAATAAGCGTGGTTTATTTTCGCTTTTAGTTCTTAATTTTTTATAACAATCAACAATCAAACGGATAATTGAGACACTTAATTCAGCATTAGGTTATGCACGGATTAAAAATATAAATAACAGTCATAGGAGACAAGCATGAGTCAGTCAAAAGTATACAACAATGCCGAAGAAGCGCTAAAAGGCGTCGTTAGTGACGGGCAAACGCTCGCGATCGGTGGCTTTGGTCTATGCGGTATTCCAGAAGCATTAATTGCAGCGCTGCGTGATAGCAAAGTTAAAGAGCTGACTTGTATCAGTAATAACGCTGGTGTCGATGACTTCGGTCTTGGTCTGTTACTACAGACACGCCAAATCAAAAAAATGATTTCGTCTTATGTGGGTGAAAACAAAGAGTTTGAGCGCCAGTATTTGGCAGGCGAGCTAGAGGTTGAATTGACTCCGCAAGGGACATTGGCTGAAAAACTGCGCTCAGGCGGCGCTGGTATTCCTGCGTTTTATACCGCAACAGGCGTGGGTACATTAGTTGCTGAAGGTAAAGAGACGCGTGATTTTGATGGTCGTACTTATGTGCTAGAGCATTCGTTACGTGCTGATGTCGCCTTGATAAAAGCGCAAAAGGCTGACAAAGCGGGCAACCTAATCTTTAACAAAACCGCTCGTAACTTCAACCCAGACTGTGCGATGGCCGGTAAAATCACGATCGTTGAAGTCGAAGAAATCGTCGAAACAGGTACGTTTGATCCAGACGAAGTGCATCTACCGGGTATCTTTGTTCAACGCATTGTATTGAACACTAGCCCTGAAAAACGTATCGAAAAAACCACGACTAAAGCTGTAGAAGGCGCGTAAATAAAAACGTGGTCGGAGCTTAATCATACGTGAAATCAACAGTTAATTTTAGATGGATAATAGTTTAGACAGCCAATTGATTAAATAACTGGCTGTCTAAATGAATAAAAATAGAATATCGTAAAAAAATAAGGAAATCAGCATGGCATGGACAAGAGAGCAAATGGCGCAACGCGCTGCAAAAGAGCTACAAGATGGCTACTATGTGAACCTAGGCATCGGTCTACCAACGTTGGTCGCCAACTACATTCCTGAAGGCGTGGACGTATGGCTACAATCAGAGAATGGCTTGCTAGGTATTGGTGAGTTCCCTACAGCAGAAAACGTAGATGCGGACTTGATTAATGCGGGCAAGCAAACAGTAACCGCAGAAGCTGGTGCTAGCTATTTTAGTAGCTCAGAGTCTTTTTCAATGATTCGTGGCGGTCATGTCAACTTGGCAATATTGGGTGCAATGGAAGTCTCAGAAAAAGGCGACCTTGCCAACTGGATGATTCCCAAGAAGATGGTTAAAGGCATGGGCGGGGCGATGGATTTGGTCGCAGGTGTGCAGCGTGTGATTGTATTGATGGAGCAGGTCAATAAACATGGTGAACCAAAAATTCTAGCCAATTGCGAGCTACCATTGACAGGAAAAGGCGTGGTTGATCGTATCATCACCGAGCTTGCTGTATTAGACGTTACTGATAAGGGTCTGAAGCTGGTTGAATTAGCAGATGGTGTGAGCTTTGACGAACTACAAGAAAAAACGCCAGTAAGTATTATTCAGTAAACTCTGTACAGTAAAGTGACTGTCGTAAGATTAATATGTTTTATCCCGCAAATAAATACGCCACTATGATTATAGTGGCGTATTTGTTCAGTTCAATTTTATAAAAACTAATAATATTTTAGACCATGATAAGGAATATGTATGGCGACCCAATTAGAACAAGATTTGACAGGCAAAGTAGCATTAGTCACTGGCTCTGCAAGTGGTATCGGACGTGACATCGCTGAAACTTATGCAAAAGCAGGCGCAGCGGTTGGTATTGCTGATATCAATCTCGAAGCGGCACAAAAAACCGTTGATGCTATTGAAGCTGCTGGTGGACGTGCTATAGCAATTGCCATGGATGTTACCTCGGAAGATGCGGTAAACGATGGTGTACAACAGCTAGTTGATACTTTTGGTAGTATTGATATTTTGGTTTCTAATGCTGGTATTCAGATTATTGACCCTATCGATAAAATGGCGTTTAGCGATTGGAAAAAAATGCTTAACATCCACTTAGATGGTGCTTTTTTGACCACTAAAGCAGCGATTAAGCATATGTATAAAGGCGATAAAGGTGGCACGGTCATTTATATGGGCTCTGCTCATTCGCATGAAGCCTCATTATATAAAGCCCCTTATGTAACCGCGAAGCATGGACTACTAGGATTGTGCCGTGTATTGGCCAAAGAAGGTGCAGCGCATAAGGTACGCTCGCATGTGATTTGCCCAGGATTTGTAAAAACGCCATTGGTCGAAAAACAAATTCCAGAGCAAGCAGCTGAAAAAGGCATCAGTGAAGAGTCGGTTATTAACGATATTATGCTGGTCAATACCGTAGATAAAGAGTTTACGACAGTAGAAGACATTGCCCAATTGGCGCTATTTTTAGCGGCTTTCCCAACCAATGTATTCACTGGACAATCTATCGTTGCCAGTCATGGTTGGTTTATGAATTAATATATATACAATTTGCATATACCACAACGTCAGACCTACTGGCGTTGTGGTTTTTTTATGCCTCCAATTCAGCTACACTGTCACGATAGAAGGTTTGGCTAATATACTCATTAACGTTATCGGTTGTAATATGCGCAACGAGACGGCTTGAGCAATTTGCCAGATCTACCCACTTGTATAGGCCATAATAGTAGCTATGTTTAACTTTATGAAGAAAAAAACCACAAAAACCGAAACGCCTCAGCAGCAGGCAGAGCGTGATAGCGCCGTTGACAAAGTCCTACTTGGATATGAGATAGGTGCTGTCAGTATTGCCACGATGGTCACAGGGCTTGAGCGTGATGGCGAAGCACTTACGTTAGACCTGCGTTTGCCAAAAGATAGCAATCCTGAAGTTATCCAGCAGGAGCTCGGGCAGTTACTACATCCACATGGTATTACTACGATTCATATGAATGTGCGTCTGCCTGCGCCAGAAAAAGGCTCAGGTTCAAGCTTGCCAAAGAAAATGCCAAAGACGACCAATGCGATGGAATCTCAGTCTTCATCTGGCGCTGATAACAATGCTAGTAACACTAACGCTGAGCCACCGATTACGAAAGCTGCACCTACGCAAGCTTCGTTGGCAGCGCATCCTCGTATCCGTCATATTATTGTTGTGGCATCAGGTAAGGGCGGTGTTGGCAAATCAACCACCACGGTCAATATCGCCTTAGCACTACAGAAGCTTGGCAATCGCGTTGGTGTGTTAGATGCCGATATCTATGGTCCTAGTATGCCAACGATGCTAGGCGTTGCTGATGTGAAGCCGCAACTAGAAAACGAGCAATTCGTACCGGTCGATGCGCATGGTATGGCAATGCTCTCTATCGGTAGCTTACTCGATGGAGATAATACGCCGGTTGCATGGCGTGGACCAAAAGCCACGGGTGCATTGATGCAGCTATATAATCAAACCAACTGGCCGCAGCTAGACTATCTAGTAATTGATATGCCGCCAGGTACGGGTGATATACAGCTGACCTTGGCACAGCGTATTCCAGTCACGGGTGCTGTCATTGTCACGACACCGCAGCATGTTGCCTTGCTCGATGCGCAAAAAGGCGTTGAGATGTTTAACAAAACCAACATTCCTGTGCTTGGCGTGGTTGAAAACATGGCGCTACATACGTGTAGCAACTGTAACCACACCGAAGCGATCTTTGGTACGGGTGGCGGTGAGTTTATCGCTGAGCAGTATCAGGTACCGCTATTGGGTCAGCTACCACTTGCCAGTGGCATTCGTGCACAAGTTGATAAAGGTGTGCCAAGCGTCTTAGCTGATGATGAGTTTGCACAATATTACCTAGATATTGCCAAAAATATCGAAACCAACATCAATAAATTTGCAAAGCCTATCGATGACAAGCGGATTTTTTGATGGTGGAGAAGTAGCCTAAGCTGGCGACTTTTAAAGTGAATGTATTGTCTAAAAAGAGGATATCTTGAACTTATCTATTTATCAAAGTCATTTAGACAATACTCCCAAGCAGTATAGAGTCCTACGATTATTTCGCCCGCCGATATACATCATTGAGCTCTCAAACAATCAGTTGATTGCCGTTTGCTACTATAAAGATGGCAGTAGCAAACGCTATCAGATTAATGCTGACTTTAGCAATCGCCGAATGGTAATTGCCGATTTTAACAAATTCACAAAGGCTCTCGCTGAGCTGTTAAAAAAGTTTCCAAGACACTTTTTATGGGTGAGTGCGCTTGCATCAATCAATGTTACAGAAACACTAGCAGATGGATTAACCAGTATTGAAGTTAAGGTGATAACTGAAGCGTTTTTTGTGGGTGCTGTACAGGCAAAAAGAAGAATTTCACATAGCACCGTGAGCTATCAAGGACAGATAGTACCTTTAGAAAAATTTGGCTAGGATGCCGATATCATGAATAAAAGCCACGACAAACCGTATACTGCCGCCAACTTAAAACTGGCAAATCTCGAATATCTTATCCAAAATGGTCAGCCTGTTTTTGGTGTTTCCTCCCAAGTCAAAAGTATCAACTACTTAGATTATTATAGTCATCTCATTTCACAAAAATCCTTACCTAACTGGCGTAAAGAACTAAAAGCCAACCAATTCTGCTTCATTCAGATACTCCAACCCCCGTATCGAGTGTGCCTCGCGCTCGCAACGATTAAGCTTGCGACTAGTGCTTTCGTTTACATTTATAATGAGGATACTCAGCAGCTGGAAGTCTGTGAGGCGCTACAGCCTTTGACGCATCATACGCACTTAGATGGTGATGGTTATCAAGGGCAGATGGCATTTACACATACAAAGCTCAGCGTCACCTTGGATTTTAGTCCTGCTCAGATGAATATTGCGCTCGACAGTCAGTATGTTGCAATAACGGCAGCGTTAGCACGAAGCGCACAACCGTTAGCCATATGTACGCCGACTGGTAGGCGTGGCTGGACGTTTACGCAAAAAGAGCCGTTGACCGCACTATCTGGGCATTTGCTCATTAAAGCCAAGTCGAAATTTCATACTGATGCTCCTGATGCTCAACCTCAAAAAATAACTTTCACCGATGCTACTATTGCCAATCTAGATTGGACGCTCGGCTATATGCGTTATGAGACCAATTGGTTTTGGAGCTGTATCACTAGCTATTTGTCAGATGGTCGTCACTTTTTGCTCAATCTGTCTATGGGTGTCAACGAGACCGGAGCTAGTGAAAATGCTTGCTGGCTTGACGGGCAGATATTCTATTTACCACCCGTTATGTTTGCTCGTGAGGGTTCAAGTATTCGATCAAATCAGCCAAATAGTCTTAAGCCAAGTATAGAAGGCGTAGAAACTGACGCTAGCATTTCAGAGCCATGGCGTATCTATCATCAAAATCTTGGTTGGAGCAATGTCGATATTGATTTGAGCTTCACACCGATTATCGTCTATAAAAAGACCGATAATTTCGGTGTGATAGCCAGTATCTTTGAGCAGTGGATAGGTTTTTATAGTGGTGAAATTCGAATAAGAGATGAAGTTATTAGGCTTGATAATGTCATGGGGCTCGCAGAAGATCATTTTGCCAAATGGTAGCTTCTAAGACATAACATGGGAATAAATGAGATTAATGGCTGTATTCAGTTTTAACTAGCCGCTCCTCTATAAATTCAGCCACCAATTCCGTATAATCGTCGCTATCAAAATACTGTTATCATAACCGCTATTAAATATTTGCTAAGGAACAACAATGTCTATTAAGTCTGACCGCTGGATTCGTAAAATGGCCGAAGAGCACGGCATGATTGAGCCATACGAGCCAGGTCAAGTACGCTTTAATGATGCAGGCGAGCGTTTGGTTAGCTACGGTACCTCAAGCTACGGTTATGATGTGCGCTGTGCTCCTGAGTTTAAAGTTTTTACCAACGTACATTCAGTAGTCGTTGATCCTAAAAACTTTGATGATAAAAGCTTTATCGATATCGTTGGTGACGAGTGTATAATTCCACCTAATTCGTTTGCTTTAGCCCGTACTATGGAGTACTTCCGTATTCCGCGTGATGTATTGACTATTTGCCTAGGTAAGTCGACTTACGCGCGCTGCGGTATTATTGTCAACGTAACGCCGCTTGAGCCTGAGTGGGAAGGGCACGTCACTTTAGAGTTTAGTAATACCACCAATCTGCCAGCCCGTATCTATGCTGGCGAAGGCGTTGCGCAAATGCTGTTTTTCCAAAGCGATGCTGATGATGTCTGTGAGACCAGTTATAAAGATCGTGGTGGTAAATACCAAGGTCAGCGCGGCGTGACGTTGCCGCGCACGTAGGCAGTAAGCATTACGAAAACGCAGTAACACCTATCAAACAATCCACACGACTTGAGTTGTCGTGTGGATTTTTTATGGCTCATTTTTTATATTAAAGTTTGCTATAGTCTGTATATATTTTACAAAAGTTTATTACTGCTTAGCGACGAGACTTTCATGAATTCTATCAAACATGCCCAAATATCTGCGCGTCGGCGCGGTGGACAACCTAGCGACTACATTGCTATTCATCAGTTTATCGATAATACCAAGAACTTATGTAGTGACAATCGGCATCGCATTTTTCATACCATATGGGCGGTGAATGAAATTGTATTACCTATGTTTGGCCATGTCTTAGTCAACAGCGATGGTGCTGAGGTGGATATCAAAGATGTATGTGAAAAAGATCACCTGTTGGTAGATTTCCGCCATCGCTTTATACCTACTATTGGTGATTTTGTGCAAGCCATCCAAGGTGAGCTTAGCGTGGCACAAAAAAATAATATTGAGCAGTTTCATACTAATTTTGCACAGAGCAATCCTGCTATCAGCCGTTTATTACTGTCACCACTTGCCATTACAGGTCAGCTCAAATCACTATTATTGACCCACAATAGCTGGTTTATGTTGGATGTTATACCGAGGGTTACGGCGCTCGAACCATCGCAATTACCCATTACTGATTTTCGGTTATCAGGCAGTGCTATATTTGAAAAAATGGCATTTGAATTATGGATGGATAATGGAAATGACTATCCGCCATCTGCAAGGTTAGTGCATTGACTCCCTTTGTATTGATAACCTACCCATATCCATCATAAGGAACTTTAACATACGAAAGAGTACAACTTCTTTGCCTTTCATCCCGAATGCTTTGACCTGCGCATTGAGAGTACCAGCAGCGATGAGCCGAGTCATTAGATTGTTGCACAGCCGCCAGCGGAGAATCAAGCATTGGTGTAGCTCGGCCATGTGCTTAAATAATACGAGTCGGCACAATCAAGAAAATAATCCAACCACTACTGCACAAGGACCAGCTTTATGAGTAAAAAATACGCGATTCACAAATTCGACTTTATGTACAATGACGAGTGGTACTGTGTTGAGCATCATAATGAAACATTATATGACATTGTTGATGATGAAAAAACAGCACGACAACGCTGCGCAGCACTTGAGCGCGACTCATTAGAGGAGTATCCTTTAGACAACCTAAGCACCTTTGCCAATGGTGAACTGAGTGAAGAGCAGTACCAAAAAATTATTAGCTTTATACGGGACGATTGTGGCCTGCAATTAACTATTCCTAGATATGGCTTATGTGGTGAGGATATACCTACTGATCAAATGAATGATGAGCAACTATTAACTTTTTTAGAAATTGCGCAGAGCAATCATTACATGGTCAAGGAATATACCGCCAGCGAACCACGTTATGTGATTTTTACGGCACATCACGGTTATATGCTAGTGGATCCCTCTGGCTATTCAGATCAGATTTGGTTCACGCATGATGCGTGTGATGTCATGGCGCAGTACCGTAGAGATGCACGTATTAGCTATGGTCAAGAAATATATGAAAAACAAACCATACTGACCGCATCGGACTTAGAAAACCCCATTGTACAAAGTCTTATCAGTCAATATCAAGATGAGCTGAGTATTGAGTACAATGCGGATGAGACAGAAGGAAATATTGATTTCGCGGACAGTCCTGATGATGTGATCACGGCATTTAACGCTGTATTACAATTGCCCATTTATCGGGTGGAACAAGTCGATGATGTCATGTTTACCAAAATTAGCCAATAGTAATCAATGCTCACAGGCTAACTGCCTTTTAATAAAATAGCATAGACATACAAATAACCGTAAAAAAGCTGAACCTGTGACGGGTTCAGCTTTTTGCAGCTTCTAACTCACTAGATAGCGCCATTTACTTTAAAACTTTTAAACCTGCTTTATTATCGCGCTTTGGTTTAGGCGCTTTAATAGGACTGTTGTTAGACATTGGTGCTGAGTCGTCTTCTGGCTGATAGTTATCATACTCTTTTGGATCAAAAAACATTCCTTGCGAGTTCTCTTTAGCATAAATCCCCATCACCGCAGTAAGCGGTACCCAAATCTCTTGTGAGACGCCGCCAAAGCGCGCGCTAAAGTGAATATAATCATTTTCCATACTCATGTTGCCCGTAGCACGGCTGGCGATATTTAATACGATACGACCGTCTTGCACATGCTCGGTTGGTATTTGCACATTGTCAGCGGTAGCATCGACCATCAAATATGGTGTCAGAGCGTTGTCTTCTATCCATTGATATAGTGCGCGTACCATATAAGGGCGGGTAGGTGTAATAGAGGTGGTTTCGCTCATCTAATGATTTCCTATACTAATAATTTTTAATAATGAAAAATATCTCGTTTAGCAATTTATCACATGACAAATGCTAATTAACGTCTATCTTATTTATACTTTATTTTAGGACAGCTTTTGATAATTGTCTAATCAACGCACACTTTTTTGGAAGCTACTGCGCTCAAACACTCTAGTTTGGTATTCAAACAATGGACGGCTAATAGCACGTGGCAACTCGATACCCATCTCGTCTAATCGCCATAATAGGGGTGCTAACAACACGTCACACCAACCAAACTCATCAGCCATAAAATAAGGTTTGTGAGCGAACAGCGGTGACAGAGTAATCAACGAATCACTGAGCTGTTTTTTGGCAATGGTAGCTTGTGCTTTATTAAAACTATCTGGATGCGTCAACAAGCGTTTACCAAGTACTAACCAATCACGCTGAATGCGCCAAGCCAGTTGGCGAAACTGTGCACGCTCTTGCGGTGTCTCAGGGAGCAGTTTATTTGTATGATAGCGCTCTTCAAGATATTCAAAAATGACGTTAATCTCATAAAGCGCAATCTCACGCTGCTGCAATACAGGCAAGGTATGATAAGGATTTAGCTCAGTCAAATCTTCAGGGCGCTCAGAATGTAAGCGAGACAAATAGTAAGCGAGCTTTTTTTCTTCAAGTAATAGGCGTACCACATGACTGTCGTAGCCGTCATCAGCATACAAAATTAGCTGACTACTTGGAATGTCATTCGCATCAATCATGAAAGCCTAATGTTAATAGTGAAGGTTGTCATCGTAAACAAACTCGCAACGTTTATCAAGGTAGTGTACGTAAACATTAGCGCTGAGCGACTTATTTCCCAGCTTATCTAGTATTTACACTCTATATCAAGGCACAAAAAAGCACTACCGAAGTAGTGCCTTTTTTAATTCGCAGAACTATCTGCTGACTATGACTTATTTGACATCTTTCCAGAATTCTTTATTCAATAAGTAAACTGGGATGAGCAGTACTAATAAGAATAGAATTACAAAGAAACCAATTACTTGACGGTCATGGCGAGCAGGTTCACCCATCCACGCCATAAAGTTAACCAAGTCACCAACTTCAGATTCAAACTCTTCTTGGCTCAACTCTTCTTGCATATTATGCAATACGTGAGGCATCGCTGCATTGGCCAGTACTAAGTTGTTTGCACCCCAAGGACGGCTTGGATCTTCATAGAACGATAATAGGTAAGTATATACCCAGTCGTCGCCACGTAGACGTGTCTCAAGTGATAAATCAGGAGGCGCAGCGCCAAACCAAGACGCTTGAATCTCAGGATCGATCTCAGCAGTAATGTGGTCACCGATTTGATCAGTGGTAACCATCAAATACTTTTCAACCAACTCAGGCGGTATCTCTAAATCTTTGGCAATGCGTGAGTGACGAACGTACTTAGCTGAGTGACACCCAGCACAGTAGTTCATAAAGATTTTTGCACCGTTTTGTAGCGAGCCCTTATTGGTAAAATCAATAGGAGCAGTACTACAAGCCAAATGCTCTTCAACACCTTCAGCGTTAGTAAATGTGCCACATCCGTGACCACCAGCCGCCATTGCCGTACCAGCAGTCAACGTCAATGCCGCGCCTAAGCCTAGACCAGCTAGGGATTTAATTAGCGTGCTCATTAGTGACCTCCGGTAACGCGTTCTGGTGGCTGTTTACACTTCTCAATGGCAGTGTAGAACGGCATCAGTAAGAAGAACAAGAAATATAGAATCGTGAATACACGAGCCATGATAGTTGCCGTTGGTGTAGCAGGTGTTGCACCCAAGTAACCCAATACAACAAAGCTAATAGCAAATACAGTAAGCGCGATTTTAGACAAGATTCCTTTGTAACGCATTGAGCGTACAGGCGATCTATCAAGCCATGGAATCAAGAACAGTACGGCAATTGCAGCACCCATTGCGATAACACCACCAAGCTTATCAGGAACAGCACGCAAGATAGCGTAGAAAGGCGTGTAGTACCATACTGGTGCAATATGCGCTGGTGTTTTCAGTGAGTTCGCTGTCTCAAAGTTTGGTGGCTCAAGGAAAAAACCGCCGCCTTCTGGGAAGAAGAATACCACTGCAAAGAAACAGATAAAGAATACTACGATACCAACCATATCATGCACAGTGTAGTACGGATGGAATTCGATACCGTCTAATGGTACACCATTTTTGTCTTTTAGCTTTTTGATGTCGATACCATCAGGGTTGTTTGAACCCACATGGTGCAACGCCACAATATGCATAAATACTAGGCCCACGAGTACTAATGGAATAGCAACAACGTGTAGAGCGAAGAAACGGTTTAGGGTAATACCAGAAATGATATAGTCACCACGTACCCATTCAGCAAGGCCATCACCAATAACAGGCAGCGCTGCAGGTAAGTTCAAGATAACCTGAGCACCCCAGAATGACATGTTGCCCCAAGGTAGTAGGTAACCGAAGAAACCTTCTGCCATAAGTGCTAGGTAGATACCCATACCGATGAGCCAGATAAGCTCACGAGGTTTTTGGTATGAACCATATAGCAAGGCTCTAAACATATGCAGGTATACAACAACGAAAAACGCAGATGCGCCGGTTGAGTGCATATAGCGAATGAGCCAACCACCTTTTACGTCACGCATGATGTATTCAACAGACGCAAATGCCCCTTCGGCACTTGGGTTGTACATCATCGTAAGCCATATACCAGTCACCAATTGGTTGACCAGTACGATCATTGATAGTACGCCAAAGAAGTACCAAAAGTTAAAGTTCTTTGGTGCGTAGTACTTTGACATATGGTATTCATAGGTTTCGGTCGCTGGAAAACGCGCGTCCACCCAATGCATTAACTTTTTACCCATACTCATATTAAGCCTCCCCAACCGTCAAGATGGTACCATCCATACCATATTCTGGAACGGGTAAATTAAGTGGTGCAGGGACGCCGCTATACACGCGACCTGCTAAGTCATATTTTGACCCGTGACACGGACAGAAAAATCCGCCGTACCAATCATTACCACCTAAATCCACCGCGCCCACATCAGGACGGTAGTTTGGTGCACAGCCCAAATGTGTGCAAACGCCTTCGACAACCAATACGGTTGGATCTAAAGAGCGAGTAGGATTTTTGCAATATTCAGGTTGTAGAGACGCATCAGACTCAGGATCAGATAATAGAGGTTTGACTGACTCTAGTCCTGCAACCATGTCTTCGGTGCGCTTAACCACATAAATAGGTTTACCACGGTATTTGACGACGATCATTTGTCCATCTTCGATAGAACCAATATCTTGGGTCACTGCAGCCCCTGCAGCCTCAGCTTTAGCGCTTGGGTACCAAGAACGGACAAAAGGTGTCGCCACGGCAGCTACCCCAGCTGCACCAATCGCGGCAGTTGAGGCAATAAGAACTCTACGGCGTTGTACATTAACGCCTTCGGCTTGGCTCATTAATACTTCCTCCAGGTGAATGAAATGGGATTATCCCACACTGGGTTTGTGGCTTAGAAAATATACAATATCAAGCCACTTTAGCTGTGCCTAATTTTGCTAATTGTTGCTATTCTAAGCTATTTCGGTGATAAAATAAATTATTGCGTTAAAAATAAAGCAACCTCAATAGGACATATTAGAAGGTTGAATATGACAATCAAACCAAAACAGTTGGATTATCAACGTCTAACGCTAACTTTGCTTTAACAAGGATTATGATGTGATGACCTTATAAATAATAAGGATTTTCAGCAATAGCGAATGATACTTGAAATTAAGGTAATGTTCACTAACTTTCACCATCTAACTACTTTGTAAGTTGCTGTAAAACAAATATCACCACTCTATATAATAAAGTGGTGATGTCTTCACAATGATTAATAATGTTTTGTCAGGCCATCAGAAACTTGTTCATCGAAATACGCAATGCAAAGTACACATGCGATATTCCAATAAACTCAGCTAGAGAGTTGCCAATACTAGCCTTCAAGCTCACTCCAACGTTCAAGCTTATGCATCATCTCATCTTCGATGGTTAAAAGACGCTCACTAGCAGCTGTCGCCGCATCAAAGTCAGTATTGAACCAAGAGCCATCGGCCAGCTTTTCTTGCAATTGAACTTGTTCGGCTTCGAGTGCAGCAATTTCTTTTGGCAAGTTATCCAGTTCGCGTTGATCGTTATAATTTAGCTTTTTGACTGCCTTATTTGGTTTCGCTGCTGCGCCAGACTTATTTGTCGCTTTGTTGCTAGCTGCATTGTTGGCAGGTGCTTTTGCAGCACGGGATGCTTCTTCGCGGTTCTTTTGTACGAGGTACTCTTGATAACCACCTACATACTCATTGACCACTCCTTTACCATCTTCATCTTCGCCAAACACCCACGTAGAGGTAACGACATTGTCCATGAATGAGCGATCATGACTGATTAGCAAAATCGTACCACCAAAGCTGGCGACTGACTCTTCTAATAGCTCAAGTGTTGCCATATCCAAATCGTTGGTCGGCTCATCGAGTACCAAAATATTGGCAGGTTTCAATAACTGTTTGGCCAGTAGTACTCGGTTACGCTCACCACCAGACAGTGCTTTGACAGGTGTACGTGCGCGCTCTGGTGCAAATAAGAAATCTTGCAAGTAGCTCATGATGTGTGTTTTGCGACCGCCAACTTCGACAAAGTCAGAGCCTTCCGAAACGTTTTGCGCAACGCTTGCTTCAAGGTCTAACTGATCACGCAGCTGATCGAAGAATGCGATTTTCAGATTAGTACCTAATTCGACACTACCAGACTTGGTAACTTCATCATCAGACATATCGAGTAGGGCTTTAATAAGCGTAGTTTTGCCGGCACCGTTAGGGCCGACAATACCGATTTTATCGCCACGCATAATAGTGGTCGTAAAATCATCTACCAAGACGTTGCCGTCATATTCAAGATGTAAGTTTTTAACTTTACAGACAAGCTTACCGCTTTTCTCGCCTTGACCCATGGTGATGTTTACATTGCCCACTTGCTCACGGCGATCGCTACGCTCTTCACGTAAGGCTTTTAGTTCACGTACACGGCCTTCGTTACGAGTACGACGTGCTTTGATACCTTGGCGAATCCAAACTTCTTCTTGTGCCAGTTTTTTATCAAAGTTGGCATTGTTCTTTTCTTCAGCCTGTAACTGTAGCTCTTTTAGCTCTTGATAGCGTGCGTAACCACCTTCACCTTGTGTTACGTCATAGCTGGTCAATTGGCCGCGGTCAAGCTCAATAATGCGAGTCGATAGCTTATTTACGAATGCTCTATCATGAGTCACGAACAATAACGTCAAGCCTTGCCAATCAAGCAAAAAGCGCTCTAACCATTCGATACTTTCAACATCCAGATGGTTGGTTGGCTCATCTAGTAGTAGTACATCAGGCTTGGTAACTAGCGCACGAGCAAGTAACACGCGGCGCTTACGACCACCAGATAGAGATGATAAGTCGTCTTCTGGATTAAGGCCCATGGTCGTAATTAGACGCATGGCATCGCGTTCTAAGTCCCAACCATGTACCGCATCGATATCATGCTGTAGGGTCGCCATATGCTCACAGGCATCCATATCACCATTCGCGCACATATCGACTTGCTTATTATAGTTAATGAGCAAATCAGCCGTACGACGACTACCGCCCATAACGATGTCTAATATGCGACCACTGGTCTCGGGAACGTCTTGCTCTAGCATCGCTACACGCATGCTACTGTTGGTAATAATCTCGCCACTGTCAGGCTGCAATGAGCCATTGATCAGTTTAAACAAAGTAGATTTACCTTCGCCGTTTCGGCCAATCAAGCACACACGCTCGCCTGTATTGATAGAAAAATCAATACCATCAAGAACAGGCGCGACGCCAAAGGCTAAGTGAATGTCTTTTAAATGAATCAGTGCCATAGAGTATCTTAAGCTTATATAATAGTGAGGTAGGGGTTGTTGCAAAATTGCCTGCAGTATAACATGCCACCGCGTTACTGTAGTGCGAGTAAATAGTTTTATCAGTACTATTTATTGTTTTTACTAACTGCTCCTATTCCATGACTATGTTTGTAGATTTATCGCTAATTTACGGTACCCTTCAAACCCTTTAATAATCCATCCTTTCAATTTAATACTTACTATAATTTAGAGAAAAATATGAACCAACCTAAAATTACAGATGATACTTCTGATGTTCAAAATGATTTGCAAGCCCAAGTAGTCGATTTACAAATGAGCCTAGCGCACCTTGAAGTTACCGTCGAACGACTGGATGACGTAATCACGCGACAAGACAAAGATATTCATACGCTGCAACGTCAACTACAGCTGATTTATAAGCAAATTGAAGGTCAGGATACAGAAAGTGGTATTGCACCATTTGATGTAATGGCAGACAGACCACCACATTATTAATAAATATAATTTGAAAAGAAAGCATCTAATAGCGGAAAATATATACGTATTTTTATATATAGATACTGTCTGATGACTATGTGGTCATAACATAGAAATAATATGTTTTTGTAGTTGTTTTAGTGTTAAAAAGTCTTTACTATCTTCCACCTCGGATGCTGATTACCTATTAATTAATAATGGGTAAAACAGTAAAACAATGCGGATGTTTGGAGATATAAAATGCGCCACACCTTTCATTTAAAAACTCTTGCAGTAGCTGTTGCTACTCTTTCTGTTGCTAGTGTTGCTAGTGCTGCTGGCCTTGATCGCTCAGGTCAAGATATCACCGCATTCCTACAAGACGGCACTTATGCAGAAGCTGTCTACACTTATATCGATGCTGACGTTACTGGTAAAGATACCTCAGGTAATAAAATCGATGATATCGCAGAGTCTTATGATTTTTTCCGTTATGGTGTAAAAGCAGATATCAACGAAACCTTTAGCATTGGTGTTTTATATGATGAGCCTTTTGGCGCAGCAGCCGATTATAGTGGTGATAATAACTTTGTAGATGCAAACGGTGAAGGTACTAATGTAGAAGTACGTACTGAGAGCATTACAGGTATCCTAGGCGCTAAATTTGGCGAGAATAAGAATTTCCAAGTATATGGCGGCCCAGTCGCTCAGCGCGTTGAAGCTGATGTAAAGCTACGTGGTCCAGCTTATAGTATTGCTAATGGTTATACCGCTCACATCAGTGCTGATCAAGAGTATGGTTACCTCGCTGGTATTGCATATAGCAAGCCTGAAATCGCATTGAAAGCTGCTTTAACTTACCGCTCAGAAATTGAACATAATGCGCAATCAGCTGAAGTTTATCCAAACGCTGTTCTTTTTGGACTTCCAACAAATAGCGGTGAAAGTATTGAAGTTACTACACCCAAGTCAGTAAACTTCGATTTCCAGACAGGTATCAACTCAACGACCTTAGCGACTGCCAAAGTACGTTGGGTACCATGGAGTGACTTTGCGATTACACCATCATCGTACAATAACGTTAGTCAAGTATTAGCAACAATACCACAAGGCGCAGGTATTCCTGCTGAAGGCTTAGATTTAGTTAGCTATGATGATGACCAGTGGCAAGTAGAGCTAGGTCTTGCTAAGCGCCTAGCGCCAGCACTAGCAGTAAGTGGAACTGTTGGTTGGGATAGTGGTGCTGGTAATCCTGTTACCTCACTTGGGCCTACGGAAGGCTACTACAGTGCAGGCTTAGGCGCTAAATATAACGTTACTGAAAACTGGGCAATCTCAGCTGGTGGTAAATACTTATGGCTTGGTGATGCTGAAGGACAGATTCCAAGTAAAACAGTTGTGAGTGATTTTGAGAGCAACGACGGATTTGTACTTGGTGTAAAAGTTTCTTACCAAGCTCAGTAGTTCACAGCTTAGTTATATAGCAAATATTTTAAATGTTATTGATAGAAAAGCGATCCTTTAAGGGTCGCTTTTTTTATAAGCAGTATTATAGTCATAGTGAATCCGTTTTATCCTGAAGAAAAACTCTCCTGTGAACAAATGATTCTTTAGAAAATTCATATTTAAAAGTAGAAGTAAACGACATTGTTTGATTTATATCTTATTTGTACTGTTCAGTCATAATTGAGAAATAAAGCACTTTAATTGTTGTTTTAGTGTCAAAAAGGCATTAGTATTCAACTTAGGACACGACTTTGATACTCTCAATGTTAAGCGCAGCAATGCTATATATTGGTTATTAAAGTAGTAATACAACAAGGACCGTTGGAGATACACAATGCGCACTACCTTTCACTTGAAAACCCTTGCAGTAGCAATCGCTACTCTCTCTGTCGCTAGCATGACTAATGCTGCTGGTCTTGATCGTTCAGGCCAAGACGTCACTGCTTTCTTTCAAGATGGTACCTATGCAGAAGCTGCCTATACTTATATTGACGCCGACGTAAGCGGTTATGATACTGCTAATAGCGATCCTTATAGTAATGATTACGAACGTGGTAATAAGACGGGCGATATTGCTGAAGCTTATGATTTCTTTCGCTATGGCGTAAAAGCTGACATTAACGATACCTTTAGTGTTGGTATCTTATATGATGAGCCTTTCGGTGCAGCTGCTGAGTATACTCAAAGTAATTTTGTTGCAAGCGATAGTTTCGCTGAGTCTTTTGGTGAATTAGCAGCTGATGGAGTTGACCCACAGACTGCAGGTGCAATAGCAACTGCTGAAGCCACTACTGCTGGTGAAAATACCAATGTGGAGGTTCGTAGTCAAAGCCTAACGGGTATTCTTGGTATGAAGTTTGGTGCCAATAAAAACTTCCAAGTATATGGTGGTCCAGTTGCACAGCGTATCCAATCTACGACCAAGTTACGCGGCTTAGCTTATGGACCTGCTACCGGTTACACGTCAACCAGTAATCCTGATATGGAATATGGTTATATTGCAGGTTTGGCCTTCAGTAAGCCTGAGATTGCACTGAAAGCTGCATTGACTTATCGTTCTGAAATTGAACATGATGCGAATACTTCAGAGACTTATCCTATTAGAAGTATTGCATCGGGTGGAGCACTCTCAGATACACGAAGTGGTAAAATTGAAGTGACTACACCTCAATCAGTTAACTTTGACTTCCAGACAGGTATCAACCCTACAACACTAGCTACAGCGAAAGTACGCTGGGTTCCATGGAGTGACTTTGTATTAACCCCACCTTTATATAATGAAGTCAGTCAAGGTCGTTATCCGCCTAATGGTCTGAACTTGGTTGAATATAACGATGACCAATGGCAAGTAGAGCTAGGATTGGCTAAGCGTGTTGCTCCAGCGCTAGCGATCAGCGGTACGGTTGGTTGGGACAGTGGTACAGGTGATGAAACAACATCTTTGGGTCCTATTGATGGTTACTATAGCGTCGGTCTTGGTGCTAAATATAACGTCACGGAAAACTGGGCTATATCGGCAGGTGGTAAATACCTATGGTTCGGTGATGCAAAAGGTCAGTTACCTAGCGGCAAGCTCGTTGGTGATTTCCAAGACAATGACGGCTATATTGCTGGTGTGAAGGTATCTTACCAAGCAAGATAGTGTGGTTTAATGACTATTATGTAGTAAAAAAGCGACCTATGATGGGTCGCTTTTTTTATGGGCTTTCTATTAAGTATTCTATTATTAGTGTTCAAATATAGGTAGAACAGCAAAGGTTATCTATATAGTATTAATTTATATAGCATAGCTATATTTTATTTGCTTAGTTTAGCTCCGTATCCATGTATAACGCATATCCTTTGGATCAAGAGCAGATACGCACTTATACCTTACCGAATGAGCTGTTAATAACGTAGCATACTTAAGGTATACAAGGAAAAGATCTAAATAGGTAATCAAATGTGATATTAAGGAAAGAAGTATTGTTGATAAAGGCTTACTTCGTAAAAGTGAGCGGCAGTTGAACTGCCAAATAGGCTAGGATAATCTAGCGTAGTATATCCATCACAGAGCTATCAGATGCTACTATCTTTGTCCGTACAACTGTCTCATTTGTCATAATTTTTCTTGTTTTGATACTATAGTAGGTTAAATATACTAAGTCGTTACTCATAAAAAAACCTCGCCAATAATGACGAGGTTTTTTTATGGCAATAAACTTAAGACATTACGTAAACTTATTTGTTTAAGTTTAGCTCCATCTCTTTGTACTTAGCAGAAACTGAAGGTCTTGGGCCCCCAGTCATGATACTAACAGCAAAGATAGCAATAGTACTTAAGATAAAGCCTGGAACAATAGCATATAACCAGCTATTTAGTGCCATACCATCTACTTGGAAAGGCCCATAAATCCATAGGATAACAGTCAACGCACCAACAACCATACCGGCAACAGCACCATTACGGTTCATACCACGCCATGTCAGACTGAAAATAACCAATGGACCAAACGCTGCACCAAATCCTGCCCATGCATTAGAAACTAGGTTCAATACTGAGCTATCTGGGTTAGAAGCAAGCATAATGGCAACGATAGCGACGATGATCACTGAGATACGACCAACCAATACCTGACGAGCTTCTGGTGCATCTTTATCAAAGAATAGTTTGTATACATCTTTGGTTAGAGAGCTTGATACAACCAATAGCTGCGATGAGATAGTACTCATAATTGCCGCTAAAATAGCTGCTAATAGGAAACCTGAAACCAATGGATGGAACAAGAACTGAGTGAATACTAAGAATATAGTCTCAGGATCGTCCAGTGTCATCGCAGTTTTTTGTACGTAGGCACGACCAGCAAAACCAGTCATTAGTGAACCAATAAGGCTCACAACCATCCAGCTCATACCGATGTTACGTGCGGTCGGTACATCTCTCACTGAACGAATTGCCATAAAACGTACGATAATATGCGGTTGGCCAAAGTAACCTAAACCCCATGCCATTAACGAAATAATACCGATGACACTCATACCGCTAGTAACGTCTAAAAGGGTAGGGTCGATATTTCTGACGGCTTCTGTAGTGGCTGAAATACCACCAAGATCAGTAAAGGCAACGACAGGTACGATTACCATGGCAAACAGCATGATGACACCCTGTACGAAATCGGTCATAGATACTGCTAAGAAACCACCGAATAGCGTATAAGCCACAACCACACCAGCAGTAACCCATAAGCCAGTGCTATATGAGAGGTTAAGTGAGCTTTCGAAGAGTTTACCACCACCTACAAGACTTGCAGCGGTATAGACGGTAAAGAATAGAATGATGACCACTGCTGAGATGACGCGTAGCATATGCGACTTGTCTTCAAAGCGGTTGGCAAAATAATCGGGTAGGGTGATAGCGTTGTCAGCCACTTCGGTATAAACACGAAGGCGAGGTGCTACGATGAGATAGTTTAATAATGCACCTAATGTCAAACCAAGCGCAATCCAAATACTGACAACACCATCAGCAAACATATAACCAGGTAAGCCAAGTAGTAACCAACCTGACATATCTGATGCACCTGCAGAAAGTGCGGTTACTGCTGGGCCTAAGTTACGACCCCCTAACATATAGCCTTCAGTATCATTGGCTTGCTTAAAATAAGCGTAAACACCAATCCCAATCATCACTAAGAAATAGGCGCCGAGTGATATCAGCACGCCACTAGAAACTCCGTTCATATAAATTGTCCTTAACCAACATGGTTGGCTGTAATTATTTTTTAACTATAAAAGTTCTGTCCTACAAGGCGATGTCCAAAACAATATTTAAAGACAAAAAAAGCCATTAATTAAGACATAATGGCTTTTTTCAGTATCTTCTGTAGTTATATATGATTGATGTCGTTCTATGGCTAGCACTCATATAGAGATAGAGAACAATGGGAATTTCGCATTCCACTTATCTATTGTTATTGCTCGCATCTGCTATTTATATATGAGTATTAGCAACCTACACAATCAATCAAAACCATTAAACCTACTGTTAACCATCATATCTTACTAGAAGTATTCAATATATGACTATCAGTGTCCTTGTGGTAAATTTTTGTTATACAAACAACGTTAAGCGTATTATAACGCATGAGAGGTACAAATGCGAATAGGTAGAATTTATATATTGTTATAGTTAGCGAGTCTTATTCAATAGGAGCCAGTAAATCTAAGAGCGCGGTGACACTGCTAGATTGCGTAAGCTTTGGATTAATGACCACACCTAGATAACGCTGCAGCTCAATATTGTCTGCCATATCAATACGTTCCAAATCTTGGCTGACCATCGTTTGAGGCAGTACTGACCAGCCAAGACCGACAGACACCAGCATACGAATAGACTCAAGCGGGTTGGTGCTCATCGTGGCATAAGGCTTTAAGTTGTGCTTGGCAAATTCGGCCAAAGTAATCTGACTAGTAAAGGTATTGGCAGACGGTAGAATAGCAGGGTATCGGGCCAGCTGCTCTAAAGTGACATTTGATTTGGTTGCCAACGCTGATAGCGTACCAGTCATAAAGTAAAGAGGGTCTGACCATAGCGTATGATAGGTTAGCCGCTTGTCATAGACAGGTGGTAGCGTAACAAAGGCTAAAGACAAATCACCATCTAGTACTGCTTTGTGTGCTTTTTCAGAATCTACGAAGTGTACTTCTAACTGAACAGCTGGATAAGCTTGAATGAAGTGTTTCAGGACAGGTGCTAAATGATGTAGGCCAATATGATGGCTAGTACCAATGACTAACTTGCCAGAGACAATATGCTGAGAATGCTGCAAGTTGATTTTAAAATTCTCATAATCTTCTAGCCAACGCTTGGCATGAGGTAGCATTTCGCTGGCAGCTTGAGTAGGTACAATCCCGCGTCCTACCGTATCAAACAAGGTAATGTTAAACTCGTCTTCTAAGTTTTTGATACGTTTACTGACAGCAGGCTGCGTGATAAACAGCTTTTCTGCGGCACCTGAGATACTGCCAGTGTGCATAACGGTAACGAATGTCGTCAAGTTTGTGGTGTTCAAACGAATGTCCTTAGCTACTTTATGAGCTATAAATAAAAGTTGGCTGACCCAATCACAACGTATTAGAAATAAAAGTTTGCGTCTGGTTAAAAATCATCAATTATTATTATAGGATTTGCCTGCTATAATCACAAGACATCGAGGCGTATTGTGACATATTTATTCTAAAAAATTGGCTATTTGCCATTTAAAACGTATTTTAAGCGTTAATTTTAGTCATATGTTGGGTCTCATGAAGAAATAATATTTAAATCTTAGATACGACCGTAATTATTAAACATTATAGATAGACATAGCATTTACATAGAATCTTAGCTTGGCAATTTGCAAGTAAGTAAAAATTAATTAATTAGTAACCTATAAAGGATAGCAACATGGCTGGTCAAACGTTATATGACAAACTTTGGAACGCTCACGAAGTCACTAAGCGCGACGATGGTTCGAGCCTGATTTATATCGACCGCCACCTGTTGCATGAAGTGACGAGTCCGCAAGCATTTGAAGGGTTGGAGTTGGCAAATAGAGCGCCATGGCGTTTATCGGCCAACATTGCCAGTCCAGATCATAATGTGCCGACCGTCACCAAAGAGCGCTTGGAAGGGGTACCGGGGATTAAAGACAAGGTATCACGCTTGCAGGTTGTCACTTTGGACGATAATTGCACCAAGTTTGATATTGCTGAATTTACTATCAATGATGCGCGTCAAGGAATTTTGCACGTGGTCGGTCCAGAGCAAGGTTTGGTCTTGCCGGGTATGACGGTTGTTTGCGGTGACTCGCATACAGCGACCCATGGAGCACTTGGCTGTTTGGCTCATGGTATCGGAACCTCCGAAGTTGAGCATGTATTGGCAACGCAGTGTTTGATTCAAAAGAAATCAAAAAATATGCAAATCCGTGTCACTGGTCAACTTGGTGCTGGCGTTACTTCAAAAGATGTGGTGTTAGCTATTATTGCGAGGATTGGTACGGCAGGTGGTACAGGACACGCGATTGAATTTGCAGGTCAAGTGTTCGAAGACATGAGTATGGAAGGTCGTATGACCGTCTGTAACATGGCGATCGAAGCAGGTGCACGTGTCGGTATGGTTGCGGTCGATGACACGACGATTGACTATGTCAAAGGTCGTCCATATGCGCCAAACGAAGCACAATGGGAACAAGCGGAAGCCTATTGGCGTACACTATATTCAGACGATGACGCGGTATTTGATACTGTGGTAGAAATCGATGGCAGTCAGATCGCACCGCAGGTGTCTTGGGGTACATCGCCTGAGATGGTAGTAGATATCACGCAATCTGTACCAACACCAGATCAAGCCATTGATGAAGCTCAAGAAGAGGGCTGGTTACGTGCTTATACTTATATGGGGCTAGAGGCAGGTCAGAAAATTACGGATATCCAACTTGATCGTATATTTATCGGTTCATGTACCAATTCACGTATCGAAGATTTACGTGATGCGGCAGCGGTAATCAAAGGTCGCAAAGTTGCTGATAACGTAAAAGAAGCGATCGTTGTTGCAGGTTCTGGACAGGTGAAGTTGCAAGCAGAGGCTGAAGGATTGGATACGTTATTTACCGAAGCTGGTTTTGAATGGCGTGAGCCGGGTTGCTCAATGTGTCTGGCAATGAATGCAGACAAACTTGAGCCGCAAGAGCACTGTGCCTCAACGTCGAATCGTAATTTTGAAGGTCGTCAGGGTAATGGTGGTCGTACGCATTTGGTAAGCCCAGCAATGGCAGCTGCCGCCGCGTTGGCAGGACATTTTGTGGATGTTCGTACGTTTTAAGACTGATAGTAAGTAGCTGACATCATGCTTGTATGAACGATAAATATATGAGCATGGTGTCAAAGATGGTAAAAAATTATTTACTGTTTAATACGCTTATCAAAATCATCAGCCAGCAAAAATATAATTGATAGGAAATTTTATGCAAGCTTATAACACCCAAACAGGTATCGTTTGCCCGTTAGATCGCGCAAACGTCGATACCGACCAAATTATCGCAAAACAGTTTTTAAAGTCTATTAAACGTACAGGTTTTGGCGTAAATCTATTTGATGATTGGCGCTATCTTGACGAAGGTTATCCTGGTCAAGACAACAGTACACGAGTCATCAATCCAGACTTTGTATTGAATAAGCCACGTTATCAAGGCGCTACTATCTTGTTGGCACGCAGAAACTTTGGCTGTGGCTCTAGTCGTGAGCATGCACCTTGGGCGTTATCAGAGTATGGTTTCCGTACGGTAATTGCGCCTAGCTTTGCAGATATTTTCTATAATAACTGTTTCAAAAATGGCATGTTGCCGATTGTGTTGGATGAAGCGATTGTAGATACGTTAATGAAAGCAACGTTCGATAACGAAGGCTATGAGTTGACCGCGGATCTTGAGCGTCAAGTCGTTATCACACCAACTGGCGAAGAGTATGCCTTTGAAGTAGATGCCTTTCGCAAACATTGCTTATTAAACGGACTTGATGATATTGGTCTAACCTTGCAACAAAGTGATGCTATCAAAGATTACGAGCAACAAATGATGCAAAAAACACCGTGGATATTTAACGACGTAAGATCGTAGAAGGTCATTTTATAATCTACTGCTCATAAAACTATGAGTAGTCGCAACGCAGCGTTGAGTTATGGCGGTGAACTGTCTAAAATGAAGGGTAGTTTTTCACTACATTTTATTATCTCTCTTGAATAGTAGCCGCCATTATGAATACAAAACGTTATGCTCTATGGACAAGTACAATTGTTGCTGCAAGCTTATTATTGTCAGGCTGTCAGCTATTGACGGGCTATCAAAAAATAAATGAGGCAGAGAGTGCTGAAGCATGGGTGGGTAAAATCAAACCTATCGTTGGTGAAGTAAATATTGCATGTGTGGGTACATATCATTGCGAAATTGTGCAGATAGATAAAACGCTCATTATTGCGCCCAACAGTCACGAGCCAATCAATCCTCAGATTATGACAGCCTTACCACGTCAAGAAGGTATGGCAAAAACATCGATGAATATGGATATGACACCACTCGTCAATAAAAATGCCATAAAAGTTGTGCCGTTAGCACCTTCGAGTATGCCAGGATTGACCAACTATTATGCACGGGTCATGCCTGCCAAACACGAGGTACATGTGAATTTTTATCCAGAGAATAACATGGGCTATGTTGAGCGTTTTGCGATGATTCATGATTTCACTGAAGCAGGTACCTATCAGTTACGTGCTTATCAAAAGAAGAGCAGCGAAAAATCAGGCAGTCTATTGGACACAGCATCACCTGAGCCTTTATGTATTGAGCTATTGCAAGGTACTCAAGTACAGCGCCGATTCTGTAAGCAACTAGACGCTGAGCATCAAGGCGAGTTTGTAGAGACGGGTATGGCCAAAGCAGTGACATCAGCACCTAAAGTCAAAAAAATGGCAGTATAAAATATGAGTATAAAAAGCTCGAAAATATAATCAACCAATAAAAATATTTCCAAAAGGATCAGTATGGCAACGATTTTAACATTAGCGGGTGATGGTATTGGCCCTGAAATTATGACCCAAGCCATTGACGTGCTCAAGGCTGTCAATGATAAGTTTTCACTTGATTTAACGCTTGAGTATGGATTGATTGGCGGTATAGCTATTGATGCAACTGGTGAGCCTTTGCCAGATGAGACATTGGCTCGTGCTCGCGCCGCAGATGCCGTATTGCTAGGTGCAGTTGGTGGTCCTAAATGGGATGCAATCGAGCGTAGTAAACGCCCTGAACGTGGTCTATTGAAAATCCGTGGTGAGCTTGGTTTATTTGCCAACCTACGCGTAGCCAAGCTCTATCCACAGTTGGCTAATGCCTCAAGTATCAAACCTGAAATTATCTCAGGTTTAGATCTATTGATCGTTCGTGAGCTAACAGGCGGTATCTATTTTGGTGAGCCTCGTGGTATCCGCACATTAGAAAACGGTGAGCAGCAGGGCTATAACACGATGGTGTATAGCACAAGTGAGATTCAGCGCATTGGTAAAGTTGCCTTTGAATTAGCAAAAACGCGTGCGCAAGCAGCAGGCACAGCAGCTAAGGTATGTTCAGTTGATAAAGCTAATGTGTTAGAAGTCACCGAGCTGTGGAAACAGACGATGATCGAGATGCAGCAAGCTGACTATAGCGATGTGGCGCTATCACATATGTATGCTGACAATGCTTGCATGCAGTTGATTAAAAATCCTAAGCAGTTCGATGTTATGGTGACAGGTAATATGTTTGGCGATATTCTATCTGATGAAGCTGCGATGTTGACAGGCTCTATCGGTATGTTGCCATCAGCGAGCTTAGATGAGTCAGGTAAGGGCATGTATGAGCCGTGTCATGGTTCAGCACCTGATATCGCAGGACAAGATAAAGCCAACCCATTAGCGACTATCTTATCTGTTGCTATGATGCTGCGTTATACCTTTAAGCAAGAAGAAGCGGCACAAGCAATTGAGCAGGCAGTTAGTGATGTGCTTGATGATGGTCTACGTACGCTAGATATTTTAGATAGCAGTGAAGCTGGGCTTAAGCAGGTAGGCTGTAAAGAAATGGGTCAGGCGGTCTTAGCTAAATTGATATAAGTTAACTTGCGTTTAAAGGCTATTCTTATATAGCATTTTCCACAGTCTTATTTTGCGTGTTATATACCCATAAGCTACTAAGTGGCTTATGGGTTTCTTATTGTTTATCTGTTAGCAAAACTTATCTACAAGCATTGTCTTAACAGAGACGCTGTACAACAAAGCTCCTTTTAACACAAAGCTGTTATATGCTCACAAGGTAATATGACAATATTAGTAGCTTATAAAGGAGCTAAAATATTTTGCTTTTAGCAAAAGTAAAATATTCAAAATCTAGATGCCGAAGGTAAGTTCTAAAAATCCAAAAAACTGTAGTATTTGCAAACTTAAAACAAAAATAGAATTTCTTAAATGAGGAGTGTTAGATGTATCAATTAACAAGAATCAGTAAAGCATTGACAGTGGTTAGTCTCTCTAGCTTACTATTCATGGGGCAAAGCATCGCAGCAGAAACAACGGATAGTGTGAACGCAAATAGTAGCGTCAAGGCTCCGGCAGAAGTCAGTCCAGTGACTAATGGCGTAAGTCAAAAGTTAACAGGAGATAGTAAAGCTGCGACTTCATTGAATAAGCTATTGCCTACTATTAAATACACAACTGAGAACCTATCTGACAATGCGAAAAAGGTAAATAATGTCACTTGGACAATGGATGCAGATATCGATCGTAACGTAGGAACCAAGCTGCAGGCTCTATTAAACTGGCATCACAACGGAGTAGGGCCTGTCGATGGCTACTGGGGCAAAAATACTCGCAAAGCCATGCAGGCGTTCCAAAAAGCGAATGGTTTAGACGTAACCGATACGTTGAACAATGAGACGTGGCAAGCGCTGACCAAGAATGAGAATCTCACAACTCAACCAGTGCTAGTCAGCTATCAGCTCACTGAAGCAGATGTGAATGTCAAAACCACAACCATACCTGCTGATTCTGTTGCCAAATCCAAGCTTGAGGGAATGTACTACGAAAGCATTACTGAGGCGTTGGCAGAGAAGTTTCATATCAGTGAGAAATACTTAAAATCGCTTAATCCTGATGCCAGTTTTACTGCTGGTGAAATTATCACGGTATATAACCCTGGTAATCCTAATACCAAGCCTGTGCATCGTGTCGTCGCTGATAAAGCCACTGAAACACTCTACGCTTATGATGATAACAACAATTTGATCGCTAGCTATCCGACGACAGTGGGCAGTACAGCGACACCATCACCAACAGGTACGCATACTGTCAATGTAAAGGTGCACGAGCCCAACTATACTTATACGGCCAATGATGGCAGCAAGTTGATCATTCCACCAGGTCCTAACAATCCAGTGGGCTCAGTATGGATTGGACTTAGTAAACCAACTTATGGCATCCATGGATCACCAAATCCTGCTCGTATTAGTCGTCAAGCATCAGCAGGTTGTGTGCGTTTGACCAATTGGGATGCGCTTAGTTTGCTCGGAGTCATAAAAAACGGCGCAACTGTTGAATTTAGTTAAACGCGATAGTACTAAATCATAAAAAATGAACAAAAAAATACCGCTAAAATCTAGCGGTATTTTTTGTGGTAAGTAGAAACAGTCAATACTAAATAACTAAAATATTGATAGGCAATAATGAGCAGATTAGCATTTTCATTATTATTATCAGTTTCACTACCCAAGCGTCATATCAGCTATCAGCGATAACGTAGCTATTCGGCTATTGGCTGTATCTTACCAATGCTAATACTTTCATAACCCTATTGGTCAGTCAGTATTTAGTTTTTACCACGGTAGGTGATACGGCCTTTAGATAGGTCATAAGGCGTCATTTCAACTTTAACCTTATCACCTGTCAAGATACGAATATAATGCTTACGCATCTTACCAGAAATATGCGCGATGATTTCGTGCCCGTTTTCTAAACGAACTTTGAACAAAGTATTAGGAAGGGTATCAATGACTTCGCCTTCAAATTCAATAATATCGTCTTTTGCCATAATTTGTATCAATCAATTAAAAAATAAGCCCATATTATACGTAAGTTAGCGGATTAAAGCAATACGAACCTGCTTTTGACTTGACAGCATGTAAGTGATATGTATGCCAAATGATATTGATTTAGTCAGGTAGATTTAACCAGACAGGCGTTAATGGCGCATCTGGCAATAAACTTTGAAAACGTTCAGGATAATAAGCATTGATAAAATACAATCCATCACCTGAAGCGGTAGGTGGTGCAATCGTCCGGTCCTTTTTATGCAAAATATTCAAAAAATCTGCTGGCTCTAGCTCATGTCTACCAATGGCATATAATGTGCCCATCAAATTGCGAACCATGTGATGTAAAAACCCATCTGCTTGTATATCAAAAACGATAAATTGGCCATGAGCAAAAAGATTGGCATGGCTAATCGTGCGTACTGGCTGATTGGATTGACAGGCTGCAGCACGGTAACTGCTAAAATCGTGTGTACCGACGATATCAGCTGCTGCTTGCTGCATGGCTTTCAAATCAAGCGCCTCATAAATATGAGTCACTTGATGATTTAGTATGGCGGGGCGCTGTGTTTGGTTGAGCGTAATATAACGATAGCGACGAGCAATGGCACCAAAGCGCGCATGAAAATCAGCTGGCATGGGTTGTATCCAGCGTAGAGCAATATCATCGGGAAGCAAACTATTTACACCGCGTAACCAGTTATGAGTTGGGCGATACGCATGAGTTGTAAAATGGGCAATCATATTGCTCGCATGTACGCTGGCGTCAGTACGCCCAGCTGCGATGACTTCTACAGGCTCATTGGCAACTTTGCCGATAGCTGTCTCTAAGGCTTCTTGTACACCCAAAACCTCTCGTTGCCGTTGCCAGCCATGATAATGAGTTCCTAAGAACTCAATAGCAATCGCTAAAGTGTAGGTTGGTGCAGTTTCAATAATTTCAGTCTCAGACATTAGGGTTTCTAAACTTATAAAATGGGAGTTAATTAAAAGTCGCTTAGCGCTTTTTGATGCTAGTGCCAGTTTGACTGATATTGTTCAACCAACGCTGTCTGCGTCTTGCAGGACTATCATAGCGAAGTAGCAACCATAGTAATCGGGCATAAATAGCAGGTATGGTCAAACGCCCACCAGCAATGACATGATGCTCGTACTGCCAACTGCCTGCCGCATAACTATCGCTGACGCCACCAAATGGACATTGACTGGCCGATATCACCATATGTCCACGCTCATGAGCAAGGGTTAGTGTCTCTGCTAATGCAGCTGAATAAGGGATGTTACCGGCGCCAAACCCTAATAGAATAATGCCACATGGTGGCTGCGACAATAAAGCTTGTAGCTGGTTGTTTATCATCGAAACATCGTTAGGTAGGCAATATAGCGCATGAACACTCGTGTTTTCAGCGCGTGTTTGAATACTGGACAGCAAGTCTTGTTGGTCATCAAGCCAATGTTGCCTACGAGTGTCAGATAGAATTTTTATATAGCTATTGGCTGGATAAGCGGCGCGGGAATGACCAGTAAATGCCATCAGATCATGGCTGTGAATTTTCTGTACCGTTTGAGCAGGCCATGATTCGCCGCCAAAACTAATTTTCACGCCTGACTCACCAGCAGCGGCTAGTTTTAATGAGTCGTTGAGATTGCCCCAAGCATCGCTATGTTCGTCGATGTTATAGGAATGCAATATTTCACTGTCTAATAATGGGCGCATACTTGCAGTCAGAACAATACAAATATCACTACCTGCAAAAGCTTCTGCTAAAAATGCGCCTAAGTAACTCAACGTATCCGTGCCAGTGATGAGTACAAAGCGTCTATCACCTTTGGTATAAGCATTCAGTAGTAGTTGATAGAAGTGCGCAAAGTCGTTAGGGGTAAGCTGGCTGCTGTCTTTGATCAGGGTGTTTTCTAACCATGAGACTGTCGGTAAATTATTCGTACTGTCTTGTGCAGATAAAAGTTTTTGTAGAGTAGGCAAAAACACTTCTGCTGATAATGGCGCTAAAGGTCTGCCATAGCTACCAAAGGTACCGCCAGCATAAATCAGTTGAATAGGGTCGGATAGATTTTTGAGCATAACAGAAGATGGCATAGTATCAACACAGTAAACAAGTATGGAAGAAAAGAGGTGCTGGAGAATTGAGCAACGATGGCTAAAGGGTTCAATAATAGATAGTATTAGAGTTAAATGCAAAAAAAATCAGCAAGCATCCCGTGATTAGGAAGTACTTGCTGATAAGAGACTATACTATTAACTACGCAGTACGTTCAAGTAGTAACTGTGCTTGCTGTTTCTGTTCACTATTACCTTGAGCTATCACCTCATTGAGTAGACGCTTTGCACTGTCATATTCACCCAGATGTAAATATTGATCTGCCAAGTCTAACGTCACTTGATTACTGTCTAATGACTTTACGAAATCAAAATCTGCTGCGAAACGTGATGAAAAATCTTCTGCTGATTCAGTTTCTTGAGGCGTGATAGAAGTATCACTCTCAACTGGCGCAGCTGTAGAGACTGGGGTAGTGACCGATGGAGCGTCAAATAGAGAATCAGCATCGTCAATATTAAAATCATCGTCTATCAGCGTATTGTCATCAAATCTCAATGATGCAGTAGGTGCGACATTCGATTCTTCAACATCATTAAACTCAATATCATTATTGAGTAATGGTTCCTCAAGGTTAATATCTACAAAGCTATTTTTTTTAAGAGTAGTGTTTTCGGAGGCATTGCCTTCAAAGTCAATATCCTCAAAAATAAAGTTATCGATATCATCACTATTTGTTTCAGTAGTAGGTAGTTCATCACTTAAGGTAGTATCTATATTATCCGATGTATCTAGGTTATCTAGAGATAAAGCAAAGTCATCCTCACTGTTTTGAATAGTATCGATAGAGTGTTCTTTTGTATTAGAATCCTCTTTACTAGTTACGGCTATATCTTCATCTACATCGGCTGATAGATCGTCGAAGTCTAAGATAAACTCATCTTCTTCTAGTACTGCTTTCTCATTGTCATTATATGAGAGATTAGTGTCTATAGTTGATTCATTCGAAGTATCATCAAATGAATCAAAGTCAAAGTCACTGAGTTCATCATCTTCATTATTACTAATATTATCGTTAGCAGAAGTCTCTAAAACGTTGTCGTTTACGTTGTCCAATGGTATGACAGGCGTTTCATTTGTCGTATTAGGCGCATCGAAATCATTCTCTAAATCGCTGAGCGTCAGATCAAAGCTATCATTCGAAGTTTCGGTAGTAGGATTGACACTGTTAACTTCGTCTGACACTTCTAAGCTGTCGATAGGCTCATTTATTGCAGTATTGTTAGTGCTTTCAACAACTGAACGACTAGACATTACATCGGTATCAACTTTACTCGGCGGCAAATCAAAGTCTATACTTTCAAAGTTAGTCATATTTTCTACTGGTAGTTCTTGAGCGACTACTGGATTCTGTTCTTCGAAATATAAACTCTTTAGTTCATCAGCATGAGTAATAGTACTCTCGTCATTGTACGTTTTTATAGACGCATAAACATTATCAAAGTCTTCTGGCTGATTTATCGTAGCGTATATGCTTAGTAATTTAAGAGAAAGTGCTCCATCATTAGGTTTGTCACTTAAACCGCGTTCGAGAGTTTCAATTGCTTTATCATAACGTTGCTGATCCATAAAACGCTGAGCAATGGTAACGTGATCAAATTTATTCTCATCAATTGCAATATTTTGGGTAGGAGCACCATAATCTACTTTTGACGTTGGGGTAATTGTGTTTCTTTCTGAATTTGTAGGCAATTGTACTGACGATTTTTGAGCTTTATTTTTACGTAATAAAAAACCAGCTACTAATAAAATAAGTACCAATCCAGCGATGATATATAGCATATTGTCCATAGTTACTCCTACGCCTGTGATCACAATCTCTTGTGTTGATCAACCAGACAATTATTGATTACGTAATTTTTTAAGACGAGCTTGTAGCTCAGCCAGTTTTTGATTCTGTAGTTGAAGCTTTTTAGTATAACTATTAAGAGCGTTACTAGTACTTGATAAACGCTGAGCTTGTGCTGCAGTTTTCTGCCTTGTGGCTTTCAGAGTTGCCAGTATATCGGTGCTCAAACCACTCCCAGTATTTGAAGCTGATTTCGTTTGAGTTCCATCTGCATTACCGTCTCGCCCGGGCGCAAGCACAGAAAACTGCGCTTTTGGTAATATTTGCGTTTTAGTAATCACTACTTTCTTAGGACGTTTGGCCTTGACTGTTTGAGTGCTTTTGGATGGTTTCTTAATAGATTTTTGAGCTGTTTTTTGCATTGCAGCCGTATTTGCTCTACGAATATATTGTCTTTGGGCATCGATGGCCGCTTCTAGATTTTTCTGTGACGGTATGACATCGTAACTGGGTAGACTGAGCTTAGCATCTGCTTTTAATTGGTCCGCATCTCTATTGATAAAGGCATCAGGGTTTTGTGTTTGAATTTGCTTCATCACAGTTGAAGTATCTAGGTTATTTTCTTGCGCTATCTGTTGGGCAATGATCCATAGACTATCGTTACGTTGTACTTGGTATTGATTAACTGTCGAACTATCTATTGCTATGTCATTTGAAGAGGTATTATTAATAGCGCTATTAGGAGTTTTCGAAGTTGTATTGTCAATAGAAGCTGCAATGACGCTAGTATCATTGTTCTCAGTATTGCTTGCTATGATGCTAGTAGTTGGAGTAGGTACGGGTGATGTATCAGCATCTGTTTTCTTACGACTCGGCTGTATCTGCCGTATGACTTGAATATTTAGAGTGTCGAGTGGTTTATCAATTAATACTTTATCTAATATTGGAGTGCTTTTTATACTTGCCTTATCGCTATCGTTGTCAATAGCTTTCGTAGGTTCAGTGCTGTTATTCGCACTCAAAGCACTGCTATCTAAACGGTTTGATGAACTAAGGCCGTTATCAGTATTCTTTGCATTACTGATAGTATTTTTTATATCAGAATCACTATTTAAACGCCCATTATCAAGCCGACTAGGTGCGTAAGTAAGATTGCTAGTCTGCGAAGTAGCTGTCACTGTCGGGGCTTGTATGTTAGATACTGATCTGGAAATAGAAGAATCAACTGCTGCTATGTTTGCTAGAGCTGGTTGGTTTTCAGCAGTGTTAGATACTGATATTAGTGGCGGCGGCGCACCTTTTCTTACGGTTAACGGTTTGACTGTGCTTGCAGAAACACTAGGTAAATTAGGTTTTTTTGTACCTTTGACAATGTTTTCTGGAGTCTTATTAATCGGTAGACTATCGTTTAACGGCATTAATAATGTTTTTGGTACAATATTTCGCTGTCCATTATCATTGATCGATAATACCAAATCAGCAAAAGGCTTGGACACGGGCTGTGATGTGCTGATTAATACCTGACCACTGGTTGCTGAAGTTGCTTGAAAACGCACATTCATTGAATCAGTCGGAGTCAATCCCATCTGTTGATAGATAACTGGATTGGCCAAGCTCGCTGAAAAGTCAGCCGCTCGTATGTCGGTGACCACGATACTTGCGTTTAAAGGTTCATGTTGAGCTGAGCTAACGACTGTCTTACCGATAGTTGCAGCTTGCGCGCTTGGAATAATAGCGGCCAAACCTACAGAATAAAGTAATGCCATCGATACCGCGCGATGTACAGGAGTCAAGCGACGAGATAAATGACAAGACATGAGCAGTCCTTTACAAAATAAGTTATCTTTGCTGTTATAACAAAGTACGGTTTAGTTTACCAGTTTATTTCACAACTGTTGCGTCCAATGCATAAATGTTTATTTAATGTTCAGCTTATTTTCTTGTCAAGTAACATCGCATCGCCATAACTAAAGAATCGATATTCTTTTTCAATAGCATGTTGATAGGCCTGTTCAATCGATGCTTTGCCAGAAAAAGCTGATACCAACATTAGCAACGTCGATTTGGGTAAATGAAAGTTTGTTAATAGTCGATCGATAACACCGAATTTAAACCCTGGATAAATAAAGATGTCTGTGTCCCCTGACCAGCTAGAGAGTGCTTGTCCATTAATAGCCGTTTTTTGATACGCCGTTTCAAGGACGCGAGTCACCGTGGTGCCAATAGCAATAACCTTATTGCCATTTGCATGCGTTTGATTAATCAGCTCAGCAGTTGCTTGTGGCAGATGTGCAGACTCACTGTGCATAGTATGATTGAGTAGATTGTCTGTTTTAACTGGTGCAAAGGTACCGGCGCCAACATGCAATGTCACAAAAGCAGTATTGATGCCTTTTTCTGCCAACTTATTGAGCACCAATTCATCGAAATGCAAACTTGCTGTCGGTGCAGCGACACTTGCAAGCTTAGCAGGGTCATGAAATACCGTTTGATAACGAGTATTATCGGTGTCATCGGCATGACGTTCAAAGTAAGGCGGGATAGGTAGCTCACCATAAAGTTCTAAATCAGGCAAAATTGGCGCATCAAAGGCTAAAATAAACAAGTTATCCTGACGACCAATCATCGCGCCACTCATATGACTATCGGCAAGTTGAAAACGTTGACCAAGTTTCAGTGCTTTGCTGGCTTTTACATGGCAAAGGGCAATATGTTCTTGGTTGACTGACTCATTATCTGAATCTTCTAAATGCAGTGTTGCTATATCTAAGTCTGAGACATTAACCAATCGCTCAATCAAGACCTCAAGTTTACCGCCAGTGTCTTTCTGACCGAATAGGCGTGCCTTCATCACCTTTGTATCATTAAATACAATCAGGTCTCCAGCGTCTAACAATTCAGGCAATTCAGAAAACAAACAGTCTTCTACAGGCGTAGCATTTGTGTCAATGTGAGCAGGCAAGTACAAAAGTTTTGAAGCAGAACGCTGTGCCAATGGATATCGCGCAATCAAACGATCTGGTAGGTCATAGTCGTAATCTTCCACGCTTAGATAATCTAAGACGTCACTATTGTTATTGGTATCAGGCGGAGTATTAGAATCGGAAGATGCAGTGTGAGCGTTGGTCATAATCAGTCTTTAAATGGATAGAAATTTTGGCATAATTGTAGCAGAAATACTGCTATAAAAGGTTGCTTTACTAAGTAGTCACCGTGCACAAAACATATTTGAATAGCCTAAGCGAAAGTAATAGTTTTCAACTGTTCTAATGTTTATTACGTTAGTCTTTGCTTATTTTACTCAAATAAATTTAATTGAGGCAATAGTTGGGCTGCAGGTGTCAATGAAGAAAAAGTCACCCCGACTAATCGGATAGGGAGCTGGCGCGGAATATCTAAGAATAACTTGTCTAACCAGTAATGAGCAGATTCAGCACTACTAAAAGCGGTGGTCAGCGTGTACGTACGGGTAATCTGAGTAAAGTCGGCATACTTAACCTTGAGCGTTATAGTATGAGCGATGAGATTTTTTTTGTGCAGTTGCGCGAAGGCATCCGCATTTTGTTCATAGATTTGTACACGTAACGCCGTGTCATCGTTTAGGTTTTCTCTAAAAGTAGTCTCCGAACCAACAGACTTATGCAGGCGCTCAGACTTGACAGCGCGTTCATCCCGACCATGAGCGATATCATGATAAAACTGTCCTCGCTTACCAAACTCATTAATCAATACTTCGGCTGACATACGGCGTAGATCAGCACCGTTAGTCACGCCCATCGCATGTAATCGTCTTGCCGTTGCTTTACCTATCCCATGAAATCGTTCAATAGGCAGTGTATTAATAAAAGCATCAGCGTCTTCTGGCGTAATAATAGCGGTGCCGTTAGGCTTATTGATGTCAGAGGCAATCTTGGCCAACATCTTGTTGAAGGACACGCCAGCAGAAGCAGTCAATCCTGTATGTTGCAATATTTGTGCTCTTAACCAATTGGCCATCAATGTCGCTGAGCCTTTATGTACGGTGAGACCAGTGACATCGAGATAAGCCTCATCTAGCGATAATGGCTCAACATGAGGCGTTAAGCTGTACATTATGTTGCGAATATCGCTGCTAACAGCTTGATATACTTCAAAACGTGGTCTAACAAATATGACTTCTGGACAACGTTTGCGAGCCTCATAACAAGACATAGCTGAGCGCACTCCAAACTGACGAACCTCATAGCTAGCCGCTGCTACAACACCGCGACCATTTGGATCTCCACCAACCACTAGTGGCTTGCCCCGTAATTCTGGGAAGTCACGTTGTTCTACACTGGCATAAAACGCATCCATATCTATATGAATGATTTTACGTGGATTGGATGCTGTAGGAGTTTTCATTATTAATATTTTACATTACTCAATACTTTTATTTCAGTATCGATTATTAAACGGTAAAGGTTTTTTTCGAATATAGAACTATAAAAATATGGCAATATGTGAATAATTTATATATCAATAATTAAATATAGTGTAAGGTTAATAGTCAGAGATATATGGCGGTAAAACACTAGTAAATTTAATATAGTTAACATATGTTCACTAAGAGATATTCAGTATGGTGTATACCTTAAGTTTTTCAGATTTTCTATACCGCCTGTCTGAATATTATCGCCTTCCATCATGAATATTATAGTTATATGTTACAGTTCTAATGCTATCGTTTTACAATATATTAACCACAATAATCAATAGTTATGAAAGTAATAAATGGTCTTTTATAGGAATTGTATTTACCTGATAAGACATTGTTTATAGCTCATACCAAACTTATAAATTGAGTACTGGTAAATTAACTTTCTAAAAAAATAGTAATGAGAAAGTTCAAGATAAATAAGGAGCTGATGATGAGTCATGAATTAAAAGGGAGCGATTTGACACGAGCAATGCTAGCGCGGGGTGATAAAAAAATATGGTGCGCAGTGTGTGATGAAAGCGATGAACAAGCGATGATGGATCAGTGTGGTAATGATTTTACAGCCTATATTGTGTCATTTAATGATGGATATTTTTATTGTAGTGCTGGCATGCCATGGAGTTATGCGGTACCGATTAAGATAAGCGCTGTCATGCCATTTGAAGTATCGATATAAACGAGCTAGGAATTTATTAAAAAATATAAATAATAAGCACAAAAAAACCTCCGATAAAGGAGGTTGATTTGTACTAAATAATGGTACCAGTGGTCGGACTCGAACCGACACGCTTTTAAAGGCAACGGATTTTGAATCCGTCATGTCTACCAATTCCATCACACTGGCATGTTAGGTGATAATAGTTATTGACTAAATATTATCTAATTGGGCTACAGTGTTGACTGTATAGGCTGCGTATTATAGCAGCCTATTTACTTGCGTCAAGTATTATTTTATACAATTTTTCATTTATTCTAATGATGCTAAATAGCATCATTCTAGCCGACAAAGGCACGCTCAACTGCGTAATCTGCTTGCACACCCATACGTGGTGAAACAGTTAGGCCAAAGTCATCTAAAATAGCAGAAACCTCAGCATTAAACGGCATGCTGCCACAAAGCATGACACGGTCGTCGTCTTTATTCATTGGCGGTAAACCAATATCTTCGAACAATTTGCCTGATTTCATCAAATCAGTGACACGACCTTGGTTTCTGAATTCTTCACGCGTAACGGTTGGATAATAGATGAATTTTTCGCGGAACCATTCACCAAAGATTTCATCATTAGGTAGCTCATTTTCAAACATTTCACGATAAGCCAAATCATGAACATGACGTACGCCATGCACTAAGATGATTTTGTCAAAACGCTCATACACTTCAGGGTCACGTGCTAGTGACAAGAAGGGAGCAAGGCCAGTACCAGTAGAGAGCATGTACAGGTTCTTACCTGGTAGCAGATCGTCCAATACTAGTGTGCCCGTTGGTTTTTTACTGACTAACAGCTCGTCACCTACTTTGATATGCTGTAAGCGTGAAGTTAACGGACCATCTTGAACTTTGATAGAGAAGAATTCTAAATGATCTTCATAGTTAGGGCTGGCAATTGAATAAGCGCGTAGCAGTGGCTTGCCATCAACAACAAGTCCAATCATCGCAAATTCGCCATTACGAAAGCGCAAGCCATCGTCACGAGTGGTTTTGATACTAAATAGAGAGT
This sequence comes from Psychrobacter proteolyticus, assembly GCF_038155145.1. Classification (GTDB taxonomy): domain Bacteria; phylum Pseudomonadota; class Gammaproteobacteria; order Pseudomonadales; family Moraxellaceae; genus Psychrobacter; species Psychrobacter proteolyticus_B. The sequence goes on from NZ_JBAKAY010000001.1 coordinate 325,455, forward strand.
CATTCCAGTGATGAACCTCTGTGACCGTTTCGGTGCGAAGTTTTGACATAAAGTCCTCGTTAATAAGTTGTTATTTGTGTGTTAAGTTTGAATAAGTATTAAATCAGAATTTTCAATGTTAGATTGAACATTATAAAAACGTATCAGTCTTTTAATCGTTGTCGAAACTGCTATTTTTATGAACGAGTAAATGATGAATAAGCGTAATACAGCTGTTTTATCAGCTTATGTACAACCAACTATTACGTTATTAGACATAGTAAATTTGCGTCAATGATGACAGCATTACCGGTCATATCGCCCAAATGTAAATGACTCTCATCAAATTTCTTGCTCATAATACCAAACTTTAAAATAAAAATCCGTCTAGCAGTGATTGTCTAGCATGATAAAATGGAATATCGTTAGTGAGTAATTTTGTATCATTTGGCAAAACTGCTTGATCAGGGCAGTTTTGTATTACTGGAGTTGGTCTATGCTTGATGAGAATCCACTATTAGATAACTACCATCAAGCTCCTGTTATTGGCTATCACCGTGCTCCGCTATCACAAAAATTCGGTGCGCCGCGCCAACCAAACCTGGTCGCTTTGACTAGTGTCATTGAGATGTTAGCGCCATATGATACGCCAGCTGCATTTGATGGTTTGGATAAGTTTAGCCATATATGGGTGAGTTGGCAGTTTCATTATAATTATCGATATAAAAATAACAATGAAACCAGTACTAGCTTTCGCGCTCAAGTACGCCCACCAAGATTGGGCGGTAATCAAAAAATAGGGGTGTTTGCCAGTCGCAGTATGTATCGTCCTTCAGGGCTAGGCCTATCTGTCGTCAAGCTCGAACAAGTCAAAATAGTTCAAGGTCGTGTATTATTAATTATCGAAGGCGCTGAGATGATAGATGGCACGCCAATCATCGATATAAAGCCATATGTGGCCTATAGTGATGCACTGATTCAGACAGAGAATGGATTTGCACCAACCGCTCCAGAGTTATTAACTGTGACCGTGACCGATGCAGCTAACGAGCAGTTTATGATGCTAGTAAGCGCAGGCCAGCCTAGTGATGTTAATAACAATGATACAAGTATTAAAGACGCAAACACTGGATCGAATAGTACAGCAGTTGCGTCTACGATTCATCGTATACAAAATCAATTAGTAGCCTCAGATATGAGCATAATCAAAGAGTTAATTGCCCAAGACCCGCGTCCAGCTTATCGTCGGACAGAGATCGCTACGCCATTCATTATGCGCTATAAATCGGCTGATGTGAGTTTTCAGTTGATAGAATCAGGACAGCTACAGATAATCGCTGTGGTTACGGTGTAGCTGGCTTGCATTGGTATCGTTTTTGACAACACATTTTAAAACAATAGAAGAAGAGAGATATGTCTGCTCAACAGTACTCGATAGTGATTGATTTGCGTTGGTGTCTAGATGAGCTATTGGCAGATAAAGTGATTGACCAACGCGGCTATAACCTAGTCATTACTAGCCGTCGCGACAAAGCGCAGCATCCTTTACTAACGATTAGTGAATTTGGCTTGCCGAATGGCCATGCGACGGAAAATAGCGCTGAAAATAAGTTAACTTTGGCTTGGCTCAACCAATGGTTGGCGGCTAAAGCAGATATGTCTCTCGTTCGTATTGACCCTCTAAAAGTTGATGTCCCTGCAGTCACACAATTGATGTCATTTGAATATGCACGTTCACAGCATATTCTACCGATTGAAGTCGCTGTAGACGAAGTGATTATTGGAACGGATCAGCCTTTTTATACTGACTGGCACTCAAGTATTGAAAAATTGATCAAATCAAAAAGCTATCGTACGGTCTATATCAATCCTGAGCAGATTAAACGCTATCGGCAAGAGTTCTATCAAGTCACCCAAGCGATTGCAGGCGCAAATAGTGTCCATAAGCGTGCAGCTGCCGATGTGACCAATGTCGAAGCATTATTGCAATTGGGTGACAATACTAATCCTGATGCCAATGACCAGCATATTGTTAGAGTGGTTGATTGGCTGTTGCAATATGCCTTTGAGCAACGAGCTAGTGATATCCATTTAGAGCCACGTCGTGAGACAGGTAAGGTTCGCTTCCGTATCGATGGTGTACTCCATACGGTGTATGAGATGCCATTGGCAATCATCGTCGCGGTGACCGCACGTATCAAAATTCTAGGACGGCTAAATGTTGCAGAAAAGCGTAAACCGCAAGATGGTCGTTTAAAGACGCGAACGCCGAAGGGACTAGAGACAGAACTTCGTTTGTCGACTATGCCAACCGCTTTTGGTGAAAAATTGGTCATGCGGGTGTTCGATCCTGAAGTACTGGTGCGCTCCTTTGCTCAGCTTGGTCTATCAGGCAAGCAGCTTGAAACGTGGCATGAATTGACTGCTCATCCAAACGGGATTATTTTGGTCACTGGGCCTACAGGTTCGGGTAAGACCACGACCTTGTATAGTACCCTCAAGCAGTTAGCGACTGAACAAGTCAATGTCTGTACCATTGAAGATCCTATTGAAATGATTGAACCTGCATTTAACCAAATGCAAGTAAATCCAGGTGTCGATTTAAACTTTGCTGACGGCATTCGCTCTTTGATGCGTCAAGATCCTGACATCATTATGGTAGGGGAGATTCGTGATGCTGAAACAGCCAATATGGCAGTACAAGCCTCATTAACAGGGCATTTGGTGCTCTCGACATTACATACTAACGATGCGCCAAGTTCAATCACTCGTTTGCATGATTTGGGTATTCAGCCATTTCTGACATCAGCAACTATCTTAGGCGTAATGGCACAGCGCTTGTTACGTACGCTATGCCCGCATTGCAAAAAATCGGTAGACGTTGTGCCAGACAGCGAGGTTGCCATTCAATGGCAGGAGTTGGTACAACCTTGGCGCGCACCTGCCCCAGCACAAATTTATGTGGCTCAAGGCTGCGAGCATTGTCGACACACTGGTTATCAGGGACGAGTCGGCCTATACGAGATTATGCCATTGTCTAACGAATTAAAAAAACTGGTTGCAGCCGATACAAACTTAGATGTACTCAAACAACAAGCCTATCGTGAAGGTCTACAGCCATTACGTTTATCAGGGGCAAAACGTATTAGTGAAGGCGTGACAACCATAGAAGAGGTGATGCGAGTCGTGCCTCTTAATTAACTATTGTATTAGGATGTGTATCAAGACGTGCATTAGTGAATAGGTTTTTAAAAGTAGGAAATACGATGCCACTTGAAAACAGCTTCCTTCACAGCAATCAATGCAAATAAGATTTAAATTTTTAATTCCCAGACTTTTAATTGAGAAAGTTTCAACAACGAGATTATTTATGTTTACAGATACTCATTGTCACCTTAACCGTTTAGATTTGACGAAATACGATGGTAAATTATCTGGCGCGATTGACGCCATGAAAACTGCTAATGTTACCCGTGCGATGGCGATTATGTGTGATTTTGCAGAATATGACGAGATTGCTAATATTGTTAGCACCTATGGTGACGAGACACTAAATCTAGGGATGAGTGTAGGGATTCATCCTTGTGAAGATATTGATGTACTGAAATCAGCGACGGTTGAGCGTCTGATAGAGACTGCTGATAAAGAGCATGTATGGGCAATAGGCGAGACAGGGCTAGATTACTACTGGTCTACAGAAAATAAAAAAGAGCAGCAAGCCAGTCTTGCACGCCATATCCATGCCAGTCAGCAACTAAAAAAACCGCTGGTCATCCATATGCGTGACGCAAAAGAAGATACGATCGATATCTTAAAGAGTGAAGGCGCTGAGCATGGTATTATTCATTGCTTCACTGAAGATTGGGAGACTGCGAAACGTGCTTTAGATTTGGGATTTTATATCTCCTTCTCAGGCATTGTTAGCTTTAAAAGTGCCCAAAATATCCAAGATACTGCAAGGCACATGCCTAGAGACAGGATCTTGATTGAGACCGACAGTCCATATTTGGCGCCTGTACCTAAGCGTGGTCGTCCCAATGAGCCTGCCTACGTACCCTACGTCGCGAGCTTTATCGCAGATATGTATGGTTGTGATAGTAACGAGGTCGGAGCATTAACCGCAAAAAACTTTGAAAATTTACTGGCACAGTATCGCTAAAATGGTTATGCTATGACCAGTCAGTCATTTATGTGATAGTCGTATAGTTCTATCCCCTTTAGTATTTGAATTACTAAATGTAACTATATGATTATAAATGACTATTTGTAAATATAAGCATATCCCTTTTATGGTATTTCAGCAGTTCTTGTATAGCTTTATACGCTCATTGCCAAATGTACGCACATAATTGATGGTCATATGCTTAATCTTGTCATGTTTTAGGAGAGATTATGAGTCGTCAGCACCAGTTCAAGGCACGAGAAGAGAACATCTTAGCGATGGCAGAACAATTGCTACTTGAGTCAGGCGATGGTGATATCACTTTAGACAGTTTGGCAGATCAGCTCGATTTGGCTAAAGGCACCCTGTACAAGCATTTCTCCAGTAAAGATGAGCTTTATCTGCGTATTATTATTCGTTACGAAGAGCAGTTGTTTGAGATTAACCGTATTGATGACTGCCCCTCGGCAGGCGTTGCCCGCATGATTTTTCAGCAGTTGTTCAATCCGCAAAAAGCCATGCTATTGAACCAAATCGAAGAGCGTCTAGCAGCATCAGTGACAGGTCTCAATCGTTTGTTTGGTGAGTTATATGATATCCGTCGCCAGCGCATGAAGCGTTTGATTGATATTATTAGCGCATACCTAAAAGATGAGCACAGTAATTTGAGTACTCGTGATTATCTATCGTCTATTTGGGCAATTGGTCAGGGCGGTGCAGGACTACTAAACTCAAGCTTTTACCAACGCTACTTAGGTCGCCGTGATACGCTACGTTATGCCTTTGTTCAACAAGTGCTAGAGTTGCCAAGCCATTATCCTGCTGATGATGAAGAGGTCATGGATGAGGACATGCAAGAGCTGGTAGAGCAAATCGATACTGAATCAGAAGAGCACCGCAATACCAATTACTAAAGTAGCAAGTAATTTTTGGGTTGTGAACCTTTTTCGGCTTTAATAAATCGTGTTGTAATGCTTACTATTGCAGCACGAATTGCAGTATGAATTCACGTATCTTCTAATCTTCTTCAAACCTCCTTTCTCATTCTGCGACAATTAAAATTGGGCTTATAGGTGCAATATGCCGGTCAGTGTTAAGACGCAGTCCAGTTCAGCGGCTATTTGCTCTTTTACTCTAATTAGTCAAACGTCTCAATCAAGCTGCTTAGATACAAGCCCTACAGACTATTGTCGCAGCTGCGCCTCCATATCAACTGATACTTATCGCTTATCATCAGTCTCATCAATAAACAGTCGGACACAGACTGGTTTTACATTGGTAGAAATCGTGGTGGTAGTGGTTATCTTGTCTATATTTGCTGGCATAATGAGTTTGTCTGTCGGGAGCAGTGAATCCCGAAAAAACCGCGCTTTTTATGAGCATCTGACTGATTCGTTGAGCTACGTTCGACTATTATCGGCTGAGCGTATGCAGCCAATGGGTTTGCGTTTGCAGGCAGATAAGCAAGGTCAAGTAGAGCCAGTCATTGTTATCCTATCAAATCCATATATCGCATACCAAACAACAGAGATGATGTCAGATAGCATCGACAGTCAGCCTAAAAGTGCTATGGAGCTGTCGGCAGAGGTTGCTGGTCTATCAGGCTCTACTGATGAGAAAAAACCAACGCCAAGTTGGGAGGTTGAGTCAGGTGTTAGCTTGCCTGAACTGCCTACTAGCGTAAGTATTAGAGTTCAAAGTTTGGATTCTAGCGTTTTACAGAATACGGGACGAACCCAAACGTTACAGCCTTGGTTTAGCGATCAAAACGTACCCCAAGTATTATGGTTTGGTACAGGACAAGCAGCGCCCGTCACCATTGAAGTGCTTCATGATTCGCGTTTAGTGGGCGAGGTGATTACCATAATGCCAGATGGTAGCATGCGAATCGGACAGGGGTTAGAGTGACTAAATTATATAAACCTCCTATGACAAATCAGCCTATGTCATCAAAATTTATATCACTCAAGTCTGGGCGCGAGAGCGGCTTTACCCTTATCGAAGTGATGGTTGCTCTGGCTATTTTGGCAGTGGTAGCAGTCGCGGCGAGCAGTGCCAGTAGTGCATATCTGAGCTCAGTTGATATATTGCGTACTCGTACGCTTGCTCACTTCGTCGCCCAAAATGCCGCCGCTGATTTACGAATTCAAGAGACGTGGCTGACAGCCAACCGCACCCAAACTGTTAAAGCTCAAGGACGTGATTGGCAAATAGCAATGACAGTTGGTGACGCTATCACACCTGCTCTAAAGGAAGTAAATATCGCAGTTGCGCCTATTATAGATGGACAGACACGCACATCGGTCACTGATATCACTGTGATGCTAAGTAATGCTGAGCAAGATACGGGCAGTCTGGATTTAAGTGGTCTAAGCACAGGTAACAGCGGGCAAGCAGGGAGCGGTCTGTGAGGCATCAGCGTGGTTTTACACTGCTTGAGCTAATGGTTGCCATGGCAATATTTGCGATGTTAGCCGTTGCAGGCTGGCAAGTGTTTGATGGGGTCAGTCGTGCTCGTGAGCGCGCACAATTTCATGCTGACAATCTGGCTGTCTTGCAGTACGCTTATTTACAGTTACAGCAAGACATGGGTCAGATTATCCCTTATCAAGCGGCTATTACTCAGAGTGTCAGTGCAGCGAACAGTGGTACAAGCGACAGTACTAACGTGAACAATAAACCGCAATTAAGCGAGCAAATAAACGGACAAATAAACGAAATAGCGCCTGAGCCCTTTATGAGCTTAGATGGAGAGCATATCAGCTTTGTACGCTTTGCCGATCCTGATCCACGATATCAGAGTAGCAATAGTCTCCAACGTATCGAATATATTTTTGCAGATGAGCGTTTGATACGTCGCCAGTATACCAGTATGGAAGGCGGGCGTGACAGCGTCAGCCTAGACAGCGTATTGCTCGAAGGTGTCACAGCAGGAAGCTGGCAAGCTTATCTACCAGAGCTAAGTACCAAGTTTCCGAGCGATGACGCTAACAGTGGCGGTAGTATAAATACAGCGGTGAGACAATCAGCGAATACAGGGAGTCCTAAGCCCACAGCTGTTTTATTGCCGAAAGGAGTCGCGGTTAGCTTTACATACCAAGACATGCCAATCACTTGGCAATGGGCACTTGCTCCGCAACCGATATCGTATAGCAATAGTCAAAGCACAGCCAATGATACAGATGGTGGTAGCAATGATAATGCCAATGCCAATGCTAATAATGACAACAGCGGTAGTGGTAGTGACAATAATAGCAGTGCGGATAATAGCAATGTAGAAACGAATAATTGAGAAGGTAGTGGTTAAAATGCATCAATTGCTCAATAACAAAGGCTATGTATGTCAATGACTGCGAACTCTCAACGCGGTGTTGCACTGCTGACTATCTTATTATTGGTAGTAAGTATTACTGTGGTTGCAGGATCGATGCTTGCTAGCCAAAAAATTGCAATTAGGCGTAGTGGTCTGTTATTCGATCAAAATCAGTTGCTGCAAGATATCGATGCAGGTCAACAGTTAGCAGTGACGATGATTCGCGCTGATAGCAACCTCAATGATACGGATAGTGCGCAAGATATCTGGGCGCAGCCTATACCACCTTATACATTGGCTAGTCACAGTGTCAGCATCGAGCTACGCGATGAGTCTGGTCGTTTTAACATTAATAATTTGTATCAAGATGGGTCGGCCAATACCGCTGCTTTAGAAATATTCCAACGACTCCTCACGCAACTAAATCTAAAGCCTGATATCGCTATTGCTATACTTGATTGGCAAGATGCAGACGGTGAGGTATATCAAGATGGTGGTGATGAAAGTACGGTATATGCGCAGCAGTCAAACGCTGTAGCAATAGATGCTTTACCAAATCAGCCTTTTGTCAGTATCGATCAGCTACTAGAAGTGAAAGGAGTGAGCGCTGAGACATTATCAGTATTACGACCTTATCTTACGGCGGTGCCTTATTATGTGCCTATTAATATCAATACTGCCAGTCCCGTATTGTTAGCCGCACTAGTTAATGGTGCTAACAGCCAACAGATGCAGGCTCTGGTAGATATGCGCGCACAGCAGGCGCTAGAGTCTATTGATACAGTATGGCAGTTACCGATATTCGGCAGTGTGAATGATGAGCAACGAAAAGCCTTAACACCAATGCTTGCCGTTGATAGCCAAGCATTTATGGCACTTATCACAGCGACTGATAATGCAACTGTCGGTCAGGCTAGAGAGCGTTTTGCCACAGTCTTGATTAGTAAAACTGTCGTTGATAATAATCAAGCAGTTAATAATAGTCAGACAGCTAATAATCAGGCCGCTAACAGTAGTGAGGCAAACGGTAAAATGCCCAAGGAAGTCAAAGTAGTGACACAACGACTATGGGCATTTCGTCCGAGCTTTTAGCAGATGGTGTAGAGATGGACATTTAGTCTTTTAGGCGTGTTTCTTCGCTAGACTTCCAATTATATGCCCCGTAAAAAAGCATCTGTGCTTGACGAGTACAGTTATGTAGCATTAGCTGTTTGTTCTCTTCGATTTCGTTTAGATCAATTTCATCATCATGATCTTCTGTGTAAGTCAGCTCTAGCCAATCAATAATCCAAGAGAAGAACATATTTACGCCAGCCTCAGCCAATAGACGACGATCATAAGCATTGATATGGGTAAACGCTGGCTGCAACGCTAAGTCGTCGGCCAAACCTTGAGCATGTATCTTAATCAACTCATTAATGGCTTTGCGTACTGCTTCTGACCCACCATAACGCTCACTGACCAAGAACTGCCAGTAATAAGGCTGATCGCTGACCATGTACAAGAATAGCTGAATGCTTTTTGCGATTTGACGATCAAAGCTACGTTTGCGGCCAATCTGCAGGCTATCACTTAACGTGGCTAACGTACCGCCCAATTCCTCAATGACCAAAGCGCGCCCGAGTGACTCCATATCATCAAAATGGCGATAAAACGCAGTCGGCACAACGCCAACCTCGCGTGTTACTTGTCTAAGACTGATAGAGCTAAAAGATTGCCCTGTCATACATAAATCGAGCACAGCATTAAAAAAAGCGTGCCGAGTTTGAAGTTTCTTTTGTTCGCGACTGCTCATAATATTTCAAAATTGTCCGGTAGGTGTTTATCATACTCATTTCAACGCATAAATACGACTGAAATACGCCATTCGTGTTAATTTACTAAACCTGTACTGGTCTTTTAAACCACTGTGCCCCAATGACCCTGCAATTCTTGCGCCAGTCGATAAGCTTCATGGTCATTCATGCCTGTAATAAAATCCAAAATATTTAAGACATTATGATAGATATCGTCAGACAAGATGCGGCGATGTTCGTCAAGATGGGGCTGTAGTAATCTTAACAGACGTTGCTGCTCAAAAGACATCGGCGGCTGCATAGTAGCAGGTTCAGAGCCAGTCCAAGCGAGCGGCATAAAGGCATTTAATAGGCTATGCAGGCACTGATTGGCCATTAGCTCCATTCTTACTTTGCTCGGATGGTTAAATATTTTTTCGCGTGCTAATTGCTTAGCTTGATTGATACCATTCTGCACACTGGTATCGCAATGTGCAAATAGGCTGTCTTGCAATGTACCAGCTAGCAATGCATCACTGTTGGCTACAAAAGCATCGGTGACGGTATTGACCAACCGCATCATGGCTCGTGCCCGTAGGGAGGCGAGACTTTGTCTGACGGACATATGCGCTGGCAAGTTTACGCTGCTTGGACGTTCACCAATCAGCTCATAAAATATCGTGGCAACTTCGCTATAGATTAGCATATTCAGATTGATGCCATCTTCTAAATCGATTAGCGCATAACAGATGTCATCTGCCGCTTCTAGTAGGTAAGCCAATGGATGGCGCGCAAAGCCATCGTGTTGCTCTGAGCGCGGTAAGTGCAAACACGCAGCTAACTCTTCTAGTTGAGACGCTTCGCTATAAAAGCAGCCAAATTTTTGCACATTATAATGGTTGTCATTGACATCGTTGCTGTGAGTCGCCAACCACGGATATTTCATAAACGCGCCTAGCGTGGCACAGGTAAGTCGCATGCCACCCTTGTCAGGATGATGCTCATTACGTGCCAATAGGCGAAACCCTTGAGCATTACCCTCGTATGCCAGTAAGTCTAATCGCTCGTTGCTGCTTAAATTTTGCAAAATTTCTTGCGGTTCAGGTTGTCTAAACCAATCACGAATCGCATACTCTCCAGCATGGCCAAAAGGCGGATTACCAATGTCATGAGCGAGACAAGCCGCTTGTACAATCACGCCGACATCTGCTGGTGAGACTCCTGCTGGTAGGCCGATACCTAATGCGTCATGAATTTTTTCGGCGGCCATCATTCCCAAAGAGCGACCAATAGAAGACACTTCTAGCGAGTGAGTCAAGCGCGTATGAATACCAAGCTGATTGGTCAATGGATGGACTTGGGTTTTCTGATTTAACTGGCGAAAAGAGTGAGAAAATACCAGTCTGTCATAGTCTTTATGAAACTGAGAGCGAGTACTGGTATTGGCGTTAAATTTTTTGAAAGCACCAAGACGCTGTGAGTTGAGGAGATGTGACCATTGTGCGGTAGGGGACGACGAAGAGGTTGGAGTACTTAGCATATTAAACATCCGGAACCAAGGGAGCCTCTAGCATAGCAAAATAGAGCCCTTGGTACAGCTGTATAGTCAGAGAACTACTAAACGGCTACGATGTTACCCTCCTTAGAGGTACTATTTGTATAATCTGCAGTCGGCTGCCTTGTACCCGTTTTAGACTTATTTGACTAGAGTTAATGCCCTATAAATCGGATGCAGTGCCAGTTTCGCTTAGCCTACTACTGGTAGTAACTTCACTCGCTTTGCTTGTATCCAAATTATATTGAATCGACTATATTAAGACTTTTGACAGTTAAAAATTACGTCTTCTTTGTCGATAGCTACATCGCTGTCCAGTGTCTTATTGAGCAATGTGGCCTTGTCTCCATTTACTTGCCATATGATGCCGTGGGTATCGTCTAATCCAATATCGCTGGTATAGATGCCCTTATCAGCATCAGTTTCACTATTAGCAGTAGCTGTCAAATCGTATTCGATACCATCGATGAGCAAATGCGCTGTCTGTGGTGTACTGTCGCTATGATAAGAAACACCAATAGTAGCAGTAGGCTCACAAGAGAAAGGAGTGCTGCTGCTGGCATGAGCGGCATGATCGTGACCTGCGTGCGTATGTTCCTCGTGGCTATGACTCTCATGACTGTGATCTTCATGATTAAGCCCTTCATGACCATGTTCCATATTGCTATGCTCTTCGTGGCCGTGATCTTCATGCTCTTTATCATTATGCATTTCATGACCTTGTTCATGCTCGGCGTGATTATCTATTGGTGCTTCTTCAGATACCGCTGCATCGGAATCGTTGTTCGGCTGACAGCCCAATAGAGAGCCTGCCATCACACTACCTAGTATCGTAATACCTGCAAGTTTAGAGAAAGAGAAGTAATTAGTCACAGTATAAGTCCTCAAATAAGCAATATAAAGATATGTTATAATATAACAATATATAGGTAAAATAAAGCCGATGATGGAGAATATCCAACACCGGCTAATTAACTTTAAACAGGCTATACTATTTAAAATTACACGTTAAATCTAAAGTGCATCACGTCGCCATCTTGCACGATGTAAGTTTTACCTTCTAGACGTGACTTACCAGCAGCAGCAGCACCTTTCTCACCGTTGTATTCGATAAAGTCGTCATACGCAATGACTTCAGCGCGAATAAAGCCGCGCTCAAAATCAGTATGGATCACGCCAGCTGCTTGCGGCGCTGTCGCACCAATAGCGACAGTCCAAGCACGTACTTCTTTTACACCAGCGGTAAAGTAAGTCTGCATATCAAGCAAGTCATAACCACCGCGGATTACTTGATCAAGGCCGGCTTCTTCCATGTCCATCTCAGCTAGGAAGTCTTTTTTGTCGTCTTCATCGAGCTGCGCAATTTCAGATTCGATCTGGTTACATAGCGCGATAACAATAGAGTCTTCACCAGTGGCATAGTCACGAACAGCGTCAAGGTATGGGTTATTTTCAAAACCATCTTCAGAAACGTTAGCGATATACATGGTTGGCTTTAGCGTAATTAAACCATAACTTCTGATCAGTTTTTTCTCATCAGCATCTAGGTTAGCTGCACGAGCCGCTTTGCCTTCTGCTAATAATGGTTCAACTTTTTTGAACACATCAAGCAATGCTTGCGCGTCCTTATCACCACCTTTAGCCTTTTTGGTTTGGTTGTGGATTGCGCGTTCAACAGCCTCTAAATCTGCCAATGCGAGCTCAGTGTTGATGGTTTCGATATCATCAATCGGGCTAACACGGCCATCAACGTGTACGACGTTGTCATCATCAAAACAGCGTACCACATGAGCAATTGCATCGGTCTCACGGATGTTGGCTAGGAACTGGTTACCCATACCTTCGCCTTTTGACGCGCCTGCGACCAAACCTGCGATATCAACAAACTCCATGGTCGTTGGTAGAACGCGTTCAGGATTGACGATATCAGCCAGTTGTTTTAGGCGTGGGTCTGGTACTGGCACGATACCCGTGTTGGGATCTTTGGTACAAAATGGAAAGTTTTCAGCGGCGATACCCGCTTTGGTCAACGCATTAAACAAGGTGGATTTACCCACGTTTGGTAGGCCGACGATGCCGCAATTAAAACCCATAACATTCTCTCAATGTATTAATAAAATCAGTTGGTATAAAGTTTGGTTAAATGATAAATCAAAATTGGGCACATTGTAGCAAATTTACCTGAATAGGGGTGAGGTTGTTACGGTATATGCTCAGGTTTTTACCTGATAATGATAAGCAGCTTTATGATAAAAGCAGGTCATATTTGGGGCTTAGAAATGAATAAGGCGAATCAATAAGAGTGACGCATAGCTTATGTGGGCTAGTAACCACTAATTTTTAATATGGTAAACTGTCACGTATAGATAAGGGCTTGAACTTCACGTAAATTCAGCACATATATTCTGCTAGGTTTAGCAAATCATACTTATTCTAAAGCTATAAACAGTCAGACATAAGCTGATAATATCGCCAAAATAAAATGTAAGGCAATTTTAGACAATGACAACCTCGATTTTTGACACACGCCACTATAAATACCCGCAGAACTTCCTTGAGATGAAGCCTAAACTGACTCGACTTGAGCAGGCTATTAAAAAGTTAGAAGCAAATTTAATTGATACTGCTGAGACAAAAAATATTAAGTTGTTAAAGCAGAGGCTAGATAGTGGATTGGGGTTAAAGGTCGATTATGCCAGTGAGTTAAATCCCGATCAGCTAATGGCCGCGACTACGATCGAAGGTAAAGTATTGGTCATTGCTGGAGCTGGCTCAGGTAAGACCAAAACCTTGACCTATCGGACCAGTTATCTATTGGAAAATGGGGTGTCGCCTAAAGAGATTTTGCTACTGACTTTTACGCGTAAAGCCGCGAATGAGATAAAAGATAGAGCTAAGTCCTTGCTAGCAAGCAGTCTTTCAAATCAAAAGCTATCAGATGAAGAGCTGGCTGAGGATAAGCTGCCAACTGATAAAGCATTAAATAGCATCACTAGTGGTACTTTTCACTCGTTTTGCAATATGTTACTGCGTCAATATTCAGGGCTGCTCGGTATCAATCCAAGGTTTACGATTTTGGATACTGGTGATAGTGAGGATGCTATCGACTTGGTGCATAAAGAAAAAAAGTATCCTAATCAGACCAAGTCACAAGCCTTTCCACGCAAAAAAACGCTGCAAAATATCATATCGACGTCTAGAAATAGACGTATACAAATTCGAGACTTAATCGAAAGCAATTACCCCGATATTGCCGTGCATATTCCTATCATCGAGCAGCTGGCAGTTGACTTCCATGAGTATAAGCGCGCCAATCACTTATATGATTTTGATGACATCATCAGCCAAGTCGTACGCCACTTAAAAACCAATGACACCTTTCGACAGCTGCTGCAAAGCCAGTATCGCTATATTATGGTTGATGAGTATCAAGACACCAATATTCCGCAAAAGCAGCTAATCGACTTAATATGCGAGCCTGAGTCGGTATCGCTGATGGTCGTCGGTGACGACAATCAAAGTATTTACGCGTTTCGCGGTGCCAATTATGAAAACATTCTGCTGTTCGGTGAGACTTATCCTCATGCCAAACTTATTAAGCTTGAGCAAAATTATCGCAGCTCGCCGTCCGTTTTAAATTATATCAACGCTTTGTCCGCGCAAATCACGCTAGGCTATCAAAAGCAGCTGTATTCTGATGCGCCGATAGAAGGACATAAACCAGTATTTCGACGACTTAGTGATGAGCCAAAAGAAGCGGGCTATATCACTGACAAGATTGTCGCGCTAAAGCCAGAGTATGACTACAACGACTTTGCGGTATTATGCCGTACGTCTTTTCAGTCCAATTATGTACAGCTAGAGTTTATGACGCGCAATATTCCCTTTATCGTGGTGGGTGGTATCAAGTTCATTGAAAGACGTCATATCAAAGATGTATTGGCCTTTGTCAAAATACTCTATAACCCAAATGACACGATTGCTTGGCATCGTATTTTAACTTTGTTTAAAGGGGTGGGTGCAGTGACGGCGACGCGCTTAACCCAAGCCATTACTGCTGACAATAATGCGTTTGAATCTTTACTGGCAGCGCCATTTTCGAAAAAAAGTGATCAGCTAGAACCTCTTTATCATGCGCTTACCAAGGCACAGCAAGCTGAATCGGTCGAGACAGCTATTGAACATATTCTTGAGTTTTATATTCCAGTGTTAAAGCTGATTGAAGAAAATTGGCGTGAGCGTACCGAAGATTTTCGGGTGCTAAAGAACCTAGCGACAGAGCACACAAGCCTTGACAGCTTTTTGGAAAACCTCGCTTTAGACCCTCCTAATGATTCGGTGGCTGTGATGGGCAATTCGGATAATGGACAAGACAGTAGCAATGACAAAGTCACTATCTCCACCATTCATAGCGCTAAAGGCCTTGAGTGGCCAGTAGTGTTTGTCAACTCATTGGTAGATGGCATCACGCCGCATCACCGTTCTTTGGATGACTTTGAAGCGTTAGAAGAAGAGCGTAAGCTGTTTTATGTTGCCTGTAGTCGTGCCAAAACGCAGTTATATTTGACAGCACCAAACTACTTTTCTAGTTATTCTGGATATTTTGATAAGCCGTCACGTTTTATCGCTGAGCTATCTGCAAACGAGGTAACGGTTGAAACGACAAGGCGCACCATGATAGAAGAAGATCCAATTTGGTGGTAATGTTCTATGTTTAGTTGATTATCCAATCAATTAAACATAAGCTAACAAAACCGTTCAGTAATATAGATAAGTGAGCTTTCGAATACTTGAACGTTTTATAACTAAAAACATTGGATAATTTGACGCTATTTTCACCAAAATTGTTGCTAGATTATTGCTCAATGCCAGTATTATTCCTATCAAAAATACCTTCTCAAAAACCTCATAACCAAAAGTATGTGACGCAAAAATATTTCTCAGATAAGGGTTTCAAATTTGTCCTAATGCGTTACTATTACCACCTAATTCTGTTAGACCCTTATATTTGATACTCTGTATTAACACCCTAAGAAAAGGATAGGTTATGCGCTACGAAGTTATCGTTATCGGTGCAGGTATGGTTGGCACGTCAATCGCGTGGCATCTACAAAAAAATAACTCAAATGTATTATTGTTAGACAAAAAATTGCCAGGGTCAGAGACCTCATATGGCAATGCAGGATTGATTCAGCGCGAAGCCATTCATACACATCCTTTTCCTCGTCAGCTGACAGAAATGATCAGAGTGTTGCCAAACCAAGGGACTGACATTCGTTACCGTATTCCGGCCATTTTGCGTTATCACCAAGCGCTGCTTCAGTACTGGAAATACTCTACGCCGGCTTCAGTCAAAAAGATCGAATCAGAGTGGCAGACGTTGATTGAGCATTGTACCAGTGAGCACCAAACCATGATTAGCGCTTCTGGTGCTGACGAGCTCATTACTCGTGATGGTTGGTTGCAATTGCATCGCTCAGAAGAGACGTTTAAAGAAGCGCAAGCAGCAGCCATTGATGCTCGCAACCAAGGCGTTGAGCATAATGTGTTGAACGTTGCAGAACTAAAAGCCATGGAGCCTAGTGCCAATTTTGAAGGTTTCGTTGGCGCGATTCATTGGAAAAACTCTTGGCAAGTATCAAACCCAAGCTCGCTCGTGAAAGCTTATGCAAAAAACTTCCAAGATATGCAGGGTACGATCAAAGAAAGCGATGTGAAAGAAATCGTAAAAGACGGCGAAGGCTGGAAAGTTATCACTGATAACGATACCTACTATAGTGACAAATTGGTTATCGCAGCAGGCCCATGGTCTAATGATTTGATCGGACCACTTGGCTATAACTTGCCATTGTTCCCAATGCGCGGCTATCATCAGCATTTCAAAGTGACAGAAAAGAACACCATCAATCACAGTATGTTTGATATGGACAAAGGCTTTGTGATGGGTCCAATGCAGCAGGGTATCCGTATCACCACTGGTGCTGAGATGACCACGATGAATGCGCCAAAGAACTTTGGTCAGTTAAAAACTGTATTGAAGCTTGCTAAAAAAATCTTGCCATTAGAAGATGCGGTTGAAAGTGAAGCGTGGGCAGGCTCACGTCCTTGTATGCCTGATATGAAGCCAGTAATCGGTCCTGCAGACAAGCATGACAAACTATGGTTCGCATTTGGTCACAGTCATCAAGGCTTTACTTTAGGGCCAATGACAGGTCGTCTGGTTGAAGAGATGATTCACGATAAGCCTACATTGGTCAATCTTGCACCATTTAGTGCCCAGCGTTTTTCTAACTAAGCGCGTATCTGATATATAGTTGATCCAATTTAAGAGCGGTACAAGGCAACCGAGTGCAGATGTATATGTCATACTTCAAGCGAGGTTAACGCAGTAACGCTTTTATAGTGGATTGATTATAGTTAGCATAGACTTAAATTAATAAATGAAAGGTATAGACATGATTAAGAAGCTACACAGCAATCAACGTATGAGCAAAACCGTAATCCATAACCAAACTATCTATTTGTGTGGTCAGGTAGGTAATGCAGAAGACGATATCAAAGCGCAAACATTGACTTGTCTAGAAAAAATCCAAACGTTGCTAGAAGAGGTAGGCAGTGACAAATCAAAGCTACTATCAGTAACAGTTTGGATCAAAGACATGGCTGACTTTGCTGCCATGAATGAAGTTTATGACCAGTGGTTTGAGGGTATTCAGCCACCAGCTCGCGCTTGTGGTGAGTCAGCTTTAGCACGTCCTGAGCTATTGGTTGAGATGATCGCCATCGCTGCTGAATAAAGACTGCTCGTAGTATCTGTAGTACCGGTATTAAATAGAAATCAAAAAGGCCATGATAGCGATATCATGGCCTTTTTTTGTTTTCCTGTTTTCTCATAGATTGTTTGTGAGTATATTTTTATAAGCTATCAAAGTAGATCAAGTTATATTTATTCAACTTATGTCTTATAATATTATGTATTTCTCACGTTACCTGTTATTATATTCTAGCAATATTTCTGAGATAATTAATGTATTTTGAGAAGCTGTAATGTTTTCAGCAATCATAACACTAATATTATGAATATTTTTTAGCTGATTATATTTTGTTTTTATTGGGTATTTTTGAGGAAAATCACGTGGAAATTTTAGGTTCTATTATACTTATAATCGCAGGTATTATGCTTCTTGTTTATAGCATTAAGTTAATTATCATTGCCTTCCAAGAATCAATACTCTGGGGGCTTTTGTATCTGTTTCTTCCATTTGCCAATTTATATTTTATTATCACTCGCTGGCCAGATTGTAGTTCGCCATTTTTGAGATCATTGGTAGCTCTTGCATTTATAATCTTAGGGTCTATGATGATTTCATAATAATGGTAACCTCATTTTTCTTTGGTCAGAGTATTTTTGTCAAACCGTTAGCACCCTTTCCATACTGCTTGACGCTTCTCGATAAAAGCATCAATACCTTCGCTCACATCGTCTGCCATCATATTACAAGTCATCACGTCACTGGCATAGTCATATGCATCTTCAACGTTCATATCCAGTTGTTTATAAAACATATCTTTGCCAGTTCTCACCGCTACCGGAGACTTGGCAGTGATTACTGTTATCAGTGACTGTAGTGTCTGATCAAGTTGCTCTACTGGCGCAACTCGATTGATTAATCCATATTGCAAGGCTGTGTGCGCATCGATAAATTCACCTGTGATTAGCATCTCAAACGCTTGCTTACGAGGTAGATTACGGCTGACGGCTACAGCAGGCGTAGAGCAAAAAAGTCCAACGTTTATCCCAGAGGTGGCAAATTTTGCATTATCAGCGGCAACGGCTAAGTCACAAGCTGCGACTAGCTGACATCCTGCTGCGGTGGCAATGCCTTGTACTTTTGCAATGACGACTTGCGGCATACGATTGATGGTAAGCATCATTTGGCTACATTGCTGGAATAGAGCACGATGAAATGCTGCATCTGCATGCGTGCGCATCTGTTTTAGATTATGACCAGCACAGAATGCTTTGCCTGTCGCTTGAATAACCACGACTCTGATCGTATTGTCTTGAGCGATACTGTCTAGCTCTGTTTGCATGGCAGACAGCACTTCAACGGATAATGCATTGAACTGCTTGGGTTGGTTTAAGGTGAGCGTGACTACGCCATTTTCTTTATTGTCTTCTCTAATAACCAACAGGTCATCTATGTCTAAAGTAACGTCAGATTGAGTCATTTATCATCCTTGATAATCGATTGTTTGATTTGGCAAATGCTACTATTTATAAAGTTATATAAAGCGATTTAAATAGTAGCATGGCTCATATTCTATACGATAGATGGAGCACATAGAAAGCGCACGAAAAAATAGCGCACTCAGATGATGAGTACGCTATTGGTTTTTCAATCAGATATAATCTAAATCTATACTAACTTAAATTTATACTAAGCTGTATTTATACTGAACTTAGTATGCGCCTTCGCTATAGATAAGCTCGTAGCTGTGGCTATAAATCTCAACGATGTTACCGAACGGGTCTTCCATATAAATCATGCGGTAAGGTTTTTCACCAGGATAGTAGTAGCGTGGTTTTTCCATACGCTTTTTACCACCAGCTGCAACCATACGCTCAGCCAGTTCTTCAACGTTTGGATCTTGGACGCAGAAGTGAAAGATACCTGTTTTCCAGTATTCAAAGTTGTTTTCAGGGTTTTCTTGATTTTTGAATTCAAAAATCTCAACACCGATACGGTCACCAGTAGACAAGTGAGCGATACGGAAGCTGTCCCAACCAGAACCAAATACTTCGGTACACATCTCACCAATCGGGCTGTCATCTTCAACAATCTCAGTTGGTTCCATGATGGTGTACCAACCCATCACTTCAGTATAAAATTTTACGGCGGCATCTAAATCAGGGACTGACAGACCGATGTGCGAAAAGCTTCTTGGATAAACGTTGTTCATAGCTTGTGCTCCTGTTTGCTGTACTCTTGTTTAACGTGAGGCCAGTATACAAATGCACATTTATTATGTAAAATTATCAAATATTATATAAATAAGTATGAAACGTAATGATAAATATTACATGGCTACGAACTTTCTGTACGCTTGCTGAAGTTGGGCACTTTACCCGCACAGCTGAACGTATGTATATGACGCAGTCTGGTGTAAGCCAACACATAAGTAAGTTAGAGGAGCAACTAGATACGGACTTGTTGATTCGTCAAGGAAAGCAGTTCTCATTGACCAATGCAGGTGAGCAGCTTTATAAAGAAGCAGGCGAGATACTGCAGCGATTATCAAATT
This sequence comes from Psychrobacter proteolyticus, assembly GCF_038155145.1. GTDB lineage: Bacteria > Pseudomonadota > Gammaproteobacteria > Pseudomonadales > Moraxellaceae > Psychrobacter > Psychrobacter proteolyticus_B. The sequence goes on from NZ_JBAKAY010000001.1 coordinate 345,545, forward strand.
TAGAACAGCGAATCGGTGAAGATCCGCCTTATGAAGGATTGGTACGGTTGATGTCACCGGGTAGTGTGGGACTTAAGCTGTATCCGCAGCTTTTGTCTTTACAGCAGCAGCACCCAAAACTAGTGATTGATTATCGTTTTGCTCCAAATTCTGATATAGAGCGGGCACTGGCAAATCACGAGATTGATATTGGCTTTATGACGGATATCTCAGATGATGAAACGGTTAGCTGCAAACCTATGGCGCAAGAAGCATTGATACTAGTAACTCCTGCGGCTACAGCAGAGCCTAGCTGGGAGCAGCTTATAGCGCTTGGATTTATCGATCATCCAGATGGCGCCCATCATGCAGGCATGCTACTGACTGCCAATTATGAGCAATTCCAGCATATCAATGATTTTGAGAAAAAAGGATTTTCGAATCAGATAGGGTTAATCTTAGAGCCCGTCAGCAGGGGAATAGGCTTTACTGTTTTGCCAGCACATGCAGTGGCTGCTTATCCAAAGCCTGAACTGATTAGCAGTCATTATCTACCAATTGCCGTTAGCGAAACGCTATATTTGGCAGTCAGACGACAGCAGGTACTCTCTAATAGAATGCATACAGTCATTGATGAAGTAAAAAAATGGCTATAGGTACTTTGAGAGTGATAAATGCACAGCTGACAAAGAGTTAATAAAACGCTCGATAGCTGTGCATTTAGTGGAGGAGGCTTATTGATAGATTGCGACTATGAAAGATTGCGTCTATTTTAAAGTCTGCCCAAGTTTGATACTTGCAGCGATATTAGCAGCAGTAGTCTCAATATTGTTGTAAGCAGAGCCTAACACGTTATCAATCGTGTCTACTTTTTGGATACTCGGCATAACCACATCGAACTGACTGGTCTGAGCAGGTTTTAGTCCATCTACACTACCGCAGATAGCGATAACAGGTGTACGGCTAGCCTTAGCGATTTGGCTGATACCGCCTGCCACTTTACCCATGGCCGTTTGCGCATCAAGCTTACCTTCACCAGTGATGACAAGATCAGCCTCTGCGATATGCTGTGACAGGTGAGCCACTTCGGCAACCGTATCAAAGCCTGACTTTAGCTGAGCTTGAAAGAACGTCATCATCGCATAACCAAGACCGCCCGCAGCGCCAGCGCCTTCAACGTATTGACAGTCTTCATAGCCATGCTGTCCACATATGGTCGCAAAGTGACTGAGTGCCTTGTCCAAGGTATTGACTTGTTCTGGACAAGCGCCTTTTTGTGGCCCAAATACTGCGCTTGCACCCAGCAGACCGCATAATGGATTGGTCACATCACAAGCAACTTCAAATACCGTGTCTGATATCTTTGCATGCAGGCTAGTGTTATCGAGCTTATGTAAGCTAGCAAGTGCGCCACCACCATGAGTGAGCAGGCTATCATTAATATCATGAAATGTTATGCCTAACGCCATTAACATGCCAAGGCCTGCATCATTGGTTGCGCTACCACCTAGACCGATAACGATACGCTTAGCACCTTCTTCTAACGCATCTTCGATCAGCTCCCCAACACCATAACTACTCGCAATAACGGGATTACGCTCATCAGCTGTCAGTAGGTGCAATCCGCACGCTTGAGCCACTTCGATAACAGTAGTCGCGTCGGGCAATAACAGATACTTTGCCGTAATCGGTCTCATCAACGGGTCATGTACTCTGACTTCTTTCCAGCGCCCGCCCAATACATAAGACAATACCGCTGAGGTGCCTTCACCGCCATCGGCCATTGGCAACAGCTTATAGTCAGCATCTGGAAACACTTGACTAAAGCCAGACTGAATGGCATGGCACACGTCCAGTGCTTCTAAACTTTCTTTAAACGAGTCAGGGGCGATCAAAATTTTCATACGGCTCTCTTTGAATATCTTAATGACACGATCATTGCGATAGTGTCATGTTTTAAAACATTTATTTAACGATCATCAAATAAACGTATGTAGAAATACCCAATTTCATGAACTAGATAAACACTAGGGTCAATAACCAGATAAATACGATGCTAGTCACACCTTGGATACCAGTAGCCATTGAATGAGCTTTGTACGCTTGTGCCACGCTCATGCGACTAAACTGGCTAACGATCCAAAAGAAGCTGTCATTGGCATGTGAAATGGTCATGGCACCGGCACCAATTGCCATCACGCAGAACACGCGTCCAAGTTCGCTGTCTAGGCCAATCTGGCTCAATAGTGGGGCAACCATAGCAGAAGTAGTAACCAATGCGACTGTGGTTGAGCCTTGTGCCGTTTTTAGCGCAGCAGAGACGATAAATGGCATAAAGATACCTAAACCCAAAGCAGATAGCGTCGAACCTAAGTAGTCACCGATTGGTGTCACTTTTAGCATGGCACCAAACGCGCCACCAGCACCAGTGATCAATAGGATAGGGGCTGCTACTACCAAACCTTGCGAGATACTATCGCTGATTTCTTGCGTTTTTTTGCTTGATTTAATTAAGAAGAATGATAAGAATAAACCGATAAGTAACGCAGTCAATGGGTTACCAATGAATATCAAAATCTCCGCTACCATGCTACTGCCAAATGGTGCGCTTGGGAAATTAGCAACCGAAGACAGGCAGATTAATATGATAGGAACGATAATCGGTAGGAAAGCCATTGTCGCTGAAGGCAAGTGATTATAATCATCACGAGTCTTCATTCCTTCAGGCATTGCTGCTGGAGCATCTGCCGCATTGATATTGTCAGGAGTAGCGTTAAGGAAGCGATTAGACCACCACCAGCCAGCCAGTACCGCAACTGCTGTCACGACCACACCGACCATAATAACCAAACCTAAGTTTGACTCTAGGCCTAAGTTACCTGCCGCTGCGATTGGGCCTGGCGTCGGTGGTACAAAGGTGTGGGTAGCGTATAGACCAGTGGCCAAGGCAATGCTCATCGCGACACTTGATACATGTAAGCGCTCAGCCAAAGACTCTTTTAGAGAGTTCAAGATAATATAGCCAGAGTCACAAAATACAGGTATAGAAACGACTGCACCGACGATAGACATGGTCAAAGTAGGGAAGCGTGGCCCCAATACTTTGATGACTGACTCTGCCATTACGATAGCAGCACCCGTTTTTTCAAGGATTAAGCCAATAATCGTACCAAATACAATCACAAGACCGATATAGCCTAAGATACCACCGAAACCATCAGAAATCGTTTTGGCGACCGTGTTAAGTGGTACTTGATAAAATAGCGCGACCAAAAAAGCAGATAAAATCAACACTAAAAAGGGATGCCACTTTAATTTTGCGGTAGCGAAAATAATAAAAAGAATGGTCAGCACAAGCCAAAATACAATCATCACTGTCTCAATATGGTTTATATTTCAATTGATTACCAATGCAATACAGCCAATTATATCGAGATTAAACATGGTATATAGCTTGCTAAGTCTACTTTGCGTAGTACTTTCACAGGCTTTTACCATGTCTACATTTAAACGATATCGAACCAACTATCTGCATCACTAACGATACGAAATTTTAAAGGGGCATATTTTATAGCAAATAGACGCCGCTAGGAAATAGATTCGTTAAATAGTTGGCGCTGTTGACAAAAAATTGAGAGAGACTTAATTTTGAAATGAGGGTAATTAGCAAGAAAAAGTCGAAGACGTGTGTGGAAATACTTTTATAACTGGCAATTGCTAATACCTCAAACCAAAAAAACTGGCCATTTATAATGACCAGTTTTTGTCTAAACAATATTTACCTACTTGAGTAACAGTTATTTTTAAGATAAGTATTCTAAGAAGTGACATTATTTACAGTTAGGCAATCTTATCAAAGAAAGCTTTGTTATTGGTAGCAGTTGCAGTATCAAAGCTGACATAAATACCTTGATCGTCCAACGTAGCATACCAATGATCGTCGTTACCACTGGTCAACAGCTGAAAATATTTATCATTGACTATTCTGCCAACTGTATACACCTCTCCTTCGGAGTAGTATGCATTACCTTGGATACAGATAAGCTTGTCATCGGTATGGATGTTATTATTGTCTTTCATGTTCTTGCGCCCTATTAGTACATTAGATAGCAGTAGATTATCAATTCTGCTAATAGTAATAAAGATGATTATATAGGCAGTATCTTGTTGTTTGGTATAGCGTTTTTAAGGTAGTTGTTGCATTTAGTTACTGCAACATTGCATAGATAACACCGCTATCATAGCAATAGATTTTTTGAGAATCCTAAGCTGTTTAGGAATATATAAAATCCTAATTTATCAAGATAAGGGGGTGTAAGTTAGCGATATAAATGGTCTAAATACATAAACTCTAATGTCAAAAATGACGCACGTAAAAAAGCCAGCAACCTAAGTTGCTGGCTTTTTACAGACTGAGTCTAACTATATAGAAGATTACTCTTCAGAATAGTCTTCTTCAGCAGCTTCTTCGTCAGCTGAATCTTCGTTGTTAGCATCTTCAGAAAGAATAGTAACTAAGATGCTAGCAGTAACGTCATGGTGTAGCTGAATATCAACATTGTATTCGCCAACTTGACGTAGAGTGCCTTCAGGTAGCTTGATTTCAGCACGGTCTACTTCTAGACCTGAGTTAGTCAATGCTTCAGCGATATCGCGAGTACCGATAGAGCCGAATAGCTTGCCTTCGTCACCTGATTTAGCACGCATGATAACATTAACGTCAGTCAATGCATCAGCACGCTCTTGAGCAACAGCGATCTCTTTTGCTTCTTCAGCTTCAAGTTCAGCACGACGTGCTTCGAACTTTTCAATGTTAGCTTTAGTAGCAGGTAGCGCTTTGCCCTGAGGGATAAGAAAGTTACGTCCGTAACCTGGTTTTACATCGACAGTTTCACCGAGTTTACCAAGGTTGACGATACGCTGTAACAAAATAATTTGCATGAGTCATTCCTAGTTAGCGGTTAACCTTGATGGTTATCAGTGTATGGAAGTAGCGATAAGTAACGAGCTTGCTTGATAGCAGTCGCTAATTGACGCTGATATTTAGTAGATGTACCAGTAATACGGCTTGGTACGATTTTACCATTATCACTAATGTACTGTTTTAGCAATTCAACATCTTTATAGTCGATGTGAGTGATGCCTTCAGCAGTGAAACGGCAGAATTTGCGACGGCGATAGAAACGTGCCATGAGTATTCTCCTTTAATTAGTCTTCACTGTTGTCGTTGTCGTCACTATCGTTTTCACGATTGTCTGGACGACGAGTAGTTGCTTTGCGTGCGCGTTTTTCATCGGCATTCTTGGCTAACTGCGACTCTTCAGTGACAGCTTCGTCACGGCGCATAACTAGACTACGAATGATCGCGTCGTTATAACGGAATAATTCTTCAAGTTCAGCTAAAGTTTCACCGTCAGTTTCAATGTTGAAAAGAACGTAATGAGCTTTGTGAATCTTGTTGATTGGATAAGCCAGTTGACGACGGCCCCAATCTTCTAGACGATGGATAACACCGTTGTTGTCTTGAACTAACTTGATGTAGCGCTCAACCATGCCGACCACTTGGTCGCTTTGGTCTGGGTGTACAAGTAACACCAGTTCGTAATGTCGCATTATGACTCCTTACGGATTAGTAGCTATTAACCCTATGTTAATAGCAAGGAGATTTATAAGGTAAGCCCAATTCTGGTCATATTTTATAAAAAACAATCAAGAATAAGCTTAGTTTATAAAGCGCCGTATTATAACAGTACTCGGCAACTAACACAAAGGTTAATCACCAAGCTACTGTCAATAAAATATAAATAAAGGCTAAATAAGCTTTGCTAAATAAAAAAGCCGCGATAGTACGCAGCTTTTTTGAGTGTAACGAGCTATAAAACCAATAACTAAACCAAAATACTGTTATTCAGATTTTGATTTTTTTACCAATTGGCTACTGTCTGCTTTTACCACTAAGGTTTTGGCAAGTTTGTCATGCCAACCAATATTTTCAGGGCTTTTAGATGCCATGTAATAATGAATAGCGATAATCACAAAGCCTAAAAAGCTGGTAAACGAAAACAGTAGGTTATAGATAATAAATAACAGTAACGTACGTGTACCAATAAGCTTAATAAATGAAGGTAGGCGATGCGTGGTTTGATCCACGACACGAATACCAGTGATTAGCTTGCCTAGTGATTGACCACGCATGGTGATAAATACCAATTGTAAGGCAAATAGACCAAAGACCATCACCTGTGACATCATCAATGTGCTACTAGGAAGGCTTTCCATCAGCGTCATTGAGTATTGATAGGCGGCGTCCATATCTTGAATGTTTTGGAACTTGGTATAGTCCACATCCATCTTAGTCAATGCCATTACTAGCGGCAGTATGGCCAATATATAAAGTAGGCCATTTAATGCAGTCGCCAATACGCGTGACATGATTGGCGCAAGTACCACGTTGCCGACGACTTTATCATTGTCTGCAACAGCCTTTCTGAGAGTAGACTTGTTTAATGAGACATTGTTGTGCGGCGTTTGATGACGATTGGTCGTCATGTCGGCTTTCACGTTTTTAGGACGTTCAGGCTTGCCATATAATCTATCTAACGATACTGACTTATCATCTTTCGCTTTATTGGTATCTTCAGGGAAGACGGTCACGTTATTGATGATAGAGTCGTTTACTTCAGGCGTATTAGCACCGGTCGGGCGATAAACCATTTGGTTATTGGTAAGATCACCTACGCGCTGCCACTGAGCTAAGCCTTCATGCCACATCAGATCATCAAGCAATACTTCACCAGATGCCAGCATGATATTCAGCTGCTCCAACTGATATGGGCCAGCTTGTACGTTATTTCGAGCAAGGAAAATCTGCATAATTGCCTGCATAGTTAGTCATGTCTTAGGACATTATATTAGGGTCTATTTGAAAAAATCAAATAGACCCTAATAGTGGTATCTTTAATGACTGTGTGAATGACCGCTGTGACTAAACGTAGCGGTTTACTTCGCTTCTTCACCAGCTAAGAAGAACCAAGTATCTAGTACTGAGTCAGGGTTTAATGACACTGAGCTGATACCTTGCTCCATTAGCCAGAATGCTAGATCTGGATGGTCTGATGGACCTTGACCACAGATACCGACATACTTACCAGCTTTGCGGCAAGCTTCGATAGCCATAGATAATAGTTTCTTAACAGCAGGATCACGCTCATCAAATAGATGAGAGACGATACCTGAGTCACGGTCAAGACCAAGCGTTAACTGAGTCAAATCGTTAGAACCGATTGAGAAACCATCGAAATGCTCTAGGAACTCTTCTGCCAATAGGGCGTTGGTTGGTAGCTCACACATCATGATGACGCGTAGACCATTTTCGCCACGTTTTAGACCGTTTTTCTCAAGTAACTCGATGACTTCTTTGGCTTCGCCGACAGTACGTACGAATGGAATCATGATCTCAACGTTGGTCAAGCCCATGTCATCACGTACACGTTTTAGTGCTTTACACTCAAGCTCAAAACAGTCACGGAAGTTATCAGACACATAACGGCTAGCACCGCGGAAACCAAGCATTGGGTTCTCTTCTGATGGCTCGTATAACTTACCACCAAGCAGGTTAGCGTATTCGTTTGATTTGAAATCTGACATACGAACGATAACGGGCTGATCCATGAAGGCAACAGCTAGCGTTGAGATACCTTCAACCAATTTATCAACATAGAAGTCAACAGGTGATGCATAGCCTGCGATACGCTCTTGGATTGCTTGCGCAATTTCACGTGGCAAGCTGTTCATGTTTAGCAATGCTTTTGGATGCACACCAATCATACGGTTGATGATGAACTCTAGACGTGCAAGACCGATACCTTCGTTTGGCATTTGGGTAAATGAGAATGCGCGATCTGGGTTACCAACGTTCATCATCACTTTGAATGCTAGCTCTGGCATAGATTCAACAGAGTTAGTCTGTACTTCAAAATCAATCTGGCTTTCGTAGATGAAACCAGTGTCGCCTTCAGCACAAGAAGCAGTTACGTCTTGACCATCAACCAATAGCTCAGTTGCGTTACCACAACCAACGATAGCTGGCACACCTAGCTCACGCGCGATAATCGCAGCGTGACAGGTACGACCACCACGGTTAGTGATGATAGCAGAAGCGCGCTTCATAACTGGTTCCCAATCCGGATCAGTCATGTCTGATACTAATACATCGCCTTCTTCTACTTTGTCCATCTCGTTTAGGTTACTAACGATACGCACTTTACCTGAACCGATACGCTGACCGATTGAACGACCTTCACACAATACTTTTGCGCCAGTCGTGTCGATGACATAACGTTCCATCACGTTGCTGTCTTGACGGCTCTTAACAGTCTCAGGACGTGCTTGAACGATAAAGATCTCGTTAGTATCGCCGTCTTTTGCCCATTCGATATCCATCGCTTGGCCATAATGCTGTTCGATTGTTACCGCTTGCTTGGCAAGTGAGGTTAGCTCTTCAGTAGATAAAGAGAACTGCATGCGATCTTGTTTTTCAACATCAACGGTTTTAACTGATTTAGCAGTGCTGCCTTCATCACCATAAACCATTTTCTTATGCTTGCTACCTAGGTTACGGCGGATAACTGATGGCTTACCATTGGCTAGCAATTTCTTAGAAATATAGAACTCATCTGGGTTAACCGCACCCTGTACAACCATTTCACCTAGGCCATAGCTTGATGTGATGAATACCACTTGATCAAAGCCACTTTCGGTATCTAGCGTGAACATAACACCAGCAGCACCAGTCTCTGAACGTACCATACGCTGTACGGCAGCAGATAGTGCAACACCTTCGTGCTCAAAACCTTTGTGTACACGGTAAGAGATTGCACGGTCGTTGTATAGAGAAGCAAATACTTCTTTAATAGCAATTAGGACGTTATCAATACCGCGAATGTTCAAGAAGGTTTCTTGTTGACCAGCAAATGACGCATCTGGCAAATCTTCAGCAGTGGCAGATGAACGGACAGCAACAGCGATGTCTTCGCCGCCACTCATGGTTTCAAATGATTGACGTACTTCTTGCTCAAGATCTTTTGGCAGTTCTTGTTCAATAATCCAAGTACGAATCTTTTTACCAGTAGCCGCAAGCTTATTAACATCATTTACGTCTAGTGTTTTTAGCTCGCTGTTGATTTTGTCAAGCAAGCCTGTTTCAGTCAAAAAGCGGTTAAATGCATTTGAAGTGGTGGCAAAGCCGCCTGGAACACTAACGCCTAAATCAGAAAGATGGCTGATCATTTCGCCAAGCGAAGCGTTCTTACCACCAACCATTTCGATGTCGTCTTTTCCTAGCTGATCAAGATTGATTACAAGTGCTGTAGATTGCGCTGCCATGATAACTCCAGAAAATAAGGTTATTTAGTAAAGATTATAACGGTGAATTATACCGCCATATTAGGACAATTTCGAGGGTTTTAACCAAAAAACTTGTTAAAAATATACAAATTGTGGGGTTTGCTACATAAATTAGGGTCAGTCCCATCAGGTTTCGTATTTACTTAGATGAAAAATCTCATTGCTAGTGACGATGTTGTGCGCTATCAAAAGCAAATTACTGCATAACATAAGTGTATTCAAATAAGCCACGTTTAGAGTATTTCCATAATTTATGTTTCAATTTTATGTATCTGTATAAAAGAAGCATAATAGAAGAAGCATAAAAAACTGCCTTAATGAGAGGTGAATTAACTATGACGACAAGATGAAAAACAATGTTAGTGCTAAGTATACGCCTGTAACATTGATTTCTATTAAGAGGCTAATATGCGTATAATGTAGCGCATAGATAGTTGATGCACATTGCATAATAAATGTGCGGTATAGGTGTTGAAAAAGGTTCGTTTGAAGAAGGCAGTTATAGAACCTAAGATACGAGTTATAAAGGCAACTATAAAAAGTCGAGCAAAAGTCATGCTATTAATAGTCAATAACTGATAACTGTTTACCAAGTCTGAATTATTACTAAGATCTATACCAAAAACTAAATGAAGGTCACTATTGAGTTTTCAACCGAGGTGTCAACGATATGTACTCAAGCAATCCATCTGAACAAGTTAAGTCCACTATCCAAAATCGCCATGCGCTAAACTTGGACAGCTCACAAGCCATTAGAACGGCGTTTTTTATCTCAGATGGCACAGCGATTACGGCTGAGACACTTGGACGCGCTATTTTGAGTCAGTTTGCCTCGGTTCCTTTTGAAACAAGAGTATTGCCATACGTCGATAGCTTAGAGCGTGCGGAAGATGCGGTTGAACAAATTAACATGGCGTATCAGCGCGATGGATCGTTGCCATTGGTGTTTGATACGATCGTCAATCCTGAGATTCGTGAAAAGATCAACTCAGCACACAGCTGTAACTTGGATATGTATGAAGGTCTGATTGGCCGTGTTGCAGAAGAGACTGGTGTGGAGCCAGATGGTCATTCAGGCCATGCACATGATGATGTCGATTCTGAAACCTATAAAGAGCGTATTGATGCAGTGCATTTTGCCTTAGACAATGACGATGGCGCGCGTACTCGTCACTATAATGCAGCCGATATTATTTTGGTGGGTGTATCACGCTCAGGTAAGACGCCGACTTCTTTATATTTAGCATTACAATTCGGTATTCGAGCGGCTAACTATCCTTTGACTGAAGATGATTTGTACGACAATCAATTACCGAAAGCATTACGTGAGCACAAAGATAAACTATTTGGTTTGCTTATTGATACTGATCGCTTGGTAAAAATCCGTCAAGAGCGCCGTGCAGGCAGTCGTTATTCTAGCTATCAGCAATGTCAGCAAGAGCAGCGCGCGATTCAGGGTATATATATCACGCATGGTATTCCAAGCTTAGATGTATCGGAGATGTCTGTTGAAGAGATTGCCACACGTATTTTGCAGATGACAGGTCTCAAACGCCGTATTGGATAATGAATGTCAGCTTAAACAGTATCTGTTCAATCGGTATCAATAAGTGTTCAGTCAGCTCTAATAAATGCGCAAAAAACACTAATAAACATACATCATTTCATCCTAGATAATTATCATATAGAGAATATTATGATTTCAGCCTATCAATCTATAAATCCATCGTTGTTGCTGGCAGGTTTAATCAGTGCAGCGACTTTACTGAGTGCTTGTCAAACATCACCATTTGCAAAGGATCCAGTACCTGAGCCGCGCTATATTCCAAGTATCGTATTGGGAGAAGCGCAGACACTGACCGTCATGCCAAACCGTGTTGCTTGTGCTTCAGAATTGCCAATGCAGTGCCTACTTGCTAAGTCTAAAGACGGTAGCGTATTCCAAATTCCTTATGATTGGATCGACGATTTCAAACCAACCCTTGGTACAGAGTACATTATTAGCGCCCGCCCGCAGATTGATGAAGGGCAGCAGAGCGCTACTGGTCACTGGACATTGCAAAACATATTGTCACAACGTATGGTGGGCATGCCTTAGTAGGACGGTATTCATTTATCTACATGATACTAACTCATCGACATATTGATTCATTTATATCTCAAACATTTACTCGATAAATAAATATAAAGAGGACATCATGGTAAGTAAAAGTGCAAGCGACGAGACCAACGATACTGGTAAAGATATTCATACCGAAGTATCAAATAAATCTAGCGGACACGTGCCAAGCCCTGAACATACCGAAGGTAAGAACAAAAAAGAAAAGATAGAGCAGACTCACGAGCAAGTGACTGATGATGTCATGCATCATCCAGACCTAGTGAATCCGCTCGATGACACACGAATCGATATTAAATCTGGTTTTACCAAAGATTCTCGCCGTCTAAAAAGTGACGATCATGAGTATGAGTATGACGCAGTTGTTTTAGGGGCGGGACCTGCTGGTGAAGCCGCTGCTATGAAATTGACCAAGTCTGGTAAAAGAGTCGTGGTCGTCGATCCACGTGATCAAGTAGGGGGTAACTCCACTCACGTTGGTACGATTCCAAGTAAAGCACTACGCCAATCTGTATTTAACTTGATTAACTTCCGCCGCGATCCAATGTTTACCAAGGCGATGGAATATAAGCAAGTACCGCTAAATGAAGTACTCGCCAAAGCGCGTCAAGTTATTCGTCGTCAAGTTAGTACCCATACACGTTTTTATGAGCGCAACCGTATCGAAGTCATTCAAGGTTGGGCAAGTTTCATTGACGCACATACGCTACGTATTGAAGTCGATGAAAATGTTTATGAAACCATCACTTTCAATAAAGCCATCATCACTGTCGGTAGTCGTCCTTACCGTCCTGAGATTTTAGACTTTAACCATCCACGCGTTTTTGACTCTGACAAAATCTTGCAAATGGATTATGTGGTCAAAAAAATCATTATTTATGGTGCAGGGGTGATTGGTTGTGAGTATGCGTCTATCTTTACTGGTCTTGGCTACAAAGTTGATCTAATCAATAACCAAGATCAGTTGCTTAATTACTTAGACAGCGAAATCAGTGATGCCATCGCGCATGACTTTAGACAGTTCGGTGTGCTTATCCGTAGTAACGAAGAGATTGATCATCTTGAGACTCATGATGATTATGTAGTCTTGCACCTAAAGAGCGGCAAGCGCATCAAATCTGATGCCATTCTTTGGTCAAATGGTCGCTCAGGTAACACCGAAGGCCTGAATTTAGAAGCCATTGGGCTAAAAGCAAATGGCCGTGGTCAGTTAAAAGTAGATGACACTTACTGTACGGACGTCGACAATATCTATGCTGCTGGTGACGTAATCGGTTGGCCATCACTAGCTTCTGCTGCCTATGACCAAGGTCGCTGTGCCGCTGCCTTTATGGTTGGTGATAGTGATGCTGAGCCAGTATCTAGTGTACCGACTGGTATTTATACGATTCCTGAAATCTCTTGTATCGGTAAGACAGAGCAAGAGCTTACGGATGAAAAAGTCCCATATGAAGTGGGTCAGGCATTCTTTAAACATCTGGCACGTGCCCAAATCATTGGTGAACGTTCAGGCGTATTAAAGATATTATTCCATCGTGATACGTTAGAGATTCTAGGCATCCATTGCTACGGTAACCACGCTTCAGAAATTATTCACATCGGTCAAGCAGTGATGAAGTGTAAGAGCAACAATACGCTTGAGTACTTTGTAAATACGACTTTCAATTATCCAACGATGGCAGAAGCATACCGTGTGGCAGCATTGAATGGTTTGAACCGAGTGTTTTAAACCATTGTCTACTTATATCGTATAAATAAAAAAGCGCCTACTATTATTAGTAAGCGCTTTTTTTATGCTCATAGATTTAATTAATTTGAGGGTTTATAGGTAGGCTTTTCGCTGGGGAATACGCTTGCGTAAAAATAGCAATAAAACAAAATAGAGCAACCATAAGCCGGCCAACGCGTAAAATCCTATAGCGACTTGAGAAACACTGGCACCCATTTGGTTAAGCTGCACAGAGGTATTGATTGCAGGCGTGGTTGGTACCAGCCAACGTATTACTTGTAATACTTGAGGCAATTGGTCAGCTGGCCAAGGGTAGCCGCTTAAGAAGAATATCGGTAAGGAGATAAAAATTAAGATCTGCATACTGCGCTCACGCTGCCGGAACCATAATCCGAGCACGCAGCCGAGCGTTGCGACTGTCGGACAAAATAGTGCTAAAAACAGCAGCGTACCAAGCATGTTTTGTCCGCGTGGATAATGATGTAGCTCAAATGCCCACCCATAATAAAAGCAGCCAACGATAAAGCTAAGCGAGCTTAGCGCTCCAATACGTCCTAGCCAGCCACGTACACTCGTACTGTGACGGCGCTGCTCATACCATGTGCCAATCAGCATCGCAGCCGCCATTAAAAGTGTCTGCTGTAAAATAATAACAGAGACAGCAGGTACGACATAAGCACCATAGCCCTCAGTTTGGTTATACAGTGGCATAATCCGTAGCGGTACGGCTTGCGTGTTCTGTGCTGCGGTAGATGCATAAGCGCCTTTCGCAATGCTTTTCTTTACCTTGATGCCTGCGGATACCGTACCTACTGCTTGAGAGAAACCCAATTGGACGTTTTTATTTAAAATAAAATAACCGCCGTTACCCAGTACGCTGACGTGCGCTTGCTCTCCAGACTGAACTTGTTCTTCAAGACCAGCTGGAATCACCATATAGCCAGCAATTTGATCTGACCATATGGCTTCTTTGGCAGCCTGCTCATTGATAAATCGTTCAGTGTCTAGATATGGACTAGCACTCGCATAGCGAATGAGAGTACGCGATAAGTTGCTGTTGTCATGATCAATGATACCTACTGGCACATGATTGACTACCTCAGACGAGTAGGGCCAAGGGTAGAAAAACCCATAGATAATAGGGGCGATAATCAACATCAAAAGTACGCCTTTGTCGCCAAAGACGTCTCTGAAAGTTTGAATAAAGCTGGTCCAAAAACTTTGCGAAGCAGGAGGGTCGGTTAAATTAGCTTTTGAGTGTGTATTATTTGATTGTGCAGACATTAGCGTGCTCCCCAACGTTCAGGATGCGCCAATGCGCGTTTGGTTAATAGTGCCGCAAGTACTAGCGCTATTATGACCGCAAGAGTGAGGCCATAAACGATAGGTAGAGAGATGGCGATCGGTGCTTGCATTTGTAACTGTGCAATATGAAGCTTTAGATAATGCGTTAGCGGCAGCGCATTTGACCAATATTGCGCGCTATCACTAATCGCAATATATGGAAAAGTAACACCGGCAAAGGCGTAAGAAGGCGCTGAAATAAATCCGGTAGTCGATAGACCCATACGTAATGAAAAAGAATTCAAAGTAAAAATAGCACCCAGCCAAAACGACAATACCATCAGGCACAAAAACCCAGCGTAGACTGCCATGAGAGACGTAATGTTGATATTCTGATTGGACGTTGCCAGCCACAATATCAACGCTGACCACAAGCTATAAGCCAGTATTGGCCAAAAGTATTTACCCAATAGACCAAATACTAAAACTGATAGGCTGACCGAATTGGGCATTTTTGCATTCGATGATGCTTTGTTATAGCTGCTATTTTGTTTGGTTGATAGCGAAGATGATGTTTCTGAGGCTCTGGATAGCGTTAGATTAGGCTTTCCTGTATCAATAAAACGGTACCAGCGACCGATATTTTTATCACGTAACTCGCGGCCAATCGTGGTTGCGCCAATGACCATTGCCAATATATGTAATAAGGCAGGTATGACGGTCGATGCCAAAAACTGCTGATAATTGGTCGCAGCATTGAATAAGCTAATACGCTGCACACTGATAGGCGCGTAAGCCGTCATCGCTTGTGATGGCGCTACGCCTTGTTTGACCAATCGTTTTATCTCTACGCCTGCGGATAATGTACTAGCGACCGCTTGGACACCTGCCTGAATAATACCAGAGTGCGTACCGTACTGTGCATTAACTTGTAGAGTCAACGGAGCAGGCTGGCTCGATAAGATATTACGAGAAAAGTCCTCTGGGATAATGACAACAGCATAAATATCGCGCTGTAAAATGGCAGCCTCTGCATCCGCTTGGGAGTAATACAGCTGTCTGACCGTCAAAGTAGGACTGGCCTCTAAGTAACGGACGGCAGTATTGGCAACAGCGCTATTGTCTTGATCGATGACTCCGATAGGCAAATCGGTAATTTGAGTCTGTGAAAATATCCACCATATTAGCAGCACCGTTGCCAGTGGTATCCATACCACCATGCTAAAGTCCCAGTGGTTTTTTGCCAAAAAACGGCGCTCGTAGGCTGCACTGCGTAAAAAAGCCTCACTTAACTTAGTCAAGTGCATGGCTTACTCTTGGTTCTGATTGACAGGAGTAGGATTGATACGTACGACCACACTCATACCTGAGCGGATACGGGCATCGGGCTTAGAGGGTCGTGCCTTTACCTCAAAAGTGCGCACATCAAAACCATCATCATTATTGGTCGGACGCCAAGTGGCAAAGTCTGATAAGGTCGATGTCGCATAGACGGTAAACTGTTTTGTATAAGGCTTATCCGCTGATGACAGCGCTGGGATAGTACCCGTAAATGTCTGACCAATAGCAAATTGATTTAAATAAGACTCAGTGACGTTAAGTACTACCCATTGGTCATTGGTATCCACCAACGTCAGGAGCGGAACTCCCTGACCGATGACTTCTCCAGCACTCACGATGACATTATCGACGATACCAGCGATAGGACTTCTTAGGTTCGCTTCCTCTTTTGCTACTAGCGCTTCATCGAGTTTTGCATCGACCTGTGCGACTTGTGCAGTGGCCGCTGACTTATCTTCAGTACGTGCGCCTTCTAGTGCCAGATCATACTGCAAGCGGGCTGCTTCGGTTTGGTCTTGAGTAGCGAGATATTGCGCATACGCCTCATCGCGCTTTTGTCGCGCCATCAGTCCTTCTTCGTAAAGGCGATTGACACGTTGATAGGTGTTTTCTGCCAAGTCAGACGCGGCTTTATTGGCTTGCCAAGCAGCTTTTGCTTGTGCGATTTCTTGCGGGCGCGCACCATTTTCTGCTTTATCTAATTGACTTTGTGCGATTTGCTTACCAGCACGTGCTTGATTAATCTTGGCATTAATCTCAGGCGAATCCATCTCAACCAGTTGCTGACCTGCCGTTACCGTATCGCCCTCTGTTACCATAATTTGGGCAATACGCCCTGGCACTTTTGCAGCGATAGACGTTTGCTGCATCTGCATTTGCCCTTGTAGCGTAATAACTTCTGGCTCGCTATGCGCATTACTTTTGTATAAGCCGTACGCAATCGTACCAAGGACAATCAGTATGAATAGGGCAAGTAATGTTTTTTTTATACGCGCAGATTTGTCAGTTTTAGAGGCGTCACGATTATAAGCAGGTGTCGGTTGCTCTGGTTCAATATCAGACACGTCTTCTACAGGATCGACTGAATTTTGTGTATCTTGAGAGGTCACTGACTCGGTTGCATCAGCTGATTTATTTGAGTCGTCTGATTCGCGTGGTAATTCTGTCATGACAATGAGATTCCTAAAGCAACAAAATTGAAAATAAAGGGTTTATTACTAGTACACTCGAAACGCATAAGGCTTGGCGTTGTCTATGGTTTCAGAATTAAAAATAGCACCAAGAGCGACGATAAATGCTGAATAATAGAGCCATAGCATAATGACCACAGCAGCTGAAAGCGCGCCAAACTCAGCACTATAGTTATTAAAGTTTTGTACATAAATTGAAAATAAGATGGACAATATAATCCATAAAACCGTTGCCAGCGCAGCGCCCGGCATCAATTTTTTGAGGGCGACGGCATCACGATTTGGGGCTAGACGATAAAGGCCTAAAAAGCTTAAGAATATGATACCTGTCAATATGGGCCACCTGCTCCAAAGCGCAATTGTCTTGGCTATCTGAGGGAAAGGGAAGTAGGCGGCTCCCAAGGGAATAATCGCGATAGAGGAGACTGCGATAAACAATACGACTACTGCTGCAAAGGTCAAACCAACTGCGCGAATCGTGCTTTGTACAAAACTACGCTCCTGAGTAATATGAAACGCAAGGTTAATAAGAATAATTAAAGATTTGATACCTTTAGAGCCAGCATAAAGTGCGAGCAAGGACGATATAAGCAGACTGAAAGTCAGGGCAGACGTAGTTGTAGAAACCAATTCGCTCAGACGAGAGTTAAGCACTTCATATACTGTATCAGGTATAAACTGACTCAAAAGCGAGATTTGCTCTTGCATCTCGGCAGGAGAAAACGCAAGACCGTAAAGCAAGACAAAAACAGCCATCACTGGAAAAATTGATAAGAATCCAAAGAAACCTACGCTTGCGCAATGCGCCCAAACGTTAGAATTATTGGCAATACGCCACGTTTCTAGTAACGTCTGTAGCCAGTTTTTTATCGATGTAGAGGTCAATTTTTTCATAAAAGCAGCTGTTCGTAATAGGGTTGGTAATAGTATTTTCGATATCGGCTTTATGGTAATACAAAGCGTTTATCAGCACGACTTATGGTTTCTCATATCACATCATTGCTCAGTATATAAAGTAGGCAATTGAATATCAGCGGCATTGAGATAAGCATTAAAAGCAAGTGGCGTACCACAGCTTTGCATAAGGGCAGCCAGTGACTGTACATAGTCATTAGCAGCCTGTGCTTGCTCGGTACGTGCCTTCAGCGATTGCGTCTGTGCTTGCACTACGTCAACGGTAGTATTTACACCTTCTTGTAATCCTAAGCGTCGTAATCGCAATACTTCTGCTGCCAAATCAACATTACTTTGCAGTGCCTGATAGCGTGATTGGGCATTATTAACATCGTGCCAGTTTTTTTCTACCAGTAGCAATAAATTGTCACTGACTTCAATCTCAGAGAGATCGGCCTGACGTATTTTGGCACTACTGGATGCTAGTGATGCGGATTTATCGAGTCCGCCCCATAGTTTCCAACTGGCAGATATACCAGCGACCCAGCTTGGATCTTTCTCTACCTGACCATAACCGTATAGTAATATCGTTGGTTTGTAGCCTGTATCTGATAGCGCATGTAACTGCTGAGCCTGTGCCCGCTTGGCTGCAACTTTTTGCAGTCCAGGATGGTTATTTAGTGCCAAGTCCTGAAAGTAGCTCACATCTGGTAGAGGGCGACTAGAGACAAACAAAGGTGTGGTCGGCTTGATACGGTAGTCGGTACGTAGTAGACGCTGTAGCGCAATCATGGCTAGGCGCGCGTCATTATTCGCATTGACGGATTCACTCTTGGCATCCGCAAGCGCCGACTGTGCTTCTAGTCTATCGACACGTGAGATAAAACCTTCTTCAAACAGACGCTCGGCCATATGGTCGGTCTGTTGCAATGTATCGTAAGCGTCTTCTCGTAAGTAAGCAGCGATAATCGCTAACTGTGCCTTAAAATAACGCTCAATTAACGTATTATAAAGCTCATTTTTATCCAGTACGCTATCAGCCATCGCTTCTTGCGTACGTGCATCCGAGGCACCAGTCAATGCGTCTGTGCGCCCAGCAGTATAAATAGGCCAAACGACACCAAGACCTGCACCCGACGTAGAGCCTGAGCGCTTGAAGTTATAAGAGTCGGGAATACGCTCACCGACCAGCTCACCAAAGTCTGGTAGGTCTGCTGTCGGAGGGACTATGTTATCTACGCCATTGTTTACTTCGTTGACGATACCGCTTTTGAGAGAGGATAAATCTATATCCTCATCTAAATGATAGGCACTGGCAGATACTCGAGCAAATACGAGCGGATTATCGATAGTTCTGAGCGCGTCAGTCTGGTATTCGCTAGCGGCAATCGCTGCTTGATTGGCAGCAATTTTAGGTGATACTTGTACCAGCAGCTTCTGCGCTTGCTCTAAGCTCAAAAAGCTTGAGACGTCTAATGCGTAGCTGTTATCGACTGTTTTATGTGTAATAGGGTCAACAAGCGTAGACAGTGCCTGCGACTCAGCGTTTTGAGGGTTTGGTACTGTATGAAAAGGCGCTACAGCTGGTTTATCATTATCAGTTGGACTATCAGCATCTATGATTTGTGTCACAGCCACTGGTGTAACATCATCTGACAATTCTATACTGTCAGCGTCAGTGCTCGCGTAAGTCATGACAGGCACGCTCATGACTGCAACTGTCATCATAGCAGTCGGTAGCGCTGATAAAATGAATTTCATAAGTCACATAAGCCATTAATTAGAATGTAAGGTATTATAAAATAAGGAACAGCACCGATAGATTTTATTGCTCAGGATATAAATTTGCTGAACTATTATAGACTATTTGCTAGCTAGCGAAAAAATGATGCTTAAATAAATCATTCATATTCTAATATAAAAATACGGTTATATTAAAAGCGCTAACAAGCGGTCATTCGTCATAAGAGGTACACTGTAGAGCCACAATGGTGACGGGTCAATGCTCAGTATTTTGCCGTTTTCTATTGTGTGACCAGTAGCGGTATGATAGAGGATTGATTTAATTTTTAAATATCTGTTTATAAGTAACAACATAGCCAACAAGACGTTTTAAATTCGCGCAATTTATTTTTAGTTAGATTTTGTTTTTAATCTTATTATGAAAGCATTTAGACAGTAATTAACAAATAAAAAATGCTCAATAAGCATTAGTCAATAAGTAGCAATTAATAAGTAGCAGTCAATGAATAGTCACTAAATGGCTAGCAGATAGAATAAATAACATTAGTAGAGGGTGTGTCATGGCAGGGTATATTTTAGCGTTGGATCAAGGGACCACATCGAGTCGAGCGATATTGTACGATGATCAGGCGCGTCCTATCAAAATGGTACAACAGCCAACGACGCTGCAAACACCCAGAGCTGGATTCGTTGAACAAGATGCACAGCAGATTTGGCAAACTCAGATTAGCTGTGCACACGATGTTATTAATCGGGCAGGACTGCTTGCCACTGACGTTACCAGTATCGCGATTACCAATCAGCGCGAGTCTATTGTGATGTGGGATAAGCAAACTGGCAAGCCACTGGCTCCTGCCATCATTTGGCAAGACAGGCGTACCGCAAATTACTGTAAGACGCTTGCTGCTGAAAGCGCTAGCAATAGTATGAATGACCCTGTGCATCAGGGTGTTGATAGTATCAACATGGCACATGGGGTTCAGCGTATTACAGGTCTGCGTTTAGACCCATATTTTAGTGCCAGTAAGATTGCGTGGTTACTCGAAAACAATCCGAAGCTAAGTGTACGAGCCAGCAGAGGGGAGATAGCGGTTGGCACGATTGATAGTTGGCTGATTTATAAGCTTACAGGCGGGGAGCATGTCATCGATGTGACCAATGCTTCTCGCACATTGTTATTTGATATCCATAAGCTGGCATGGTCAGAGACACTTTGTGACCGATTTGCCATACCTATGCATATATTGCCTAAAGTACTATCGTCCGACGGTGATTTTGGCAAAACTAAAAAAGGCCTGTTTGCAAAGCAAATACCCATTCAAGCAGTATTGGGTGATCAGCAAGCAGCGCTCTTTGGGCAAGGTTGCCTTGATGCAGGCATGGCCAAAAACACTTATGGCACAGGCTGTTTTATGCTGATGAATATTGGCCAGCAGCCAAAATTGAGTGAGCATAAGCTACTAACCACCATCGCGTGGCAACGTAAAACGTCACCAATTCGTCCAGACAATTTATCATTTGACCAAATCGTACAGTCAGGAAAACGCATGCTACAACCGCCCAAAAAGGAAGTCACTTATGCTCTAGAGGGCAGTGTCTTTATGGCAGGGGCTATCGTTCAATGGCTGCGTGATAATTTGGGTATGATTCAGCAAAGTAGTGATGTCGAAGACCTAGCTCGCCAAGTGGACAGTAGCGAAGATGTTGTTCTATTACCTGCTTTTACTGGACTGGGCGCGCCTTATTGGCGTTCGGATATTAGTGCTAGCATCACTGGTATGAGCCGCGGTACTACTAAGGCACATATTGCACGCGCTGCATTGGAGGCCGTTGCTTATCAAACCTATGATGTGCTTATCGCTATGCAAAAGGACAGCCCTCATCCTTTGACTGAGCTGAGAGTAGATGGTGGCGCTGCAAATAATGATTTACTCATGCAGTTCCAAGCAGATTTGTTGGGTGTTCCGGTGTTACGTCCTAGAGATACAGAGATTACGGCGAAGGGCGCAGCACTCCTCGCAGGTCTGAAAACTGGGTTATATGATGAATCGACAATGAAAGCTTCATGGCAGGTAGATCGGGTATTTGAACCAAGTATGTCGACTGATACTCGTGAGCAACATCTTGCTAAATGGCAACAGGCTATCAAAAGGTCTCTAATGCCATTATAAAATTGATTTACTTAGTAAATTTATTGTGATCGTACATTTATAATTACTCAAAGTATGAGGCTGATGTACACAAATGTGATAAAGATACAGGCTGTAACGCAAGATAATCGCAATACGGACACAGTTTACAAAATCGGCCTATCTGTCCTTACCTATAAATTTCTATACTTCAATTGGATTTAGTAAGACCGCTAATAATTAGCAAATAAATAATTCAATAAATAATAAATAATAAATAATTTAAGGACAATACTATGAGTAACCATGATGCTATCGATCGCAGTGAAGTAAAACATATGTCAAAAGAGACAAAAGAAGATTTAAACGCAGACATCATTACCGGTGAGCCAGGTTCACATCCAGTAGGTACAGGTATCGGCGGTGTAGGCGGTGCAGCAGCAGGTGCAGCTATTGGTACGATGGCAGGTCCATTGGGTACGCTAATTGGTGGTGCTATTGGTGCTATCGTTGGTGGCGGCGCAGGTCATGCAGCAGCAGAAGCTATTGATCCAACTCACGAAGAAGCGTACTGGCGTGCAGAGTATGCAAATGCAGATTATCATAGAGAAGAATACGATTTCGACCGTGACTTACATCCAGCATATGCAGTCGGTTATGCGAACCGTGCTCGTTATCCAGTAGATGCTCGTTTTGAAGATCATGAAGCAGATTTAGAGCGCTCATGGCACGAAGTAAAAGGTGAGTCTCGCATGGAATGGAACGAAGCGCGTCAAGCATCACGTGATGCATGGAACCGCGTATCATAAGAGAGTTTAGGTAACTATTAGAACGGTTAGTCAAACATTTTGGTAAAAAATGCACTTAGTAATTAGCTAATATTAGAGATTGCTATATCATTACCTAAAATAGATTAATTGTATGTCCAGTTCTATTAGTAAATCTACTTATCAACATTTATGCTATCTTAAAACTTCCAAGGTTTAACTTTGGAAGTTTTTTTAGGCATGAAATTTGCAGCGTATACACATACGTGAATATTATGTACTATAATAATGAGAGCGATGGGGAACATATGAGTAATAACACTGAAGGTAGTAAACAGTTTTATATCGCAACGGCAAACCTGCTGAACTTTGCGAACCCTAATCGGACTTATTATGAAAATGCGCCAGCTTATAACGATAAAGCCTATGAACATAAGCTGCGAGGTCTTACAGATTTATTGGCTAAAGCGCATGCTGACATTATCGCAGTACAAGAGGTTTGGGATAGTGATGCATTAGAAGCGCTGGCTGTTTCACTAGGTTTCAAGCCTGAGCATGCGGTCATTCCACTTGCAAGTAACGATAGCGCGAGCATATATACCAAAGGCATGGGTGCACAGAATACACCTGCTGTCGGTATTATCAGCCGATTTGAGCAGTTAGAAACCAGTTTGCTAGAGGATATAGCACCAAAAGCCATTATTGATGTGCCTGATATCGGCCCTTATCAACGCTTCAACCGTCCTCCATTAGTGTTACGTGTTGACGCCTACGGGCAGCCCATTACAATTATTACAGCGCACCTAAAAAGCAAACGTGCTTTTTTCTTACGCGACGAAAATGGTGACCTATTAGAAGACATGGACGATCCAAATATTCGAGTTCGCGCCAAGCTTCGTAGTTTATGTATGCGCGCGGCAGAAGCGGCCTCTATCCGTATGTCTATCATAGAGCGATTGCAACATACCCGTGAACCATTGATCCTATTGGGCGATATGAATGATGTCACAGGTAGCGTGACTACTCAGTTGATGACAGAAACTGGGGAAGTCAACTACGATAAAAGTATGCGTGATGTCGCACTTTTTGATGCTGCTCGGATTCAGGCACGATATGGCTGGATGAAGGATGTTGCCTATACCCATATATATCAAGGCATGCCAGAAGTTATCGACCAGTTATTTGTTTCAGAAGAGTTTTTGCCTGATAGTAAGTTTTCGCTCGGTTATGTCGAACGGGTCGATTATTTTAATGATCATTTGAAGTGGGACTATGCCGATAGAGTCACTGATCATGGTATTATAAGGGCGAAAATAAAACTCAATGATTAACTTTATAAAATTAGACGGTTAGCTCTATTAAATTGCTGATCGTAGGATTATTTTTTAACCTATTCATGTCCCTTGCTTGATAATGTGCAAGCGTTTATGATGCCTCTGCATTGAACATAGTAGTGACCATACAGGCTTTATATTTTAGCCAACAGTCAACCATCCTTTATCTGAGGATAAATACTATTCAATGAAGATTATATTTATAAAATAGGGCGCAACATTAAGAGATTCACAATGAGTGATAACAAAGACGAAAAAATTGAAGATGTGTTGGTAGATTCGGAATTGGCAAAAAAGCTTGTACCTAATAAGTTTAAGTTTACTAGCCAGCAAGGCCGTGCACGTCGTCAAAAACTATTGGCTGGTGCCAAAAAATTGAGCGAAACACATGCTATTAACGATATTACGTTAGCAGCTGTGTGTGAAGAAGCGGGCATACCAAGAGCTTCTGCTTATCATTTTTTCCCTAATATTGAAGCAATATTTTTAGCATTGCGTTTTTTGAATGCGATTGAAATATTAGAGATGGTAGAGACGGTCGATATTGGCAACTATGACAGATGGCAAGGGTATCTAACGGCGCTTATCGATCATTGTATTACGATATTCCATAACGATGAGACCAAAGCCAAGCTTATCTATGACACCAATACACCTGATTTTGAAGGTGATAGCTTTGGTGAAGATATGGATCATCAAATCGTTGATCTGGTCTATAAGCGTTTGTCAGAGCGTTATGAGATGCCAAACTTCCATGATATCCAAGATACCTTGTTGATTGCTTATAGCATCGTAAATGCTATCTTTACGTTGTCTTATCGCCGTCATCAGAGTATTACTGAAGAGTATATCCAAGAAGCAAATACAGCATTTATTGCTTATTTACGTTGTTACCTACCAGAAAAGTTGCCACGTAAAAACCGCTAATTTAGCTCACTTTAAACATAAAAAAGCCGACAAATATGTCGGCTTTTTCGCGTCTAATTTTTAGTATAAGATTGGAAGTAATAGAGGTTAATATTTTTAATAAAACATCGATTATTCTAACGGTTAGATGTCAAATCTTGTCCACGGCAAGTATCATCGCTCGCGTCTAAAGGCGAGTACTGCTTATGATAACTGACTATTGACTTCTCTAGCGCTACATTGGTCTGTGAGTTATTGGCATTGACGTAAGCTTCGCGAGCTTGTTCAAGCCAGCGATCAGCCATGCGAAAATGCATACCAGATTCGCGCCAGCCTCGCGCACATTGATTGGTTGCTGCCCAAATCAAAGCCACTTCACTAAATGCCATCTCACGTGGTGCTGACGCTATGCCATCACCGTCTTTAAGTGCGCTTAAAGTTGCCCATAGATCAGGGCGCATTAAGGCAGAGGTAGACGGAATATCTTGATGCAAGCCCAAGTCTTGTACCGTGTCATTATCTAGCGCTTGCAATATAGGCTCTGCCATTTCTAACGCAACTTGACCTGCGGATGAGCGGCTATTCATACTGTCTTGATGAATAGCATAGTTCAACCACGCTTGCGCTTTGTAAGCGAAATACTGTTGAGCGGCTGTCTTGTCTTTTTGTTGATAGGGTTTTAATTGCGTGACCATACAATTTAACAGGCGCTGTTGTTCGCTTTGATATCTATAAGAGCGTACTTGAGTCTGACTATCATCACGGCAGTATTTAGCCATGCTAGTTGAGTTAGCCACTTGGACAGTCTCACTCTTAGCTAAAGCTGGCTGCATAAAGGTTAACGAGAATAAAGCTGATAGTGTAACGCATACTGAGCGCTTGAAAGGTGCTGCATTGATGGCTGAATCAAACATGGTGTAAACCTTATGTTAAGGTAATAAACGTTGGTATTATTTACCATTACTAGGGCTGACTTAATTGTTTATTGAATGACAAAATAATTCATCATAAGACAATCATTATAATACTGTCATAAGGTTATACTTACGACAGTATCATTAGTATCAAACAATTAAAATGCAGAATTGCTGCTTAGACGTTGGTTCTTACGTGGGTCTTCACGTTTGAATAAGTCTTCATCGAACTTGAAGCGCAATCTAAAGTAAGCACCTTGCTGAGTACTGTCGTCATAAGCAATATCTTCATCTTCAAAGCCCATGAAGTTATAACCAAGTGATAACCAAAGGTTGGTCATTGGGCTATAACCCACTTCTGCACCAAGCATATAAGCCAAGTCATTTGCCTGATCATTCCAGTAAGTACCTGCTTGTAACCCAATATCCCAGCGCTCACTGATGTCATAAAGACCGCGGCCATAAACAGCGTGAGCCGTGTTATCGCTGGTTAAGCTATTTGCTTCGTATTCTGTATACTTACCAGCATAACGTCCAGACAATGTTAAAGGACGCGTAGGATGGTAATTACCATTCCATGACCAAACCATAGTGTCTTTTTGATAAGCGTCATCGCCAGTATTATTATCATCTAAACGATATTCAAATTTTGCAAGCATATCTAACTGATTGCTATCGTAGTCACGATACGCAGCACCTAGCTGAAAACGATTGATAGTGCGATCACCATCACTATAGTCAGTGCGTGAGTAGATGTCTTTGGCTAAGAAGGTAACCTCATCAGTATAGCGATAGGCGATACCAGCACTACCAAGTAGCGTATCACTTGTTTCACCCCAACGTTTTTCAAAACGTCCCGATGCCTTATAGTTCTCTTTGGCAAGATATTCAACACCGATACCTGCCGCTGTTGCAGTGTTGCTTTCTTCACCTTCCAGAGACTCGACACGCTCAAATAAAGTGTTTAAGGTTAGACCTTCTTGAACATACCACTTGTTTTTTAGACCAATGGCTGCTTCTGCTTCGCGTGCACTGATGGCATCGCGCATGCGGTATTCGCTATAAACCTTACCATCTTTCATGTAAGTGGCATCAAAACCAACAGTGGTACGTTGACGCTCATCTGTATCATCAAGACCATAAGTACCAGATAGGCTATTAATCAAATCATGACGTGCGTATAGTCGACCTAGATTTCCGAGCGGTGTCTCACCACCGATAGAAGTTGCATTACGTGAGCTGTTTTCGATATCTTGCTCATACTCTGCAAATACCAAGCTATCATTCAACTTAGGTAGACGAGAGGTAATACGAGCACGAACAGTCGTACCTTCAATATCTTCTTCAGCGTTACTAACGCTGCTCAACGCTGACTGATTGATAATGTCATCATTAAACAGAGTGTCGTCTGTAATATCTACAACGTCTGTCGCGGCTTGAGTATTACGTGAGGCAGCAGTCGCGTCTTGTTTGTAATAACGAACCCCAATTTCACCAACGATGTTTTCACTTAAACGATGCTCAACGCTTGCTTGCACGCCTTCGCGGCTAGCGTCAGTAGTATGCTCTTCTGTGCGTATGCCTTCTAACTTAAGAGCAGTTTTCTTATCATTTAGAGTATGAGTAACCTCTACACCAGATTCAGTACGTCCAGCAGTAAGCGGTGATGCACCAGTGACAAAACCTTCATCAGCATCATTATAATAAGCTTTAGCTCGTATATTTTTCTTATTATCAAAATCAAGCTCAATACGTAGTGCGTTACCTTCAACATCACTATCAGTCAGTTCTGTCGCGTTGATTTGATTACTTGACTGAAAATTTGGGTTTTCAGCTTTGTTCATCGCAAATTCTGCGACCAGCTTTAGCTTATCATTGAATTTAACAACACTATTAACACTAGCCAATTCTTCTTTGTTCATTGGGTCATCGCTATTTAAATAGCTACCACCGATGGCGACTTTATTCGTTAGTTGCTGCTTCGCTGCAATACCACCGACCAAATAATCTTCACCACCTTCATCAACTTCGACAGTGACACGGATATAGATAGGATTGCCTTCGATATCCTGACTAGCAATCGGTGCCGTCAAGAATAAGCTGCGGCTGATAGGGTCAATCTCATAATCAGCAAAGCGAGTAAGCGTCTCACGATTGATAATCAACCCAGGGTTGTTGGCATCACGAGTAATAACTTCAACCGTTTCAGAGTTTTCTAATACCGCATCGAAGTCTTCAGCCAATGGATATGGGCCTGAAATGCCCAAACCGCGGGTCTCATTTACCCGTTGGCTAGTACTGGTTTCTGCTAAAAAGGCAGTAACGCGAGTATTGCTATCTTCAAATTGAGCTTTGAGACCAGTTAATATACGGTTGTATTGACCAAGTTTGATACCTTCGTCGTCATCAATCTGAGTTTTCAAATCACCATACATAGCGAACGAACGACCTTTATCAAGGCGCACGTAAAGCTTGCTAGTAGACTGTGCGTCGAAGCCTTTAGCTGATGAGTCGCCATAGACAGGATAGTATTCGCCCGGCTCGATATCACGGAACAAACGCTCGCCTTTTTTATCACTATCATAAGCAAGCGTTAGCAGGTAGTCACCGCGCACTTTTCCTTTTAGGAACATTGCGGCACGACCAGAAGCTGTGTAATCGTCATTACCAGAAAAGTCATTTAGCTCTTGCTCAAATGCACCTTGAGCATCGGTAATGCTGCTACCATCAAAGTCTTTTAGTGAAATAGCACCTTCTACAATACCAACAGCAAGTAGTGGACGTAGTTGAGCAGTAAACTGTAACGGAATGGTTTGTTTGCTGCTACCAGTGTCAATTACTAGCTCGCCCTTACCTGGTACGCTAGGTGCAGTTACGGGTATTAATAGCTCACCACCAGATACGATTACTTGAGTACCAGATTGGTCTTTACTGCTATCCTTTAGATTAACTCGGCCGATATTCGTATCGATAGTAATCGGAGTTGATGCAATATATGGACGACCATCACGATCTTTTAGACTAATGACTACCTGATATTCACTAATACCGTCAGCTGGTACTAGATTTTCCTGAGTTCTATAGTCGATAGCTTGTAGATTGTCGGGAGTTAATACCTTGATAGTTTGCTCAGAGATGACCTGACCATTTATGTCCGTTGCGACACCACGCAAGGAGTTTTTACCACGTTGTAAATCAACAGCATAGTAATCGAAAGCTACAACACTCTGCTTTTTCTGCTCAGCAGTTTTACCGATCTTTTGTTCTGGTACAGGTTTGCCATTGGCATACAAGGTGAAAGTTGAGCCTAATGGTGCTTGAACCTGGACCATTTGTTTATACGTGCTAAGCTGCTGACCTTCATTTAAGTTAATGAAGGTAACATCGTTATTAGCCACTTCTTTTAAGTATTCTTCGAGCTCTTTTTCTACTGGCGGGGCAACAGTGGTTACCGTCATATCAATACGGTCATCTGCTAGATTGACCATGTCATTAACGATAGCTGAATCACAGTTGTTGCCGATATCTAAGTCGCCATTAATATTACAGCCACTAGCATCTACATTATCGGTAGTGTCGGTATTATAATCAGGCTCTAAAGTCAGCTCAGTTTTCACCGCTTGCTCAAGAGCATTATTCTTTGCGCTAATGCTTTTGCTACGGGTAACCAACTCTTGATTTAAGCGTTCAGTACTATCAGCCATACTACTAACAATTGCAAAGTCTGCACGATGCAATTCGCCGTATTTCAAATCAACAAAACGACTACCGGCATCACCAGCATTGCGATTGCTTTGGGTAACCAGCTCAGTTTCTCTAGGGATAGTAGTACGATCGACCTTTAGTACGTGTGTTTTGGCGCTGATACCGTAGAAGTTATATTTACCTTCAGGATCAGTTACGATGAAATTGCCGTTCTCCATATAGATACGTACACCAGCGACACCAAGCTCGCCGTCTTCTTTTTGCTGAATACCATCGCGATTGATATCATGATAGACCTTACCGACGATAATACCATCAGTATTCATAACGCCGCGGCTTACTTCTATAGGCCACTGCGCTTCCAATGAAGCTAAGGTGTTGTTGTTTTCGTCACGGCCATGGGCAGTTGCGCGGTTGATGCCATCCCCACCTAACGCTGATGATCCGATAAGTACCCGATAAGTAATGTTTTTAGTTTCGCCTGCAGTGAAAGTACCTAAGTTTAGTACTTGATATTTGCCTTCTGCCTTAAACTCAGTCGTTTGTGCTTGATTGATATTGAGATCAGAACTCGGGCTAACACGGACACTGTTATCGACATAATCGAAACCGCGTGGAAGCGCATCTTTTAATTCAACATTGTAAACTGGTACTTTGCCATCGTTAGTGACTTTGATTGTATAATTGACATAATCACCAAACTCTGCGGCTTTTACATCACCTTCTTTTTCAACTTTTAAAGTAGATGAGTTATCTACAATAGCGACATTGCTACTAATATTGCCAGTAATATAGTCTAAATCAGACTGATTTGGTTGTTCGTTTAAGTCTACTGACGGTGCAATACAGGCATCTAAACTTACAACTAAATCATCACCTTCTCGTGTTTGAATAATCTCATCATCGATAGCGTTAGCATTGTTTTGAGTCGATGCTGATAAGTGATATTTTCCCGTATTATTGCCTGTTTCTACAGCTTTTAATGAATAACTGTCTCCAGTTTTTGGAGATTTTATGGTCACCCATACTTGATCAGGTTTTTCAGGTTGTACATTACATTGTGCATAACTGGCTTTCACGTAGACTTTTTCGCCGACTTGAGAAGTTCCAGCAGTATCATTGAAATCTGCATTGGTAAATTTAATACTAGGTTCTACGACGATCAGACGATCAGTTGCAGATGCCGTCACTGACTCATCATTGACAACTATTGCACCGATTTTTATATCAGCAATGTCGCCATCATTGACATCAGAATCAAGAAGGGCTTGGATAATAAGCTGAATACTCTCGCCTTGACCAATTTTTATTTGGCTTGGGTCGGTAAGCGCCAATTCGTTGTCATCAATAAGGCCATTTTTATTAATGTCTTGATAAACTTTGAAGTTAGATAGAGTACTTGAGTAGTCATAACTCAAAGCGATGGTCTCGTCATACGTACCATTGTTAGATAAAATATTTACCCATTCAACAGTTTTACCACGCGAGATGGTCTGTAGTGAGGGCTGTGTAAGACTAACATCGTATAGTGGTAGAGAAAGAGATTTAAAACTAACTTGATTTGATGTACCACTTTGTTGAGTTGACTCAATACTATAGTCAATTTGTGCAATATTATTAATAGTCGTAACACCCTTGCCAGTTTCGGCATGGGTAGTGTTTGCTTGCATAAGTAGGATCGAAGCAGCTAGCGCAGTCAGTGCACTTGCGCGATAGCTAGGGTTACGAGACGAAGATACAACTTGACGCATAATCGGTAATCCTACTTGTGAAAAAAAACAAAGTGATCTTAAGCTTGGCTGATAAGGTTTGGGCAGCGGAGTTTTCCTAGCGCTTTACTAAGAAAACTCCTATAAAAAGAGCCACTAATCTATTTATGGCGTTACAGTAGCACCTGCCTGCGATATTTTGGCAGAGAAATAGATAGTACCGACCTCTTTCCCAACTAGAGTTCCAAACGTACCACGAATTATTTGGCCAGAAATGTTTGACGTTGCAACTGGTGAGTTGTTTGATGTCTTAGACGAAAAATCACTTTGATAAGTCAGCTTGTCGACTAAAGTATCAGTCAAGGCGATATTCGTAACACTCTTATTACTAAAGGTATTGGTGGCTTCTAGTCTGTAATAAGCACATTGTCCAGCTTTGGCAATAACTTCAGAGTTGACCCAATTGGTAATAGTACTTGGTGCCGTACCACAGTCAGCAGCGGCCTGGAATTTGAATAAATCAATGCCTTGCATGGTGGTGGTCGATGTTGTAGAGATATCATCTGTAGGGGCAGGGGTACCGTCTACCACCGTCTTTGGTAATACTTTGACAGTAATAATTTCAGACTTGCCAATATCACTGTCTTTGCCATTGTTACTACCTGAGCCATTAGTATCGACTAAAACACCGATATTGACTGACTGACCAGGAGCTAAACCTGCAGTAATAGCATCATTTAGGTCGTATTCACCTTGTGCATTCGCTGTCAATACGGTTTCACCAGTATCAAGAACACCATTGTTGTTAGTATCTACAAACACTTGGGTTGTCGTAATCTGAGTAATATCTGTTACAGGCTTGACTGTGAATAAAACCTCGCCTTTCGCATCTGCTTCAGTAATATTACTACCTTCGTTTTTAATAACATAGGTATAGCCATTAGCGGTACTTTGTAAAGCGACTTCTTTATCAAGGCCAGGACTAATAGTAATCGCACGGGTCTGCTCTTGAGCAGTCACTGTAGCAGCAGTGTTGTTGTCTTTACCGATCGTAGGTTTAGTTGGATCTTCGTAGTTATTTTCGCTTGTAGCGGTGTCGTTTGCATCACCCGAGCTATCCACAAGGTCAAATATGCCATCACCATCGGTATCATCTTTTACAACAGCGTAGTTGACAAAGTTACTACTAGTGGTAGCACCTGCAGCTTTCTTGGCACGGAATTTGATTGTTATAGTATTGCCTTGAGCTATATCTTGGCCAGTTACAGTAATTTTTTTGCCATCAGCAGAAATGACAGGAGTCACATTGCTACTACCACCAGTTGTGGTAGGTGCTAGATAATTTGGTTCACCAGATTTTATAGCAACCAAACCATTCGGGAGGGCATCTTCGATAGTAACGGCAGTACCATTAGCAGTACCTTGGTTTTGGACGGTAATCGTATAATCAACATATGCATTATCATTGTTTAAATCAATGACTTTGGTACCTAGGTTGGTTTGTGCTGATTTAGTAATGGCATAAATAGGTGTTACAGTGACAGCTGTATCTGTGTTAGTAGCCGTGGCAGTCTGACCTTTACCCGTTAAATAGGCACTAGTAGCTGTAACATCTAAGATGCCTGTATTACCAATTACTCGCGGTGTATTTGTATCGGCAGCAGCATTAACGATAATAGTAGCAGATTGACCTGGTGCAAGTTGTATATTGCCCCCATTAGCTATAGTAACTGGGCTACCTACAGGCGCGCCGTTAGCATCCAGTTTTTGATAAGTAATTGTACTATTTGCAATATTGTAGTTGAAGTTATCGCCTGCTTCATTCGCAAGATTAATTGTATAAGTATCAGTGACGTTACCTTTGTTCGCTAGCGTATGTGTAAAGTCGACCGTTGCACCTGTTTGTGGATTAATCTTAATATTTTCGTTGATATCATCAGTAGGAGAAGCACCACCAGTTGCAAGCAAACTAAATGCACCTGTTTCAGTAACATTAATAGTTACTTCATTTGATTCAGCTTTTTGTTCAGCAGGGTTGCCAGTAACATTATAAGTAGCTGTTGCAATGTTTTTTACAGTAAATGCTTGTTCTTGATTATAAGAGACACTGGTAGCTGCATGGGCGGCACCCATTGCAGTGACGATACCAACAGTTAATATTGAGTATTTAAATAAGTTAGGTTTCATACGGTAAATCTCCTAGAGGTATTAAATGAAAAGTTCTAAAAGGGAACTATTCAACAATGGTATTGAGTGACACAGCAGCAGATTTTTTTGCTGGTAACAATCTGATGTTCCAACGCAAAGTGCGATATTCAGAGTATGGTACTTTTACCATTTTGCCATCGACTTTGCGCATTAATGGAATATCAGCATAATTCTTACCATCGATGCTAGCTTGAGCACTGGCTGGGGT
Organism: Psychrobacter proteolyticus; assembly: GCF_038155145.1. Classification (GTDB taxonomy): domain Bacteria; phylum Pseudomonadota; class Gammaproteobacteria; order Pseudomonadales; family Moraxellaceae; genus Psychrobacter; species Psychrobacter proteolyticus_B. The sequence goes on from NZ_JBAKAY010000001.1 coordinate 379,109, forward strand.
TACTTCACCGTTGAACGCCATGTTAGTAGGAATAGGAAGGGTTACGGCCAAGTCATTGATATCTTGGTTTACCGTATTAGTATAGGTCGCTTTATACTGAACTACAGTACCTGTAGGCGCTGTACTGACAGGTAAATAGCTTACTTTCCCTTCTGCATTTTTGACAACTTTATTAGCGGTCAATTCCATTTTTAGCGCATTTTCAGCATGAGCAACGCTCAATAACGACACAGATGCTACGATAGCAAATAAGCTGATACGTAAAGCGTTAAAGATTTTCATATTCTATTCCTTGCCTAACCATATTTGTCAGTAAGATTTTCATTTATTATTTAATAAGCAATAAATGTGCCAAAAAAATATATAGCAGGCTACAAAATTACATAACAATAAAATAAACCTTTTATATTTACATTATTACAAACGAATTACAGTTAGTCATTAGATATATGATAAGTGGTAGATTAGAAGAGTTTAATGGCTTAGATTTAGAGAAATTAATACCTATGAGACATTTTTAAAAGATTTATAAGCTCATTTTGCTCATATGTTGTATATGTTTATGTCAATAACATGATGAATACAGCTACGTTTAACAGAGAGAATTATTTTGATAGGAGACTATACGAAAGTATTTTAAATAGGGTAAATATAGAATAGATAAGAAGTTTTTAGAAAGCTTACGAAGCTTAGGATTATCGGAAAGTAGCGTTATCTGAAAAAGTAAGCTCTGGTTTAAAGATATTCAAACCAGAGCATCATTTGTTAACCTTTTAAGGATAGGCTAAACATTTACTAACTATGAACTTACCTTAGTAGAAAAAATCAAAGTACCTGAAGCTCCACTAGCAAGGGTTGCAAAAGTGGTAGAGACTTTTTGAGCATCGCCAGTCCCTGTCAAACCAGTATTACTAGCACCTGTAGATCCAATAGCATTGTCTTGATAAACAGCTTGCACTCTACCGGTGGAATCCTTCCATTGACTGGTCGAGTCAGACACAACCACATTGCTCAAACTTGTCGAAGTAAAGGTGTTGGTTGCTGTAATTTTGTAGTAGATACAGTCACCTGGTTTGCTATTGAAAGTTGCTGTCGAGTTAGAACCTAATGTTCCTTCATATGCGCTAATTGTACCAGTACAGTCGACTTGTAGTGCTAGCTGTTTTAATAACGTTAGACCTCTTACATTAGTCGTATCAGTAACTGATGGTACGGTAGGAGCACCATTACCACCGGCCGTCAATGTAACGATAGAGGTTTCAGAGCTTCCGATAATAGCATTAGTCGAAGTCATGCCGTAATTGATTGCGACTGTACCACCCTTTGCTATCCCGCTTGGCAGTGTAGTGCTATTGATGGTATATATACCATTGGTAGCTGCCAGTGTGATTGGCGTTCCTACTGTGCCGCCTGGCGGTGTATAAGTAATAGTAACAGTGCTATTAGGCGCAACCGCTGCATTATTACCGCCATCAGTAATGGTGAAAGTCAAAGGGTTAGTATTAGTACCTTCAATATCTTGACCATTGTTGACGATGTTGGTTTGATGGGTGACCTGATTCGCCCCTGAGGTAGGTGCGATCTCTCTAATAGTAGGGTTGTTTAAAACAATAATACGATTGGTGAAATTGATAGTCGAAGTGGTGTCTTCGCCAGCGCCATTTGCCGCATCAGCAGTACTAGGGATTCTGGTAACATCATTCGTTGTAACTGTACTATCTAAGATATCGTAGTCGGTAGTTACAGTTGGATTGGTTGGCAGTGGACCAACAGCACCAACGAATTTGTCATAAATAATTACGTTATTAGTTGCTGAGCTGTTAGCAGTGGTATATTTGGTCTTATCAACGTTGACCTTGAAGCTAACAACTTGATTTGCGCCAACCGTTAGGCTAGTTACTGACACATCAATGATCTGTCGATCATCACTCGTTCTACCACTAGAAGTAACTGATGCACCATTCGCTGTAACGGTGCCAGACAATGTCATACCCACAGGAAGTACATCTCTAATAACAAAACTAGTTGCATCTGCACTATAGGTAGTCGTAGCATTAGTCACTTTAATACTATAATCGATTGTAGGCGCTGAGGCAGTTAGATCTAACGTAGTACAAGGGACACTAGAACCACACGTAGCTGTTTTTTCTATCTTAAAAGTAGGTAATCTGACCAAAGTTTGGTTTTCGTTAACTAACGCAGGTTTAGCTGCGTTAGAATTAGTAAAAAAGCTACTTGTGGCTGTTAAGGTACCTACACCTTTATCATTACCATTGCGAGTACTAGGAGTTGCTGCTGCATAGCTAAGGTTCGCCCTGTAAGTTGGTGGTAGTTTGATAGTTCCACCGTTACTTAGTGTACCAGTTTGATTTTGTCCAGCAGGCAGCGCTGTGACTTGGGCTGCTGTTAAAGCGGTACCATCATTTTGTACAATAGTATAGGTGATCGCATTTGATGTACCAAGAGCATAATCTGGGGTGGCAGTCGTGATAGTAGGGTCATTGAGACTCGTTGTATTAACCGTATAGGTATCTGTTACGTTACCCGTATTGGTTAAAGCATGCGTGAAAGTGGTTGTGCCACCTGGAATAGCCGTTTGGTTGATGGCTGTATCAGGATCATTATCGTTATCTATAACTAATGATACCAATGAAAAATTTGCTGTCTCAGTTACGCTTACCGTCACCGTGTTAGATTCGACGACAGGCTGAGCTACCGTACCGATACTATAACTTGCAGACGCTTTGTTATTAATCGCTGCCGCTGGAGCGCTGACAGCAGTGGCAGTAGCAGCATTTGCTGTATTCAAGCTCATAAAGGCTGCGATACTGATAGGTAATAGACTATAGTGAAAACATTTTGATTTCATAGAGATTCCAAATATAAAGTAGATTTTTACTAAGCTAATATGATGAATCGGGATTTCAGTAAACGTTTCATGACCTCTGATCGTTATTTTTAGTCTTTCAATGGTCACTGAGTTTGTGGCTCATGTTGTAAAAGTATTTGCAATTAATGTCGCAAAAACTATTGACGCAGCCAATGTATAAAGCTCGAAATACTTCACATTCTTTTCTTTGTATAGGCGCTAAAACTGAAGTATTTTTCTATGGAATCATAATCACAAATCATCTACAAAAAGTCACTATTAAAACGACAAAAGGTGATTTGGACTATCTAAGTGGTAATATGTCTCAATTGGTAATTGAGTATAGAAAGAAGAGTAAAATCTTTGGAGAGCAATAATTAGAGCGAAAAGAAGCCTATCTAGTAAGTGTTCCAGATAGGCTTCTTAATTCGGTTTTATTGAGTGGTACCGTATCTGGTATTGAAGTAAAAATCACGTTTGGTTCTTGGGCCTAAAACGAAGGTTTTAGTTTTTACTTCACCATTGGCTCCAATTACTGGATTATCACTAGCAGTATAATCAATTGTAGAAAGTGCTGGATTAGCAAGTACGGATGTTACAGTAGCACCGCTGACGCCCTTTTGTTGCAAGGTATCTCGCATAATAAAATTGTCAATATTCACATTGGCGCGATTGGTAGCAGAAATCTTATAAGCAATACATCGACCAGGTTCAATATTGCTTATAGTTGCTGTACTAAAACCTGTATTGGGCGTACTAGTTTCACTGATAGAGGTATAGGTTAGGGTAGAAGGACAATCATTTAGATATTGATATTTTCTTAGTACTAAAGCAACATTTTCAGCAATCACTCTACCGAAGTTATTATTTGGGTAGTCATAAGTACTTGACGAAAAAGCTATCGTTTTACTGCTATCGTTAGTGCGCAAAGGGTAGGTGCTGCCTGTACGCTCCTCTATAAGACAAAGGTTACTAGTATTACCATTTAAAATATTACTTGATACGCTGATTTGGTACTGACCAATGGCTGCACCACTTCCTGTTACTGCCTGTGTGCCATATATAGTAGAGGTGTTAGCACAGTTGACAAGTTTGACAGTACTACCGCTAATACCAGTTTCTGAAGCAGTAGGGTTGTATACACCATTAAAATAGTTCGAGTTATTTGCGTAAATACCGTTCGTAATATCGGCATTAGTTGCACTTGCCTGAGTTGCTGTGATACCACCATTGTCATCAAAAACTATACCTGAAAACGTATAGGTTGAGGGGGTATTAGTAATCGTACATGTAATTTCATCACCATAAGTGACGTTACTAAGCGTGAATGAACGAGTTTTAGCTGATGCATTATAGGTCATCGCAGAGCTAGGCATAATGGTCGCACTACCTGTAGTTGCGTTGTTACATGTATAAGTGGCATTGTAACTCGCTATATCGCCTAATATCGTACCATTCATTACGCGTTCAGTAATGGTATAACTTGTGCTCTCTGCTAAGGTAAGTGTTGCACTAGTACCATTTGTAATAGTTGAACCCGTACCAGTAGTGGTAAAGCTATTTGTTGCCACTGAACCACCACTAACTACGATTTCAAATTGGTCGTTAGTGTTGACACGTGTGCTACTCAATGCTTTTTTTACGATAAGTTTGGGCGGTGCAAGGCAAAAATAGAAGTCGGAGTAACCTACTGCATGGGGGCTATTTGTCTCACTTACCGTATTGTTGTGTTTTAAGTTAAGTGCAATATCAGCGAGTGTATAGTTCCAGTTGGCATCGATAGTACAGCCACCCGTACCACAGTTAAGGCCTTTTCTACCAGTAACTATATTTCTATTCGCATTAATAGTGTGATAAGTGCTGTTATACGTCAGTTGTCCGCTGTTAGCAGACACGTCAACCTGTTCGATATATGGTGTCAAAGTATTGTTGGTTACTGAGTCTATATCCTGAATCTTGTAACCTACCTTACTGGTTGGGCGGTTAATGCTCACATCCATGACATGGTTGGTTCTAGAAGTAGCGGATACTGGAGAGTTGTGAACAAGGTTTAGGGCTGATGTGGTGACACCGTTTAACGTCCCATAGAAAGGTGGCGTACCACCGTAATTACTATTCAGATCTATTACTGAAGAAAAGTTAATTTTGAATATTTTACTTCCTGATGCCTCATTAAATGTAAAAGTATTTGATAGATTTCCAGCTGTCCAATTCAAAGGGGTGCTTACTACAGGCGCAGCAGTAGTAGATGTAGGCGCACTTGCGCCAATGTAGTACATTTTATGATTAATGGGACATGATCCAGTACTAGAGCTGTCCGTTGATTCGAAATTAGCGTTAGCACTGTTGTTTAAAAACAATGATAAAAAAGCAGTTAGAATGACTAATCGGTATATAGATACACTACTCAAGTATGAATACAAACGATTTTGAGTTTTACAAAACATACTATCGCACCTTCTAATTTATGCTTTTTTAGATAACAAGCTAACTAAAAACTGTAGTTAGATTACTTCGATACATAATCTTAAATATAAAGATAAGTAAAGACTAACAATATGTTACGAAAGGTAGTTATCATATGACGAAGTGCAAATATTCAATAAATAAAATCAAAAACAGACACCCTCTTTTACAAAAGTGTCTGCTCAAATGTAGTGGTAGAATAAGCATTTAATAAAAGAAAAATTATTAGCTAGTTAGTTTCAGAAACTAGATTTACTGTGTTGAACCATATCTTATATTAAAATATAAAACGGCCGAACTCGGCTGCGTGCTACCTAGAGGCACCGCAGATAAGCTAAATTGATTAGAACGAATTTCACCGTTGCTACCGTATGTGACGGTAGGGCTGCTCACTGAAGTAGGTAAAAACAAAGGAGCAGGACGTCTAAAGACTGAGGTAACAAGAGCACTTTGTAGTTGGTCACGGATCTGTACTTGTTCAAGACCCAAATGACCGCGGTTATAGGCACGTATTGCATAGGCAACACAACTTCCTGGACTTGCGCCATTGACTGAATTGACACTAAAACCCGTGGTTGGGTCAGTACTGTTGTTGCTAATATTCTGGTAATTTAAATTGTCGTCGCATTCATGAATGTATTGTGATTTTATCAATACTAAGGCAGCGTTGTTTGCTGCGACTTCACCGAAGTTTAGATTGTTGTAGTTGTAAACATTACTTGTGAGCGTAACCTCTCGGCTATCTGTGGTCGCGTCTACTGGGTAGTCCCACACATTTGGTTCACTTTCTATGAGACAGACTCTTGTTTTGTTAACCAATGCACTGGCAGGTACTACGAAACTGTATTGACCTCTGTTAGTCGAAGTATTCAAAACGTTTTGAGGGTTTAAAGTAGTGCTTGTAATATTGTTTCCATTACAGTCTGTCAAACGTATATTCAAATTGCTATCGTATATTCCTAACTCGCTCGCACTATCGTAAATACCATTAAAATAATTGCTATTACCAGTAAAGGTGCTAGAAATGTCTGATTTTTTGTTATCACTGGCTACGATACCGCCATTATCATTAAACACAATGCCTGAAAATATGTAGTTTGGCTCATTAGTAACCGTACACGTAATCTCATCACCATATACAGTGTTGGCAAGCGTAAAAGAGCGAGCTTTAGCTGTTGCATCATAAGTCATTGCAGCAGTTGGCATAATGGTCGTAATGCCTGTAGTGGTATTTAAACATTTATAAGTCGCATTGTAATTTGCAATATCGCCTAAAGTTCCATTCACCACTCTTTCGGTAACAGTATAGCTTGAGCCTTCTGTCAAGCTCAGTGTAGCACTAGTGCCATTATTGATTGTTGAGCCTGTACCAGCAGTAGTAAAGCTATTTGTAGCAACCGAACCACCAGTGACAAAGATTTCAAATTGATCATTGCTGTTAACACGTGAGCCATTTAGCACTTTTTTCACTACAAGTTTGGGCGGTGCCATACAAAAGTAAAAGTCGGAGTAACCAAGAACATGTCCTACATTATAATCGCTGCGCTGGTTACTATGAGTCATTCTAAAAATGCTGTTAGTGGCTTTGGCGCCCCATGTTGCTTCAATAGGACAAGCATAGGTGGTCGAATTACCGACACAAGCTGCTCGTAAAATGGATGTAACTATATCGAAGGAAAGGTTAATAGTGTGAAAATCAGGTTGGTAGGTCAAGGTGCCAGAAGTTGAGGAGACATCGACAGCTTCTTGATAAGGAACATTACCAACACCGTCTCTGGTTGAATCAACATCTTGTATGACATAACCAAGTTTCGTAACAGGTTTGTTGACCGTTACATCCATGATATGGTTTTCTTTGGTAGCTGTAGAGTTATGAATCATGGTAATGGCATTTAATGTAGCGCCATTGAGACTGCCATAGTAGGGAGGCTGTGAGCTGTAAGTTGTATACTTATCTAGAAATAGTGGGAAATTAATAGTTAATGTTTTATTCCCTGTACTTTCTGCAAAAGTGTAAGTCCGGGTTAAGCTGCCTTCTACCCAGCTAGATAAAGGTAGTGACTTGTATGCTGTGGTGGGTGGCGCAGCACCTACGTAATACAGCCTTTGTTCAGCAGGACATGTTGCAGCCGCAAACGCTGAACTGCCAAAACTTAAAACTAAGCCCGTTGCTACCAATATCTTAATATAGCGTAGAGTGTTGTTAAACAAATTAAAGAATAGGAATAGAAAGTCACTATTTTTTCTCATAATACCAATCCTAATAGTTAACAACTTTTAAATTAATTCAATCAACGAATCACTTTGTTTAACACAGCTTACATTGATAAAAAAGAAAGTTATATTATTACTAATAATAGACACTATGTAACTAATTGTATATAAACATTTAATTATATCTAAAAATTACCTTTAATTAGAACTAATAGCTATATGGGTGAACTACAGAAGAGATATGTATAGATAGTCATTTTTAAAAAAACTAATCATTATTTATTTAAAAAATACTTGCGATTTCTTCATTTCTCTACAGCCATAAACAACTTAACCGCAAAAGATTATAATGGAATGTCATAGTAATTAACGTTTGAATAGATAGTTATAGCATTATGACGGCTTGGCGGATGTGTTGATTTGACGCATTCGTTGATACAAGTAATACTATTTTTATAATCGAGCAGTATGTCATCGCACAAAACAATGGAATGCTTGGACGTAGCAAGGATGTCATAAGTAAACCAATCTCTCATCATGCATTTTTCAATGAAGCCCTGCCAATAGGTAGGTATGACTGATATAAAAGGATTAACAAGAATGAATTATTATAAGGATGCTGATAGCACCGAAACTCAGGAATGGCTGGCAGCCTTTGAGTCTGTGGTTAAACACGCAGACAAGGACCGTGCTCAGTTCCTCCTAAAAGCCTTATACAATATGGCGGTTCAAGAAGGACTGCCGTTTAACAGACTAGACACCGCTTATGTCAATAGTATCGCTGTTGAAGACGAGCCAATGTACCCAGGCGATCTAGGCATGGAGCGTAAGATACGTGCGCTAATTCGTTACAATGCCCTTGCCATGGTCATGCGTGCCAATAAAAATGATGACGACTTGGGCGGCCACTTAGCGACATTCGCTTCTAGTGCAACGCTTTATGAAACGGGTTTTAACCATTTTTTCCGCGCAGCTAGCGATCACTTCGGTGGCGACATGATCTATTATCAAGGTCATTCAGCACCAGGTATCTATGCACGTTCTTATTTAGAAGGTCGTTTGACCGAAGATCAGCTTGATAACTTCCGCCGTGAAGTAGGCGGCAAAGGCCTATCAAGCTATCCGCATCCATATCTAATGCCTGATTACTGGCAGTTCCCAACGGTATCGATGGGACTTGGCCCAATCATGTCTATCTATCACGCTCATGTACATCGTTATATGGAAAACCGTGGCTTGCTAGAAAAAGAAGGTCGTAAGATTTGGACATTCTTGGGTGATGGTGAAACGGATGAGCCAGAAAGCTTAGGTGCTATTTCTCTTGCTGGTCGTGAGAAGTTGGACAATCTAATATGGGTAGTTAACTGTAACTTGCAGCGTCTTGATGGTCCAGTCCGTGGTAACGGTAAAATCATTCAAGAGCTAGAGTCAGTATTCCGCGGCGCAGGCTGGCGAGTTATCAAAGTTATTTGGGGTGGCAACTGGGATTCATTACTTGGTAAAGATCATACGGGTGTCCTTAAACAACGTATGGAAGAAGTGGTGGATGGCGAGTATCAGCTATATGAAGCTCGTACGCCTGAATTTACTCGCAAAGAATTCTTTGGTAAATATCCAGAGCTAGAAGAAATGGCAGATGCGCTGACCGACGAAGAAATCTCACGCCTGAACCGTGGCGGCCATGATCCAGTTAAAGTTTACGCTGCATTTAGCGAAGCTATGAAAACTAAAGGCCAACCGACGGTTATTTTGGTTAAGACCGTTAAAGGTTATGGCTTGTCTGCTCAAACGCAAGCAGTCAACAAATCGCATCAGGTGAAGAAGCTTGATCAAGAAGCATTGATGTATTTCCGTGATCGTTTTGATTTGCCATTTACTGATGAGCAGTTAGAGACTCTACCGTTCTACCGCCCTGAAGAAGGTTCGGCGGAAATGAAGTATCTAAAAGGTCGTCGTGAGTCGTTAGGTGGTCATCTACCAAACCGCCGTAGTGGTCACATCCCATTGAATATCCCTGAATTATCAATGTTTGATCGGGTATTAAAAGGCAGCAATGGTAAAGAGCAATCTACGACAATGGTATTTGTGCGATTGCTATCTGCAATGCTCAAAAACAAAGACATCCAAGATCGCGTCGTACCAATCGTACCTGACGAAGCGCGTACGTTTGGTCTAGAAGGTATGTTCCGTCAATTGGGTATCTACTCAGCTGTTGGTCAAAAATACACGCCAGAAGATAGTGAAGCATTGATGGGCTATAAAGAAGCTATCGATGGTCACATGCTAGAAGAAGGTATCAACGAAGCGGGCGCAATGAGTACTTGGATTGCATTAGCAACCAGTTATTCTGTCAACGCGCTACCGATGATTCCGATGTACATCTACTACTCAATGTTCGGCTTCCAACGTGTGGGTGATTTGGCTTGGGCGGCAGGTGATTGTCAAGCACAAGGCTTCTTGTTAGGCGCAACTGCTGGTCGTACAACACTTAATGGCGAAGGCTTACAGCATCAAGATGGTCATTCACAGATTCTGTTCAATGTCGTGCCAAACTGCGTCAGCTATGATCCTTGCTTTGGTTATGAGCTAGCTGTGGTCATGCATGACGGCCTACGCCGTATGTATGGTGAAGGCGAGCGTGTCTATTATTACTTGACGTTGATGAATGAGAACTACGAACAACCTGCTATGCCAGAAGGTGCCGAAGAAGGTATCAAACGTGGTATGTACTTGCTTGAAGACAATGGTTCAACACAAGTACAGCTATTAGGTTCTGGTGTTATCTTACGCGAAGTACAGAAGGCATCACAGATACTAAAAGACGAGTTCAATATTACGTCTAACGTCTGGAGCGTAACCAGCTTTAACGAGCTGACTCGCGATGGTATGGTTTGTGATGACTACAATCGTCTACATCCAATGGATGAAGAGAAAGTGCCTTGGGTTACTGAGCAGTTAGCACCGCACGAAGGTATCGTGGTTGCAGCGACAGATTATATGCGTAACTACTCAGAGCAGATTCGTGCTTGGTTACCAGACAACCGTCCTTACACAACTCTAGGTACCGATGGTTATGGCCGTTCCGATACGCGCGAAAACCTACGTAGTTTCTTTAACGTTGATGCTGCGCATATTGTTGTGGCAACGCTTAAGCGCCTAGCGGACGAAGGCGAAGTTGAGATGCGCTTGGTAAAAGACGCGATTTCAAGCTTAGGTATCGATGTGGACCATCCACCTGCATGGCAACAGCAGTCTTACTATGACCAATCTCCAGATGCACCAGCACCAGGTAATGTAAATCCAAATCCTGTACCTGAGTTTATCGCTGAAGACGATGATGAAGTCAGTAACGAAGGTCGTGCTGAAGATCAAGCAGATGCAAATGTACTTGATGATAAAGATGTCAAATAATAATAACCATAAGACGAGGAAATAAATCATGGACATTAAAACCCCCGATTTAGGTGTGGATAGCGCCGAAGTCAGCGAGATTATGGTAGAAGTTGGTGATGTCATCGCAAAAGACGACAACATCGTATTATTAGAATCTGACAAAGCATCGGTTGAAGTACCAAGCTCTGCTGCTGGTAAAGTGACTAAGATTAGCGTTACTATCGGTGATCAAGTTAGCGAAGGTATGGTGCTAATTGAGCTTGAAAGTGCAGACGATAGCGCAGAAAGCAATGATGATAATGCTGCTGAAGAGCAAAAAGAGAACAGCTCAGACGATACTAAACCAGAATCAAAACCTGAGCCAGCTGCAACTGAGTCAAAGCAATCAGAGTCTGCTGCCAAGCCAGCCGCTAATGCTGGTAAAGCAACTACTCATGCATTACCTGATTTAGGTGTTGATGAGGCACAAGTTTCTGAAATTATGATTAGTGTTGGTGATACTGTTAGCGCTGAACAGTCGATTTTGCTAATCGAATCAGACAAAGCGTCGGTTGAAGTACCAGCGCCAGTTGCCGGTAAGATTGAGAAAATCTTGGTCGAAGCAGGTGATATGGTTGCTAATGGTCAGGACTTTATCGTCATCATGGCAAGTGGTACAGATGATGCTAATGCTAGTGATAGTGAATCTGAAGCCCCTAAGCAACAAGATACAGCACCAGCCAAAACAGAAGATAAACAAGCTGCTAAAACCACTGGTGAGCCAAAACAAGCGGCCAAACCGACCAATACTGATACAGCTGCTAGCAAAACAGAGGGCAAATTAACTGAAGCTCAGGTCAATGAAAAATTGGTTGATGTGTACGCAGGTCCTGCCGTTCGCAAACTAGCCCGTCAGTTAGGTGTTGATATCACACAAGTGAATGGTTCAGCTCTAAATGATCGCATTCTAAAAGAAGACTTGTTTGCGCATGTTAAAAACAGTCTAACCAAGCAAAAAGCGGCACCTGTGAGCAGTAATCCTGTTAGTTCAGGTCTACCGAAGCTGCCTGACATGAGCAACGCTGAGATCTGGGGTGAGACAGAAACACAAGACCTCAGCCGCTTGCAGAAAGTCTCTATACCACAGCTCAACTACAATACTTTGCTACCGCAAGTAACGCAGTTCGATCTGTCTGATATCACTGAGACCGAAAAGCTACGTGGTGAGTTAAAAGGTGGCATGAAAGCAGAAGGTGTTGGCTTTACTATCTTGGCATTCGTGGTTAAAGCAACTGCTTATGCGTTGACCCAGCATCCACGATTCAACAGTCATTTGAGCGATGACAATACTCAGGTTATATTGCGCAAAAGTGTCAATATGGGTATCGCAGTGGCAACAGATGATGGTCTTATCGTACCGGTTATCAAAAACGTACAAGATAAAGGCCTGAAGCAAATCGCGATTGAGATCGGCGAGCTTGCAGTAAAAGCTCGTGATAAGAAGCTCAGCACCAAAGATTTGCAAGGGGCAAGCTTTACTATATCGAGCCAAGGTAACTTAGGTGGTACCGCCTTTACGCCACTAGTTAATTGGCCACAAGTTGGTATCTTAGGTGTCTCTGAAGCAAGTATGCAGCCACGTTGGGATGCTAAAAAACAAAGCTTTGAGCCACGTTTGATGCTGCCACTGTCTTTGTCTTATGACCACCGTGTGATCAATGGCGCAGACGCTGCTGTATTTACTCGTTATATCGCAACGCTATTAGCAGACCCACGTCGTATCTTGATCTAAAGCTAACTAGCAATTAGAAAAGACTGCCCACGGGTGGTCTTTTTTTATGGAGATGATTTGTTCTTACAGGTTATTAGCTATTTTTATAAGTAATTGCCTAGTAGCTAGTGTAGACAGACGGTAGTAACCATAATTAATAAGCACAAAAAAGCCAGCTATCAAGCTGGCTTTTTTTACGAATTATATTTTACTAATTTAGAACTGTTTAACGAATGCTACGCCATATACCCAAGGGCTGATATCAACTTCGCCAATATCATCACCGTTTAGGCTTGCATCTGTTTTAATGTCCATATAACGGGCATCAATACGGAAAGATTCAGTTGGAGCAAAAGGAATATCAATACCAACATGACCAGCTACACCAACGCTATCATCAAGTTCTAAATCATAGTCACCAGCGAGAGGAATATAAACCTTTTCTTCAAAGAAAGTAGTGTAGTTCACACCAACACCAACAAAAGGCTTCACATTCATAGGCAAATCATAGCCATCGAAGTGATACTGTACAGATAGAGTAGGTGGTAGATGCTGTGTTTTCGCATCAATAGTAGTGTCACCAGCTTTTAGGGTAATGTCATGATGAAACGGAATAGCAGCTAGTAATTCAACACCAACATTGTTAGCGATGAAATACTCACCACTGATAGTTGGGCGTACATCACCATCAACATCAACTTCAAAGTTGCCTAAGCCAGTAGATACTGTACCGTTGTCACTTTTAGGATCAACATAATGTGCGCCAGCAGCAACAGACCAAGTACCAGCAGGGACTGCAAAAGCAGTTGTCATTGTAAGTGCAGTAGCAGTTGCTAAAACTAGGGATTGTAGTTTCATCATTTCATTCCTTAACGTAATAAAAAATTATCAGCAGTTTTCTAATGAGGGATGGCATTAGCTACTGATACATAATGTCATGATTAAAGTTTAATCTGTAACATTTAATGTCTATTATAATACGAAAATCATTATTATTGGTAAGGTTTTGAGCATAAAGTAGCAATATTTCTGCAATAAATTACATTTACATGTAATTCAATTGTCTACAGTCTATAATTAAACACAACAAAAGCTGCTTTTTAAGTAAGTGTCATTGACGTGAGTCGGTATCTCTTATTTATGATTCAACAAGAGGTGCAATATATTATGCTTGGCTATTGCAGTAACTCCCCTCTACGCTGTACGAATGCGCGTACTATGAAAATATTGAATCAGGTAGACTCTTGTTGTCCTGAATGTCATTTATTTTTGATACCTGCACAGGATATTAGCCAGCAGCTTCGTGCTGACGAACAGTTCTTAAGGTTCTCTATCCTACTAATTGTGTTTATACTGCTGGTATCAGTCTATATTTATTATCTGCATTTTGTATAGCCGATAGTCATGGCTGATAAGGGGCAGGTCAGTACTAAATGAAGCGTTGTTGATAAAAATCACGGATGATTGCTGCAAATATCTCCTATGTTCTGTGATGAAAGTTTGGTCTTTATTGTTTGACTGTTGTTTTATTCTACTAATATCAAATCGGTATTTCACCGCATAGGGCTGGCATGTTATTCCAATCTATACGGCGCTTGCGTCATTTTGTTTATGATATTTTACAAAATGAAGAACATGACACGTTATTTAGCCGTTACGTTGATTATTTTCTTATATTTTTGATTATGACTAACGTAGCTGCTGTAATAGCAGAGTCTGTCGATCAGTGGTATTACCCTTATCAAGATTACTTCACCTTATTTGAAAATTTCTCTATCGTTGTCTTTTCTATTGAGTACTTACTGCGTCTGTGGAGTGTGGCTGAAGCAAAGCCCGATAATACAACGTGGAAACAGCGATGGGATTGGCTCAGAAGTCCATCCGCATTGATTGACTTAGTAGCCATCGTGCCCGCCTTTTTGAATTTCTTTGTCAATATTGATTTGCGTTTCTTGCGTATTTTACGTTTATTTCGAATCCTAAAATTGACTCGTTATTTTGCCTCAATGCGTATCTTGCTAGTTGTGATTAGCAAGGAGCGAGGTTCGTTTCAGGCTGTTATCTTTATTCTTATTATTATGATTGTGACTGCCTCTAGCGGTATTTATCTAGTAGAGAATCACGCACAGCCAGACGAGTTTGAGTCTATACCTAAAGCGATGTGGTGGGCTGTGGTGACACTGACAACCGTAGGCTATGGAGATGTCACGCCAATTACTAATGCTGGCAAAATATTGGGTGCGGTCATTACGATATTGGGCGTAGGTCTCGCAGCACTGCCAGCTGGTATTCTAGCGACGGGATTGGCGAATGAATTGGCTCAGCGCCGTGAAGAGCTTGAACAGCATTTTCGTGAGCAGCTCATTGATAGCGACTTTGATCTGGTACAGAATCAGATGATGATTGATAAAATTCGTCGAGAGCTAGGCTTAGATAAAGAACAGGCACAAAATATCGTCTTACAGGTACTTCGAGAGCAAGAGCTTGAACGGCGTGAAAAAGAAGTTGAAACGCGCCAAAAAAACTTCTGTCCGCATTGCGGTGAAGTTTTATAGGCAAGTGTAAGATGATTTATGAGAGATAGGTTTTTAGCAGTTAATCGTAGTTAATATTTTGACCATAAAAAGAGGTCTTGTGTTTACATAGCACAAGACCTCTTTTATATTCGATGACCAGTTGCTCTTATATACCCTGAGGAATGGGCAGTGCACGTGCTAACTCATGAGCCACTTCTTGTGCCGCATCTGCTAGACCTTCTGCAGTGAGTGGTAAGTTTTGCAATGTTAAATGCCAGTCATCAACAGATCGGCGTAAATGCGCTACCCATAGCGTGGTGCAGTCGCGTGGAAGCTGCTTAAGGTTGACTTCAAAACAACGGTTTCCTTCATCATCACTCAGATGAATCTCGCCTTTTTTCACCCTAGAAAACGAATGACCATGGTATGAGTTAGCAATTAAGCCAATATGATTAATATGAGCGGGTATTTTCTCAAGCTCCAATCTGATTTGCTCTTGATCAAGTGGGGCAAGATACATGGCTTGTTCACCGCGATCCTTACCATTTAAGCTGTCTCCTTGATGTTTGACCGACTCAGCTTTATCACGTAATTGCTTAAACCAAACGATGTCACTGATGACACAATTATCATCGTACAACACGCAAGCTAAATCAATATCCATCGCGCTTTGATTTTTTTTGAAGCGCTTAAACATGCCTTTTGGCTCAATTTTGGTAAATTCATAATTGAGCGCAAAGAATAAAGTCCCTGCGTCTAGTCCCAGTCCTCGTAAACTATCTGACAACAGTGGTGATGGGGTAGTGGTCGACATAACTTTCCTTTTTTATTCTTAGTTTTTAACCGTTATCTAGATTTGGTGCTTGCTTACATAAGGCGTGCTGAGGTAAGCCTATCTCAGGTCAGTGATATCATTCACTGATTGCTGTCGAAGACTTATCTAATACTGCTTGATAGAGCAGCTCAGGCTTAGCATCTAATAACCCACTACCAAATCCGCGTAGCCACCAGACCAGCTGTGAAGTCAAGTTAACAGTGGCTTTTACAGTAAGGGTGTTATCCTCATTTAGCGTCACGGTTTGATCATCATTAAGCTTACTTTCAGTCAGACTCTTACCAGCTTGCCTAGTAAACCTAAGCTCAACAGCAGTATTCTTGCCACGCTCGTCCAATTCGCCAAACAGTGGGTGACTAAAGCCCATGCTGCCTTCATCCAAATACGTATCGAGTTGAAAGTTCTCTGGTGTTTTTGCAGCGGTTTCGAGAATTTCAACACTATCAAAACGATGTAAGGCAAAGGTGCGAATGGTGACTTCTGGATCGTCAGTACGAGTTGCCAGCAGATAGATAATCACGCCGCGCTGGATAATTGCGATTGGATTTAGGATGTATTCGCTAGCTTGTAATTTGTTGCTACGAGTATAACAAGCATGAATTTGCAGCTGATAAAATAGCGCGTGGTAAATATTGTCTTTACTATCCAAATCTATATCCGGTGCGATAAGTGGCTGTGTGGCAGGCTCGATACGGACTCTGTCTATCCAAGAGTGGGTCACTTTGCTGTTCTTGAGCTGTCGCCGTGCTAAGTCAAACCAAGGAAATAATTCATCTAAAATAACAGGCGGCAGTAACTGGGTCAGATTGGCCTCAACCATATTAAAAGCAACCGCTTGTGATAAGTTCATATGCGGCAAACTTTGTAATGGGGCGTCTTCTTTCCAGCGCCAACCTTGAGGATTGGCATTGTTTTTTTCGATAGGGAAGCGTTTGGCAAGGGCATTCAAATCGCGTTGGACAGTACGTAGGCTGATATCAAAGCCTGCCATCATCAGCTGCTCATAAATATGCGTGGTGCCTACCCAGCGATTGCGCTGCAGCTGTGATAGTACTTGCCATTGCCGAGCAGTCGTTGCCGCACCATGTCGATTGTCACTAATATTGGTGGCATTGGCCTCTTTCGAGTTACCAGTGTCTACAGCTGCAAGCGCACCTGCCTGCTCGCTAGGATTGGACTGAGCTTGGATGTTATCAGCATCAGTAGGATGTACAGTCATTAAGAGATACCCTTTATGAAGTTACAAGTCGGTTTCTGGCACGATATTGCTCGATCAGGAACCGTTAATCATCGCAGAAAAGCAGCGTAGCGTCTAGCGACGTTCATGCATGCGTATGTTTATTTGATGGTTGCTATTCGATGATAGCTGCTCGATCTAGCCATAGACATAACAATGAATCTAGTCGAACAGCAATGTGCGTACGTATCGGCAGTACTGTTCAAATTTTAATTATCATCCTCATCGATAGCTGTTGTCTCAGTATCGTTTAAGGCGTCAACAAGAGACTCAGTATCGCTTTGCTTGCTACTTGTCTCGCTACCTTTCTCATTACTTCTCTCGGCTTTTCGCTTTTCTTTTATTCTCTTATCTTCTTTCTTTTGACGTTTTTCTTTACGCTTTTTCTTCGCTTTCTTTTTGGACTTTTCATCATCGATGTCGTCCGTGCTGTCTTGGTTTTCATCCCACAGCATCAGACGGCTTAATACTTTGCCAAATAAAGTATCTTTACGATAACGGCCTTTTTTATTCATGGTATCGATGGGCAAACCAGTCATCAGCGTCAGGGCTTCACTTAGCGTATAAACGCCATAGATATGAAATTTGCCTCTATTTACTGCATCGATAATATCATCACGTAACATCAGTTGTTTGACATTAGCCATTGGAATGACGACGCCTTGAGCGCCTGTTAGCTCTTGCTCGCGGCAGGCGTCGAAAAAACCTGCGATTTTGGCATTGATGCCACCAACTGCTTGTACTTCGCCTAGCTGGTTCATAGATCCAGTAATCGCGAGAGACTGATTGATAGGCACGTTTGCTAATGCGGATAGCAATGCACAGCCTTCGCTCACAGTGGCACTATCGCCATCGATTTGCGCGTAGCTCTGCTCAAACGCCAGTGAGGCACTAAAGTTTAGCGCATGATGTTGACTAAATAGCGCTCGCAAATAACTGGTCATAATCAGCATGCCTTTGGCGTGTAAACTACCGCCCAAGTCTACATCACGCTCAATATCAAGAATTTCACCTGTGCCAATATTGGGCTGAATGACCGCAGTAAGCCGTGCTGGCATGCCAAACTCACTATCGGCATAACTGACCACAGTAAGCGCATTAACTTGTCCGATAGCATCGCCTTGCGTTTGGATCAACTGCTGGCCATTTTTAAGCTCATCCCAGTACAGATCGCGCAAATATCCTGAACGCTCATCCATGTCATCGATTGCTTGAGTGACATGATCTGCCGTTACCATAGTCTCATTATTTAAGCGAGCATGACGGTTTGATTCATGCAGTAGTTTAATCAATAAGTCACTGTGTAGGCTTAAGCGATCTTGTTCTTCAGCTTGCAAGCTTAGATGTTCAAGTAGTGTGGCCTGCGCGCTATTATCAAACGGATAAAGGTCGGCATGGTCGATGATATCGGCCATTTTTGCGACCAGTGCCAATTCATGCTCAATGGTACGAGGCACATCGTCATGAAAGTCAGCGCGGACTTTGAATACTGCATCAAATTCAGGCTCAAGCTCTAGTAGCTCGTAATATAAATCTGCTTCACCTAACAAGATAACCTTGATATCTAAATCAATAGGCGCTGGTGAGAGAGATAAGCTACCGGTTAGCGTCAGCATTTGCTCTAGACTAGACAGTTTTATTTTTCGTGATTGTAATGCGCGCTTTAAGCCTTGCCATGCATAAGGATGTTCAAGTACGTGGCTGGCTTCTAACAGTAAATAGCCGCCATTAGCGCGATGTAGAGCACCTGCACGAATCATACTCACGTCAGTGGTTACTGTGCCTAATTGGGTGATTTGCTCGACATGCCCTAATAAATTGAGATGGGTTGGCAAATCCTCAAATACCACTGGCGCGCCACTGTCAGGTGTATGACTGACAATAACATTGACCGCATAACGACTAGGCGTCGTAGCCAACACTGCTGTCACAAACTCCTCATCATCGCCATTGACGATAAGCTCTACGTGAGTGACCATGTCATCAAATACAGCTTTGAGATATTCTACGACAAGTGGATGAGTCGCAAACTGCTCGTAGATAGGGGTAAATAATGGCTGTAAAGCACGTTGGGCAATACTACGATGTAATGCCTCTATCTCATCGTTGGCTTCGTCTTCTAGTTGCTCTAAAGCGATAGTCAATTGACTCAGACGCTTTTGCATATGGTTTTTTTGTACAAAGTTATTCAGCTCAGCTTCATACTCATTATTGCCATATGTAGAATCTTTATTTTCTTTACTTTCAGTGTTTTCATCGCTCAAAATGTTAACTTTTTCGCTATCATCGAGCTTTTCTGAATCTTTATGATTGCTAGGTATTTTTATTTGCTTATCATCACCGCTATTGCTTTCTGTAGGCAGCTGACTAGGATGAACAAATACTGCTTTATTATCGAACGAGCGAAACGTTAATGCTAGGTCATATTGCTTGCCTTCAGCATTAAGCGCGTCATAGGCATGACTTTCTTTTTGATGAGTACTGTTTTTGATGGCTTCGATTTTGCTTTGGTATTGATCACTACGAAAGCGTTGGCTTAAACGCTTTTTTGCTTGCTGCCATAAGTTATTAACTTGCTGCTGTAATAGCGAGGCTTGACCAGCTGGTAGACGCAGCGCTAATGGTGTGCGTGGATCAGTGAAATTATGCACGTATACCCAATCACCTGGCGTCGGCGCGTCAGCAGCGATACGCGTTAACAGACGACTAATGACAGTACGTTTGCCCAAACCGTTTTCACCAGCGGCAAACACATGGTAGCCACTGGCTTTAATATCCAGCGCTGTATGTAATGCTTTGAGCGCGCGTTGTTGACCGAAGCCAACATCTAGGTCAGGCGCAGTACGTGTGTCTGTAGGCAATTCATCAGGGTCGCTATAGCGTTTTAATTGCTCAGCGGAAATGCGACAATTTTGCTGAACTTCTGTGAAGATAGGGTTTGGGGTATCAGGTGCTGTTTGCTTAGTATTTTTTGTATTGGTAGTAGGTACTACTATATTGTTAGCGTCTTTTGATACTGGCGATATAGGGGTGTAGGGTTGTTCTGTCATAGGCGTTTGAAAAATCATCTTAAAAAGTATTAAAGGAATATGAGAAGTGATTGGTTTTATCTGTTCAGGCGTATTCTGAGTTTTTTATAGTCAATCATGACATCTTACAAGATATAGTCACCTATTAGCGAAGTCATTAAGCGCAGTTTTGTATCATATTTAGACAAATGCTTGAGTAAAACTGGCAAAAAACGAATGAATTAATCAACGAATTGAAGGCAATCAAAGCAGAATAACGCCTCATGATAAGCGTAGATAGTATAAGATGTCCCACATTGGCGCAATCTGCAACTATTCAATGGGCAGACTGCATGATAAAATAAACGGTTCACAAGTCAAAACTGGATAACTCGTTGTATGTCAGCTTCCGCTAAAAACTCTTCATCGTCTGCTAGTATGGGTAATACTAATATTGATCCGGCTGGTTTCGTAAAGCTTGGTTCGCAATTGCCAAAGCTGGCTCATATCTTGGCGCAAGCGATAAATGAGCTGGGTCTGCCGTTAAGTGAAACGCAGCAGCGCACGTTATTATTGTACTTAGACCAGCTTTTACTATGGAATAAAGCGTATAATCTGACCGCGATCACTGATCCAGAAGAAGCGCTGATCAAGCATGTGATAGATTGTCTGTCTATTATAACGCATTTACCCGCCGGATCGTTGCTAGATATCGGCACGGGAGCAGGGTTGCCAGCAGTTATTATTGCCATTTGTCAGCCTGAGCGCCAGTGTACTGCGCTTGATAGCAATCAGAAGAAAATCCGCTTTATTAAGCAAATCAGCAGCGAGCTTGGCTTGAGTAATATGCAGCCGATTGCATCGCGTATTGAAGCGCATGAAGCAAGTTATGCGGTGGTGACATCACGAGCGTTTGCCAGTTTGATAGATTTTGTAGAGGTAGCGCAGCCAAGATTAGCAGATGGTGGCTTCTTATGTGCTATGAAAGGCAAAGTCCCGAGTGAGGAAGAGCTACAAGCACTCGATAATGATTGGCATATCAAAACCATTAAACTGACGGTGCCACGTTTGCATGACAGTCGTCATTTAATTGAAATGTCTGCTAAAGACAGTTAAAGCATAAATACTTCGCAGTCATGAAACAGGCCCTGTTTTTTGTGAAACACAGTTTACGTCTGTATCTAAATGACATAGTATTTAAAAGCATTTAAAATGCTCGACCGCAAACTGAGCATTTTAGACCATAAATTGCTTATTTTTAAATATTGAGCAAGTGTCGCTGTACAAGATTGAATAAAAAAATAATTGTACCAACCGAGTCAAAAGTAATAGACCCTAATAAAATTGAGTGAGTGTATGGAAATCATAGCAATTGCGAATCAAAAAGGCGGTGTGGGTAAAACCACAACGGCAGTAAATTTGACCGCCAGCTTGGCCGCTAAACGCAAGCATGTACTGCTGATTGACTTAGACCCACAAGGTAATGCGACCAGTGGTACAGGTGTTGACAAAAACGAGTTAGATCTTACCATAGCGGACGTTTTGCTAGATGGTGTCGCACTGTCTGAAGCAATCGTTACTAGTCCTGCTGGATTCGATGTCATCGGTGCCAATCGCGATTTGGCTGGCATGGACATTACGCTAATGAGCAAGACGGACAGTCATGAACTGTTCAAAACTGCCATGGCTGAATTGGTTAACGATCAGGTATCCACACAAAAACAGCCATACGATTATGTGATTATCGATTGTGCGCCTAGTTTGAATCTACTGACGATTAATGCGTTGGTTGCTACGGATAGTGTGATTATTCCCATGCAGTGTGAGTACTATGCACTAGAAGGGTTGGCTGACTTATCACAAACGATTGAACGTCTTACAGAGTTGAACCCTAAGCTATATATTCGCGGTGTGGTCAGAACGCTATTTGATGCGCGTAACACGCTTGCCCGTGATGTCTCTACTGAGCTAGAAGCGCATTTTGGCGATATCATGTACAAGACCCATATTCCAAGGAATATTCGCTTGGCAGAAGCTCCTGCGCACGGCTTACCAGTTATTGCGTATGAGAGATGGTCAAAAGGCGCGCGCGCGTATCAAAAGCTGGCTGCTGAAGTGATGAAACAAAGCAACTAGTTTTTATCTAAAGTTCTTACAAAGGGTTTTTAGATAAAAAGTGTTACTGATCAGCACAGTGAATGAATAGCATAAGTATAGAACACTTAACATTGTATTTAGTAAGCCGCATCATTAATCAATTGGCTTTTATTTTAGCGTTAGAGGATAGGTAATCATGGCGAAGAAAAGAGGGTTGGCTGCTAATCGGGGCTTAGATGCCTTATTAGGGTCAATCAAAAAAGAAAAGCAAATTACCGCCTCTGCCTTGCAAGACGACATGGTGGCGCGTGAAAATGCTACGCCAGATACCAATGTGCCTGTAGATACTAATGCGCCTGTAAATACTGTGTCCACAGAAATAGCGCCTGATATCCCTCCGACCAAAGCCAGTAAGAAATCGACTGCGAAGACTACTGATAACGATGCTGCTAGTGAGAGTAGTACTCGCGCGCCACGTTCACCTCGTGCTACTAGTAAGGCGTCGCTCAACAAATCGCGTGGCAATAGTGCAGATACGAGCGCAACCGAAGACCAGATTAGCCTTGTACAAATCGATGTCACACGTTTGCAAGCCGGTAAGTACCAGCCTCGTCGTGATATGAGTGAGACAGCACTTGCAGAGTTGGCGTCTTCTATCGAGCAGCATGGCGTGATGCAGCCTATCGTTATCCGCCCGCTATTGGCAAATGAGGATAAGAGTGAAGCATTTGTTACTCACGAAATTATCGCTGGTGAACGCCGCTGGCGCGCAGCAAAAATGGCAGGAAAAGCGGTCATCCCCGCGATTGAGCGCGCTTTGTCTGACGAGTTAGCGATTGCCCTAGCATTGATTGAAAACATCCAGCGCGAAGACTTGTCAGTGATTGAGCAGGCAGCGGCGTTGCAGCGCTTTCATACAGAGTTTGGTATGAGTCATGCCATGATCGCTGAAGTCGTTGGCAAGGCGCGTACGACAGTATCGAATTTACTTCGTTTAAATCAGCTCCATGATACAGTAAAAGACCATTTGGCCAATAGTGCGCTAGATATGGGTCATGCTCGTACACTTTTGGCGTTGTCCTCTGAACAACAACCTATCATCGCGCAAAAGATTATTGATGGCGGTATGACCGTGCGAGAGGCTGAAAAATTGGTCAAATCAATCTTGCAGCCAGCGCCCAAGATCAACCGTGCTGAACAGGCACAATCTCGTGATGTAGAGCGTTTGACCCAAAGATTGACAGACATGCTTGGTGCTGAAGTCAAACTAAAGCATAAAAAAGATGGTCAAGGTAGTGTTGAGATATTTTTCCACAATCAAGATCAATTAGCTGCGTTGATTAAACATATAGAAGCTCAGGCTTAAGAACGTTTGCGAGTTAGCTGTATCTATCCAAACGCTAAATCGCCTCTGTAATAATTATTTTTGCAAAAATATGGAAGAGAGTGAGTATGTGGGAATTGGTAAAAGCAGGTGGCTGGCTAATGACACCTATCGTGGTCTGTTCTATATTGGCATTAGTCATCATTATTGAACGTAGCCATACGCTACAGTTTAACAAAGTCGCTCCTAGCAGGTTACGCGAACAGCTAATAACTCGTTTACGTGAAAATGGCGATATTGGCCGCACACAATTGATGAATGTAAAAGAGAAGACGGCGCTTGGCGATATCTTGGCAACGGGTTTGCTTTATCGGCAATATGGGCTAGAGTCGATGACGATGCACATGCAAAATCGTGCCAGCGTCCAAGTTCATCAGTTAGAAAAAAACATCAATATGTTAGGAACTATCGGTGCGATAGCGCCGTTACTTGGCCTATTAGGTACGGTATTAGGAATCATATCTTCATTCTTAGCGATTACCGATGGTGCCATGCAAGATCCGACGATGCTAGCCGCTGGCGTATCACAGGCACTAATCACTACCGCTGCTGGTATGATTGTTGCTATCCCTGCGTTGGTTGCTTATCGTTATTTTCAGCGCCGTATCATTGATATTAATGCTCAGTTTGAGACTCAAGCAGGGCTTATGATTCAAGAGCTGTATGATTATCACTTACTTGCTAGTACGCAGGCATCTACATCTTCTAGCCATAAGTCAATAGATGATAGCATTGTGCAAGAACGTTCATTTGGTGGGTTGGATTCTGATAAGACCAGCATAGCGGCAATGTAGTCAATGCGGTTGCAAAGAATAAAAGTCTTAAGCCTATAAATGGTAGATGAATTAAAGAGATTGATATGCGTTTTAGAAAACCAACGGTTGAACCGCTTGAAATTAATCTAACACCGATGATTGATTGTTTACTGTTTTTGATTG
The DNA here is from genome assembly GCF_038155145.1 of Psychrobacter proteolyticus. GTDB lineage: Bacteria > Pseudomonadota > Gammaproteobacteria > Pseudomonadales > Moraxellaceae > Psychrobacter > Psychrobacter proteolyticus_B. The sequence continues at coordinate 403,816 of NZ_JBAKAY010000001.1, forward strand.
TGTTTTTATTACTTGCTACTTCATTTAATCACTTTAGTCGTTTAAATATTATCCTTCCTGAAGCGGAAGGTGTTGCACTGACAGAACAAAACAATAGTATCGAAGTAGCTGTGCAAGAAGATGGTAGCTATTTGGTCAACGGCATTACACTTGCTAGTAGCAATGAGGCAGAACTGACCAGTATGTTGCAGCAAGAGGCAGGCAGCAATCGCGATATGCTATTTGTTATTGCAGCGGATGCCAATGCAACTCATCAGTCTGTGGTACGAGTAATGGATATCGCTGGAAAGCTCGGATTTTTGAATTTAAACATCAGTACAGTGGTACCACTTGGCCAAACGCTGCCGCAATAACAGATATAGTCTTATCATCATAAAACTGTGTGACACACAGCCCATTCATACCACGATACCCAAATTGAGGCTTTTATGAGCCAAGCTTATTTACCTGACTCTAAAAAATCTTCTGCTAAAAATGCATCGGCAGTATCGCCCGTTACGCCTAAGAGTAAGACACTATTACGCTTATTAAGGTATTTAAAGCCTTACTGGTGGGCATTGCTATTGACGGCTTTAGGTTTTGCAATTAATGCAGGGACAGAGATTTGGACTGCCAAGCTTCTGCAATATATTACTGATGCTATCAATCAGAATGATCGAAGCAAACAAACCTTATTTCCACTATTGATTATATTGCTATTCTTTGTGCGCGGGGTTGGTAGTTTTTTGGGTAACTATTACTCTGCATTGGTCTCACGCAACTTAGTCTATGAGCTACGTGTAGAAGTCTTTAATAAATTACTGCGCTTGCCTAGTTCGTTTTATTTGGCCAATCCAGCCGGTACGATTTCATCGAAATTGATATTTGATGTTGAACAGGTCACGGCCGCCAGTACAGACTCAATGAAGACCTTGCTGCGTGATGGTTTGACCGTTGTCGCATTGATTGGCTTTTTGTTTTATAGCAATTGGCGTCTAACGCTTATTTTATTTGTGGTATTGCCACCAATACTATGGCTGGTGCGTATTGCATCAAAGCGCTATCTTAAGCTCTCAAAAGGTATCCAAGAGACGATGGGTAATGTCAGTCACATTACCAATGAGGTCATCGGTGGCTATCAAGTGGTCAAAAATTACGGTGGTCAATCATACGAATCAGCACGTTTTGATAAGACATCGAAGAAAAATCTACGCCAAGGTATGAAGGTGGTTGTTACCAATAGTATTAATACGCCAGCCGTACAGCTGTTGATGGCGGTTGCGATGGCCGTTGTCGTCTGGCTTGCGTTGCGACCTGCAGTAATAGATGATATTTCAGCAGGTGAGTTCATCTCCTACATTGCAGCAGCAGGTTTATTGAGTAAGCCAGTACGTTCACTAACTGATATTAATCAGAAGCTGCAAAAAGGTCTGGCTGCTGGTGAGTCGATTTTTGCACTACTTGATGAGCCAGAAGAAGAAGACACAGGAACAATCAGTAAAGCGCTATCAGGGCAAATGTCGTTAGACAATATCAGCTTGGTATATCCAGATTCGACGGTGGCTCTACGTGACTTTACCTTGAATATTAAAGCAGGCGAGACAGTTGCATTAGTCGGGCGAAGTGGTGCGGGCAAGTCCTCACTGGTCAATTTATTAACACGTACTCTAGAGACTTCCTCAGGGCAAATCACATTAGACGGTATGCCTATTGAAGATATTAAGTTAGAGAGTTTGCGTGCTCAGATTGCAATGGTGAACCAACAAGTAGTATTGTTTAATACCACCGTATTTAATAATATTGCTTACGGCAGCCTAGCTGACAAGACTCAAGCTGAGGTTGAACAAGCCGCAAAAGATGCCTTCGCTCATGACTTTATTATGAAAATGCCAAATGGCTATCAGAGTGAAATTGGTGCTGAAGGGTTGCAACTATCTGGTGGTCAGCGTCAGCGTTTATCTATTGCTCGCGCACTACTAAAGGATGCACCGATTCTAATTTTAGACGAAGCCACCAGCGCGCTGGATAATGAGTCTGAGTATTATATCCAGCAAGCGCTCGATAATGTGATGAAAGACCGCACCACACTGGTCATTGCCCATCGATTGACGACTATTGAATCAGCGGATCGTATTGCTGTGATGGATGGTGGTCAGATTGTTGAATTAGGAACGCACAATGAGCTAATGCAGCTGCAAGGCCACTATGCGCAAATGTATGCTCGAGATTTCGAGTAGCCAGTTTAGAAGCTTTTAGCCAATTTTCACGCCGCCATGAACCAATAAGATAAGCGATATTGATTAATGAGTATTGAGACGACAATCACCCGCGCATGGCAACGTCAAGCTGTTTGGTTATGGTTGTTGCTGCCTGTCAGTTGGTTGTACGGTTTCATCACCTTGCTGCGTCGTCAAGCTTATAAGGCTGGCCTATTATCAAGCTATCGCGCACCTATTCCCGTGATGGTCATTGGTAATATCAGTGTTGGCGGTAGTGGTAAAACGCCGCTGATTATTGCTCTGGTCAACTACTTACAAAAAAAAGGCATAGAAGTAGGGGTAATCAGTCGCGGGTATGGCGGTGATACGAGTCAAATGCCTGCATTGGTTAGTGCTACCAGTTTACCCCATATAGTCGGGGATGAGCCGTGTTTGATTGCTCATATGACAGGTGCTGCTATGGCAGTGTGTCCCAATCGTCAGCAAGCGATTGCCACTCTATTAAAGGCAGAGCCTAATTTGCAATTGATTATTGCAGATGATGGTTTGCAGCATTATGCACTACAGCGTGATATCGAATGGATTGTGGTAGATGCTGCCCGTGGGTTTGGTAACAAGCAGCTATTACCAACAGGTTTTTTGCGTGAGCCGATGTCACGATTAGAGGGTGCAAATGTTATCTATCATGAAAAGCCAAGTACAGATTTAACTCGGACTTCTAGAAGTGATAATAAGATACAGTCTACTGACCGTTTGTCCATGCATTTGCAACCAGCTGAGTTACAGCGCCTATGGAATCCTACATCGAGTGCAGCTCAAATAAATAGTGTGAAGCCTACTAATAGTAGCCGCGTCCATGCTGTTAGTGGTATCGGCTATCCGCAGCGGTTTTTTGATACCTTAGAGTCCATTGGTTTTGAGGTCCTAGGGCATTCTTACCCTGACCATTATGATTTTAGTTTGGCTGAGCTTTTACAATATGGTGATTATCCTATTATCGTAACCAGTAAAGATGCGGTAAAAATCAGAGCACTATTGGCAAACTATACAGCGACACAAGCCTTAAGTGATGAGTATATAGAGCTTGTCAGTAGACTATGGGTCTTGCCAGTGACGGCTGTATTATCAGAGAATAGTTATCATAATCTAGATGCGCAGCTAAAGGCGCTAGGGGTTCGTATCGACCATGATATGAATACCTCAGCCTCATTATAAATATCAGCTAATACTTTAAATCGCCGTATAATTTTTATAGGAATACGCCATGTCATTCGCCACTACGCCCGCCAAGACCCATATCGTGATTCCTGCACGTTTTAAGAGTACACGACTACCTGGTAAGCCATTGCTAACTATTCATGGTAAACCGATGATACTTTGGGTAGCAGAAAAAGCGCAGACCGCAAGTTTTGCTGATGACATGTGTATAGCGACTGATGATGAGCAAATTGCAAAAGTTTGTATCGATGCAGGCTTTGATGTGGTTATGACCAGTAGTGAGCATGCTTCAGGGACGGATCGCTTGGCAGAAGTAGCAGCTATCAAGGGTTGGGCTGACCACGATATTGTGGTGAACATGCAAGGCGATGAACCCCTTGTACCGCCATTGCTTTTAGAGCAAGTACAGGCGCTTTTGGTAGCGGATGAGGATAGTGTGATGGCCACACTCTGTGAACCTATCGATGACTATGATACGTTCCAGCGGCCATCGGTAGTAAAAGTGGTCAGCCAATCTGCTAATAACTTACAGCGTGCGCTTTATTTTAGCCGCGCACCGATTCCTTGTGACCGTGATGTTGTATTAGCTGATAATAATCAGACGCAACCACCGAAGAACGCCTATCGCCATTTGGGTTTATACGCTTATCGTGTCAGTCTATTACAGCAGTTCGTAAACTGGCCGCAAACGCCACTTGAGATACTTGAAAGCTTAGAGCAGTTACGTGTTTTAGAAAATGGTCAGCATATCGCCATCGCAGAAGCTGCCTGTCAGCTACCAGCTGGTGTCGATACACAAGAAGATTTAGACCGTCTAAACGCGATGAGCTTAGATAACTTTCAAAACTCTACTAAGTAATAGTCTGAGCAAAGTTGCGTGTGATTCTAAGTTTTCTACAACGCTAAAGTATCGTCGTCGTGGCTATACCTGAAATACCTAATCAATGTGATAGAGCCATAACCATGAATAATTTGACAGGAAATATGGACGCACTAGATAACACAGACCGTATGTATTTTGCGCCACTATTGCCATGGCAAAAAGTACTGTGGTTACAGTTGACCGAGCGCGTACTTAAGCAGCAGTCCTTGCCGCATGCATTGCTCGCTGCTGGTATGCAGGGTATGGGCAAACGCGCCTTTGTATGGCGATTGGTCGCTTGGCTATTATGCCGTGAGCGTGGTACACACCCACTAGGTGCTTGCGAAGTATGTGAGAGCTGTCAGTGGCTCAAATCGGGAACTCATCCGAGCCTACAAGTATTACCACTCGTTAGTATGCCTATCAGTGCCGAAAGCGATGCGCTTCAAGAAAAATCAAGCAGTACAAAAGATAAAAAAGGCGCTAAAGCTACTAGTAATAGTGCTCTTAAGATCAAAGTAGATGATATTCGTGCTTTGCAGCCTTTTATTTATCAAGGCGGGCAAGGAATGCGCATCTGTGTATTAGATCACGCTGAAAAAATGACGGTGGCCGCTGCTAATGCGCTGCTTAAAACATTGGAAGAACCACAAGCGCAGGTGCATCTATTTTTGATTAGTGATACGCCTGCTCAGCTATTGCCAACGATTAAGAGTCGTGTTCAACAGTTGGCACTACAGACAATTGAGCCGACTGTTGCTGTCGATTATGTGACGCAGGCGCTAGGTCATACGATTAACCGCGAAGCCGTTGGTAACGCTGCGATTGAGCAATTGATACAATTGGCCAATGGTGCGCCGTTAGCTGCTATAGCTTTGGCGCAAGCACCATGGTATAGCAAGCGCAGCTTATGGCTGACCACGTGGCAGGCATTACGTAGTGGTAAACGTAGTGGTGTGGCGGCAAGTGATTATTGGCAAGGTCAGCTTAATATTAAAGAGTTTATACAGCTGTCTGAGCTGATGTTCCTTGATATACGCCGTGTCTGTTTGGGGCTGAGTGAACTACAAAAGGATGTCAATCTATCAACGATATTGGCTACTTATCAACCTACTGATAGCGGGTTAGAGGCATTTGCTAACAGCGTGCAGCAGACCAAAATTGCGCTGCAACAAAATGTGCAAGAAAAATTTGCCTATGATAAGCTAATGCAAGAGTTGGCAAGCTTATAGAGCCATGTTTTAACGCTTAATTTGTGTTCGTAAATTTGCAATTGTTCTTAACTATATACTATCAATTATTTATATAAACATACTAAACCCAGTTGATGAAGGAAGCTGACTATGGCAATGCCAGGACGTGGCGGGATTTTAACCTGTCATTATGAAAGTATCGAAATGTTATATGCCAGCTATTTATCTTTTGTCAGTAATGGCGCTTTGTTTGTACCGTCGGACAAACTTCAGCAATTGGGTGATGAAGTGTTTATTGCTATCACGCTACCTAACTCTAGTGAACGCCTACCAATGAATGGTAAGGTTGTTTGGATTAACTCTAAGAGTCAAGGCAGTCGCCCAGCAGGGTTTGCTGTACAGATTGGTAGTGATGTCTCTGGCCAAAGAATCAAGAATGAAGTTGAGCGCTTATTAGCTGGAAAAATCGATAGCTTGCAATCGACTTATACTATGTAGTATCTAGGTAATAACTAGGCAATAACTAGAAATCACACCTGTATCTTTAATAAGTTTGGCTGTGGTTTTGAACTTATTAATATAAAAAAAGCAGCCTTATTAATTAGTAAGGCTGCTTTTTTAGATCAAGTTTCTTTAGATTTTTATAGTAGTAGGCGCTAGTCGCTTAATAACGAGGCGGCACATACATATCATCGGGAATAGGTTCGCGGTAGTACTCATCATCGCGTTTGCGATTGGGTAACTCAATTTCGTCACGAGGCACTTCTTTGTAAGGGATTTGGTCGAGCAAATGGGCAATACAGTTCAGCCTAGCACGTTTTTTATTATTGCCTTCGACAACCCACCAAGGTGCTTCAGGAATATGAGTGCGCTCAAACATGGTTTCTTTTGCTTTGGTGTAATCTTCCCAGCGTCGGCGCGACTGTAGGTCCATTGGTGAGAGTTTCCACTGCTTAAGCGGATCATATATTCGGCTCATAAATCGTGCATGTTGCTCATCATCGGTGATAGAAAACCAGTATTTTACTAAGCGAATGCCTGAGCGTACGAGCATACGCTCAAACTCTGGTACTGATTGAAAAAATTCCTCATATTGCGCGTCAGTACAAAACCCCATGACACGCTCAACGCCTCCGCGGTTGTACCAACTACGGTCAAACAATACGATTTCGCCTGCTGCAGGCAAGTGGGCCACGTAACGTTGGAAGTACCACTGCGTTTGCTCGCGTTCAGTGGGAGCTGGCAGGGCAGCTACCCTGCACACGCGTGGGTTTAATCGTTGGGTAATGCGTTTAATGGCACCACCTTTACCAGCAGAATCCCGCCCTTCAAAAATAACGACGATACGCTCACCGCGATCAACGACCCAATCTTGTAGTTTTATCAGTTCTCGCTGTAGTCGTACCAGCTCTTGAAAGTAGGTGCGTCGATCCAGTTTTTCTTGCTCGCTCATCTCACGTCCGTTAAAACGAAAGTCACGTGCATAGTCATCTATTTCATTTTCTAGTTCTTCATCATATGTATCGATTAAGTCTTGGTGCATTTTTCGACGTAAATCATCATCAAGAATGTCTTTTTCGATGCGTTCAGTAAGAATGGCTTGTTCCTGATTGTACCGATCTACATCCTCCTCAGTCGTTAGAGATCGAAAATCAGCGGTTGCAAGCGGTTCTGTCATCACCAGTTTTTCAGAGCCAAAAATGACTTGCCTCATTTTTCTTAATAAAATTTTTGTCTTACCCATAAATATTACCTTTGTTTTGCGTATCGGCTTTTTTAAGAGGCTACTATCTAGGTCTTTTCTATCATAGCAAAGTACGGACAATAAAAAATGCCCTTTAAATAAATTAAAGGGCATTTTTTTATTGATAGATATGTACTGATTAAAATAATAAGTCAGTGTATCTTTTCCACTTAAAAGTGACCAAGCTTATTTTTCTAGGATACAAGTTACGCCTTGACCACCTGCTGCGCAGATAGAAATAAGTGCGCGGCCTGAACCTTTTTGATCCAATAATTTAGCAGCAGTAGCTAAAATACGACCACCAGTTGCCGCAAATGGATGACCTGCCGCTAGTGATGAACCGTTTACGTTTAGCTTGCTACGATCAATAGAGCCTAGCGGTGCATCTAAGCCTAGGCGCTCTTCACAGAATTTCTCATCTTCCCAAGCAGCTAAGGTTGATAGTACTTGTGAAGCAAAGGCTTCATGAATCTCGTAAAAGTCAAAGTCTTGTAGAGTCAGACCAGCGCGCTCAAGCATACGTGGTACCGCATAAGCTGGTGCCATTAGTAAGCCTTCTGTAGTACCAGATTTACCAATAAAGTCTACCGCTGCGGTTTCTTGGTGGACGATATAAGCAAGTGGCTTTAGACCGTGCTCTTTTGCCCACTCATCAGTACCTAGTAGTACACAAGAAGCACCATCAGTAAGCGGCGTAGAGTTGGCAGCTGTCATCGTTGGATTGGCATTTTTTCTACCAAATACTGGCTTTAATTTACCCAGTTTTTCTAAGGTAGTATCTGGACGCAAGTTGTTATCACGAGTCAAGCCTTTGTACGGTGTGATTAAGTCGTCAAAGAAGCCTTCGTCATAAGCGCGTGCTAGGTTTTGATGGCTGTTAAATGCAAGCTCATCCTGCGCTTCACGGCTGATATTCCACTCAAGCGTGGTAATCGCTTGATGATCGCCCATTGATAAACCAGTGCGCGGCTCACCATTTTGCGGTGAATCGATTAAGTCTTTTGGATTGAGACCCATTAGCGCTTTTAGACGTTGTTTGTTGTCTTTTGCTGCACCAAGTTTGATAAGTACTTTACGCAAGCCATCGCCGACAGCGATAGGAGCGTCAGAAGTAGTATCTACACCGCCAGTGATTGCCGAATCGATCAGACCAAGTGCAATCTTGTTAGCAGAAGCAAAGGTCGCTTGTAAGCCAGTACCGCAAGCTTGTGAGATATCATAAGTTGGCGTATGTGGGTTTAGCGCGGTATTCAATGTGGCTTCACGAGTAAGGTTGATATCACGGCTAAGTTTCATCACTGCGCCAGATACCACTTCACCTACTGTTTCGCCTTGCAGGTTATAACGCTCAACCAAACCGTCCAATGCAGCGGTTAGCATGTCTGTGTTGCTAACATCAGCGTATGATCCATTTGAGCGCGCGAATGGAATACGGTTACCACCTAAGATCGCAACACGATTCAGATTTGAAGCTGGTTTGGTTGTGCTGGCTTTTTTAGCTGGAGCAGGTTTTTTGGCAGCAGTGGTTTCTACTTTTTCATCGACCGCTTTTTTACTAGCAGTTTCTTTAGCGCTAGTATCTTTAGCGCTATTGTCTTTAGTCGAGGTATTTTTTGCAGCGGTTTCTTTTTTTGCTGTATCTGATTTTGTATCCGTTGCTTTAACAACTGTACTTTCAACAACAGGGCTATCTGGATGATTGTTTTTATTACTCATAATATTATCCTTAAAAAGTATGGGTAGAAGTAAAAAGTGATAGGTAACAATAAAAATAGTTAAGTTATTTTATACAAGCAAATATTATCACTTATTACGCAATACAGTTGTTTATCATAAGGCGTTTTTATTCACTTAATGTATCTCTTTAGCAAACTATGTGACGCTTGTATGAGGTCGGTAGTAGATTCATGACCATGACGCATCGCTCTAATAGACTGGCTAGTAAGAAATATTAGCATTGCATAACAGTACGTTTGATAATATATTGTTATCAATAATTAAGTATGCCATAACCTATAGGTCAGATTTTAACATGTTATAGTGGCGCTTAACGCTGCTAAATACGACTGGCTTGTATACTGACTTGTTTACAGATTGTTGTAGACATTATCTGTTTTTGGACTTGTTTATAAGGGAAGTGTATAGTTAGGCTAGTTTTGAGGCGATTTACTAAATTTAAATAATTACGATGTCAATGTCTCTATATAATAGATTCATTGCATTTTTTATTATTATACGAATCATTAATTATAAGGATTATATTATGTCAGACCGTTACGGTGATTTTGTTCAATCTTCTATTGGCAAAAAAGTAGCAAAAAACTTAGGTTTGCCGATGCCAACGACGCTTGATCGTTTCGAAAGCGGCGAGCGTTTGGTGCGTGGTAGCGTATTGGTTGGCCGTGCTACTGGTGATGACAAGAGTGTCAGTGAGTCTGTTGCCCGTATCCTGTCAGACGTCCATGCCGAAGTATATGTAAACAGCAGTGATGACATCAAAGACGCACTTGCTGATGCAGGCGTTGAGGCAAAAGCCAACACGGGCGGCGATGATCAATTCAAAGTATTGCTTTTTGATGCCAGTAATATCAGCAATGCTGAACAGCTAAAAGAGCTTTATGAGTTTTTCCATACAGTTGCACGCCGCGTAGAAAAATCAGGCCGTGTGGTTGTGGTTGGCCGTACGCCAGAGAACATCACTGATATTGAATTTGCAATGGCTCAACGCTCGCTTGAAGGTTTTGTGAAATCAGTGGGTAAAGAGTTTAAGCGCGGTATCACAGCGCAGCTGATTTATGTTGAAGAAGGCGCAGAGGAAAACCTAGATTCAACCTTACGCTTTTTTACCTCAGCTCGTTCAGCTTACGTATCAGGACAAGTAGTACGTGTCAGTAAAGGCAGCTCAGTCGATGTTGACTGGAACCAGCCTTTGGGCGGCAAGACTATGCTAGTGACTGGCGCAAGTCGCGGTATTGGCGAAGCCATCGCTCGTGTATTGGCTCGTGAAGGGGCTCATGTTATCTGTCTAGATGTACCACAGCAGCAAGCTGACCTACAAAAAGTTGCTAGCGAAATCAGCGGCTCTGCTTTGACAGTAGATATCACTAGTGAAGACGCTGGTGCAGAAATCGCTGACGCTGCTCAAAAACGTGGTGGTCTAGATTCAATCATTCATAATGCTGGCGTGACTCGTGATAAGACGTTGGCTAAGATGGATGAGAAAAAGTGGAACATGGTCATTGATATCAACTTGACCAGTATCGCTAGATTGAATCGCTACTTGTTGGACAATGACGTACTGAAAGAAAATGCACGCATCGTATGTGTATCATCAATTTCAGGTATCGCTGGCAACATGGGTCAGACTAACTATGCCACTTCTAAAGCTGGGGTGATTGGTTTGGTTAACGCAACTGCCAAGCAATTAGAAGACAATGCTAAAGGCATGACGATCAATGCAGTCGCTCCTGGTTTCATCGAAACCCAAATGACAGAAGCCATTCCGTTTGCTATTCGTGAAGCTGGTCGCCGCATGAACTCAATGAGCCAAGGCGGCTTGCCAGTAGATGTGGCTGAGACTATCGCATGGTTCGCGTCACCTGCGTCTGGCGGTCTAAATGGCAACACGGTTCGCGTCTGTGGTCAAAGCTTACTTGGTGCGTAATGTTGATTAATTGACAGGTATATGTGAGAAATAAGGTACGGATAGAGACAGTAGCTGTATCATATGAGGTATTATTTCTCGTTTGTATCACATATGCTTACGAAATAATCTCTGATAAAGTGTAATAAAGCTGCCCAAGGGTGGCTTTTTTATGATAAAAACACAAGAACCAATAGCCAAACTATTTTTTGCTATTAAAGATACTCATGAGGTTGATTAAATTTAATGCTTATTAGATGATTTAATAGTAGGCTTTAGTCAATGACTGCAGATTGTCTTTATATACGTTAAAGAACTTGTTCAAGCCACACTTAGGATGTACTTATGTCAGACAAACATTATGATGCGTTGCCAAAAGCGCACACCACTTATGCCAATATTGTCAAAAGCTTATTGCCTATCGGTAATGGTGGCAAGGTCAGTAGAGACCAGTTGCCACAATCTACTTACTATGTAGATGACTTGCATATCGATCAAGAAAACCTAGATGATTATCGCAAAATTTGCGGTTTTGCTGATGATGGTAAAGTGCCAGCGACTTACTTCTCGGTACTTTCACAGACGCTACAGATGAACATGATGGTCAAAGAGCCATTCCCATTTGCCATGTTAGGTCTTGTCCATGTCGATAATAGCGTCACCCAGTATCGCCCGATTGGAGAGCGTGAAACGGTAGCAATGTCGGTCACTTTTGATAACCTGCGCGATCATGCCCAAGGTCAGCAGTTTGACTTCGTGACTATCGTAAAGTCAGAAGATGAAGTCATCTGGGAAGGTACGTCGACTTATTTATCACGTAGCAAAAAACCTAGCAGTAAAGATAAGAAGAGCGTGCCGCGTCCAGTCATGGTCAAGCCTGAAGTAAACGAAGAGGGTGTTCATAGCATTTTTGAAGTGCCAGAAGATATCGGTCGTCGTTATGCTTTTGTCTCAGGCGATTTTAACTTGATTCATTTGCATCCACTATCAGCACGTGCGTTTGGTTTCCCTAAAGCGATTGCGCACGGTATGTGGTCAAAAGCTAAGTGTCTTGCTCTAATGGGTGACTTGCCTGATGCTTACACAATTGACGTCTCATTTAAGCTGCCTATCTTTTTGCCAGCTGAAGTAGAGCTGATTGCTGAGCCAGTAGCTCAGCTCAAAAACGTAGATGATACTTGTGAGTTTGGACTGTATAGCTCTAAAAACAATAAACCGCATTTGGCGGGTGTTGTAACCCTAAAGAGCGACAGCAAGTAATATAAACATCATAAAGCTTCTATTTTAACAGCCATATTTAACGTACATATTTATTATTATGACTTCACAAAACATGCCTTCAGAAGAAAACGCGATAGACGTAGATCAAACAGATAGCTCGATGACGACTGATACGGTCGCTGCTAACGATAGCGGTGCTAACATGCATATTAGTGCCGATAATGGCATCGATTTAGCCGATATCTTTGAGCCTTATTTTCGTCCCGATGCAAACACTATCGTGTGCGGTGCATTAGACGATGAAAAAGTCGTGGCTTTAGCGAAAGCGGGCGTCGAGCTGGTCATCAACTTGCAGCCTGATGACGAGTTGAGCTTTGATGAGGCATCAGCAGTTGAGCAAGCAGGTATGCACTATGAACAGCTGCCTATCAGCGGTGCTAAAGAGCTAAAGCAGCTTAAGATATTGGCGTTTGATAATGTGCTACGCCAGCACCATGGCAAGAAAGTCGCTATGCATTGTAGGTCGGGTAATAGAGTAGGAGCAGCAATAGCGCTGCGGGCAGGATGGTTGCGCGGGCGTAAGATGGATACGGCTATGGCGCGTGGACGCAGCCATGGTTTGACCAAGCTTGAACAAGAGGTCCATAATCGTTTGCTAGTACCGCGTTAACTAAATTTACAGCACTGCATTTCAATGCTGTCGTAGACGTTAGCAAACTCTAAAAATATCATTGAAACAAACAATAAAAAAGGCGACCAATAGGTGGCCTTTTTTATTGGCTCACAATTCATTTATACTGGTTCAAATATTTTATATAGCTTGTGTATTACTATCATCTTAAAAATACAATAATTTATATCACTGGAGCAAGGTAATAATAATGGATCATAATACAGAAAATTCTAGTACACTCATAAACGTTGACTTTCAAAAAAACTTACAGCAATTACTGACAGACTTACAGCTTGATGATGCACTTGCTGGCGGGGCTGTGGCCGTGTATCAGGCAGGTCAGTGTATTGCACAAGCCAGTACAGGTATGGCACGTCCTGATATGCCGTGGCAGCCCGATACGTTGGCCATTAATTTCTCTACCGGTAAAGGGGTATTGGCAACGTTGGTTCATGTGCTGGTTTCGCAGCAACTGCTTGAATATGACAAACCTATTGCCCATTACTGGCCAGAATTTGCTGCAAACGGCAAAGACCAAATGACGTTGCGACAAGTCATGTCACATCAGGCCGATTTGTTTTCGATTCAAAGTATTGATGTCGATAGCGAGACGGTACTTGATTGGAATACGATGCTGCGCCACATTGCAGCGATGCCCATTACCTCTCCCGAAGATGCGACCAAATATGATAGCGCTTATAGTGCATTGATCTATGGCTGGGTATTGGGCGGCGTAGTAGAGGCGGTTACTCATTTGTCGCTAGCTAAAGCCCTGCGCCAGTATCTAACAGAACCTCTGGGTATTGCCGACAGCTGCTATTTTGGTGTGCCAGATAGCAAAGTAGATCAGGTGGCAAAATTGGCCAAAGATTTTGAAGAAACAGAAGATACGAGCACCCAATTAAAATCGAAACGCCAAAAACCAACCTTAACAGTAGACTCTCAAGAGACTTTACGTACTTATGCAAGCTTACCTAGTTATCATCGCTGGCAACAGAAAATGCTAAACGATAAGCATGCAGCTGAGACGCAAAGTAGCCTTGATGACAGCCTTGATGAAAAGCTAGATAGCTCTGATATTGATAGCGTACAGCCTGTATTGAATACTGCGCGTATTAATAGCTTATATTTTAATACCAGTCAGCTCAATCTAAAAAATTATAAATCAGCGCTGATACCTGCTGGCAAACATGCTCTTGATTATCATAACCGCCAGACGTTACAAGCTGTCATTCCAGCGGCAAATGGTGTCGCTTCCGCTAAAGCACTGGCAACGATTTACGCAATGCTCGCTAATGGCGGTATATGGCAAGGAAAAATACTGATCGATAGTGCTACTTTTGAGCAGTTATCTACGCCGCAGGTTGAGGGTTTAGATGCGGTTATGCCAGCGGCTATGAAATGGCGATTGGGCTACCATAGATTATTTAGCTTGTATGCTAACAACGATGATGCGGATAGGAGAATGAGTCCTGCTTTATCAGGATTTGGGCATATGGGATATAACGGCTCGGTTGCTTGGTGTGACCCTGAGCGCCAATTGTCATTTGCCTTTATTCATAATTTTGATACCACTATGCTCAATGATATTCGTCAGTTTGCATTGACAGAAGCCGTCTTGAGCTGGGTAGAAGAGATACTTTAATATTTTTAAGAGTTAATAATTCTTAGCTCATTCAGATAACTGTTAAGTGACTTGAAGACATACTCTAGCAGCATTAATTTTAATGCTGCTTGTTTGGTGTCATTTTGAGCAATCTTGATGCACTGAGACCATGGATAAAGATAGAAGTCAAAATAACAATCGAACAGACAATCCACAATTTAAGCGCATCCTCATCCGCGAAAAAGCCTTGATTGAGCGCATAGGACAGATAGTACAGGGTACCGATACCGCGAATACCCAAAGCTGATATCGCATATTTCTCGGTATGTGGTAAGTTCAATCCTGATAAGGCAATAAATCCACCAATTGGACGTATAAGTAGTAAGAAGGTAAAGCTGACGATATAGACGCGCCATGTCAGCTCGACGCCTGCCTGTAACCCTTGACCGAGGAACATGCCGAAGATAACCAGCACTAATGACATTAGTAAGCCTTCTGATTGCTCAGCGAAATCATGCAGTTTTTGATGATAGGTATGCTCACACTCCGAGCGACGAAACGCAAATGCGGCCACAAATACAGCGATAAAGCCATAACTATGTACATACTCGGCAAGACCATAGGCTAGTAGCGTCAATGCAATAACCACATAGCCTTGCGAGATGGTAGTCTCACGGGTATGTTTAGAAAACACGACTTTGGCCAATAATTTCCCAACCAATATACCTACCACTACGCCTGCGCCAATCTTCCATAAGACATCATGAGTAAACCACGACCATAGCATCTCGTAAGTAAAGGCTTTGCCTTCGCTGAACGCTTCTGCAATCTTAATCGCTAGGTACACAAACGGAAAAGCCAAACCGTCGTTCAACCCTGCCTCTGACGTTAAGGTAAAGCGCGGAGTGTCTTCTCCTCCTGTATTGGGAGGTCCAACCTGAATGCTCGAAGCCAACACTGGATCAGTAGGGGCAAGTACGGCACCCAATAAAATAGCTGCACCAAGGCTCAAACCAAACGCGTAATACCCCAAGACTGCCATCGCAAAAATACCAATAGGCATGGTAATAAGTAGCAGTCTTACTGTTGGTCGCCATAATCGCCAAGACAACTCTGTGTCGATTTTAATACCAGCACCAACCAATGAAACCAATACAACAATCTCAGTCAGTTTTTCGATAAGTAAGCCGTTATCAAGTGGGTCTAAAAAGGATAAAGACGTCCACCAGTAGCCCATCATCAGACCGAAGCTGACTTGGAGCATCGGTAAAGAGATAGAGGTGCGCTTAAAAATAACAGGAAACAAGGCCCCTAGTAAAAAGGCAATCCCACAGATTAATAAGAATAAGTTATATTTTTCAATCATAAGGTTTACGCACGTCGCTATGTTTTAAGGGTCGATTTTAAGAAGGTAATTCTAGTTATTGATGACAATTCACAGCAATAGTTGATAGTCAGTCACTGATACTCTTTATCATGACGTCAAAATAAAATAATTACCGCAAAAAATAGTTATCAAAACGACCGCTACGTTGTTTTTTGGTGAAAAAAAAGCCTGCATTGCGCAGGCTTAATATATTTTTATCAGTATGTCTGTATCATCAATAGTTTACAGACTAGCGCTCGACTTGACTCACGTCACGTACGGCACCAGTATCAGCACTGGTAGTCATAGCCGCATAAGCACGTAATGCTGGCGAAACATGACGGTCACGGTTGACAGGTTTCCATGCATCACGACCACGCGCTTCCATGGCTTCTCGGCGAGCGGCTAAGTCTGCATCGCTTACTTGCATGTTGATGGTACGATTTGGGATATCGATATGAATACTATCGCCTTCTTCGACCAAACCAATCGCCCCACCTTCAGCAGCTTCTGGGCTAGCATGACCAATTGATAGACCTGATGTACCACCAGAGAAGCGACCATCTGTCAGTAGGGCGCATTCTTTACCCAATCCTTTTGACTTCAGATAAGTCGTTGGGTACAGCATCTCTTGCATACCAGGGCCGCCTTTAGGGCCTTCGTAGCGAATGATGACCACATCGCCTGCAACGATTTGGTCAGCCAGTACCGCAGCAACCGCATCATCTTGCGATTCAAATAGACGTGCTCGACCAGTAAAGGTCAAGATGCTTTCGTCGACGCCTGCGGTTTTGACCACACAGCCGCGCTCAGCGATATTGCCATATAGTACGGCTAAGCCGCCATCTGTAGAGTAGGCGTGTTTGGCACTACGGATACAGCCTGACTCACGGTTGACGTCGAGGTTTGACCACTCTTTTGATTGTGAGAATGCTTCTGTGGTACGTACGCCACCAGGTGCTGCAAGGAAGCGTGCGCGAGCTTCATGGTTGTCAGGGTTCATGATGTCCCACTTATCAATCGCTTCTTTCATCGTTGCGCTATGGATAGTTGGCACGTCAGTTTTTAATAACTCAGCACGGTCGAGTTCAGCCAATAATGCAAAGACACCGCCAGCACGATGCACGTCTTCCATATGGTACTTCTGTGAGGCAGGCGCTACTTTTGCCAGGCAAGGCACACCGCGACTTAGACGGTCAATATCAGCCATCTTAAAATCGATCTCTGCTTCGTTGGCAGCTGCAAGTAAATGCAAGATGGTATTGGTAGAACCACCCATGGCAATATCTAAGCTCATGGCATTTTCAAAAGCAGCTTTGGTAGCGATAGAGCGTGGTAGTACAGAGTCATCATCTTGCTCGTAGCGACGTTTAGCAAGCGACACAATGGTACGACCCGCTTCTAAGAATAGCTCGCGGCGCAATGAATGGGTAGCTAGCAGTGAGCCGTTGCCTGGTAAGGCTAGGCCTAAAGCTTCGGTCAAGCAGTTCATCGAGTTGGCGGTAAACATACCAGAGCACGAACCACAAGTAGGGCAGGCTGAAGCTTCAATAGCAGCGACGTCTTCATCACTGATGCTATCATCAGCAGCGTCCATCATTGCATCGACTAGGTCAAGTTTGCGAACGGCACTGCTGTCACTACTATCCGTATTATGGCTCTTACCAACGGTACTGGCTAAGATTTTGCCTGCTTCCATTGGGCCACCTGAGATAAACACCACTGGAATGTTAAGGCGCATGGCGGCCATCAACATACCCGGAGTGATTTTGTCACAGTTAGAAATACAAACTAGTGCATCTGCACAGTGAGCATTGACCATATACTCGACAGAGTCAGCGATCAAATCGCGGCTTGGTAGCGAGTACAACATACCGCTATGGCCCATCGCAATACCATCATCGACCGCAATGGTATTGAACTCTTTTGCAACGCCGCCTGCTTGCTCAATCTCACGGGCGACCAGTTGTCCAAGGTCTTTTAGATGCACATGGCCGGGTACAAACTGGGTAAAAGAGTTAGCAATCGCAATGATTGGCTTGCCAAAGTCGCCGTCAGTCATGCCGGTTGCACGCCATAATGCGCGCGCGCCTGCCATATTACGACCGCCGGTAGAGGTTTTTGAGCGATAATCCATGTGATATTCCTTACAAATAGGCGGGGTTATAAAAATGTGCACCCTCAGTTTTAATAGGGATAGTGTGCTTTTTATAGAGAGTGAGTACTAGTGAATAATACTAATTCGTTACCATACCATTAGATATGAATAACTAAAAACAATATGCTAATAACAGTGAATTAATAATAACGAATTAATAACCACAAGCGATGAACGAAAAAACAGTTATTCAAAATAGTTATTCAATGCGTTCTAATATGGCTTTGTCAAACCAAGGAAGATCAGCTTTGTCTGCTTCTAATTTCACAATAGCTGCAAGCGCATGAGTAGCCAGTAGCTGTTGGTAATCACTACTAGCTTCAATCGTCAACAGTGACTCGGCAGGTAGTGCTTGCGTGTTAGGGTTTAGCTCGTCAATACTAATTAATATTTGCTTATTGTTTTTATAAAGGACGTCTACACGACCAAAAAACTGCCAGTCTTTAAAAGCGGCAATAATAGCGTCGGCAGCATTCTTAGTATATACCTGCTGCGTCTCTTTACCCGTATTGGTCCAGTGTAGCCGTACAGCCAACTGCAATGCCTCACTAAAGACTACCAACGAGCCGATAATTTTTACATGCCAAGGACTGGTCAGCAGCTCCTCGTCAATGCCAATTAATTTGGCAGCTTCGTGAGCCGACATGGGTGTATTGAACTGAATCAGTAGCTCAGGAGTAAGCGGATGCGTCTGTTTGATCGCATCATCTAAACTGTCATAGTGATACAAAAAAGGCAGTGGCAAATCTTGCGTGACAGTCTTCTTTATAATTTTACAATTGTGTATCTGCCAGCTGATGGCTTTATCAGTCAATGCTTCTGCTAATATGATAGCGTTCGGATCAATGGTTTGAGTAGTGTTTTCAGACTCAATGTTAGGTTGCGCTGGGTCAAGTTGGTCTGAGGCAATGCTGTTAGATACAGAGAGACCTTCTCCAAAAACTAGGGTCGCTCCAGATAATTGGGCTGCTTCATCGAGCAAAGCGTCAGTATTGTTGTCTGAGCTATCTAAGTTGTTTGATGTATTGGTCGGCAAAGTAGGCAAATCCATAAACATAGCGTTGTTAAAATAGAGGGTTAATATAACATTTTAAGGGCATGGCCCGCCAATAAATTAGTGAGCTAGTATGGTTGGAATATGGCTTGATATTTTTCAAATTCGATTGTCATACTGACTTGTACTAAGGCTATATTTCGTCCACTATATGACAGATGCTTTTATCTATTTTGGATAGCTATTAAGCTATTAATTAACTGATAATAAAACCCTTAAAGGAAAAATAATGACTGAATTGAATCAACAGACCACTTATGATGACAATAATATCTTTGCCAAAATGCTAGATGGTGATATTCCATATCACAAAGTATATGAAGATGATAAAACGCTCGCCTTTATGGATATCATGCCGCAAGCAGAAGGCCATGTATTGGTGATACCAAAGCAAAAAGCGGTAGATCTGGCCGATCTTGAGCCAGAGTACGCTGCTGCGGTATTAATGACCTCTAAAAAGGTAATGCAAGCCCAGCGTCAAGTTTTTGAGCGTGAAGGCGTTATCCAAATGCAGTTGAATGGCTCACAAGCAGGTCAAACAGTCTTTCATTATCATGTGCATCTCATTCCATCAAGTATCCATGAGTTGGGAGGTCATGCAGTGACCCAAGCCGACAACAATGATTTGGCAGATATTGCGCAGAAGTTGGCGGCAGTGATTGATGCCTAGTTAGGAAACAGATTGCTTCTATTTAGGTACAAAAAATATTGGTATTTACGAATTAGCGAGCATTTATAGGTTATAAATCACTAAAAAAATATATATACAATCAAAAGGCAGCTAGCAAGCTGCCTTTTTTATTTTCTTGGTAATAGTCATGTAACATTCGTTAAAGTCATGTTACGAGTTGAACGCTTGTCTAGGGTTTTGGAAAAGAGTGTGATAATTATTATAACCATTCACACATACTTTCTAATCTTTGCCTTAATTAAAAATTTTCATAAAAAGGCATTGTTAACTTTTGAGGATATTATCTTTCATGAGTAAATTACCTCGTTCGACTATTTTATTACCAGTCTTTGTACCTGCAGCAATTATTATGCTGCTATTGGTCATTGGTACCGCGATCAATCCTGAAGCAGCGGGTGCTCTGTTTAGTGATGTGCTTAGTTTTACGACTGAGACATTCGGCTGGTTTTATATGCTGGCAGTGGCACTGTTTTTGATGTTCATTATTGTACTAGCGTTTTCGTCTTATGGCAGTATCAAGCTGGGCCCTGATCATGCTGAGGCGGAGTACGGATTCCTTGAATGGTTTGCCATGCTGTTTTCGGCAGGTTACGGGATTGCGCTACTGTTTTATGGGGTAGCGGAACCAGTGATGCACTTTTCAAGTCCGCCAATGTCGGATCCGCAAACTATTGCCGCGGCAAAAGAAGCGATGCAAATTGCGTATTTTCATTGGGGTTTTCATATTTGGGCGATTTATGGTGTCGTTGGTTTATCACTAGCTTATTTTGCGTTTCGTCATGGTCTACCACTATCAATACGCTCGACGCTGTATCCGATTATTGGTGAAAGGATTCATGGCCCTATCGGTCATACAGTCGATGTGTTTGCGATATTAGGTACGATGTTTGGTATTGCGACCAGTCTTGGCTTATCAGTGTCGCAAATTAATGCGGGACTCAATTATCTATTGCCAGATATCATTCCAGTGAATACGACCGTACAGGTGATTGCCATTGCCTTGGTGACAGCCGCGGCACTGGTATCGGTATTGGCAGGGATGGATAAGGGTGTAAAACGCTTATCTATTTTAAATATGCTATTGGCAACTGCATTAATGCTGTTCGTATTTGTTGTCGGTCCGACCATTTTTATCTTGAACGCCTTTATGGAAAATACAGGTAGTTATTTGGGTAATATTGTCGAGCGTACCTTTAGCTTGCAGGCATACGAGAATAGCAATTGGATCGGCAGCTGGACCTTATTTATTTTTGCATGGACAATTGCGTGGGCACCTTTTGTGGGTCTGTTTATCGCCAAGATTAGCCGTGGTCGTACTATTCGTGAGTTCGTATTGGGTGTGATGCTGGTACCGACCTTCTTTACGTTCTTCTGGTTTTCGGTGTTTGGTGATACCGCGCTACACATGATTATGGTCGATGGTTATACCTCATTAATCAGTGAAGTACAAAACAACCAAGCGATTGCTTTGTTTAAACTGTTAGAGAATCTACCATTTACTGAATTTGTGTCGTCGTTGACCATTTTATTGATTATTACCTTTTTTGTGACGTCATCGGATTCTGGCTCATTGGTAATCGACTCGCTAGCGGCAGGTGGTCGCAGTGATACACCATGGTGGCAGCGTAGCTTTTGGGTAGTGACTGAAGGTGCTGTCGCAGCAGTATTACTACTTGCAGGTGGTTTAGAAGCCCTACAAACAGCGGCTATCGTTAGTGCGTTACCATTTGCGATTATTATTCTTATTTCAATGTTTGGTATGTGGCGTGCGTTACGTATCGAAGGACATCGTAATCAGAGCCTCGGTAATGACAACAGACTGCCGCCGCATCTACTCAAACCGTCTGCATGGCGCGAGCGTATTGACTATATGACCGATAAGCCAACGCGTGAAAAGGTCTTAAGTTATATCAAAGAAGTGGTTATGCCTTCGATGATGGAGGTGTCGTCTAAATTTGCAGAAACTGGTTGGACGACTGAGGTCAACTATGACGCGGTTAATAACCGAGCCGTATTAGAGCTACAGCGCGGTGACGATGTTGAATTTTGGTATGAGGTGCGCTTATCTGAGCATGATGCGCCTGATTATTATACTGAAGACAGTGCGGATACCTTGCCACAAGAGCATCATCATCGCGCTGAGGTGTATCTACGCCGTGGTGGTCAGACCTATGACTTATACGGCTACAAATCTGAATCAGTGATTAATGACATTATTGATCAGTTTGAGAAATATTTACATTTCCTCAATGTATCGCCTGATAGTCTACCGTGGCGCATGCAAGAGCATGATGATGACATCACACTAGAGCAGGGCAGTGTGCTTGATAAATAATTAGAGTAATTGTTTGAAATCACACATCATTCATGCAAGTTATTCACGTTAATCGCTTGCATTATGTGCACGAATCCTTAGAATAACGGCTTGTTTTCCTTACAAATCAAGCCGTTTTTTATGTCTATTGATTCTCCCATTTTACCTTCGTCCTCGCCTTTGTCTGACCATCCATTGTTGCAGCTATTAAATATCGGTGGCCTGACGATTGAAAATCGTTTGATGGTCGCACCGATGGCAGGCGTGACGGACAATCCTTTTCGTCGATTGTGCAAATCATTTGGTGCAGGTCATGCGGTCAGTGAAATGATCATCGCTGATACGGCGCTTTATGCGCGCAAAAAATCCTTGTACCGTGCCAATTTTGACAATGAGATTGCGCCTATCTCGGCACAGATAGCAGGTGCTGAGCCGGATAAACTGGCTGAAGCAGCCCGCTATCAAATTGATAATGGTGCACAGATTATCGATATCAATATGGGCTGTCCGGCCAAGAAGGTCTGTCGTAAGCTGGCAGGCTCTGCATTGTTGCAAGATGAGGATTTGGTCGCGCGATTACTAGATGCAACGGTCAATGCCGTTGATGCACCTGTCACGCTAAAGACACGTCTGGGTTTTGAAAACGGTCGTGAAAACATCTTACGAGTCGCCAAGCGTGCTGAGCAGGCAGGTATTGCAGCGATTGCTATTCATGGACGTACGCGTGAAGACATGTATACAGGCAATGCACGCTATGAGCTAATACGCGAAGTCAAAGAAAGCATCAGTATTCCTGTCATTGCCAATGGAGATATCGATAGCGCACAAAAAGCCCAACACGTCTATGAGATGACAGGCTGTGATGCGGTGATGATTGGGCGTGCTGCACAAGGGCAACCATGGATATTTCGCGATATTGAGCATTTCTTGCGTACTGGCGAGCGTCTAGAGGCACCGAGCGTTAGTGAGATAAAAGAGATCGTACTGGCTCATTTGCAAGAGCTTTATGATTTCTACGGGGAGTACTCAGGCTGCCGCATCGCTCGTAAACATATTGCATGGTATACGACAGGTATTCCAAATTCTAATGCCTTTAGACAGGCGATGTATGGCGAAGAAAGCACGGCTGGACAATTCAAAGTTGTCGAAACTTTTTTGCAGGCGCATGAGTAGCAATCGCTTAAATCTTGTTTTATAAACTCGTGCTAATCATGTCGATGCATCGTTTTTTGATGGTGCTTTTATCTAACAGCTATGCTTTGTCAATTGGCACAGTATGATTGTCAGTATCAGACGGTTTGTCAGGCGCAGGTTTTCTATTTTGCCAAGGGAATCGACCTTCTAGTTCAACCTGTAACGATAAGCTTAAAAAGGTTCGAATCAGTACGATAAAACCTAGCACCAGTACGCTGCGTAGCGATGGCTCGGTGACGACAGTAGCCACGATATCAGCGGCAATCAGCACTTCTAACCCCAACAATATAGACTTGCCTACAGTCTGTCTGATTTCAACATAAGTATCATTGTTGAAATGACCAGACGCTCGAAAAGCTTTATACAAAGCAAGAAATAGCCCAAAAAACATAATGAGGACGCCAATGACTTCGATCATTTTGGCAATTAAGTCGATATAGTGAGTTAGTGTGTCTATCAAGCAGATACTCCTCATAATTAATCAGAAAAAAGCATGGTACTTAACACTTAGTAATTAACAACAAGCTAAAAATGTACTTATAAATATTTATGTCGACGAAATTTGTAAAAGTCCCGTTAGCTAACGCCCACTATGGTTTTGTTCACTCCATACGACATTTTTTTGCTATGCTATAACCGAATACCAATAACTATAGAATAAACGAAAAGGACTTTTTATGGCCAATCTCTCGAAAAAAGCAATTACCAAAGCCGTCAAAGGCAAGAATATTATCATCACAGGCGCTTCAAGTGGTATCGGCGAACGTACGGCTTTTTTGCTCAGTGAATGCGGCGCGCATGTTATTTTGCTGGCCCGTACTGAAGATAAGCTAAAAATGGTCAAAGAAAACATTGAAACGCTTGGCGGCGCGGCTAGCTACTATCCATGTGATCTGACCAATATGGATGAGATTGAAAAAACCAGTGAAAATATTTTGGCTGACTTTAAGCATGTCGATGTACTAGTCAACAATGCAGGACGTTCGATTCGCCGTTCAGTGCATGAATCGGTCAACCGTTTTCATGACTTTGAACGTACCATGGAGATTAATTATTTTGGCGCGGTCAAAATTATTCTTGGCTTCTTGCCAACGATGATTGGTCGTCAAACTGGTCAAATCGTGAACATATCCTCAATTGGGGTATTGGCAAACAGCCCTCGCTTTTCAGCGTATGTCGCGTCAAAGGCGGCTTTAGATGCATTTAGTCGCTGTTTGGCTGCTGAAGTCAAAGGCGATAATATCAAAGTGACCAATATCTTTATGCCACTTGTGCGTACCCCGATGATTGCGCCAACTAAGCTGTATCGCTATATGCCAGCACTGATGCCTGACGAAGCCGCGATGATGGTCGCAAAAGCCATCGTTCATAAGCCAAATAGCATTGCTAGTAATATGGGTAAATTTGCCTCGGCGACTTATTCACTGGTACCAGCCTTTAACGTTGGCGTTCAGTCCATTGGCTATCGCATTTTCCCAAGTTCGACCGCTGCGCAAACGACTGATAGCAAGCCTAACCTTGCTCAGCGCGCCTTTGCCAAAATTCTTCCTGGTGAGCATCACTAGAATCAATTTGTTATCAGGCTCAAATTTGAATAAGAAGGATACTACGGTGTCCTTTTTTTATGCCTCAAATACTCTTAAGCAGTATAAAAGCCTTCTTCGCCGCCAGTGTGTGAAAGGCTTAGTTATACGTTAAGTGAACTCTTAAAACTTCCGCTGTTAAATTTCCTTTGTATCTCTAATTTTTAATAAGATGAATAAAATTCACCTTATGTTTAAATTGTATCGTTTTTATTCATGTTTAGATTTCGGTATGATTCACCTCATACACAGATTTGGTTTTATCTCAGATAAATAAGGTAGCGGATCACCATGAGTAAAGAATTCAATTGTTCAATTAAGCACATTCGTTTTGACGAAAACTATCAGCCTGCAGACAGCACGCGTTTGACGACTAACTTTGCAAATTTGGCACGCGGCGAGCACCGCCAAGAGAACTTACGCAAAACGTTAACCATGATCAATAACCGATTTAATGCATTGGCGCATTGGGACAATCTGACAGCAGATCGTTATTCTGTTGAAGTTGATATCATCTCTGTCGATCTGGATGTTAAAGGCAATGGTCAGACATTTCCTATTATCGAAACGCTAAAAACAACGATTGTGGATCACAAAGAAAACAAGCGTATCGACGGTATGGTTGGCAACAGCTTCTCCTCTTACGTGCGTGATTATGACTTTAGTATTGTGTTACCAGAGCATCGCGACAAAAACCTAGCATCCATAACGCCAGATAATTTTGGTGAGTTGCACGGTAAGCTGTTTCAATATTTATTGAATTCAGAAGCTTACAACGCTCACTTTCACAAAAAACCTGTGATTTGCCTGAGCGTGTCAACCAGCAAGACTTACTATCGTACTGTCAATCAGCATCCTGTATTGGGTATTGAATACAAGCAAGATGAATACTCGTTGACCGACGATTATTTTCATAAAATGGGCTTAACGGTACGTTATTTTAAGCCTGAAGGAAGCGCCGCGCCATTAGCATTTTATTTTGCAGGGGACTTGCTCAGTGATTACACCGATCTTGAGCTGATTAGTGCAATCAGTACTATGGAGACCTTTCAGAAGATTTACCGTCCTGAGATTTACAATGCCAACTCAAGCGCTGGCCAAGTGTATCAACCTAGCTTGAATTACCAAGACTATTCATTGACTCAAGTGGTCTATGACCGCGCCGAACGTAGTCAAATGGCAGTGACCCAAGGCAGATTTACTGAGACGCATTTTATTAAGCCGTATCAAACAATCCTTGAGGAATGGGCTGCAAGCTATGATGTAACAGGCGAGGATACTCAAAAAGAAGCTGCTGATAAAGAAACAGCTAGGAAACAAGCCGCTTAACTGAGCATTACTCATCAACATAATAAAAAATAAGTTAATTAGAAGATAAATCGTATGAAACTACTATTACCGACGTCTACCGCTGGCAGCTTACCAAAACCGTCTTGGCTAGCAGAACCCGAGAAAATTTGGTCACCTTGGGCGTTAGAGGGCGAGCAGTTGCTTGAAGCCAAGCAAGATGCGCTACGCGTATCATTGCAAGAACAACAGCATGCAGGGATTGATATTGTCAGTGATGGCGAGCAGACCCGTCAGCATTTTGTGACTACATTCATCGAGCACCTTGATGGTGTTGACTTTGAGAAGCGTGAAACGGTCAAAATCCGTAATCGCTACGATGCGAGTGTGCCATCAGTCGTTGGTGCGGTGAGTCGCCCGAAGTCCGTGTTCGTTGATGATGCCAAGTTTTTACGTCAGCAAACCGACCAGCCAATCAAATGGGCGTTGCCAGGGCCGATGACGATGATTGATACGTTATATGACGGTCATTATAAAAGCCGTGAAAAATTGGCTTGGGAATTTGCTAAAATTCTGAACCAAGAAGCGAAAGAATTAGAAGCGGCTGGCGTTGATATTATCCAGTTTGATGAGCCTGCATTTAATGTATTCTTTGATGATGTGAACGACTGGGGTATTGCAACTTTAGAGCGCGCTATTGAAGGTCTAAAGTGTGAGACAGCTGTCCATATTTGCTACGGTTATGGAATAAAAGCTAATACTGATTGGAAAAAGACACTGGGCTCAGAGTGGCGCGAATACGAAAAAGCGTTCCCTAAACTGCAACAGTCGAAAATCGATATCATCTCACTGGAGTGTCAAAACTCACGTGTACCTATGGATCTGATTGAGCTGATTCGCGGTAAAAAGGTGATGGTTGGTGCCATTGATGTGGCAACCAACACTATCGAGACACCAGAAGAGGTGGCAGATACGCTACGCAAAGCGCTACAATTCGTTGATGCTGACAAGCTGTATCCTGCGACCAACTGCGGCATGGCACCTTTGTCTCGCCAAGTCGCCCGTGGTAAGCTCGCGGCATTAAGCGCTGGTGCTCAAATCGTTCGTCAAGAACTGACTGCTTAGAGTTGAGCCGTTTAGGAAATTCTATTTAAAGAATTTCCTTTGTAAAACTAAAATTGAAGCACAATTTTTTAACGTTATTTTTTAATGTTTCCCAGGATTGAAGCAATGATTAAAGATAGGATTGACGCGACCGACTTTAGAGATGCCATGTCTTTGTTAACGACTGCGGTCAATGTGGTGACCACAGCAGGTGCAACGGGCGTGCATGGGTTTACAGCATCGGCAGTATGTAGTGTCACAGACACACCGCCGACCTTGCTTGTCTGTATGAATCAAACGTCTCGGTCACATGGCTACTTTCTGGAAAATAAGATTCTAAGTGTCAATGTGTTAGGCGCGCAACATGAGCAGCTATCCAATGCTTTTGCCTCTAAACTGTGTTCAGAAGAACGGTTTGAATATGGTTCTTGGACACAATTACAAACAGGCGCTCCTGTATTGGAGGATGCCTTGGTCAGCTTTGATTGTGAGATTGAACAAATTCAAGAAGTCGGCACGCATAGCGTCTTTATGTGCCACGTTGTCGCCATCAATCAGGCTGAGCCACAAGGCGGAACTGATGAAGGGTTGGTTTACTTTAATCGTGCCTATTCTAGAGTTGGGCAAGTGGAACTTGTTTAATCCAATACCTATTATCCAACACCTAAGCCTATGGGCTATTGCTCGTGCAATATTGAGCAGTCATTTAACTATAATAATCATCTCATTAAATCTAAATAAGAAGTAACTATCCTGTGGAATTAATAACTTTTTTAATAATAGGGGCGCTAGCAGGATTTGCTGCGGGGCTATTTGGAGTAGGCGGTGGCACTATTATCGTACCACTGCTATTTATTGTCTTTACGCAAATGGGTTACAGTCCTGACAGTATTATGCACTTGGCCTTGGGTACTTCACTGGCGACTATTATCGTTACATCCATAAGCTCGCTCATGGCGCATAACAAAAAGGGCGCAGTCATGTGGCCTGTCTTTAAAAATCTGACGCCAGGTTTGGCGATAGGGTGCTTTTTAGGGGCGGGGATCGCAGGACAGATATCTGGGTTGTATCTGCAGTTGATTGTAGGTGTGTTTTTGCTTTGGGTCGCTTATAAAATGTTTATGGGTGGCAAAAAGAAAGCAAATAGCGATGCTGGCAATGTCCATATAGCTTTGCCCTCAAAACCTAAGCAATTAGCAGCAGG
This sequence comes from Psychrobacter proteolyticus, assembly GCF_038155145.1. Taxonomy (GTDB): domain Bacteria; phylum Pseudomonadota; class Gammaproteobacteria; order Pseudomonadales; family Moraxellaceae; genus Psychrobacter; species Psychrobacter proteolyticus_B. Next base: position 432,129 of record NZ_JBAKAY010000001.1, read on the forward strand.
GGCGGGTATCGGTATCGCTTCTGCTATTTTTGGGATTGGCGGTGGTAGCTTAACCGTACCTTACCTCACGCGTTACGGTGTAGTTATGCAAAAAGCCGTTGGAACCTCAGCAGCTTGTGGATTGCCTATCGCGATTGCAGGTGCGCTAGGATTTATGTTCTTTGGCATGCAGGCGCAAGTTGATGTGCCCAATACGATTGGCTTTGTTCACATCTATGCTTTTTTGGGCATTAGCATCATGAGCTTTTTCACCGCCAAGCTAGGCGCAAAAGTCGCTCATGCATTATCACCGCAGTTGCTGAAAAAATGCTTTGCAGTACTGTTAACCATCGTAGGCTGTTACTTTTTATATAAAGGATTACTCTAAGTAGTTCGAGATTAGCAGATGCGATAAGATACTTTAGAAGCAGGTGTTCTATTAGCATACTGGCTAGCTACATTCTTAAATTATAGCTTGCCGGTATGTAGTCTTATAGAAGGTATGTTTATTCAGCCCTTTATTTAGCTAAATTACTTAACCAAATACTCGCCACAATATCCAAAATATTCCTATCATCAAGACAGCAATGACGAGCAGTCGTTTTAGCCAATAAGGTAGTAGGGGTTTCTTGTAGCCTAAGTCATTCAACTGACTATCGACACCATCTTGTAGCCCCTTAAACCCTTGACTCTGTTTGGTGGTTTTAACACGATTTTTTACCAATAGCCCAGGCTCGTCTTCTTCTTGTTCTCTATCAAAGCTGATGGCTTGATTTGGAATGCCTTGTTTACTAGCGATAGTATTGAGCTTCTGTTGTTGCTTTACCTTTAGCTGAGTCTCATAAGCATCAATTCTACTTTTGGCTTCATCCATACTGATGTTTTCGTCTGCCGCCAAAGTTTTAATGGCCATTACTAGGTTGTTTTTTTCGACCATCATAATGACGTCTCTTGGCAACTTGGTATTGACCGGTTTTGCGCTAGGGTCGGGGTTAAACATGACTGTCCTTATTACGGCGTATAAGTGTGAATGAGTAATATGCTCATTATAACCATGTTAGATAAGCAATGTTCAAGCAAAAAAATACCGCGGCCACTATGGTGACTGCGGTATTGTATGATTTATCGTTATTGGTATTTTTGCCAATATTTGATAATTATAGATCTTTCCAGCGTTGGATAGACTCTTTGATAACTTCTTTCGCTTCGGCGACATCACCCCAAGATTCAACAACCGTCGTACCAGCTTTTTTCAGGTCTTTGTAATGGCTGAAATGGAACTCTAATTGGTTGATCAACTGCTTTGGTAGGTCTTCTAAGCTGTTGTAAGCATTGCCTGTGTCACGGTCGTCAGCAGGGACAACAACGATTTTGTCATCTACTTCGCCATCATCAACAAACTTCATTACGCCGATAACTTTTGCTTTTAAGAAAATACCAGTCGGTAGTGGCTGCTCAGTCAATAGCAATACGTCAAGCTCATCGCCGTCTTCGTCAAGTGTTTGTGGGATGAAACCATAGTTACAAGGTTTAGCAAAAATCTGTGGGTCAATACGGTCAAGCTCAAATACTGCTAATTCGCGATTCCACTCAATTTTATGGCTGCTACCAGCTGGGATCTCTACTACTACGTTGATGATGCCGCCGTCTACGTCGCCTGCGTCCAAAATTTTGTTAAAATCTGCCATAAAATGCTCCAATTTGCTTTTGTTTTAAATGTTTGAATAAGGGGTTGAGCTAGGGACACAGCAAGGATAGTTGCTGCGTCCGATTTGTACTGCATGCGATTATAGCAAGTTTGTACTGAATTTTCTCTTAATGCTTAAGTCTAAGCGTGCAAGATATTATGCAAAAAAAGATTATGCAAAAACGGGCTCAAAACTCACTTAGGCGCGATAGCTCGCAACTCAATCAGTCCAGCATGGCGCTTGGCGATATTATCAATAAGTTTTTGAGTGACTGTTTCATAGCTGAATAAATCGCTCATTTGCTGCTCGGTTTGCGCCTCTGGCTCTGTTTGCTCTGAATCTGTCTGCATGGCTACAAAGTCAGACAGTCGCAACATTTGCATGCCAGCATAGCCACAAGGATTAATGGCGTTAAATGAAGATAGGTCACAATTTAAATTAATCGCAATACCATGGTAGCTAAAGCCATGCTTAATCTTAAAGCCTAGCGAGGCCATTTTGCCAAGCATAATCTTATTATCAAGAGAGTTGTCATCTGTAGAGGTACTGTCATCTGTTGCAGCAGTATCTGCATATAAGTAGACACCAGGGGCATCACGGCGCGCATGAGCACTGATATTGTCGCTGCTAGATGGTGAGCTACGCAAACAGTCATTGATGACGTCTTCTATCGCTTGCTCAGCATGGGAGACAAGATTGCGCACACTCCATTTGAGGCTGTCCAAGTCAAACAACCAATAGAGCACTAACTGTCCATGACCGTGCCATGTCACCTGACCACCGCGATCGGTCTTGATGATAGGCGTATCAGTACGCTGTAATATGTGTTCTTCTTTGCCTGCCTGTCCAAGCGTGTAGACATCGTTATGATCGACAATCCATAATTCATCAGGCGTACGCAGCCCTTGTCGTTTCTTTAGATCGATACGTTCAAGGGTGCGTGCTAGCATCGCATCGAGAGTAGGGACATAATCGGCCGCTGAGAGAGATTTGCTGACAAGCGTATCATTAAGGAGTTGTGTGTCATTTTGCATGAGAGTATCTGTCTTATTATTATCAAGTTTAAAATAAATAATGCTCATCGGTAGTGTAGCAGTTTTGGCGACTATCGCCCAAAGATATATACTGTCGTAATGTCTGCAAGTGGTGTAAATGCTAACAATGGACGAAAAAGTAACTGGTATAGAACAGTGGTAGGTCGCTTACAAAGGTACTGTTAGTACAGACGCAGTAGTCAACCAAAGGTGCTGTTCATTGCTCAGTCGATGCGCTACATTAAAGTGTGATGAATGGAATCTGATGAAATTTATAGTCAGAGTAGGTTATCAAAGAGTGCACCTGACTAGAAAGATAGAGCCTCTAACCCAATATAATGTAGTGACTACAAACCTTATGACTATTACTATGATTATGACAAGGAAGACAAATGACAGATAGCAACCAAAGCGCCCATGAGCAGCCAGTGACCGAGACTGGTTTTGCGCTGCAGCGTGTGCCTGAAGCCCTAAGTACGGCGACGACTATCGATGAGATGAAAGCGCAATTTTCACGCTTGCAAATGTTAAGCCGCACCCAGCCAATCAACGATTGGGGCACTCGTACGATGCAGCTAGACAATCTAGAAGTGATGCTTAGTGATAACCAAGAGAGTTTTGCAAAGGCGATTAGTGCAGATTTTGGCTATCGTAGCCGGTCAGAGACGCAGTTTGCTGAGTTGTTTCCTAGCTTTACCGGTATTAGCCACGCCAAAAAACACGGCAAAAAATGGATGAAAGCACATCGTGCGCCGATTTCAGCGCTATATATGCCAGCCCATAATGAAATCCAACCTCAGCCATTGGGTGTGGTCGGTATCATGGTGCCTTGGAACTATCCGTTATTTTTAGCAATCGGCCCAATGATTGATGCAATCACCGCAGGCAACCGCATAATGGTCAAGATGAGTGAAGCCGCGCCGCAATTTGCTCAGACGTTTGCTGACGCCATTGCTCGTTATTTTTCGCCAGATATGATCTGTGTGGTACTCGGTGAAGTTGAGATTGCCGCTGCCTTTAGTGAGCTACCATTTGACCATCTGCTATATACCGGATCGACTGCGGTGGGCAAAAAGGTCATGGCTGCCGCTGCGCCAAATCTAACACCAGTGACGCTTGAGCTTGGCGGTAAATCACCAGTGATTGTACTAGATGATGCCAATCTAGAGTCTGTCGTTAATCGTGTGATGATGGGTAAGACACTAAATGCTGGACAGACGTGTATTGCGCCAGATTATGTTTTGATTCAGCGCCAATACCATGACCAGTTTATCCAACTCGCAAAAGAGTGGATGACCAAGCATTATCCTGATATCGAAGAAAACCCAGATTACTCTCGCATTATTAATAGTGAGCAGTTCAAACGGGTAAAAGGCTATCTAGATGCACTAACAGGTGGTGAGGTACATGCGTTAACTGCCGTTGAGCCTAATATAGAAACCCGTCTAATGCCGCCAGTCATCGTCAGCGAGCCTGAGCCTGATAGCGACCTTATGCAAAACGAGATTTTTGCCCCGATTTTGCCGCTGATGCATTATGAGACGCTTGATGATGCCATTTACTTTGTGAACTCGCGTCCACGTCCATTGGCGCTATATGTGTTTAGTGACAACTACAGTAGTATCGAAAACGTGCGTAACAATACGGTCTCGGGTGGTCTGTGTATCAACGAAGTTTTGATACATGTGGCTCAGCACGATTTGCCATTTGGTGGTGTGGGTGATTCTGGTACTGGCGCGTACCATGGTAAGGCTGGCTTTGAACGTCTAAGCCATATGAAGCCAATTTTTGTCCAAACTAAACTCAATGGTCTGAACTTACTATTGCCGCCTTATGGTGGACTGTTTAAAAAGGCGATGGCGCTGTTTTTGAAATAACGATTCTTTAGTTAAACATTTTATAGTAGCTATAGGAATTAATAGTAACCTTTTTTAATCGATTCCATAACCAATAGCACCTATCCAGATAGGTGCTATTTTTTTGTCTAAAATATGACTTCTCAAATATAGATTTCTCAAATTAAGAGCGACTTGTCATAAGAGCTTTATCAAGATTATCGTAAATTTATATACTGAACTAATCGACAAATAAGCGTTTGTCATCACTTCTATAAATCGCTACACTTTGTAGTAAGTCTAAACAACAGTAGATAGTAGCTGAATGGTCTAGAGCCAGCATTGGTAAACATGATATAGACCTTTCAGCTGATTTTTAGTTCTATTGTTCTAATAGTGATTTCATGCCGATACAACATAATAATAGGAAAGAGTATGCGCCAATGGATTGCATTGAGCTTACTGTGGATGAGCGCGATACTATTGCCTGTATCGGCGTCTGCTGCCTGCAACTCGCCGATTAAATTTGGGGCACTGACATGGGAGAGTGGGCAGTTCACCTCTGGTGTACTCAAACATATCGTAGAAGATGGGTACGGCTGCACAGTAGAAGAAGTACCAGGAGCAGGGCCTGCACTTGATACAGCACTATCACAAAATGACATTCAGGTCATCGGGGAGCAGTGGGTTGGTCGCTCGCCAATCATGGAAAAAGCCATTGAGCAGAATAAAGTGGCCATCATCGGCGATACGCTAAAAGGTGGTGCAACTCAAGGCTGGTATGTCCCGCGATACGTCTTGGAAGAGAATCCAGGACTTCGCAGCTATCAAGATTTGCCTAAATATACTGAGCTATTTAAAGACCCTGAAGACCCTGGTAAATCTCGCTTTATGAACTGCCCCTCTGGTTGGACATGTGAGATTTTTAACACACGTTTGCTAAAAACCACCGGCCTAGACAGCCTTTTTAACAACGCACACCCTGGTACGGGTGCTGCTCTCGATGCCGAAATTGCCTCCGCTTTTGAACAGCATAAGCCACTGTTATTTTACTACTGGCAGCCCACTGGACTAATGGCAAAATATGACCTTGCGCCACTAGAGTTCCCAGCTTATGAGGATGATTGTTGGCAAAATCTGCTGCTCGCTGATGGTAAGATGGATTGCGTATCAGGATTCCCAGTATCACCGTTAGGTATTGCCGTTTCTACCCCGTTTGTCGAATCCAATCCTGAACTAGCAGCTGTCTTTGAAAAGGTGCAATTTACCTCTGATGAGCTCAACGGTGCTATCTTGGAGATGAGCGAAAGTAAACGCACTGGCGATGAGCAAGCCATGGTGTTTTTGCGTGACAACCCAGAGGTTTGGCAAGCATGGTTATCCGATGAGGCCGCTACCAACCTCGCTACCAAGTTAGGCCTTAGCTTAACGGGTGCTGTCTCTACAACTACATCTAGTATCAATGCGTCAGCGCTCGCCTCAAGCTTTCCTTCATGGTCGCTTGAGACCCCACTCAATAACGCTTTAGCAAACGTCGTTCAAAGTTATGGTGATGTATTTCGTACTATTAGCACTATGGCGCTTACTTATTTGCTACTACCTATTGAACGATTATTAACGGTTATCCCGCCTTGGTTGATTATTGCATTTGTGACTGTGCTTGGCTGGCTTGGTGTTCGCAAGATTTGGTTCGCGCTGGCATGTGGTGCAGGGCTGTTTTTGATTGGCGCTTTTGGTTTATGGGGCGCACTGATTGATACTTTAGCGCTGCTTATCGTATCGGTACTAGTTACGGTGGTGATTGGTATTCCTATTGGTATCGCTATGTCAGGTAGCGAACTGCTACGCAAGATTGTGACACCAGTGCTAGATATCATGCAGACCATGCCGAGTTTTGTATATCTCATACCAGTGCTGATGTTGTTTGGTATTGGTAAAGTGCCTGCGTTATTTGCGACTGTGATTTATGCGTTGCCGCCCTTGATTCGTCTGACGACATTAGGGATTACACAAGTCAATCATGAAATGGTCGAAGCAGGACGCTCCTTTGGTAGTACGCATTTACAGCTACTTCTCTGGATTAAATTGCCACAAGCGTTGCCCAGTATTATGGCAGGTATCAATCAGGCTGTGATGATGTCACTTGCCATGGTGGTATTGGCCTCAATGATTGGTGCTCCTGGGCTTGGTGAAGATGTATTGCAGTCTATCCAAACGCTCAATATCGGTCAGGGTCTACAAGCAGGTACGGCCATCGTTATTGTTGCTATTATCATTGACCGTATCACGCAAGCATTCGGTCAAGGTAAGCGTACCCGTCAAAAAACCATAGAAGCTGGCAGACGTCCGATTGGATAAAAAATTATCTAGTGGTATATGACTGAATCCATGGTAATCGACCGAAGCCCTAATACTAAAACCACGTGAATAGTGAGAGCACCGATGAATCATATCCAATTAAAAAATATCAGTAAGATTTATAATGCCAGTAGTACGCAAGCACAGTCTGCATTGGCATTGCTGGCTGAGGGTATGGATAGCATCAAAGTAAAAGAGCAAACGGGCTATTCAGTTGGTCTGTATAATATCAATCTAGATATCAAGGCAGGCGAGTTGCATTGCATCATGGGACTGTCAGGCTCGGGCAAGTCAACGCTGATACGCCATATTAACCGCTTGATAGATCCAACCAGTGGTGAGATATGGGTAGATACTGCTCTGAATAGAGAAGATGCGACTTATACAATGGCTGATAGGCAATCAGTGACAGATAATACAAGTACGGCAGTAGAAGACAGTTCTGCTATGGCTATTAATATTTTAGCGCTCAACGATAAGCAGTTGCAGCATTATCGTCAGCAGACAGTCAGTATGGTTTTTCAGCATTTCGGCTTAGTGCCGCACATGACGGTCATACAAAACGTCGCTTATGGGCTGCGTGTTCGAAAAATGAGCGTAAACGAGCGACATGAAACGGCACGACATTGGCTCAATGAAGTCGGTCTATCGAATTTGGAAAACAGCTACCCTGATGAGTTGTCAGGGGGGATGCAGCAGCGCGTTGGTCTGGCTCGTGCCTTAGCGACGGACAATCCAATTCTACTAATGGATGAAGCATTCTCTGCGCTTGATCCGCTCATTCGCGCCCAGTTGCAAGACCAATTACTCGAATTGCAAGAGCGATTGAACAAGACCATCGTATTTATTACCCATGATATCGATGAAGCTGTCAAAGTAGGTCAGCGTATCAGTATGCTAAATGGCGGTCGACTCATACAAACGGGGACGCCAAGCGAGTTGCGGAATAATCCTGCTGATGACTATGTCGAGCAGTTTATGAGTGCAAAAGCGTAAGCTGTAATAACCACCTATGAATGGATTGTCTGGATAGACTTATACGATATTTTTATGAATGGTTTTAGGATCTGTTGAGCATACAAATGTGGTGCTGGCAGTCACTATTAATCGCAATCATTTCACTGCAATCAAAAGTGAACTCTGAAATAAATACCAAACTTCGTTATACTGAACGGTTTATCGATGGCTCATAATGAATGAGCGTGTATTGTTTATCGTCCACATATGATGTCGCTTTGTCTATCAAATGACGTTTGTTTCTTATTTTGCACTTTTAAGGCCATAGCATGACCGTTTCTTATGCACCTATTATTACTTCATTGCTTGATAATGATTTGTACAAATTTACGATGTTACAAGCCATGCTGCATCAGTTCCCGCAAACCCATGGTGTTTATCGCTTTCGCTGCCGTAACAATAAAGATGCAGCCTATCCGTTGGCTGATATCCAAAAAGATCTAGAGCAGCAGTTAGACAGCTTATGCGAATTGCGCTTTTTGCCAGATGAGCTAGAGTACTTACGTAGCCTGCGCTTTATTCGCTCAGATTTCGTTGATTATCTAGAATTATTTAAGCTAAAACGCCGCTTTATTACGGTAAGTACAGACGATAAAGGTCGCCTGTTTATCGATATCGAAGGGCCAATGATTCAAGCGATGTTCTTTGAAGTATTTGTACTAGCCATTGTCAATGAGCTGTATTTTAATGCGCTATCTAATGACAGTGTGATTGAAGAAGGGCAACATCGCCTCGATGCAAAAGTAGCACTCTTACATCAGTATGCCGATGCGCAAACTCAGTACGGTCAGGAGACGCCGCCATTTATTGTTGCGGATTTTGGCACGCGTAGACGCTTTAGTCGACGCTGGCAGGCACATGTAGTGGAGACACTACATAAAGCTGAGCCAAAGATAGTCGGTGGTACATCTAATGTGTATTTGGCCAAGCAATTAGGAATGACGCCGATAGGCACGATGGCACATGAGTTTATGCAAGCATTTCAGGCATTAGATGTGCGTCTGCGTGACTCACAAAAGGCTGCGCTTGAAGCGTGGGTGCATGAGTATCGTGGCGACTTGGGTATTGCATTGACAGACGTAGTCGGCATGGATGCGTTCTTACGTGATTTCGATTTGTATTTTGCTAAACTATTCGACGGTCTGCGTCATGATAGCGGCGACCCTTATATTTGGGGTGATAAGGCAATTGCCCATTATGAGAAGCTAAAGATAGACCCAAAAACCAAGATTCTAACTTTTAGCGATGGGTTGGATTTAGAGAAGGCGTGGGAGCTGCATCAATATTTCAAAGGGCGCATTAGAACCAGTTTCGGCATCGGCACCAATTTGACCAATGATATGGGCATTACACCGATTAATATCGTGCTTAAATTGGTAGAGTGTAATGGTCAGCCAGTGGCCAAGCTGTCTGATAGCCCAGGCAAGACCATGATCAATAATGATACGTATCTTGCCTATCTGCGCCAAGTCTTTGAGGTTGATGAACCAGAGTAAATCAAATCCAAAGCAAGTGCATTGCCAAATGAGCTTGATGCGCTTGGTTTGACTAATCAGCTGCTATTTAGTGGCTGTTTTTTTAACTATCAACACTACTGGTGGACTTTTCTTCGGCAAAGGCCGCATCCAGTGCTTGCTGTACAGCATTGATACGAGTCTCGCAAACGCGATAAGCGGCAATAGACTCTTCAACCGTTGTCATCAGATTATCAATATCAGGCTCGTCCTGTTGCTGTAGTTCAGCCGCATTGGTTTTTAAAATATCGTAAGCCGCCTTAAAGGTTTTTGGGGCGGCTTTTTTGCGTCTGCGAGTAGGGGTAGTCATAAAATTTCCTAATTGTTAAAGGTAAGTAGATGAGTAATTTGTAGATATTATTATGTGATTAAGTTGGAACGCCTGAGGTTTCCGTCGCTTTCTTATCCATAGTGACATCTATAATCTGCGCTTTTGCGTTGCCATCTTTTAAAATGATATTAACGGTTTGCTCAGGATACAGTTGGCTGCTACTAGTGAGGGTTTGCTTGTTTTGAGCATCCGTTAGCATGGTATAGCCTTGCTTGAGCACGCGAGACGGGCGATGTAATAGCACGATGTCACGTAGATGTTCGCTATCGCGCTGTGCTTGCACAATTTTCTGCTGCGCGTTCTGCATGATTGACTCTTGATAACTTTTGCTATTGGTAGCGGCTTTTACAAGTTGTTGATGCGCCAAGGTTTGCGTTTGTGTGTATCGCTCAGCCGTCAGTCTGACGGCTTGCTTTACTTGGCGCTGGGCACTTTGTTGAATACTGCGCCATGCATAGTCACTGTCTTTTCGTAGAGCGGTGAGCTGCCCAATCGTTTGCGATTGTATTTGACTTAACTGTCGCGCAGTTTGTTGCTCAGCAGTATTCAATTGACGCTGAGCCGCTTGCTTGATTTGTGCCTGATATTGTAGCGTCTGAGTGACGAGCTGGGCCAAGTGGCTATGGATAGCAGCAATCACCTTTGAGGGTGTATCAAAGCTAGTATGAGCGACTTCATCTAAGATGACTTTGTCACGTTCATGACCGATACCCACCCAGACAGGGACAGGCTGCTCAGCAACCAAAGCTGCCAACTCATAATCATTGAGATAAGCCAAATCACCAACCGCACCGCCGCCGCGAATGATGACTAGTAAGTCTGGTAGGCGTTGATAAGTATCGTAAAACTGCTGCTGGGCGCTAACGATGGCTTGACGGATTTCAGCGGGTGCATGATTGCCCTGAAAGGTTGCATTATGGTAGTGGAACTGACACGCACCTGTACTGGCTAAGCGATCGGCATCTGCTTGAAAATCTCCTAGTCCAGCCGCCTTTTCAGGAGCGATGACCAGCACATGCTCGATATCAAAAGGAGCAGGTAGCTGCTGATTAAGATGTAATAGCCCTTCACCTGTTAAGCGGTCAACCATTTCTGCATACTGCCGTGCCAAGTCGCCTAGCGTATAGCTAGGATCAATATCTTCAATGGTGATTGAAAAGCCGTACTGAGCATGGAACCCTGCCGATACTTTAAGAAGTACGGTCAAATCACGCTCAAGCGGCATACCAGTCGCACGTTCAAACTTAGCTAATACACGAGCAGCTTTGAAACGCCAGAGATTGCCACGGCAGCTGGCGACCACTTTGCCATCGTCATCTTTTTCTGCCAGTTCAAAGTAGTAATGACCACCTTTACTCGACAGATTACGAATTTCAGCTTTTACCCATACACGGTGGTCAAAAGTTTGTTTGATGACCATTTCAACCGCTGACAAGTAATCACTTAGGCGTAGGACCGTATCCTCTAGATGGTCTTCCTGCTCAGCGAGTTCCGCTTCCAAGGTAGCCAAATCTTTGGCAGGTGCTAATACTTTGGCCTGTTTAATATTTGAAAGATTGGGTTTGCGCATAATATTAGACCAAAGATAATGAAAATATAAAGACTGACGAGGATGTGCTGAATACGTAGCGGATAGTTTAACTTAAAAAAGAGAGTACAAAAAGCGAAGCCAACAAGCTTTGATTGATATATTATCTATATCGCAGTTTGTTGGCTGTTTAATCAGAGGACGATTGTATGTCACTTCATGTTAGCGGTTAGATCGTAAACCTGTTTGCGTCTAAAAGAGATTGTCGTGTAGAGAAAAGTAGATATATATTTTTAGCTAGATATAGTCGGTTCGAGATAATTTAGATACAAGGAGGGCAAGTGAAAGTGCTACAAATAGTAGGCTGAGTGAGCCTGACACTGTATCTGATTTATATGATATGGACGATATTTATTGGCAACGGAAGTTAATGGTGTATTCATAATCATCGCTACGTGACAAATCTGGTGTACCCGTGCCAAATATCGAGCCAACGACAGCACCTACTTGGCCAACCATACGGCCAGTGCGTTCGTTTAAGATACCGTTATATTTTACGTTGTCATCAACGATAATCACTTGCTTGCTTCGACAAGTTTTTTGAGCACTATCGATCGCATTTTGTTGTGCTTTGACCTTGGTATCAGCGATACCGGTTGTCTCATAGATAGAGTTGGCACGCTGAATCACGGGTGAAGAAGGCGTACTCTGACAGGCGCTCAAAGCAAGTGCAACCACTAACGTAGCCGTCAAACTGGCAGTTTTATTAAAAGTATTCATAAATAATTCCTGATTTATATAAGCAGAACGTCTTAGCTATAGGCAAAGCTTTATGAATGTAGCTTATCTAGATATTACCTGTCTAGACAGTTATTGTGTGCTGTATTACCGGTATATTGCCGATGAACCATGCCCTAGATATAAATCAATTTAAAACTTCAAGAACAGCAATATTCCAAAACGGCAGACAACCGTTATTGACCAAAAATAAAACAAGTCGCATCCGTACACAGCAAATCACTTGAAATATAAATTGTATCTAGGATAATTGAGCCATTCATTTTTTATTAATAAGTAATACTATGCAATTGATTCCTGCTCCTGCTGGCGTGCTCGAGGTTGACGCACTGTGGCAAAATGACAATCCCAATGACCCAAGTACAGACACGGTGGCGCTGCTGTGCCATCCCAATCCTTTGTTTGATGGTACGATGAATAACAAAGTGGTCACCACCATGTATCGCTTTGCCCGTGATAATGGTATGCACGTGGTGCGCTTTAACTTTCGCGGCGTTGGCCAATCGACAGGCGAGCATGATTATGCGGAAGGTGAAGTGGTCGATGCAATGACCGTGCTACAATGGATTGCTGAACAAACCAATGCTCGAAAGCTATGGCTGGGTGGCTTTTCTTTTGGTGGCTATGTTACTGCACGCGTGGCTGAGCAAGTGCTTGAAGCCGCACATATATGGGGACTGGATGACTTTGAAGTGACGAAAATCGCCCTTATCGCACCATCAGTCGAAAAAAACGACAGTACTGATATTAATTTGCCTGCGGATAGAACTTTTGAGATTTATGGTAATGCGGATGAGGTGATTGAACCTGATAATATGCAGGCATTTGCAGACCGATTAGGTATTGAAGTCAGCGTGGTCGATGGCGCGGGTCATTTCTTCCATGGTCGCTTGTCAGAGCTCAAAGGTTTATTAGACAAGCATAGCTTTGGGCAGGACAGCTAAGTTTATTCATAGCTAACTCAGCTTGATAGTTTCCGTTTTGATATGTTTTAGCATGGCTTGCTTGGCAGCACCAGCGTTATGCTAAATTATCCTACTATTTTGATATTTATTTAATTCAACGATGAGTCGTATTATGAGTTTATCTCCATTGCAACGTTACGAGAAAGCCGTCAGTACAGATGAGTTTACTCGGGATGAGCAGCAATTTCAGGCCATGAGCTATCTTGATGAGATATACCATCAGCTCATCAATAGTGCACCGCAAAAGAAAGGTTTTTTTGGCTTTTTAAAATCTAAGCCTGTCGCGCCAACGGGTCTTTATATGTGGGGCGGTGTTGGCCGCGGCAAAACGTGGATGATGGACATGTTTTATGACTCGTTGACCATCGAGCGCAAGATGCGTCTGCATTTCCATCATTTTATGCAGCGTGTCCATAGAGAGCTTAACAAACTACAAGGTGAGAGCGATCCACTCGAAAAAGTCGCTGATATTATTTATAACGAAGCGGTTATCATCTGTTTTGATGAGTTTTTTGTTTCTAACGTCTCTGATGCCATGATATTGGGCGATTTGTTCACTATGCTGTTCAATCGCGGTATTACTTTGGTTGCTACTTCAAACATTGAGCCAGCTGGATTGTATAAAGATGGCTTACATCGTGACCGTTTTATGCCTGCCATTGCGGAAGTTGAGCGTCATACGACGGTAATGAATATCGACTCGGGAATTGATTATCGTCTGCGCGTATTGCAGCAAGCTGAATTATACGAAGCGCCGCTTACTAAGGCGAACTATCATTGGCTAGCCAACCGTTTTGCGAGCTTGTCAAATAATCAGAAAATCAGTAAAGAGCCCATTACTATCAATGGACGAGAAGTAAAAATCAACGCTTGTACCGAAGATATCTTATTCTGTGACTTCCGTCATCTCTGTATGGCACCGCGATCAGCCGCTGATTTTATTGAGCTTGCCAAACGATTTAGCACTGTTTTAGTTGACTCTGTGCCAGCACTAGATGACGACTTGCGTGATCCAACGCGCCGCTTTATTTATCTCGTCGATGAGTTTTATGATCGCCGTGTAAAACTATTGGTACGGGCAGAGCAGCCTATTCTAGACTTGTACCAAGGAGAAAAATTGGCGTTTGAGATTGAACGTACTCGTTCACGCTTGCTTGAGATGCAGTCAGAAGACTACCTACGCATGGATCACCGAGTTGAAGATGTTGCGTAGTTTATCGTTGAGTTGAGACTGCCTAATGTGTAGCTCTCAACTGCTCTATAGCTGTTAAAAAATAAGAAAATGATATTATAAATAATAAGTAGTGATAGATAATAATAAATAAGGATAAAACAATGACTACAACTGACAATGTTGATAATGAAAGCCAAGAAATAGAAGACAACAAACTGTCTATTAAGAATGTAGCAGCGAATGACATATCATCTACCAGTGACGAGCTGATAGGTTGGATAAATTCAAGACGCAGTATGGGCAATCTAGATGAGCCAGCACCGACGCGTGCGCAGATTGAGTCTGCCATTGAGTGTGCGGCAACTGCGCCAGATCATAAAAAATTGCGTCCGTGGCGGTTTATTGTGACGCAAGGTGAAGCGCGCCACGAGTTAGGCCGTGCCTTGCTCGAAGCTGCCCAAGCAAAAGCGCTACAAGATGGCGAAGAGTTGTCTGAAAAAACCATCACTAAAACTAAAAATATGCCGCTGCGAGCGCCGCTAATCATAACGGCTGTGACTCAAATGCAAGAACACAAAAAAGTGCCACCTTTTGAGCAGATGCTCAGTGCAGGTGCTGCTGTACAAAATCTAATCTTGGCATTAAAGGCCCAAGGATTTAGTACCGTTTGGCGCACTGGGCTGCTATGCAATGAGCCTGCAGTAAAAGCATATTTTGGTGTAGGCCCAGATGATTATGTGACCGCTTTTGTTTATACTGGCACAAGTCCCAAGGATGAGTCCAAACGCAAACCTATTGATATCGAACCGCTAGTTCGCTTCGAGTCGTAATGTAGCTTAGTACTGTCTATTTATAAGATTATAATTGCACAAAGTTGTAATTCAAAGATAATAAGGCCAGTAGCTGAGCACGATAGATTCTATTGATAACACGTCAGTCAACACGGATAAAAGAACATGACAAGCCCTAACAATAGTAATAAAAACAACACCAGTGCTAATAATGAAGCGGACAAAGAGTCATCTGAAAAGCAGAATGGTATGCTTGCAGGTATTCTTGAGCGAGCAACCAAGTCAGGTCTCGGCCGTAAAAAATCAAATCCTAGCCCTGTTGAATCCGCTGTGGCAAAGGATATGGCCGACATTCATAGCAATCCTACCAAGCTGCGTTTGGCGTTTTTAGGTGGTGGTAGCTTTGGTACGGCAATGGCAAATTTAGCCGCACGTAATGGCTGTGATACCACGCTATGGGTACGTAATAAGCGTACGGTAAAAGCGATGGCCAAAACACAGACCAATAAAAAGTATCTACCAAGCTATAAGCTTGATGATCGACTGAAATACAGCCATGATTTGGCGGCAAGTGTCAAAGATAAAGACATTGTTTTTATCGCTGTGCCAGGTTTGGCCTTTCGCGAAACGCTAAAAAACATCGCGCCTTTTATCAGTGGTCAGTCTATTGTATCGTTGACTAAAGGTATGGAAAAAGACACCTTTGCGATGATGAGTGATATTATTAAAGAAGTGCTTCCAGAAGTGAATTTTGGCGTCATGTCAGGGCCGAACCTCGCTATCGAAATCATGAAAAATATGCCGTCTGCTACGGTTATCGCAAGTGAGTCGGAACCATTACGTCATGCCGTACAAGCAGCATTACATAGTGCCTTCTTTAGGGTATTTGCTAGTGATGATATACGCGGCGTCGAGCTTGGCGGCGCGCTCAAAAACATCTACGCAATTGCCATGGGTATGGCGGCCGCTTATGAAGTAGGTGAGAATACGAAGGCGATGATTCTTACTCGTGCTTTGGCAGAAATGAGTCGTTTTGGTGTTGAGGAAGGTGCCAATCCGCTCACTTTCTTGGGCTTGTCAGGGGTTGGTGATTTATACGCCACTTGTAGCTCAGAGCTGAGTCGTAACTATCGTATCGGTAATATGCTTGGACGCGGCATGAGTATTGATGCCGCGGTCAAGAAGCTTGGCCAAACTGCTGAAGGGGTGAATACCATTCAGCAAGTACATGAAAAGGCGACCAAAGCGGGTATCTATATGCCAATTACCCATGCGCTCTATGCGGTCATTTATGAAGACAAGGCTGCTTTAGGCGTTGCGCTACATCTGATGGAAGCTGGGTTCCGTAGCGATGTTGAGTTTGTCATGGCGCATGATCATAGCAATGCAGCACTTACCGCTCATATGAAAACCTCTGGTAGCAATACCAAAAGCAAAGACAGCGATGTTGATAAGTAAGACACATCATTAAAAATTAGTATCAAGAGAGTCGAACTTAGCGCTCCAAGGAAGGTTATGAAAATTATATTAGTACGTCATGGTCAAGCAGAAGACGAAACACGTCCAGATAGCGCGCGTCAGCTGACGGACTTTGGTCAGCAGCAAGCAGCGCAAACGGCAGAGTATGTGACCACTCACTATAGTCCAGATCGTTTTGTGGTTAGCCCTTATATTAGAGCGCAGCAAACTTTATCTGCGTTCCAGTCGCGAGCGCCGCAAGTAGCTTCATCTGTGCAGGACAATATAACGCCCTCGGATGATGCTCGCCAAGCTCTGATAGATATTGCCAATATTGAAGCTGAGTGTTTGGTTGTTGTTTGTCATATGTCTATCGTCGCTTATATCGCGGGATTGCTGACAGGCGATTATCCTGAGTCATTTTCTCTAGCGGAAGCCAGAGTGTTTGACATGGAGTTTGTGATGACTGGCATGGCAACGGAAGTTGATCGTTTTGTTCCTGACCAGCCGTACTAGACTAGATACTCTAATATTTTGATTAGGGACGTTTTGCTAGAGCAGAATTGATTGAATATAACGGATTTGAAATGGTATTGGCGAGAAGCATGCCAATTATTAATTGTATAAAGTCATCTAGCTCTTTCAAAAACCGCATAAGCCTTAACGATATTTTGATAACCGCAGCAATAATTGAGGACACGTTTAGTGTTACATGTTTGGTTACGAGCGCAGCATAGCCCGATAGCTGTCTGGCACGAAGATGTACAGCAGTGGCAAATGGTTGACGGTTGGCAACAGCTGCAAACAATCTATGGTAACTATAAGTCCAGTAGCCCAAAGGCGCTTTGTCTATATTTTCCCTCAAGTCATGCATTGCACGTGGACACAGCGCTTAATGCTGCTCAGCTTAAACAGCTTGGTAATAGCGGCAAGCAATATTTATTTGAAGAAACGTCATTAACGCCTATTGAGCAATTAAACATCCGTCAATTGAGCAATGCTGATACGACGCAACTGTATGCACTGGCACAAAACGACATTGAATCCTGGCAACAAAGCGCGCAGCTAGCCGGTATGAATATAGTGGCGTTACTGCCAGATTTTTTATTGTTGCCACCGCCAGAAGAGGGCGCAGGTCAACAAGTAACTCTTTATCAAGATTCACAGACTATGCTGCTGCGCCAATCATTGCGTCAGGGTATGGCCGTCAGCTATTTACCGCTAATGTTTGAGCGCTTCCCGCATTTGAGTGAGGTAATGGTGCTGCTCTCTATTGACGCACCTATTGACGCATCGGTTAACTCACTAGATTCATCATCGTCCATGGATTTAGTAGCGCAAACTGAAGCGTTGATCGCCGATCATCAGCTGCTACTGACGACCCTGCCTACAGTACCTAAGCCAATTGACAGTCCCGAACGTCACGCGCTCAATTTCTTTATGAAATCTACTGACTCACAACTATCACCATATTTGCGAGTGGCAATGATGGTTGCGCTATCAGCGTTAGTGCTGCAAATGGCAACCGATGGTGTGCAGTGGTATAAGTATAATGAAGCAACCGCCGCAACCAAGACTGCAATTGCGGCACAATATCAGTCTTGGTTCGCCGATGAGCCACTGAGTACGCGCACCAAACTGCAAGTACAGCTGCAACCAAAACTGCGTAGCGATAGCCAAGCGCCTGCATCGCATATGGCCGCACTGTCACGCATATCACCGTTAATTAAACAGTCCTCATTGCATGCACAGTCACTGGTAATGCAGCCATCAGCGCTCAGTTTTACCTTGATTGCTCCAGATCGCGGTAGCCTTGATAAATTCACAAGCACACTGGTAGCGCAAGGCTTGAATGCCAAACTTGCGCAAGTGAATAGTAACGAGCAAGGTCAGTTTAGTGGTCAAGTCACTGTCAATGTGATAGAAAATAATATTGCAGAAAACAGCGACATGGCAAGCAATGCGACAGCGTCGTAACTCATCAAGGTATTGGTAATAAAGGTCAAAACATGAAACGATTACAACGCCGTACCAAACGCAATGCAGCTGTCTCTGCAACCAGTACTAAGGCTCATGTATTGTCAGAGCGTATGAATAATTATCAAAATGTACTAACGACGCGCTGGCAAGCATTACCTCCCCGTGATCAGCTAGCATTAGCTGTATTATCCGTATTTCTACTGTTGTTTATAGGCGGCTATGGTGGCTATAGCGTTCATCAAGCAGCGAGCGATAGTAAGAGTGACTATCAGGAGCAAGTGGCAGATTATTTTTGGTTGCGTGCTCAGGCAGGTAATATTGATAGTAGTGCATTGAATACTGGGAATAACGCTACTGGAGAGGTTGATATGCCTCCTGCTAGTCGTATTAACGCGCTGCTCAATAACTCAGGTATAGCAGGTGCTCAGGTAGTTGCGACTGGCGATGCAGTACAATTGAGCTTTACGCATCCTAGTCAAGCGGTCGTCAGCACTGCATTGGGTAAGCTTGAACAGCAAGGCTGGCAATTTACACAGTTATCTATGCAGCAAGACCTGACCAATAAATCTATTCAGGTACAAGCAACGGTCACTTCTTAAAATGCATCATTTTGTGATAAGTATTTTAGATGCTTATATCACTGTGTGCTTTTTACTCGACACTCGATATTAGACAGTAGAATACTGCTGTATCGTTGGTATCATTGAAAAGCCATTTATCCGGCTCCATTAAATAGTTAACCATATGACTATTGAACAAAAATATTACCAGTAAGGAAAACCTCACATAATGCGGGACAGTATGAGCAACGATAAGCGCCGTTCTTTAATTACTTATAACCACATCACTTATTTCCTATATGTGATCAGCTACTTTACCGCGGGTCTGTTGTGGATTGTGCCGATTGTCATGAACTATGCTAAGCGCCATGATGCTAATGGGTCATGGTTAGCCACGCATTTCGATTGGCAAATTAAGACCTTTTGGTACAGTATTGTTTGGTTCGTCATTGGCATCATTTTGATTACCTTTGCACTAGGCGGCTTTGGCGTTAGCGTATTGGCGGATAGTGGCAATATCGCTATTGGCTCAATATTATTGGCTGGTCTTGGTTTGCTGATTATGACCTTTACCTTTATCTGGCATTTATATCGCATTATACGTGGTTGGATTGCGTTGACTGATGGGCGTCCAGTACCGTAGATGTTTAAGAGTACCTTCGTGCTATATCTTTAACTTAGAAAACGACAATTCATCGTTATGTAGCAGAGACTCATCAGTATTGGTTACTGCTTAAATGTAGAAATTTAGCGACTGAAACTTTGCTCTTATTTCTGTTAAGCTGATATAATCGCTGCGCCCGATTTCATTCGCATTTTTTATTCACTATTTCTTCCAAGCAGGGTCTGCCATCACTATGTCTTATGCCTTACTTCGTCCTTTTTTGTTTAATATGGATCCCGAACACGCCCATGAGATGACACTATCTTTATTGGATAAGGCGCATAAAGCGCGTGTTTTAGGCTTGGCGTATGGTCAGTCAATGCAACCAACAGACTGTATGGGTTTGCAGTTCTCTAACCCAGTTGGTCTGGCAGCAGGCTTGGACAAAAACGGCGATTATATTGACGCGCTGGCTGAGTTAGGATTTGGTTTTATAGAAGTAGGAACCGTCACGCCAAGACCGCAAGTAGGCAACGACAAGCCAAGACTATTTAGAATCAAGCAAGCAGACGCAATTATCAATCGTATGGGCTTTAACAATGAAGGCGTTGATTATCTAATCGACAATGTTAAACGCTGTAAATATAAAGGCAATATCGGAATCAATATTGGCAAAAATGCCGATACGCCGGTAGAGCAAGCCGCCGATGATTATGTGTATTGCTTAGAGCGTGTGTATCCGCATGCTTCATACATTACGGTCAACATCTCATCGCCAAATACCAAAAACTTACGTGATTTGCAAAGTGGTGAAGCGCTGACTCAGCTGATGGATACGATTAAAAACCGTCACAGTCAGTTAGCTACTGAATATGGTTTTTATGTCCCATTAGTGCTTAAAGTTGCTCCAGATTTAGAGCCATTACAAGTTGATTATATCTCACAGCAATTAATAGACTTTGAAATTGATGGTTTGATTGCGACCAATACGACATTGAGCCGCGTAGGTGTCGAAGACTTGCGTGATGGTGATCAAATGGGTGGTCTATCGGGTCGTCCTGTAAGTCATATTAGTACCCAGATTTTGCAACAATTCTCTGATCAGTTAGATGGTAAAGTCGCTTTGATAGGCGTAGGCGGTATTGATAGTAGTGCCAAAGCCGTCAAAAAAATCGAAGCAGGCGCAGACATGGTACAGCTCTATACGGGGCTTATTTATCGTGGTCCTGGGCTGGTGCAGTCTTGCATTCAGGCAATCGGTGGCTATTACGATGCCATGGAAAGCTAATCCAATAAATAAGGTAATAAGGCGTAAAGCATGAGTGGTTTAGATATTGTGATTGCTATCGTTGTCTTGATTGGCTTATGGCGCGGCTTTCAAGTAGGACTGATTAAAACAGCAATAGGCTTGGTAGGTTGGTTTATCGCCCTTATCGCTGCTACTAGGCTAGCAGGAGTGGTGTCGCCCCAATTGACGGGTATCGTACAAAACCCTGTGTTACAGATGGCCATGGCTTTTTTATTGGTAGTGATTGCCATATTGGCAGTCATGCATCTGATGGCTTTTGTGTTCTCAGGCGTGCTTAAAACCTTACGTTTGGGCGTCTTGGACAAAATGGCGGGCGGCGTACTGGGTGCTGCCAAAAACGTACTAATGGTCTTGGTTGTACTGAGCGTCAGTGCGCCATTGCTAGTACAGATGCCGCAGTGGCAAACCTCAGTACTAGCGCCTGAGCTAATGCCATATGCACCGATGGGCAAGGCGTTGGTATCAGACGTATTGGGCATGGCGTGGGATCAGGTCAATCAGTCGTAACTGTTTAATTGCCTATTATTTTATCTAACTGTCTATTATTTTACTTCTTTTTATACTTCTAAATGTTTGCACGGGTCACTGATAATCAAAAATAGATTATCGAAAAATCTCGTTAAGTTTCTTACAATATCATCAGGTTAGCGGCGTGCGACAGTGAATGAGTTTAGCAATATACTGTCGTTAAGTTTGCCGTTATTGTCGTACTAATGTATGAGTCAAAATAGGATATAGCTATTATGTGTGGAGTCATTGGAGTTGCAGCTCACGAACCAGTCAATCAGATTCTTTATGACGGTTTGACGATGCTACAGCATCGCGGGCAAGATGCAGCAGGTATTGTCACTTTGCAAGATGGGCGACTCTATCTACGTAAAGAAAATGGCATGGTGCGTGACGTATTTATGAATCGTCATATGATGAAACTGGTTGGTAAGTTCGGTATCGGTCACGTTCGTTACCCGACAGCTGGTACTTCTAGCAGCGCCGAAGCGCAGCCATTTTATGTTAACTCACCATATGGTATTACCCTTGCGCATAATGGTAACTTGACCAATGCTGAGAGTTTGGCCAAATCTTTGTATATCGAAGATCGCCGCCACCTTAATACTGACTCAGATTCTGAAGTACTGTTAAACGTACTGGCACATGAGATGCAGAATCTAGGCAAAACACATCCAACTGCTGATGATATCTTTGAAGCAGTAAAAGCTGTCTATAAACGCTGTGAAGGTGCTTACGGCGTTGTCGCTTTGATCACGGGTCATGGTTTACTGGCATTCCGCGATCCAAACGGTATCCGTCCACTTATCTTTGGTAAGCGTATGGCACCGAATGGCGGCACTGAGTATATGGTTGCCTCTGAATCAGTTGCCTTGACAGGTTCTGGCTTTACTATCGTTCGTGATGTAAAACCAGGCGAAGCAATTTTCATTGATTTGAACCATAAGCTACATACGTATCAGTGCGTCGAGCAAAAAGAATACACGCCTTGTATCTTTGAATATGTTTACTTTGCTCGTCCAGATTCGATTATGGACAACATCTCAGTTTATAAATCACGCCTACGCATGGGTGAAAAACTGGCAGATAAAATCCTTGCTGAATGGGGTGATGATCACGATATCGATGTGGTCATTCCAATTCCAGATACATCGCGTACTTCAGCGATGGAGCTGGCGCTAAAAATGAACGTCAAGTACCGTGAAGGGTTTATGAAAAACCGCTACATCGGTCGTACGTTTATTATGCCAGGTCAGCAGCAACGTAAAAAATCAGTTCGCCAAAAGCTGAGCGCTGTGCCACTAGAGTTCAAAGGTAAAAACGTACTGTTGGTTGATGATTCTATCGTTCGTGGTACGACTTGCCATGAAATCATTCAAATGGCACGAGATGCTGGTGCTAACAAGGTGTTTTTTGCCAGTGCTGCGCCACCAGTGAAATTTCCAAACGTATACGGCATTGATATGCCCGTACGTAGCGAACTTATTGCTTCGGGTAATAGCGTTGAAGAAGTACGTGATATCATCGGCGCTGATCGTTTGATTTTCCAAGATTTGGATGATTTGATCGACGCGGTAAAAGATACCAAGCATAGCCGAGTGGAAGGTTTTGATTGTGCTGTATTTAACGGCTGTTACATCACTGGTCAGATTAATGAAGCATATCTTGATCACTTGCAAGAGCAGCGTAACGATACTGCCAAAACGGGTAAAAAAGGCGTACAAATAGTGGCTGATACCCCAGTTGATATGATGGGTGTAGAAGAGCTTTAAGCTGAACTAAAACCATTATTCTGAAATAAGAAAAAGCTAGATTCTAAATAGAATCTAGCTTTTTTATGTTTAAAATATCGCTAAGGGTACTAACCTATATATAAGTGAACGAAATTTTTAGCCTAAGAAACTGTTAAATAACCAAAACAGACCATTGATTGCTGCGATACCGACAACCATACTGACCAAAAGCTGACGGCTGATATGATAGATAAACAATACCAAAATAAGTGCACCGACTTGTGCCATTAATAGATGTAATTCGGTATTGCTTAAAGTAACAGTCGTCGATAAGTCCTGATAGGAGAGGCTAGTTAAAATTAGCAGCACCATCACTGATAATGGCAAACTCTCATTTAATCGATGTAGCCAAGGTGTGTCTAGTAGCTTTCTAGGTATCAGTGCGGGTAGCGCACGAGTGATAAAGGTCACTGCTGCCATGGCCAGCGTAGCAAAAATAAGATAACTACTGGTCATAAGAGTCTCCCATCTTTTGATGCTCTATCCAAAACCCACGTACCAAAATCATAAACATACAGATAGTGATGGCTACTAATAGCAACCAGTCACTGGTAAATAGCGAAGCAATGATTAAGCCAAGCACAGCAATACCAATCGGGAAGTAGCGTTTGATACTTTGAAACTGCTCATAAGCGAGAATCGCAAACAGACAAACCAACGCAAAATCTAAATTTGGCACCAAGTCACTGAGCGTACTACCTATCATGACGCCAACCGTACTCGCCAGCACCCACCAACTTTGGTTAAATAAGCTGATAGGAAGTATTAGCGCTCGTCGTGACTCATTTGGTAAGCTTGTCATGATCGAAAAAGTCTCGTCGGTCAAAGCGAACAGACAATACGTCTTGGCCAGCTTGTTTTTCGGTAAATACTGTAATAACGGCATACCATAGAATACATGACGTAGATTAATCGCAGCAATATTGGTGGCGATATTGCCAATCGGTAGGCCAGCGCTTAGCATTGGTAGACAAGCGTACTGAGCTGCACCAGCATAGAGAACGATACTGAGCATAATCGTTGCCCATATCGGGATACCTGCTACCTGTGCGAGTACACCAAAGGCAATACCGGCAGGCAGATAGCCCATAGCAACTGGCAAGCTTTTCTTAAAGCCTTCAGCCCAGTGGTAGCGGTTTTCATGCTGATGGCTTAATTCATTTGAATGAGTATTCACATGACATCCTAAATTTTTCTTATGATATTTTTATAAATCTATCGATATAAAAATTATTGATTCAAACTGTATTGCTGCAAAATTAAAAAGTAAAAAACGAGCTTAATAAAAACGTTCTATCGAAAATTGATAGAGCAAACATAATATAAAATTAACTAAGTTTCAGGTTGTAGTTTTTCATAACTGCCAGTCTGATTGGCACGGTACAAAAACCCACCTAGGATGACTAGTCTCAATAATAATAGACACCACACGCTAAGCCAAATACCTGTCATATCCCATTGCTGATAGAGCACCCAGCTCAATGGGAAGAAAATAGCAGCCAGTATCAGCGCCGCATTACGAATCACACTACCAGCCGTCAAACCAAAAAATATCCCATCCAGCCAATAGGCACCAACACCGACAAGAGGCAACAACACGGCATATAAATGGTAGTCATAGGCGAGGGTAAACACCGACTCAATATTCGTCATAAATCCCAAATACGTAGGCATTGCAAGCCACCAAATGGCGCTCAACATGATAGCAAGGCCATAACTAACCACGCCTGTACGCTTTATGATAATACGAAAACGTGGCCAATCACGTCTCCCTGCAGCTTGTCCACTCAGCGTTTCAGCAGAGACAGCGACGCCATCTAAAGCGAAGGCAGATATACTTAATACTTGCAATAAAATAGCATTAGCCGCCAGTATGACATCACCGCTTTGCGCAGACAGTCGAGTAATCCAAGCAAAGCTTAGCGTTAAAATAAGGGTACGTACAAAGATATCTTTGTTTAAAGAAAATAGCCTAAGCATTTTTTCTTTCGTAAAATACTGTCGATCCGCTTTGAATAATACAGACCACGATACTTTTAGATGTTGGCGACTCAACCATAATGCCATCAGTATTCCAAACCAAAATGCGATAGTCGTTCCCAGTGCGACACCAGCCAATCCCATTTGCATTGCAAATACAAAAAACAGAGTCAGTACGATATTAAGTACAGCAATAAAGCCCTGCTGATAAAGCATATAACGGGTCTTACCCTGTCCTGCAAACCAACCGATAAATGCAAAATTCATCAGCTCCGCAATCACGCCCCAAAAGCGTACGTCTAAATAGGTTTTCGCCGCGCGTCCACTTTCAGGATTAGCTGATAGTGCTTGTAAGCCAAAATCAATCAGCCATGGCTTTGCCAGTAGTAATATCCCTCCGATAACAAATGCCAATAGTAACGCGCGCTGTAGGATAGACAGTAAAGGCGTAGGTGCTAATACGGCTGATGTATTGCTAGTATTATTAGCTAATTGTCCCAATGCCTGCGCAGCAAGTCCAGATGATGCATACTGCAAAAAGTTAAAGCTAACAAGCAATAGCGACAGCAGTTGTATGGCTAAACCCATACCAGCAAGTTTCGCTGTGTCATTCATATTGCCGACAATGGCCGTATCAATCACGCTCTGCAATGGCATAGCCAAATTGGCGAGTAGCACAGGCAATGCAATCGCGACAATACGCTTATAGCTTGTGTCAATAGGTGGCATCGCTTGAGAAGTTGCTGAATTAGCTGACATGGGTAGCTCGTTTATACGTGAACGATAAAGAGGTGTGTTCGTTAAATGATAATAAAATTGTAAGGCAGTACATTTAATATAAGAGACAAAATAGCTATAAAGACAAAAGCACCTAGACTCATTATTCATGAGTCAGGTGCTCTTATTTAAACGTTGTAGCTGTACAATCAGTAATTATATAAAGTGTGATAACACGCTAGTTCAACGTATCAATCTATCTAATATACCTTACTAAACGTTGTCTTGCTCAAACATTTTTGGATCGTTGAAAGTAACGATTTCTTCTTCAAACTCTGGTTTCACTTTTACGATAAAGTCATCACGCGATAGACCCATGCGCAGCGGAATCGAACTGGCAATATAAGTCGATGAGTAAGTACCCGCAAGCAAACCAATAAACAGAGCTACTGAGAACCAGTATAGTCCATCACCGCCCAAGAAGAGCATGGCTAGTACGACCAATAGAACAGTTGAGATGGTCATAATCGTACGGCGTAGCGTTTCGGTCAACGACAAATCAATCGTCTGTTCTGGCGTAATTCCGCGAACACGGCGGAAGTTTTCACGGATACGGTCATAGACAACGATCGTATCGTTCAATGAATAACCAATCAATGCCAATACCGCAGCCAATACCGTCAGATCAAACGGGAAACCGAATAGTGCAAATACACCAATGGTTACGACGGCATCATGGAATAGAGACAGTACAGCACCTAGAGACAGTTTGAACTGGAATCGTAGGGCAACATAGCCAAGCATACATACCAGTGCCAATACCAATGCCATGACTGAGTTTAGATAAACCTCATTACCAACTTGGCTACCAATGATATTGACGTTGCTAATTGTAGCGGTGTTGCTAGGTAGTGCCAATGCTTGCGTCAGATTTGCGCTTAGCCCATCGACGTTATCAGACTGAGGGGGTAGACGTACTAATAGCTCTTCTCGCGTACCTAAGTACTGTACAACTGCATCATCGAAGCCATTGTCTGCTAGTGCTTGTACAACAGCAACTTGCTCAACAGGCTGCTCATAGCGTACATCAGCAGAGACACCACCAGTAAAGTCAAGACCTAAGTTCAGACCATTTACCGCGATAGCAATGATACTACCGATTACCATAAATAAAGATAGTAATGCCATCGGCTTTTCTATTTTCATAAATGGAATGATACGCTGGTTGCCAACTGCCTTGATGCCACCTTCAGCGACAGCTGCGGCATCATCAGCAGCGTCACCTGATATTACGTCAGAATCAACAGCGGTAGACAGTGCTTGACTGTCTTTGGCATTTTGACCTTTACCGCCGCGACGACTAGAGCTTTTTCCTGACTTTGCGGTAGTAGGGTTATTGGTTTTAGTATTACTACCTTTACCATCACGACGCGGTTTGTTACGGCGACGCGTACTTGCATTGGTCGTGTCACCGTTTGAGCCATTTCGATCAGGATTATTCTGCTGTTCTAAAGGGTTGTTATTATCGATCGCCATAATATTCTCCTAACCGATGCTCAGACTTTTGATGGATTTACGCTTACCATAAGCAATTTGTACCAGTGCACGTGTCACCAAAATTGCGGTGAATA
The DNA here is from genome assembly GCF_038155145.1 of Psychrobacter proteolyticus. Classification (GTDB taxonomy): domain Bacteria; phylum Pseudomonadota; class Gammaproteobacteria; order Pseudomonadales; family Moraxellaceae; genus Psychrobacter; species Psychrobacter proteolyticus_B. Next base: position 459,680 of record NZ_JBAKAY010000001.1, read on the forward strand.
GCGAGCTGACAATACCAATAGCTAGCGTAATCGCAAAGCCTTTAATCGGACCAGTACCAATCGCAAATAGGATAAACGCGACCAATAAGGTTGTAATGTTGGCATCAAAAATACTGCTAAATGCGCGATCAAAACCTGCCACGATGGCTGATTTTGGCCGGACACCGTTGGCAATTTCTTCTCGTATTCGCTCAAAGATCAGTACGTTGGCATCAACCGCCATACCGATGGTCAAAACGATACCTGCAATACCAGGTAGGGTAAGTGATGAACCCAAAATTGACATAATCGCAATGATAATAATAACGTTAACGGCTAGCGCAACGTTGGCAATCACACCAAACAAGCGATAGAAGATAATCATGAACGCGAAGACTAATAGATAGCCGACTTGCGTAGAGAACAATCCTTTATCAATGTTTTCTTGACCGAGTGATGGACCAATAGTGCGCTCTTCTACGAAGTACATCGGTGCAGCAAGTGCGCCTGAACGTAGCAATAGCGCAAGCTCAGCTGCTTCAGCACTACTATCTAGACCAGTAATACGGAATGATGAACCCAGTACTGCTTGAATGTTGGCGCGGTTGATGACTTTGGTTTCAGCGTAAGGTGTGCGTACTTCAGTCGTCTCACCAGTGGCTGGATCTTCTTCGTAAGTGATTCTTTGCTTGTTTTCAATGAACAATACAGCCATCTGTTGACCAACCGCTGTACGTGTGGCGTTCTGCATGAGCTTGCCGCCAGCACTGTCCAAGGTAATACTTACTTCAGGTAGACCACTTTCATCCAAGCCAGTTTGCGCGTTGGTTACTTTGTCCCCTGTGACGATCGCTTGACGATCTAACAATACAGGCGGGCCATCGAGTGTTTCGAATGGGAATGCCTCTGTACCTGCTGGAGGTATGCCGCCAGTATAGGTATCGGCATCTTCTGCCACCATACGGAACTCAAGGTTTGCAGTACGACCAAGCACACGTTTCGCTTCAGCAGTATCTTGTACACCAGGTAGCTCAACGACGATACGGCTAGCACCTTGCGACTGTACCAAAGCTTCGGTAACACCCAGCTCAGCAATACGGTTACGTAGAGTCGTCAAGTTCTGGTTGACCGCGTAGCTATTGATTTCGTCAAGTGTCGCATCGTTATACGATAAGACCAATGCAGGACCTTGATCATCAATAGAAGACTGCAAGTTAAACGTATTGCTCATCGAGCCTTGCAATACATTCTGGGCACGGTTACGAGTATCAGTATCAGCAAAATGCAATACCACGCCGCGATCTTCGGTTTTGATACCTTTGATTGCTACTCGCTCAGCACGTAGCTCACGTCGCATATCACGACTGGCACTGGTCAAACGCTGTTCAAGCGCCTTGTCCATATCGACTTCGAGTACAAAGCGTACACCACCACGCAAATCGAGACCAAGCTTCATCGGTCTTGCACCGATATCGCGTAGCCACTGCGGGGTAGTCTGTGCTAGGTTAAGGGCAACGACATAGTCTTCGCCCAAGTTTTGACGTAGCACTTCTTGCGCTTTTAGCTGATCGACTGGATTGTTGAGGCGTACCAGCGCGCTGTTGCCCTCGAACGTACCATCGTGGTTATCTAGACCTGCCTCTTCGAGTAAGCTTTGAGACTCAGTTAAGATGCCTTCAGATAGCTGAGTTCCTGCGGCTGCGCTCGTAATCTGCACAGCAGGTTCGTCAGGGTAAAGGTTGGGGGCAGCATATAGACCGGCAACGAGTAGCACGACGGCAATTAGTAAGTATTTCCAAGCGGGATATTGCATAATCACTTCTTTAAGTTGATAAACGACTGGCGACGTAGGCCACAAGTTAGCAGATGGGAAGTTAGCGATAGCAACGGTCGAGTGCTATGTTCAGCAGCCGTCATCATGCACCATTGCGATCATCCGCGATGATAGTAACGCATAAAACAGTAAAGCAAATAATACAGATGTCTGTTTATCTGGTCACCAAAAATCATATGGCTAGATTGGATAAAGATAGGACATCTAAACGGTAAGCCTAATTTATATAGCAATTTTACCTTACTGTGTTAATAGCGAAAAATGACCGTAAATCATATACGGTCATTTTTTAGTCATTACATTCGTTAATGTGACGACTATCGAATGTTCACTAATAAATTTTCACTAATAAAAGCTAGTGAACATTCTAATTAGACGCTTTCGATCGTACCAGCAGGCAATACTGAAATAACAGAAGCACGTTGTACTTTTACGTCAGTATTGTTGTTTAGGCTCACAACGGCATAATCGCCTTCGATTGCTTTGATACGACCCATTAAACCACCAGCGAAAATAATTTCACTACCAACGGTCAATGCGTTAACCATGGCACGATGTTCTTTGGTACGCTTAGACTGCGGGCGAATGACCAAGAAGTAAAAAATCGCAAAAAACGCAACAGGCAGTAAAATCTGACCAAATAGACCTGCAGCACCTGCAGTCTCTGGTGCAGCATGGGCAGCTTGAATAAATAAGCTCATAATATCTCTCAGTAAGTCATAGACAATAATAAAATTAGACGCATAGTAACAAAAAATCCCAGACTTGGTAACTGTTAATCATAGGCTGAGCGTGTTTTTCTTAGCGTAAGGCATACTATCAGCCAACGAGTAGGACAACAATGTTTTTACTATATTCAGATAATCTATATAAAGCCTCAGGCTAAATAGCTGTCATGAATTGGCTAGTAAAGATGTCGTCATACAACCGTTAATAGTAGGGTAATAAAAGTCATCAAAAAACAAAAACTTAAAAATGGTGACTTATTGTGAAATGGTATCATCAATGCTACTATCAAATGGCAATGATTGCCTGTATTTAGTATGCTATATATTCAAGCATAATACGGCTTATTGAAGCATAGTATGGCTTTGAAATAGCGATTAAATCAGCTAAATCAGCTTTGAGTAACTATTTATACGATAGACAGATGTCTTTTATTACTTTGTTAATGATAATCTGAAAATCAATATAAATTGCTCATGACATTATCTTCCTTTTACTCTTTTTAGGTTACCTAACTTGTTCACCACTTTTATGTTTGTACCTCGTTTATGTCGTCCGCGCGCTCATCGTAAAGACGCATCTGCAGAACCTCCCCCGAGAATGACTACTAGTTCTCGATTTGGTTATACTTCTTTTTCGGCACTATCTGCATTAGCAATTCTTATGCTACCGCAGGCAGTGTGGGCAGCTGGTGCTGTATCAACATCCAGCGAGGCGGCAGCACCAACCGCGCTTAGCGTTTCTTTATTGATATTTTTTGTCTTACTCGCTATTGGTGTCTCTTTCGTCTGTTCATTAGCAGAGTCTGTTTTGCTAAGCATGACGCCATCGTTTATTGCGGATGTGCAAGAAACCAGTCCTAAAAAAGCAGAAATGCTTAAAAGCCTTAAAGTGGACAATATTGATCAGTCGCTAGCCGCTATTTTGACGTTAAATACGGTTGCTCATACACTTGGCTCTATCGGTGCGGGTGCACAGGCCACGATCGTATTTGGTAGTGCGTGGTTTGGTCTGTTTTCGGCCCTCATGACGCTTGCTATCTTATTCTTGTCTGAGATTATCCCAAAAACTTTGGGTACAGTTTACTGGCGTCAGCTAAGTGGTTTGGTTGCTTATTTCGTTCGTGGCATCATCATGCTGCTATACCCATTAATCTGGTTCTCAGAGCGTCTGACGAAATTATTAGTACGCGGTAAAGAGCCGCAAACGTTTAGCCGCCGCGAATTTGCTGCTCTTGCTAGTATCGGTGAAGAGTCAGGTCAAATCGATCCACTAGAGTCGCGTATCATTCGTAACTTGCTCGCATTTGGCGCTATTAAAGTCGAAGATATCATGACCCCGCGCTCGGTGATGCTTGCATTTGAAGAGAATAAGACCGTCGCTGAACTATTGGTTGATCGTCCAAAGCTGACTTTTTCTCGCTTGCCAATCTATGATGGTGATTTGGATAACATTACAGGCTTTGTGCTAAAAACCGACATGCTACTGGCTAAAGTTAACCATGCTATGCATAAGCCGTTGACGCAATTTCAACGCGACATCACTTTTGTCTTCTCTAAGATGAAGCTGTTTGACTTGTTAGAGTTGATGTTAAAAAACCGTATTCATATTGCGATTACAGTCGGTGAGTATGGTGAAGTTAAAGGCTTGGTTACGTTAGAAGATGTGTTTGAGACATTGTTAGGTCTTGAGATTGTTGATGAGATAGACCGCGTCGAAGACATGCAGGCCTTGGCTCGTCAGATGATGGATAGACGGGTAGAGCGTTTGGGCATGAAGCTCAGCGATGATGAGCAGTATGAAGATAGTAATAACGAAACCAAGTCTTAACGAAACCTTAACTATGCCCTAATGAAGCCAAACTCTAACGTTAATAGCTTAACCATAGTATTGACGGTTCTAAAGATTGATGGTTTAAAAATGGTCAGTTCATTATGGGCTGACTATCAAGCTAGAGCTACAAAGTATCTAACCGTTTGAGCTAGAATTTACAGCATAAAGTGTTAAGAACATTTGATTTGATAGCCTGTGTTTCTAGTCGCAATAATTACACAGGGTGTCACATGGCTGTGAGAATTCGATGATAGGCTCGGCATATGATATGAGTATACTTATATAGATATATCTATACAGATACACTGCCAAAATAAATGATAAAAGAGCGTTAATCGTCACTATATGACACTAACGAGAAAAATATCGCTAAGGATTATCATGAAAAAATTATTGGGAAATAGGCTATTAGCTCTATTGGTGAAAAGCGCCAGCATCACTGCAATCGTAGCAGTAGCCAGCACCATCAGTATCAATGCACAAGCGGCTACTATGACCGAAGATTTGGTACAGAACTATGCCGCCGCAATGAAAGCATCAGCGAATAGCCAAAGTATCAATCAGGTATCGCGCCTTGTGTCAGATGACGCGCTTATTTCTTTATCTAGAAAAGGTAAATCTACCAGTTTAGATAAAGATGCGTACTTAAAGCTGCTTCAAAACAGCTGGAATGATACGTCTAATTATCGCTATGATATTTCGGTAGATAATGTGGTGATTACTGGTTCACAAGCCAAAGCCAATGTGACGACCAATGAGAGCTGGGTAAAAAATGGTCAGCAAGTATCATTTGTCACCACATCTCGTGTGACCTTAACCTTGTCTACTGGTAATGCAGTGCTCTTGCGCGCAGTATCACAGGTCGCTATTAATTAAGTCGCCATTGACCAAGCAATACTCAAAATACAATAATTCATATAAGCAATAGCTAATCTAACTGGCTGAGATTCTAACTTATAAAGGGTTTTAGTGGGTTAAACAGTCATTACTTAGTTTTATAGGCTACTTGAGCGTCTATTATTATCTTTTATATTAGGCTAGTCTTTGCTTTACATTGCATACTATACTATCCATCAACTTTATCTTATTAATTTCTGTCGTTAGGAAACCTCCAATATCATGTCTACTGTGCTATCACACTCTCGCTCATTTATTGCGTTGCCATTGACGCTTGCGGTATCCACTTTACTGATTAGTGCGTGTAGCAATACATCAGCGGTAAAAAACAAAGGTGCGACCAATAGCTCATCTGTCATCACCAAAAGTCCTGCCAATCAAGGGGCTAATACAGGTAGTGCAGACTACTCAACTGCGTTTTTGGATGCAGAGAGTTTGGATGAGTTGGCTGACTTGTTAGAAGCCACTGACATGACCATGGTAGAAGGTAACCAGCTTGCTATTCAGCAATATGGTGATTTGTGGAATCGTCTACGCGCAGGCTACCGCATGAATGGTGGTAAGCCAATCTATAATCAGCGTATTGAAGGTCAAAAAAGCTGGTTTACTAGTAGACAGGATTATCTTAATCGTCTAACTGCGCGCGCCAGTCGCTATATCTATCATACGGTACGAGAGGCAGAGCGTCGCAATATCCCAACAGAGCTTGCCTTGTTACCAGTTATCGAAAGCTCTTACGATCCAAGTGGTACGAGTAGTGCGGCAGCTGCGGGCTTATGGCAGTTTATCCCAAGTACAGGCCGTATCTATGGCTTGAATCAAAGCAGCACTTATGATGGTCGTCGCGATGTTATCGAATCGACACGTGCTGCCTATGACTTTTTGACAGCATTGCACAACCAGTTCGGTAGTTGGGAGCTAGCATTGGCTGCTTATAACGCTGGCCCTGGCCGTGTACAGAAAGCAATCGATGCCAACGCAGCGCGCGGACTACCAACAGACTATTGGTCACTTCAATTACCGACTGAAACGATGAACTATGTGCCGCGTTTCTTAGCCGTGGCCGAAATCGTCGCCAAACCTGAGCAGTATGGTGTGTATCTACCAGCTATCGCTAACCGTCAGCATTTCCGCAGTGTACCTGTCAACTATGGTGTGAGTTTGGCGGAAGTATCGCAGTTGACTGGCGTAAGCTATGATGAGCTAGAGCGTCTAAATACTGCACTGACATCAGGCCGTGTTGACTCTTCAGGTCCACAGCGTGTCATCATTCCAAACGACGTCAGTCTCAATGCCGATGCCAAATTAAGTGGGCTCAGAGGTAATGGTACAGGTAACGTGCTTGCATCAAATAACGCAAGTAGTTCAAGTACGACAGCGACTACGCCAAGCTATAATAATAAACCATATACTGCCTCATCACTGCCATCTACTGGTAGCGCATTGGCTGATTATGCGGCTAGCGCAAGTGTACCTCAGCAGACTACCAGCTATATCTCACCATCTGCGACACCAACTAGCAGCTCGGTATACAGCGGTAATTCCTCAGCTCGCACTGAGCCACCACTAACCACTGCAGAGACTAACAAGATCAATGCTGAGCTTAAGAGCAGTAACAGTCTACCGACTACCTCAGCTCAGATTACTCAGAATAATACAATTGTCCAAGAGCCACCGCTTAGTAAAGAAGAGCGTGATTTCATCGCCAATCAAATCCGTAGAAATACTTCTGAGACCAATGTTATCAATGCTGATGGCAACATCAATCTATCAGCCGTACAGACGCAGCAATCTATCTTAGAAGCGAGTGGTGCAGAGAAAAAACTTAGCTTTGCCAAAACTTCGGTAAGTAAGCCAAAACCACAAGGCGCACGTACCACTTATACGGTAAAACGTGGCGATACGCTCTCGAACATTGCGAGTCGAGCAGGGGTCAGCTGGCGTGATATCGCAGAATGGAACCAGATAGATGCCAGTGCCAATCTGCTCTCTGGCAGCACATTGTATCTATATGATGCCAAGACTATCGAGCCATTAAGCACTGCTAACAACGCCGCCGCTAGTCAGCCTGACAGTTATGTTGTACAAGGTGGTGATACGCTTATCGGTACGGCTAATCGTTTTGGCTTATCGGTCACTCAGCTAGCCAGCTACAATAATCTGAGCAGCCGTGCTGATCTGCTCAGAGGTCAAAAATTATGGCTCATACCGGGTAAAGTAACTGCGCCTGCGACGACACCTGCAGCGCCTTCTACCAAGCCGAGTAAATCAAGCACTGCGACCAAAAACTATAAAGTAAAAGCAGGAGACGGCTTAATTGCATTGGCACGTCAATTCAACGTGTCGACAGATACTTTAGCCGGTCTCAACGGTCTCAACAGCACAAGTTCGCTATATGTTGGTCAGACACTTAAAGTGCCAGCCAGTGTTGATTTCGATGCTGCAAGTACGACAAGCGCTAGCAGTAGTAACAGCTCAAGCTCGGTTGCGACCACCAATTACAAAGTAAAATCAGGTGATACGCTGATTGGTATTGCGAATAGCATCGGAGTTAGTGCAACGGAACTTGCTGCGGTAAACAGCAATTTTGATGCAAAAGCTCGCTTGCAACGTGGTCAAACGATTAAAGTACCTGCTTCTAAAGAATTGGTCGATCGTCAATTAAATGACAAAGCGGTCAGCTACAAAGTAAAATCAGGTGATACCTTAACGGGTGTCGCTAAACGTTACAACATTGGCTTAAGCGATTTGGCATCAGCGAATAACTTGAATACCAACTCGAATCTGATACTGGGCCGTACTATTACCATCCCTGCTAGCGGCAGTGTGGCAAGTGCATCTAGTAGCAGCCAAAGCAGCAGCTCTGCTAGTAACAGTAGTAGCTCAGTAAGCAGTGGTACGAAACTGGGTAACACTGAAAACTACAAAGTTAAATCTGGTGATGGCCTAATTGCTTTGGCACGTCAGTTTGGCATCTCGGTAGAGGACTTGGCAGCGACCAACGATCTAGCGACCAATGCTCAGCTACAACGCGGCCAAACGCTTAAAGTACCAAAAGCGACAGTAAGCTATACGGTTGGCTCGGGTGATAGCTTGATTGGTCTAGCACGTAAATATGGTGTCTCAACACAAGAGCTGGCTGATATGAACAATATCGCTGCTGATACGATGTTGCAGCGTGGTCAGCGTCTGACAGTTCCAAATCGCTAATGAATAAGATATTAATGAATGCCTTTTACATAAGACGTCATTAATATTAACTATGAATCGTATCGCACAAAAAAGCTGCTCTTTATAAGAGCAGCTTTTTTGTATTTGGAAACTTCATTCTCAAAAATCTAATAATATTTATAGATTAGACCGTCTGAGTTTTAATAGTCTCAAGATAGCTTCGGATATTACTGACATAATGCATGGCTTGACCATAGCGGCTATTCGACGCTCTATTATCTGCTAAATAAGCATAGACGTTTGCCCAGCTCTTATCATCGATACCTTGAGCTCGTAGTTCGCGTTGGATTCTTTTTACCGCATTGGGACCCATGTTATAACCTGCGAGGGCAAACCAGATACGGTCAGTTTTTGGCACGTCAGAGAAGTCTGCTTTTACTTGCTCTAGATAGCGTGCACCGCCACCAATGCTTTGGTAAGGATCAACACGGTCTGAGACGCCCATTGCTTTTGCAGTGTTGTTGGTCAGCATCATCAATCCGCGTACGCCAGTCGGCGACACAGCATTGGCATCAAGATGTGACTCTTGATAACCCATCGCGACCAGTAGTTCCCAATCATGATTATAATTGCGTGCTTGCTCTTCAAACGAAGATTGATAGTCCGGTAACTTTTCCGTCAACGTTCTCTGGAAATGATCCTGACTATAGGCGTCTTTAAGCAAGTTTTGATTGTAGAACGCGGCAAGTTTTTGTGTGTTTTTTAGCTTGATGCTATCGCACAAAAAGTAGCTGGCCTTTCTTGATAGTGGGTCATTGGATGAGCTAAACGTCCAACTTACCTTAGGGTGTAGACCGTTCTTAGTCAGACTAGAATCATAACCACAGCTGACATTGATAGAAGATAGGTTCAACTGGCTTTTTAGCTTGGTGCTAGCCGTAGTCAACGCCATGTCAGCGTTGCCGGTTCTTAGTGCCTTTAGCGCCGCTTCTTCACTGGCATAGGCTTTTAGATTGATATCGACACCGAGCTCGTCGGCATAAGTGCGCACCAGATCAAACCCAAAACCATGTTGGAAGCCATCGGTAGCAAAGTAAGTGCTATCGCCTGGTACCGCAGCAATGGTCAAGGTGTTTTCCAGCATGACATTGTCATAGGCTGGTACCGATGTGTTCATAGTCGTCAAACTCTCAGCGGGCAACGAGAGTAGAGCGATGCTAGAGATTTGTGCCAGCTTCTTGGTTCTGGCAAAACGATTAGACGCAATAGGGGTAACGGATGAAACGATGTTACTTTTGGTGTTTAGTAGGCGTTTAGATGGACGCAGTAAATAAGAAATACGGCGTTTGGCCCCTTGCGCAGATACTTTTACACGATAAGTAATACGCTGCATGGATGTCTCCTGATTTTAGCCATCCTTCTTACCGCAAAAACACGTATAAATGTATGTGCATAATATTGACATATATCGATATCGTATCTTAAATAGAGTGGCATTTTTAATAGGATAAATGCCGCTCTATCTTGTTTGACTATAGCGCCACTAGCGTACTCTCTCTAAGAGTTAGTGGGATAGTTTGTTGTCAGCCAGCTATCGATATGTCATAAGAGCGTTCTAAAACAGTGTTTATGAGTATTGGTTTAAAATACTGAACGCACAACGACGCGAAGGATATAAATCAGATGATTCCTTCATCGATAACTAAATATGGCTAGTGGCCAAACAACTATATATCAAACATAGGTAAGGTCATGATTAAGTTATTGAGACAAAGGCATAGCTTGAAACATTGATGTAAGGTTTTGCCAATGAGGCAAATACATTCATCTGTTTTAACTATGCTAACTTTGATGGCTGGCTATACTTTGAATCACTAATATTACGTTACTAGTAATAGGATAGCTGGCTACTAAAGTTGTTTGTCCAGCAATGAGGGTAAGCAAAATAACCAGAATTGATAGTTTATAGCTGTCTATCAAACTGACTATGTCATACCGTCATCGCGACACCAAAAATAAAAAATACCATGCTGCTAACATATATAGTGCAAACATAGTATTTCAATGGGTAGCGGTTTAAAACCTTATCGCTGATATAGCACGATAAAGTCTTAAACAACGACCAGCATTATTTTGGTGCCATAACCGGAAGCTGTAATAATGGGAAGTTTCATGACAAAACGTTCTTTCTTACGGGTAGTAATATGCGGTTACTAATTGCATTATTCAAGTGGAGTTAAGAAAAAAGCGATAAAACTTAACAATTAAGATATAAACGGTTAATTTTCCCGATATTTGGTACATAATAATCAAAAATAGAATAACAAAGTTTAAATAGTAGTCAAACTAGACTTTATGCTTATGGTTTGACTGAAGCTGTTAGCAAGTCTAGTTTGGCTTTTGAACTATCATTTTCCTACAAGTTTTTCTCTATAAATGACAACCGTTTAAAATGGATTTCTAAGTAGCTAGTTTATGCTGGATTTTCGATATCGATAAAGGTAACTGGCAGACCAAATTTTTGAGCGACTATCTCTCCTAACGCCTGAATACCGCCACGCTCCGTTGCATGATGACCACAAGCAAAATAGTCAATTCCAAGCTCACGCGCGCTATGCGTGGTACGTTCAGATATCTCTCCTGAGATAAACGCATCACAGCCCATAGTAGCAGCCTGCTCAATCATATCCTGCGCACCGCCCGTACATATACCCACACGTTCGATTAGCCTACCATTTGTCTGAGTAGATGAGTCTGTATGATACTCAGCTGGAATATGTAATGGCGCGCGACCTAAGGCTTGAGTAATGGTGGCAATGAGATCGTCAGCAGTTTGCGGTGTACAAGTAGCGATATTGCCCACAGGATGGGACTCGGTAGGATAGAGCGCACCGTTGATCGTCATACCGAGCATGTCAGCAAGTTTTGCGTTATTGCCAGAGATTGGGTGTGCGTCGAGCGGTAGATGATAGCCAATCATAGAGATACCGTGTTGCATCAGCTTGCGCACGCGTCGACCTTTCATACCAGTAAGCGTAGCAGGTTCGCCTTTCCAGAAGTATCCATGATGCACCATAATCGCATCGGCATTGTTAGCAATCGCAGCATCTATCAAGGCTTCACAAGCCGTGACACCAGTAACGATACGTTGAATCGGGCGTCCACCATCGACCTGCAGACCATTAGGCGCATAGTCTTTAAACGCACTAGTAGATAAATAGTCGTCACAGAACTGTATCAATTCCTGAACGCTGATGCTTTGAGTATTGGATTCAGCTGTCGTATGATTTGCAGTCATTATGTTTTCCTGTCATCAATAAAGTGTATGTCGTAAGGTGCTATAGATTAATTAAGCAAAAATTATGTATTATCTATCATGTTTGAGAGTGTTTGGTTTTGCTCTTTTGACTTTATGTTCAATTCTCGAAATGCTGAAGTGTCGAGTATCGTAAAAGCTATTTTAACATGCCGTTGTAAGCAAGCAGACAAGCTGGATAACTGAAATGGTACACGATACGTTACTATTTACTGGTATTGCGGTTATAATTTATACACGTGAATCTGCCTAACTGTATAGCATTCGACCATTCAATTGATGAGTCAAGACTAGCTAAGCGGTCGCTATTATCTCACATCGTTTTTCACTGTCTGTTTGCAATAAATTTATAGAGGTTTTATATGTCGTCATCCCGGAACACCAATAACAAGGCGTCTTTATTAAAATGGTTACCTTGGGTCTTATTGCTGCTAGTGTTGGCGGCGTTTATCTGGTTGTTCACGAGTATGAAATCGACGTCGGAGGCCACATGGGAGCCGCCGAGAACCCCGCCTGCGGAGCAGCAAGCAGCAGAGCCAGTGTCGGACACGCCAGCGCCTATCTCTTCTTATCATAATGCAGTGGCACGTGCATCGCAGTCTGTAGTCAATATCTATACGACGCAAACGATGACAGAGCATCCTTATATGGATGATCCCGTACTGCGCCGGTTTTTTGAATATCATGGTGGCCCATCACAAGAGCAGGGCAATACCAATTTAGGCTCTGGTGTGATCGTATCAGAAGATGGCTATATCGTGACCAATGCCCATGTGATCGAAAAGGCCGATGAAATCACAGTCGCATTCAATGATGGTCGTAAGAGCCGTGCCAGAATCATTGGTACAGATCCTGATAGCGACCTAGCCGTGATCAAGGTCGATATGACAGGGCTGACGCCACTTGGTTTCCGCGAAGATCCAATTCGTGTGGGGGATTTGGCGCTAGCGATTGGTAATCCATTTGGCGTGGGTCAGACAGTGACACAAGGGATTATATCAGCGACTGGTCGTACTGGACTGGGTGTCAATAAGTTTGAAGACTTTATCCAGACTGATGCGGCGATCAATCCGGGTAACTCAGGCGGCGCACTGGTCGATGCTCACGGTGAGCTAGTCGGTATCAACACCGTCATATTCTCGCGCTCTGGTGGCTCGATGGGTATTGGCTTTGCGATTCCGACGGCACTGGTTGAGCAGGTGATGAATGCCTTGATCAAAGACGGTCGTGTCAGTCGTGGCTGGTTAGGTATCGAGATTCAGTCACAGCTACGTGACCCAACGCAGTTAGAAACATCGACAGGCGTAGAAGTACTAAACGTCATTGATAACAGCCCAGCGGCAAAAAGCGGTCTACGCGTCGGTGATATCGTCCTGACTATCGATGATGTCGAGATGACAGATGCCAATACCTTGATTCAGTACGTTGCCCGTAAGCCACCAAATACCGAGCTAGATGCGCAGATATTGCGTCAAGGTAAAAACGCCCAAGTAAAAATTACGTTAGAAGAGCGTCCAGCACAAGAACCACTTGAGCGTCCTGTTGTACTACAAAATGAAAGCATGGGCGGAATGGAGCAGCCAAACATTCAAGGTGACGAAGAAACGCCAATGATGTCAAAGGCAGAGCGTGATCGTATGCGCGAAGAGTTGATGAAACTGTTTGAACAAGATGCCGCGTCGCAGTAAGTCGTAGGTTCTTCTTACCAGTATGTGCTGACTCATAATGTATGTATGAGACAGCACATTTATTTAGCTGATAGCATAAAAAAGCGCGCTCCTTATTTAAAGGAGCGCGCTTTTTGTTGAAGCTGATTTTTCTAAATTTTAAAGGCTAACTGTGCTTACTTATAACCCTTTTTGCATATAGCCACTATTGCTTATAACCCTGCTATAACTTCTCAATAGGGTCATGATTGATGTAGATGACACCTTGCACACGGCAGCAGCAAGGCAGGATCTCATCTTCTTCAATCATTGCCAATGGGTCAAATGGATAATCGACCGTATGCGAGCTGGCAATACGTTTGACTCGGCAGCTACCACAGTAGCCTTCGCGGCATTGATAGTTTACCTCGTGTCCGGTGCGTAGCAGTCCATCTAGCAGACTCTCGTCATCGTGTAGATAGAACTGCTTTTTACTGGTCATTACCCAAGTCATCGTGAATCCTATTGGGATATGTCTGTGTTATTGCTATCCCTACTATTAATCCATAAGACGATTACCGCGGTAGAAATTTTATAGCTTCAAATCTCTACCGCTCAAGCCTTTATAGCTCAAAGCTCTTACAACTCAGCTTTTATAATTCAAAGTCATCAAAATCACTGTCTGATAAGTCAGAGTCAATCTGACCAACCAAGTACGAGCTAATCTCAGTCTCTTGCGGCGCTACTTGCACATTGTCAGACGACAACCATGTGTTGATCCACGGGATTGGGTTTGACTTTGAGTTCGGGAACGCCGCTGGCAAGCCGACGGTTTCCATACGCAAGTTGGTGATGTATTCGATATATTGGCAAAGAATGTCTTTGTTTAGACCGATCATCGAGCCATCTTTGAACAGATAGCCTGCCCATTCTTTTTCTTGCTCAGCAGCCTTGCGGAAAATCTCGATACTTTCTTCATAGCACTCTGCGGCAATCTCGACCATTTCAGGATCGTCACGACCATTGCGCATCAGGTTCAGCATGTGCTGTGTACCCGTCAGATGCAGCGCTTCATCACGAGCGATGAGCTTGATGATTTTGGCATTGCCTTCCATCAATTTACGCTCAGCAAAGGCAAATGAGCAAGCGAAAGATACATAGAAACGAATGGCTTCTAGGACGTTGACCGCCATAATGCACAGATACATCTGCTTTTTCAGTGATCTCAAATCAACCGTCACTTCCTCGCCATTGATGTTATGCGTACCTGGACCGTACAAGCTATATAGCTGTGAGTTGCGGTACAGCTCATCATAATACTGGGCGATATCAGAGGCACGGCCTAAGATATGCTCGTTTTGCATAATGTCATCAAAGATAATATTTGGGTCATTGACGATATTACGAATGATATGCGTATAGCTGCGCGAGTGAATGGTCTCAGAGAACGACCATGTCTCAATCCACGTCTCAAGCTCAGGGATAGACACTAGCGGCAGTAGCACCACATTTGGACTACGACCTTGGATAGAGTCGAGTAGGGTCTGGTACTTGAGGTTGCTCAAAAATATGTGCTGCTCATGCGAGGACAGATTGCTAAAGTCGATACGATCGCGTGATACATCGACTTCTTCTGGACGCCAAAAGAACGATAGCTGCTTTTCAATCAATTGCTCAAAGATAGGATGTTTTTGTTGGTCATAGCGCGCCACGTTGACGGGCTGACCAAAGAACATCGGCTCTTTTAGCGCATTGTTTGGCGTTTGAGAAAAAATCGAGTAAGTCATGGGACTGCCTTTATAATTGATTCGGTTATTAATTTATAGGGGTTTGACTGGTTTTGATTTGAGGTTATGACACGTTTTTGGATTATAGCGTTTTAGCTTAGAGGTTCTCTAGTGATATCTGTGACGACTCTTGCCCATCGTTCATATAGGCTTTGAATATCTCGCTCAGCTCACTATCATCGAGTGCTTCTAATTCATCAAGTGCGCTTTTGCGTAAGGTACTCACATCAGACTCTTCTGCTGCTATTTTTAAGTCTTTTTTAGCCGCTCTCGATACGGGCTTTTTGACTGCTTTTGCCACGCTTTTTTTGGCGACAGTTGTCTTTGGTGCTTCATCCACACCTAACTGCTGACGCACCTCTGCAATATCAACCTCGACTTGTACGATATGCGAGCCACCATCGTTTAGGTCTGAAAATACGTTTGGGATAAACAAACCACCGTCTTTGATGATTGCGGTATATTGCACATGACCTCCGTCGTTTTAGTTACATCTATGTTTTAATTATAACAGTAGCCAATCCCGCCTACCGCTTGTATCTGCCTTGCCGCTGGCGTGCAGTCTATCGTGTCTGACCGCATTCCTGTTGTCTCGATACTGCGTTCAGCCACCGACTGCATCGCCATCGTCGTCAGCAGGATATCGCTATAGTCGGGGCTAAACGACCGTGTTAAAGCGGCTTTCTTTTTTCTTAAGGACTCTTCCGTTTGAGCTTAATTTGTAGGGTGCGCTGGGCGCACCCTACAATTCAAATTTATAACCGCATTTTTAGAGCATCATGAAATGCATCTGCGCCACTTTTGGTAAGTTCAGACCTGCTAAATGATTCACTTTTATTTCGTCGACTTTCAAAACCCTCACCAATAGAGCTCCTAGTATCTCGCTTATACTGTTCTATGAATTTATCTAAATCCATTTTAGAAACTAAGACTGGCCATTTACGTAAATATTCAGGTAAGAAGTTTGAAAGGAATCTAAAAGACATCCCACTAAGGTTTAGAGAGCTATTTGATACAGCATAGGAACAGATCCTCCGATTAGAAACAGTAGCTTGACCGATCTCAAAAGGAACCCACCATGAACCGCTTGTGGTAGGAGATATTATAGCTAATAGGTGTGTGCTCTTCTTAATATTCTTGGTTATAACTTCTGTAATATCTTCAGTACTTTTCGATTCATCATCAATTACATCTAAGTAATAATCAACGTTGTTAGTATTGAATTCATGAGCTATTTGAATAGCTGTGTTCCTATCAGTATGGCGATAACTTATAAAAACAGACATTTAAATATAACCTTTTAAGCTGAGTTTTCTGTAATATGCTCCAAATGCTGTTAATTTACAACCAGTTGACTCAATAGCCGCGTCATACATATGTTCTACTTCGTGTGGGACTACGAGTCCATGCCGATTGCACTTTTGTAGCTTTTTAAAAATTTCTTCATTATTAATATTTTGAGGTAAGTGTCTTAAATTTTCTGGAATATTCTTCCTGTCTGGTTCAAAAGATGGGTCCAATGGAAATATATCGGTAGGGTCTTTAAAAAAATTAGGAAGCTCTCTTAGAATTGAGGGGTCTACTAAGGGTATATTTTTTCTCAAACAAACAAAACGCGATACATTCGTTTTAAATATAGGTCGTTGATCCCAAGGTCCCAATGCACTGTCAATAAAGCTATAAAGACTACCAGGGGTTACTTGACCTAAAATATTTGAAGCGCCGCCTGTTAAACCTTCTATAAGCAGACTTGTAAATAGTCCATGCCGGTCTACACTATTTTCCATGGCATATTCTTCTTTAGCACATGCCGTAAGGATAGTTATACCATCTCCAATTACACTGGAATCGTTTTTAATATTTCTATCATTACCAGCAGCTCCTGATTGACAGGAATCCAGAATTATAATTTTATTTTTGATTTTAGATTCATTAGCTATGTGTAATATATCGGAAATGCGGATAAATCCTTCATGGTTCTGCGAATAATTTTGCAAGCATATAATACCTTCGCTCATATTCTCATTGAATCCTCCATGACCAGCAAAGAAAAATACAGCTACATCAGCTTCTCCACTAAATAGTTCTTGAATTTTTTCATAAACAAGACTGTGTGTTATTTTATTTCTATTGTTAGTTGTTAATAGCTGAGCTGAAAAGTTAGGGCTACCATCTGCATTCTTGGTCAGTACTTGGTCAATAGATATAGCATCATTCTCGCACCAATTTAATGAACCAATGTGATCGTAATCATTTACACCAATTATCAAAGCTTTCCTTGACATCTTTTTGTCCCTTATTAAATAAATTAGTCAAATACTTTTCAGATTTGAAAGCATAGTTGTTATTGTTCTTTGAATTCTAGAATATAATGCAAATATTTCATCACTTGCTCTCTATCACTTTTTTTCTCTTCTTCACTTAACTCGAAGTAATTAGTTTCTATTTGGGTACTCCATCTTTCGACTAACTCTTTTGGTATAGTCAAGCTACCATCGTCATTTTTTTTACACTTTGAATGTAAGTAACTTTGCCAATGAGCCCAACGATCATGTTCGACTGCTGATAGCTTTTCAATTAACATTTGAGTTTTGTCTGACAATTCATTGAAGCTCATAATTTTATCCTCAAACATCAAAGTGAGTCGATAAATGAAATAATATTTGCGTCAGTCCACACTTTAGTATTTACACCTTCAATATTTGTTCTGTCGCCCTTGTAAATCCATATACCTAAGATTCGTTTGCCTTCTTCCTTTGCACATTGAATTTCCCATTTCTGACCATCTGAATTCAATGAGTTTTCGCTAACTAAAACTATTACTCCATCAGATCTTTTTATACGAGTACGAACTCTCATTTTCCATTCTTTATCGTAAGGTTCTTTTACCGACATATCAATAAATTCATAAGGAGCACGAGGACTTAAAGACTGTCCTTTTAAAAAGTCGCGTTGACGCTCATCTGGCATTGCAAAGGCAATGAATAATACTTTTTTATCTGACATAGTAGATTCCTATTATTAAAGTTAATTTCAAATCAAGATTCTTCTAAAATAATTTCGTAGCTTAATAATGTAAACTTAAATCTTACACGCCCCGCCAGCACAATCATCTTCCATATCCGCTTGGGCGTCGTTCGCACCATCACGAGTGTTATGGTAGTACAACGTCTTCACACCCATTTTATAAGCGTTTAGCAAGTCTTTTAGCAATATCTTCATCGGTACACGGCCACCAGCATAACGAACTGGATCGTAGTTGGTATTGGCAGAGATACTTTGATCGACGAACTTCTGCATGATAGCGACCAGCTTTAGGTAGCCGTCATTGTTTGGCATTTGCCATAGTAGCTCGTACTGATCTTTTAGCTTATCAATCTCAGGCACGACCTGCTTTAAGATACCGTCTTTTGACGCTTTGATAGAGACCAGACCACGTGGTGGCTCGATACCGTTAGTCGCGTTGGCGATCTGACTAGAGGTCTCAGACGGCATCAAGGCGGTTAGGGTAGAGTTGCGTAGACCGTGTTCCGTGATCTCGCCACGTAGCGTTTCCCAATCGAGATGTAGCGGCTCTTGGCAGATTTTATCCAAGTCAGCTTTGTACGTATCAATCGGCAAGATACCTTGTGAGTACGTGGTCTCATTGAACGCAGGGCACGCGCCTTGCTCTTTTGCCAATTTGTTCGACGCTTTCAAGAGATAGAACTGCAACGCTTCAAACGTCTGATGGGTTAGACCAAGCGCGCTGTCGTCAGAGTAGCGTGCGCCATTCTTAGCTAAGTAGTAAGCATAGTTGATTACGCCCACGCCAAGCGTGCGACGACGCATACTGCCGTTTTGAGCCGCTTTTACTGGATAGTCTTGATAGTCGAGCAGGGCATCAAGTGCACGGACGATTAGCTCAGCTGGCTCTTCGATGTCGCTGACGTTTTCGACTTTACCCAAGTTGACCGCTGATAGCGTACAAAGGGCGATTTCGCCTTCTTCGTCATTGATGTTATCGAGTGGTTTGGTCGGTAGCGCGATTTCCATGCATAGGTTTGACTGGCGAATCGGGGCAACCGTCGCGTCAAATGGGCTATGGGTGTTGCAATGATCGACGTTTTGGATGTAGATACGACCGGTACTGGCGCGCTCTTGCATCATTAGGCTGAACAAATCAGCAGCTGGAATCTGACGACTACGTACGTTAGGATCGTTTTCGTACTTGGTGTATAACTCTTCGAATTTGTCTTGATCTTCAAAGAACGCATCATACAAGCCTGGCGTGTCACCTGGTGAGAATAGCGAGATGTCTTGGCCTTTGATTAGGCGCGTGTACATTGTCTTGTTTAACTGGACGCCGTAGTCCATATGACGAACACGGTTGTCTTCGACGCCACGGTTGTTTTTCAGTACCAGTAATGACTCCACTTCTAAATGCCATAGTGGGTAGAACAACGTCGCAGCACCGCCACGTACGCCACCTTGTGAGCAGCATTTCACAGCCGTTTGGAACAGTTTGTAGAATGGGATACAGCCCGTATGCTGTGCTTCACCGCCACGGATAGGGCTACCAAGGGCACGGATGCGACCTGCGTTGATGCCGATACCAGCACGCTGTGACACATAGCGTACGATGGCGCTGGTGGTCGCGTTGATAGAGTCTAGGCTATCACCACATTCGATCAATACGCACGAGCTAAACTGGCGCGATGGCGTACGCACACCTGACATAATAGGCGTCGGTAGTGAGATTTTGAATTCTGAAGTTGCATCATAGAAGCGTTTGACGAAATCAAGACGGTCTGACTTGTCGTATTGGCTAAACAGACACATACCGACCAGCATATATAAGAACTGCGGGCTCTCATAGACAGTCTTGCTCACACGATCCTGTACCAAGTACTTACCAGCCATTTGCTCAACAGCGGCATAAGCAAGGTTCATATCGCGCCAGTGATCAAGATACTCTTCTAACTCATCAAATTCAGCACGGCTATAGTCAGCTAGGATGTGCTGATCGTATTTGCCAGCGTCAGTCAAAGTTTTGACATGGTCGTATAGGTGCGGCGGGGTAAATTTGTTATAAGCAATCTTACGTAGATGGAAGATAGCCAAACGCGCAGCCAGATATTGATAGTCAGGCGTGGTTTCAGAGATTAGGTCGGCGGCAGATTTGATGATGGTTTCGTGAATGTCACGAGTCTTGATACCTTCATAAAACTGGATGTGCGACTTTAGCTCAACTTGAGACACAGACACGTTGTCCAAGTCGTGAGCTGCCCACGCTATTACCTTGTGAATTTTGTCTAAATCAATAGGCTCTAAACGTCCATCACGTTTGGTTACTTGGATTTTGTCAATATGTGTCATGCTGGCCTCTATTTTGATTGCTTATTGTGATGCTGCGCGCCGAGTGGGCGGCAGACATTCTTTATAACGCTATTATGTGGGGTTGTGCTAGCTGGTTTTTTTGGGCAAAAAGCTACCACTACTCATAGTGACGGTTAAAATCACTGAGTACTACATATAGCGTGTTTGTTAATTGGTAGGCACAATATAGCGGGAAAATTTTGAAAATACTATATTGATTTTAGAATAAAACTATGTTGCTACAAGGTTGTAGGCAGTCCAAATTTTGGCAAAGGACGATGGGATAAGGGTTAGACGCAAATGCGGTCAATAATAAAATTTTTGTAAAAATATCGTGAGTTTTACTTTTCATTCTCTCGGTTATTGTCGACTGATAATGCGAGTCATGGCGGCAATAATGCGGGCGCAGATTGTACATCAAACCACAAAAAATCGCCACCCATATGTTATTACTAGCGAGTGACGATTTGGACTAAAAAGGCGTTAAAGTTTTTTATGCGACTTATAAAACAATACGAACCGTTTTTGCATTATCAAGTGAGGCATAAAGCGCATTTACTTGCTCAGCAGCCGTTAGGTACAAATTGACCCGTGCCGAGTGAAAACGACCTGTTTTAGATGGCTTAACTTCAATAGACGCCAAATCAAAATCAGGGAATTGGCTACCCAAAATTAGCTTTACTTCATTAAGTAAACTCTCACGCTCGCCTTCATGACCGATGATGCTTAGTGGGTAGTTCATCGGGAACTCCCAAAGCTCTGGGTTTTGAATATCGGTCTTTTTGCCTACCAACGCACCTTTATTTGGCGTCAAATCAGTGACTTTAACTGATGGCTGATTGCTGGTTGGGTTATTTGCGCTGTTGTCGACGTTGTCGTTGTTGTCTTTTGAATCATCACTCATGATATGAGCCTCGCTGGTATAGGTAAATAGGAAAAAGTTAATCAGTCATTAGTAGTAAGTAACTAACATTAAGTCATTCGAAAATCGCTGCTATAGACATTCAGTTAGTTAAACATTTGCTTAAATCATGCCGAAATCATAACGCCAAAAGCTGAGACAGGCTCAGTGTGGACATCAGTGGCATTTAAATCAGTCAAGCTATAGTCGATTCAATTTAAACGTAGTACAAGGCAACCGAGTATAGATGTATGTGTGATACTTCAAGCGAGGTTAACGCTGTCATACTTTTATAGTGGAATGGCTATATTAGGCAGAGAATATATGCACTGTTTATAGTGGTCTATGAGCGATTATTCAAGTGAAGTCTGTATTTAGTCAGATTTATCGCGAAACAGTAAGCTAAGTGGCTTTTATTAAAACTATTAATGGAAGCTATTGCAAATAACCATTGATAGGAGTGATATCAGGCGGAATATCTGTCTCTCCCAATGCCTCTCGTAGATTAATCTCGATAGTGCGTGACAAGGCAGTCAAAGGTAATTGGTTAGCGGCCAAGCCAAAAGGCTCTTCTAACTCTTCACTAAGCGCATCCAAACCAAAAAAGGTATAAGCAATCACCGCACAAATCAACGGGGTCGCCCAACCGAGTGATGCCACCAAGCCAAAAGGCAACATGATGCAATACAGATAGGTCGTGCGATGTACCAGTAGCATGTAAGCAAATGGCAGTGGGGTATTATGAATGCGCTCGCAAGCTGCCAGTACAATTGTCATAGAGGTCAGGCGCTCGTCCATGTTTTGTATGACTTGCTCCGATACCAGTCCTCGACGCCGAATATCGCCAAGCTGCTTACCCATCAGGTGCATTATATAATCAGGTACGTTTTTCGCTTGGCGAATACGGTCATGATGTATCGCCGCGACAAGAGGCTCAATGTCCGTCCAAGGTGGCGTACCACGCAATCGGTGGCGCACCGCATGGGCAAACGCAATGGTCAGATATACCATCGTTCGCTGAGTAACGCGTCCAGTCACATTGTCATCCTCGCCACCATCTATGGCAGTCGCATTGCCATCATCTATAAAGGACAGCACTTGGCGCGTTAAGCTACGAGAGTCATAGACCAATTGTCCCCACAGTCCGCGCGCTTCCCACCAACGTTGATAACTGGCATTGTTCCGAAACCCAAGAAACAACGATAGGGCGATTCCAAGCAAGGTAAACGTTGCCATACCATAATAAGGAAACGAGTCAGGAAGCCAGTGCTGGATAACCGTGATAAGCGTACTAAGAATAGTAATCAGCAAAATTTGCGGATAGATTTTTGGAATGATTGATCCACGCAGGGTGAAAAATATCTTAAGGGCATTAGGCGTTTGCCGGACAATCATGTCAGTTTCCTAGCGATGGGATATATGGAGACACTATTCAATGTCACGTGTGATTCTAATATAGAATCGAGTTCTGTAAAGCCCAAAAGGCTATAAATTTATTCAAACAGAAGCGTAGGGTGGTCACTTAAGCTCGGTAATTGAGATAGCTAAAGGAGTTAAATCCTCGCCAAAAGGGCGATGTTTTTATTAATCTACTTTATATATGTTAAAATGACGCGAAATATCATTTCTTAACTCTATAAAAGCTGTCACCACAAAGATGAATACGCCACCCTAGCTGACCCTCTCCTCAGTAATGATTGCTTCCTATAGCAATTACTCTCATAAAGCGTCTGACGCTTTTTCTTGTGCGCACGCACTGCTTTAACGTTTGTATCACTATTCGATATACCTAGTGGATCGTAAAGATTACCCCACTAAAAGTAAGTTATGACGATAACTCGCTAACTATGATCGTTCACATTTTTATATTTATCATTTGATAAGCACTGGGCAATGTACCTAGATAGAGATGTGTCAGACTTTTGATGTGAGCGGGTTTTTAACTACTTTTTAGATATTTCCTAAGTAACCATTGGATACTTTCCAAATAACTATCAGATACCTCGTTTATTGACAGACTATAGCAGTTCCCCAAAACTGAGTTAAATATGTTAAATACAATTAAAGAGCATTGGCTATCCAATGTGAGAGGCGATGTCTTGGCTGGCATGGTCGTCGCTTTGGCGCTTATTCCTGAAGCGATTGCGTTTTCTATCATTGCTGGTGTCGATCCCCAAGTAGGGCTTTATGCCTCATTTTGTATCGCAGTAGTGATTGCGTTTGTTGGCGGTCGTCCAGCGATGATTTCGGCGGCGACGGGTGCGATGGCGCTACTAATGGTGACGCTGGTCAAAGACTATGGATTGCAGTATTTGTTAGCAGCCAGTGTGCTGACAGGTGTTATACAGATTGTCTTTGGCTTCTTAAAGCTGGGGAATTTGATGAAATATGTATCGCAATCCGTAGTGCTCGGCTTTATCAATGCCTTGGCTATTTTGATTTTTATGTCACAGGTTCCTGAGCTGATGCCGCAGGCAGGTTCAAATCTAGTACACGTATACGGTCTTGTGGCGCTAGGTCTCGTCGTTATCTATGGCTATCCATATATTCCAAAGATCGGTAAAGTGATTCCATCGCCATTGATCAGTATTGTACTGGTCACGGCTATAGCCATCTTATTAGGTACAGAGGCTCGAACCATCAATGATATGGGTCAGCTGCCTGATACCCTGCCGATGTTTTTGATACCTGATATCCCGTTGAACTTAGATACATTGATTATTATTTTCCCGTACTCTATTAGTCTGGCGATAGTTGGCTTGCTTGAGTCTATGATGACCATGACGATCGTAGATGATTTGACTGATACCAAAGGCGACCGTACGCAAGAGTGTAAAGGCCAAGGTATTGCCAATGTGGTTAGTGGCTTTTTTGGCGGGATGGCAGGCTGTGCGATGATTGGCCAGTCGATCATCAACGTCAAATCAGGCGGTTATACACGTCTTTCTACCTTAGTGGCAGGCGTGTTTTTATTATTGATGGTAGTGTTCTTAAGCGATTGGCTAAAGATTATTCCAATGGCTGCATTGGTCGCTGTGATGATTATGGTATCTATCGGTACTTTTAACTGGGGCTCTTTTAAAGAACTAAAAACCAAGCCGTTGCAAAGTAATGTGGTTATGATTACGACCGTTGCTGTGGTAGTCGCGACGCATAACTTGGCCTATGGCGTATTGATTGGCGTGCTGCTGTCAGCACTGTTCTTTGCCAATAAGATTGAGCGCTATATGAGTGTGCATAGTCACATGGATGAAGCAGCGCAAACGCGTTATTATCAAGTTGATGGACAAGTATTTTTTTCATCAGCAGAGCGTATGATTGATTCCTTTGATATTAAAGAATCTGTCTCTAACGTGGTCATTGACGTGTCGCGCGCGCATTTTTGGGACGTGACAGCAGTCGCCGCCATAGATAAAGTGATTATTAAATTTCGCCGCGAAGGCACTGAGGTAGAGCTCATCGGTTTGAACGAGGCGAGCCAAGCGATGATAGACAATTTCGGTGTGCATGCTAAGCCAGATGCTGAGCAAAGCTTAGGCGCGCATTAAATTAGCTATGTATCAATAGTGTCATATTCACAAATATAAAAAAGCTGAGTGTATCTCGGCTTTTTTTATGCAAATTAAAACCTGATTAGGAGACTATATTCCATTATGGATAAAGTTTTTACAAGCTAATAGTATGGCAGAAGAGAAAGGGGTAGCTAGAAGGGAAGAAGTAACTGGTTTGGATGATGCGGTATGGAGATAGTTAATCGTTATATTGAAATATCTAGATGTTTTGTAACAAAGAAAAATAGCTCTATAGATTATGAGAAATTTTTAAAGCTTCAACAGCTCTTTTTCAACTTCATTGAGAAATGCTTCGATATTAGCTTCATGACGCTGATAAAACGTCCATTGTCCATGGCGTTCGGACGTAACCAATCCTGCTTTTTTTAACACACCCATATAGTTTGAAATGGTTGATTGCGACAATCCAGCTTTTTCTTGGATGTAGCTGACGCATACCCCATCCAAATTAGCATGCTCTGGTAATGACGCTGGAAAGTTCGACCTGTCCTTCAACCACTTTATGATTTGACGACGCATGGGGTTGTTAAGTGCAGATATTATGTTTTCTGTATTCATAAAATGTGTGATATCGATACCTAGTTAATAATCAACAACTGTCAGAGTGGAACATTAGATTTTTAGCTTACTCATTATGAGTATAAACACTAAAGCGTAGTAGTATTTGTTTACTACCAATCTGTCAACCATATACAAATAAACGGCTACTAGTAGCATACAGCTTATAACTAGCGTTTGTATTCTGACTATACGTTTCTATAACAGTAGAGTATACAGCCAAAACTAGATTAATTATGACAGTTGTACTGTCTAGTCATCGGAATATTGTCGAATAGTAACAATATATGACGGGTAAAAAAAGATTGTTTCAAATCGAACTTAACACTAAACGTTGTTACGACTGACTTATTAAATACACGTGAGTTTTGACATAACCAGCAGTAAAATAGTATTAGAAAGCTTCTGACATGACAAGGGCGTGTTGAATATTCAACACGCCCTTAATGCTTTATGTTTTTCAATTTTATTGAGCTTTTTTATTAATCTGGTTAGCGTCGCGGTCGTGTACCAAAAAAACTAATAAGCATCGTCGTGATATCTTAGCTTTTTAGAAATGCCTCAATTTTTGGTCTAATAGTCATAGAGACAATGACCATTAACGTCAATCCTACTGGTAATGCAACTATAAATCCTTCTAACCAGCCATTTAAAAAGGCTGTTTGATTGGCAAAACCAATCGTCTTTGAGGCAGTACTAAAGGCCAACATAGACTCCATTATACAAGCCATCAATATACCTGTAATGAGATTGCGCTTGTACGCTTTGGTATTAGGTAACTTATGATTAATAAATTTTGTGACCAGACCCATCAGTAAAAAGCCAATCGGCATGATCGCATACGCTGCAAGTAGCGCTCTAGACCAATCTATAAAAAATGTATCGGAGTATCCGACATTCATATAGGTCATCACACCTGTTAAGAGACCACCTATGACAGTCATTAAGACAAGTATTAATAACACTTTGTAGAGCAACGGTGTTTTTTTAGTGCCATCATTCTTAGCGCCACTATTTTTATTACCATCAATGAGCAGGGTCTCGGTATTTGCCGGCATCGTTATTTTCCTATCATAAAGAGCAATTAATTAGTCGGTGTTTTTTTCTGCTTGTCGATCGCTTACAGATTGATCTTCTGCAACACCTGCTTTCCAGTAAGAAAAGGCATATAGCTCATCCTTAGACCACTGTTGCTCGACCTTTAGGTAATGGCGTAGGGCTTTGACAGATGAGAATTCGCTAGCGATATAAGCAAAACGGCTCTGCTCTGCAGTTGGCAAATCAAGAGATTTTACTGTGTCGATTAATTGACTGCCTTGCGTTGGATCTGGGTTGTGTAACCATGTCATGGTGATATTGGCTGCTGTCGGCAATTCTTGCTCATCTTCCGCACCGTGTACTTCGATGATGCACTGACCAGTCGCACTGGCAGGCAAGCTTTCTAATATTGAACCTAGCACTGGTATCGCTGTGGCATCGCCAATCAGTAGAAAATTATCTGCATCGGGACAAAGCGCTTTGGTTTTAGGCTTCATTAAGATACCAACCTCGTCGCCAACCTCAGCATGAGTGGCCCAGCCTGAAGCAGGCGCCTCATCACCATGAGCAACAAAATCAATCCAGATCTGTTGTTTTGCTACATCAGCGCCGCGGTGAGTATAAGTGCGGACAACGAATGTAGTATTGTCATTTAGATCAATTGGTTGAGCTTTATCGACGGGAACAAGCACTTTATTGTTTGCACCAACTGTCATAGTCGCGATATTGGCAATAGTATCTGCTTGGCCTGTGAGGTATATACGGATGTAGTGCGGAGTAATCATTTGCTTGTGAGCAACGGTCATGATTTCGCGTACGGGTTTTTGATTTATTGTGTTATTCATATGGATTTGTCCTTACTTATTTATCGGTAGTCTTGCTGCTGCTAACGTTGTCTATCATGGTGCGACTGACACGGAAAAATAACGCAAGCTCTACGAGGCTTAAATCTTTCGTTAATTGCTGTCTTGTCCATTCTTCTGCTGCATCAAGCTTTGTCATAACCTCTTCGCCTTTAGGGGTCAGCTGTAGTAATTGGCTACGACCATCAAGCGGGTTGTCTGTCTTTAATATTAGCTCAGCCGCCAATAGGTCATTTAAGGCACGAGTGATTTGCGCTTTGTCTCGCTGCATGTGTTTAGAGATCGATAGCGCAGTGCTATTCGGGTTATAGCAGACACCTTTTAAGGTTCTGATATTGGTCACGGACAACTCTACCCCTTGCTGACGAATGCCTTCCAGCAGTAGGTTGGTATAGGTATGCATTAATTGATGTAGTGTTTCGCTCAATGAATTGTTAGACATAAAAACTCTTTGATATAGTTGATAGAAGCAACTATATAGAATAAGGTTGATAGTGTCAACTATAAAGTGGTTCTTGAAGAATAG
Source organism: Psychrobacter proteolyticus (assembly GCF_038155145.1). Classification (GTDB taxonomy): domain Bacteria; phylum Pseudomonadota; class Gammaproteobacteria; order Pseudomonadales; family Moraxellaceae; genus Psychrobacter; species Psychrobacter proteolyticus_B. The sequence continues at coordinate 487,685 of NZ_JBAKAY010000001.1, forward strand.
TCTGTGTCTATAATTAGATAATTTTTAATGAAAGAAGGTAGTAGAAGGTAAAGAAAATAGGGGTGTACATTGAATAAGGAGCGCTTGGGTTAAAGAGATCTATGACTAGGAGGCTATGCAATTATGGAGCTTTGTAATTAATAAACACAGTAATTAATAATTTCTAGAATTAAAAAGCAGGCACAAAAAAAGCTGAGATATACTCAGCTTTTTTATTTTTAGCGATCATCGAAAACCTATTAACTAGGCTCAGTATTTCTCTGAGAAATTAGTCATTTTCAAGGAAAGAGCGCAAGTGCTCAGAACGTGATGGATGACGCAATTTACGTAATGCTTTTGCCTCAATCTGACGAATACGCTCACGCGTTACATCGAACTGTTTACCGACTTCTTCTAGAGTATGATCGGTTGGCATATCGATACCGAAACGCATTTTCAAGACACGCGCTTCACGTTCAGTCAGGTTACCCAATACATCACGCGTCGCTTCTTGCAGACCAGCAGCAGTCGCATCATCAACAGGGCTTGAAATCGTACCATCTTCGATAAAATCACCTAGGTGCGAATCTTCATCATCACCGATAGGGGTTTCCATAGAGATAGGTTCTTTAGCAATCTTCAGGACTTTACGGACTTTAACTTCGTCCATCTCTAAGCGTTCGCCTAATTCCTCAGGCGTTGGCTCGCGCCCCATTTCCTGTAGCAACTGACGTGAGACGCGGTTGATTTTGTTGATCGTCTCAATCATATGCACAGGGATACGAATGGTGCGCGCTTGGTCAGCGATAGAGCGGGTAATCGCCTGACGAATCCACCAAGTAGCATAGGTCGAGAACTTATAACCACGGCGATATTCGAACTTATCAACGGCTTTCATCAGACCAATGTTACCTTCTTGGATAAGATCCAAGAACTGTAGACCACGGTTGGTATATTTCTTCGCGATAGAGATAACCAGACGTAGGTTAGCTTCAACCATCTCTTTTTTCGCGCGGCGAGCTTTTGCTTCACCAACCGCCATACGACGTGCCACATCTTTCATATCATGGATTTTCATGTCGAGCTGCTGCTCATAATCACGGATACGACGTTGTAGTAAAATGACGTCATCAGTAACTTTTTCTAGCGTACCAGCAAATGCAGGCTTACCTTTGATACGTTCAATCAACCAATCAACGTTGGTTTCATTGCTAGGGAAAGTCTTACGGAACTCTTCACGCGGCATACGACCACGGCGAATCACCAAACGCATGATTTGACGCTCTTGCTTACGCACGTCATCATAGACGTCATGCATAATAGCCATAACTTGATCTGACAAGCGGTTATTTAGCTTCAACATCATAAAGCGTTCAGCAAGTAGGGCATACGCGGTATCAGCCTGTACGCTACCACGGCCATAATCAAGCAAGGCTTGCTTGGCTTTAATGAATAGATGCTCAATCTCTTCTAGACGTAAACGAACTTCTTCTGGATCAAGACCGCTGGTTTCTTCTTCAGCTTCGTCTTCAACGTCATCTTCGTCTTCATCATCATCATCAAGCGCAGCTGCTTTCGCATTGACCTTGGCTTTGATAACCGGTGGGTTTTCTTTTTCTTCTTTAATGCGCTCACGCTCTTCTTTCGCTGCTTCTTTTGCTTCTTGGGCAGCGATTTTGTCTTCTTCGGTTTCAGGATCTAAGAAACCAGTGATGACGTCAGATAGCTTTTTTTCGCCGTCTTGTACTTTTTGGTACTCATCAAGGACAAACTGTACGGTACCAGGCCAGTAAGACATGGCATGCTGTACATCACGAATACCTTCTTCGATACGCTTAGCAATGGCAATTTCGCCTTCGCGAGTCAGTAGGTCAACCGTACCCATTTCACGCATATACATACGTACAGGGTCAGTGGTACGACCAGGCTCAGTTTCAACAGAGGCGAGTACTGCCGCTGCCTCATCTGCTGCCATATCGTCATCACTTGAATCATCGTTCATCAAGATGTCATCGGCATCAGGAGCTGATTCAAAGATTTTGATACCGACATCGGTCAGCATTTGCACAATGTCTTCGATCTGATCGCTTTCGGTAATAGAGTCGGGCAGCTGGTCATTCACCTCAGCGTAGGTAAGATACCCTTGCTCTTTGCCCATTTGGATTAAGGTGGCCAGTTGAGATGTGGACTTAGAAACTGACTTATCGTTCATAAATACTCGCTTACTTGCATCGGACATTTTTATATTGTGACTCGCTATCGCTCGCTCTTTGCGTTGATCTTATCAATCGATTGATCAAAATATGGCGTAGAGGTTGTCAATAATATCAAAAATGAGTTGATATGAATAAAGGCTCAAAACACTACAATAACAATGCTGATAAACAGCTAAAAATTAAAAAAGCTAAAAAGACTTCAATATGGTACTTAAAAAAATACAGTACTTAAAAAATAGTATCTAAAAGCGGATACGTAAAAATAATACCTAAAATTTGTGCTTAACGATGCATGCTCACAATCATTCACCAAGCAGTGCTGTCAATATACAGCGACACAGTTTAACACAGACCACAGTCGTCAAGCACGAGCTAGTGATAGCTACCGACCATTTTTTACTGATTATTTGCTATCAGCTAAATGATTTAGAAGCGACTCATGCTACTGGGCATAATCATTAGTAGTGGGGGCAGCTGCTAGACTTTTAAAGGGTCAACATTTGAAATTAAAAATTAAGACTGCACCGTGACCATCTGTGCCGATTGCTCTGCCTGCTGTGCGCGTAGCCAATCATTTAATAATTGGGTTTGTTTACGGACGATCGCAAGCTTAATATGATCAGGGTTCTGTATCAGCTCTTGTATTTTCTTCTTCATGTTGCGCTCAAGCAGCTGGCTGACTAGCTCTTCGATTAGGCCATCAAGCCCCAAAATATTGCGTGCGGTTAGCGCTTTATAGAAGCCGCCCCAATTGCGGCTAAGCATGTCTTGAGTCGCAGGCTTTACGTTTGATAAAATGAAATGCGCCGCTGCGTTGACGTCTTTTGGTAGGTAATTAAGACAGCGCTTAATAGTGCTTACGATGTCTAGCAGAGCAGCATCTTGCAAGTCTTCCCAGGCAAGAGGACGTAGCGTATCAGGCGATGCTTTTTGTTTGATATGAGCAGGTAGGTGTAAGCCATTAATCCCTGACTGTTGCCAAATCGACTCAATAGGGTCGTCGATTAACGCGCGCGGCTGAAACAAAAAGCAAAGCTGCAATTGCTGACTGATGGTCATATCACCATCAAAGTCTAGCAGCGCATCTTTGGCCTCGACATTCTGACTGCGCCTGCCGCCAAGCTTTTGATAAACGTCATTGTTGAGCAAATAGCGAAAGCTACTGCCTTTGGGTAAGGCGGTCGTCAACGAGCGTACTTGGGACATGAGCTTGGCTTTGCCTTCAGCCAGACTCATGTCATAACGTTCACTCAAATACGCAAAAATATACTGCGATAGCGGCATGGCATTAGCGATTTGCTCACGCATGGCATCGCTGCCCTGACTCTTAATAAAAGTGTCAGGATCATGATTGTTAGGCAGGGTTAAAAACCGCAACTCTTTATCATCGGCCAATACAGGCAGCGCAACTTCAAGTGTACGCCAAGCGGCTTTTTGTCCTGCGCTATCTCCATCAAAGCTCAAGGTAAGCGTTGGATTGAGTGTCAGTAACCGCGATATTTGGCTTTCATTAATCGCTGTACCCATCGAGGCGATAGCCCCATAGATACCTGCTTGATAAAGGGCGATCACATCCATATAGCCTTCGACCACCAGCCAGCTGTCTGCGCGCTGCTGACGTGATTCATAATAGCCATACAGTATATGCTGCTTATGAAAGACGGGCGAGTCTGAGGAGTTGATATATTTAGGCTTTACTTCGTCATCGAGTGCCCGACCACCAAAGCCAATAGTGCGGCCTTGGTTGTCACGGATTGGGAAGATGACTCGGTCGCGCAATAGATCGTAGTCGCGGCCAGACTCTGACTGACGTACCAATCCTAAAGCTTTTAGACCCTCAATATCCTGCGGAAATTGATGCTCAAGATGCTGCCAACCAAATGGTGCATAGCCAAGACCAAAGGTTTCAAAGATGTCTTCAGTGATACCGCGCGATAAAAAGTAATGCTTGGCATGAGGATGCGTGGTCAGGTTATGCTGATAGAATTGCTGGATTTGCTCTAGCAGCTCATATAGATTGCCATCTTTATCATCGCTTTGCTCAATACCATGAGCGTCATGCATACCAGTGCTAGTATCGGTATCTGTCAGCCATCCTGGTGGATAGCCACTGTCATCTGCATGGTTTGGCAAATACGGCTCTGAGGAATACGAGTCCATCGAATAGGACGCTGAATCATACGCCTCTAACGGTGGGAAATTCTCGTAGCCCTGATTGTCATCGTAACTGGGCTGGTCTATGTAGTTTTGGTCACTTTGGGCAACATTGTTTTGATGACTGTCTTGACGATTATTTTGATGGTTGTCTTTATTCGTACCGTCTTGACCTACTTTGTTATGTTCTACAGTTGGGCTAGGCACATTATGCACTGGCGGCGGTGCAATAGGTTTGGGTGCGCGACGTTGATAACTAACGTTTTGCTGTTCTTCTTTGGGTACTTCAATGCCTGTTTGTTTTGATAGTTCATTGACCGCTTCAATAAATGTCAAATTTTCATAATCACGCAAAAAACTGATGGCATTGCCACCGACGCTACAGCCGAAGCAGTGATAGATGTTTTTTTGTGGATTGACATAAAAGGAAGGCGATTTTTCACCGTGAAAAGGGCAGCAGCCTTTATATTCACTACCAGCGCGTTTAAGCGTGGTGTGTTTACCAATGATGCTGATCAGGTCAGCTTGGCTATTTAATTGTTCAAGAATATGGTTAGGAATGCTCATACAAAAAACAGTTTACCATAGGTCGATTATGTTGGGGCAGAGGTAATAAGGTACTGCTAGAAAAATAAGGCCAACATAATGTTGACCTTATTCTCAATGAATACAGACTGTGTTAGCTAGGCTGAAAGACTTCACGTAATCAATTATTATCCATATCACTCATACTGTCGTCATTTAGCGTAGTGCGGCGTGTTGGATTGGTATTTAGTGGATCGACGTTGGCTTCTCTTGCAGTTGAGCCAGTACTTGATTGACTGGTCACGCGCTCAGCTGATGCTTCAGGCAGACCTAAGCCCACACTAATACCATTACGTGCAGCAGTATTATTGGTGACTGGAGTATTGGCAGGCGTCGTGTTAGTCCCTGCTAGTCTCAACTGGGCCGCATTACGAATCATTTGTGTCTTGGTTGCGCCGTTATACTCGCCAGACGCGACTGATTTGTCAGTTGTGTTCGAACGACCAAGCTTGCCAAAGGTAATCTTATTGAGCCAAGTACGGTCACGTTTGGTGCTTAATTTCACACTACCGTTGCTGGTTAGCATCTCTGGGTAGTTGATCTGCAATAGCGTTTTGTACTCATTGGCCAAATCGGTTAGACCCAGTTTTTCATGGCTATATGCTAATACCGCAAGAGCATCTGGCGTTGACTCACTAAGTGGGTAATACTGAAATACCCATTTGGCACGGTTAACCGCTGCTACATAAGCTTCACGCTCGATATACCAATTGGCTGCGCTCATTTCGCTCTCAGCAAACTGATTGTAGATGAACGTCATACGCTGAGCGGCATCTGGTGCATACGGGCTGTTTGGATATTTATTGATAAGCTCTTGGAAGTTGGCAAAGGCAATACGCAAATACGCAGTATCACGCTCAGCTTGGTTCAGCTTAAATAACTTTAGGCTTTCAGATGAACCTTCCATATTGGCCACACCGCGCACATAGTAGGCGTAGCTGACTTGTGGGTTAGATGGGTAGAGACGGATAAACTGCTCAGCACTTGCTGCTGCCATCTCATACTTATCGCCTTCGTATTGTGCATACATCATGTCAAGCAAGGCTTGCTCAGCGTACTGTCCGGTTGGGTAGAATGTACGCAGATTGGTCAGCTCTTCGATACCTTGGATATAGTGACCTTTGTCAATCTGATTGACGGCCTCGTTATAATACCCTTGCTCTGATTTTTCAGCTGTTTCTACTGCCTCACCATCTTTGGCGCCAGTTAGATTTTTAAAAGTCTGGCAACCCACTAGATTGACGCTAAGCGCCAGTAGGGTTATTGAGGACAGTTTGATAAACGTATTGCCAACAGCTTGCATACTTCTTCTCCGACACAAGGCGCATAATAGCAGCGGCGCTATCATGCTATATAAAAGGTTAGTGATAAAAAACGACGCTAAATAGTCAGCGATCCACCAGCAAAAATTTTTTATCGAATGCAGTTTTTGTTATGACGTATTGTACTGATAGATTGGGTCTGATACATAATGCTTGTATAGTAAGCCTGTGATAGACCACATGTATTTAGCCATAGTCAAACGGTTTAAATGGCAAACACAGTCAACAAACCCCAATGCCATTTTCAAACTGTATCTAAATACGGCATTCGCATACAGTGCCATAGCATACAGCAAAACATGGCTATACTTTATAGAATAACATTTGCTACGTCTATTTTTTCGCCATCTATATTGTATAGGCAGTTTAACATGAGCGGCTGTCACGAGCGATATCGAATGTCGCTAGCATGAGTAAATATACAGTAAATTACAGCAATGTCATGTTCTAGAGAGTTAAGCGAGGCATCTTACAGCCCAAAGGAACGCTCAAAAATCAACAGATAGCATGCAGCTTCTATAGGGCTTATGCGTGCGACATGATACACTAGAGCGGTATTGTCTTTGCTTTTTTGTATCTTGAAGGTTGTTATCTGCCATTTATAGGCAAAAAACGATAATCAAAAAACGACAATTTTTTATACTGCTATTTATAATACTATCTTCGAAGTCACCTCACAAAACACTGTCAGGGGCTTTGCCACGTATCAATGTATCAATCCGCTATGAATAATGATGCCATGACTACCAATTTATCACCGAATCAATCGCTAGATACTGATTCATCAGCACAAGAGTCACCAATGCCAAATGATGTTTTGAACAATAATGAGCTACCTGATAATCAATCAATGATGAGTGAGCAAGTGCATGATGATGCTCTTGATAATGAAGAGATGCTCATCGATAATGGTAACGATCTGAACGATAGCGACATTGATGATAATGATGTTGATGACAGCGATATGGACGGCGACGACGATGAAGCTCCAGTAGCGGGTCAAGCTGTACCAGTGATTGTAGATATGACGCATGTGGTCACAGAAGATCAAGCTGGTCTGCGTATTGATAAGGTCGCCTCACAAGCGTTTTCGGACTTTTCGCGGGTGCAACTCCAGAACTGGATTACTGATGGTAGTCTGCTCTATAACGGCAGTGTTCAAAAACCGAAAGTCCGTGTCAAAGCAGATGATGTATTGCATCTATCAACGACGTTACAGCAGCATGGTGAAGACCAGCCAGAAAATATAGATATCGATGTTGTCTATGAAGATGACGACGTATTGGTAATCAACAAACCTGTCGGTATGGTGGTTCATCCTGGCGCAGGTAATCAAAACGGCACTTTGGTCAATGCATTGCTATATCACTATCCTCAGCAGCATCATTTACCGCGTGCAGGTCTCGTACACCGTATTGATAAAGACACCTCTGGATTGCTATTGATTGGCAAAACCAAACCTGCTCAGATGGCACTGATGGAACAACTAAAAGACAAGTCTGTTTATCGTCACTATAAGTGTGTCGTAGCAGGGGACCAAGCAAGCTTATCTCGTCATCGTCGTATCGATGCACCGATTGGTCGACATCGCAACCAGCGTACTAAGATGACGGTGATGACCGCTGGCCGAGAAGCGGTAACGCATCTACTAAATGTCACACCATTGAACGAAAGCTACTGTCTGCTAGATGTCGGGCTTGAGACTGGACGTACGCATCAAATTCGTGTGCATCTAAGTCACATTACTTATCCACTAGTCGGTGACCGTGTCTATGGTGGCCGTCGTCAGTTGCGCTCTGGATTAACAGAAGCTCAGCGTCAAGCTATTAATAATTTCCCGCGCCAAGCACTGCATGCCTATACGTTAGGATTCGTGCATCCGACGACAGGTGAAGACATTGAAGTAACGACACCACTACCTGAAGATATGCAAAAACTGATGGCAGTACTGAGCGACGGTTATTATGAAGAGTAAACGCTAACGTTTACTAGATGAGAGGTGAAAGCGAGCAGCCATGATGAACACGTTCCCGATGAGAATGATTGCGCAAATTGATGATGTGGCCGTTTTTCAGACGGCTGCTTTTGTGCATGATGATATTGATGACTCTGCTGCTAAAAACCAGCGTACAGGGTATGCGGGTCAGTCAAATTACGGTGAGCTGAATTTAGGTCTGCATGTCAATGATAATGCACTGCAAGTATTAGATAACCGCATGAATCTATTAGCTGCTATCAATGAGCAACTGACAGATAATTCTGCACAAAATGAGCAGCATGCGGCTATTAATCGCTTACATTGGGTCAGTCAGGTTCATGGCAAACATATTCATGATGTCGATGCTACTACGCTGAATATGGCGCCAATGTCTGCTGATGCGATGGTCAGTCAACAAAGTGGTCGCGGTCTGGCAATCATGACGGCGGACTGTGTGCCTATCGTATTATATCAGCCAACCAGTGGAAAAATCGCAGCGATTCATGCAGGCTGGCAAGGATTGGCCTGCGGTGTGATACCAGAGACTGTTAATCGCTTTACTGATTCAGGCCCTATACAAGCTTGGATAGGAGTGTGTATCAGTCAGGAAAATTATGAAGTAAATGTAGACGTTCGCGATAAGCTATTGGCTGGGTGTATAGCCAACCAGACGTTGTCAAAGAAGCATATCGATGACTTTGTGTCGCTATTTTCTATATCATCTCATGATGAAAAAATAAAGTTGGATTTACCGAAGCTTGCTGCCATGCAGTTAGAAGCTGCTGGTGCTACAGTTGTAAATGATTTACCTATTGACTGTAGTTACGCAGATACTCACTATTACTCGTATCGCCGTCAGACTCATATGCAGCAACCTGCAACAGGTCGGATGGCACTAGTCATCGTCCGTCGTTAGCAGCTTTGTAGTCAGCGAACTACTAAACCGCTACGGTGTTACCCTCCCTAGATGTACTATATGTACAATCTACGGTCGGCTGCCTTGTAGCTGTTTTAGATTTCTTTGACTATATAATAATGGGTAGTGGAAACAAAGTGATAAACAATAAAAAAACAGCAGATTATTCTGCTGTTTTTTTATTTAAGTACCGATTAAGTACGGATTAAGTACCAAACCTGCATTGTTACAACATATGTATTAGCAAACGGAGTCGCTAGATTTTGGTACTGACAGGCCAAATAGAGGACGTAAATATAGTGCCAAGAACGTACCTGCCATTGCCAGTATGCCCCAGATATAGCCATGTAAGCTAAAAGAGGCGATACCACCGAAGTAAGCACCGATATTACAACCGAACGCGAGACGTGCGCCATATCCCATCATCAAGCCGCCAATGACTGATGCTGCAAAGTTACCTGCAGTAATCTTAGTAAACTTGAACAAGCCACCCGCAGCAGAGGCGATAAACGCGCCAATGATAATGCCGATATTTAATACAGTGGTTGAGTCAGCAAAGATAGAAGCTTCAAGCGCTGCTGCATTAGCCCCTTGCCAATAGCCCCAGCTAGCCACATCCATGCCAAAGCCGCTTGCAATTTTAGAGCCCCATAATGTAAATGCTGACGTAATGCCCCACGGTTGACCACGTGTAAGTAATGTCAGACCGTTAAGTAAAGCTAAGACGATTGCAGCAGCAAATAGCGGCCAAGAACCACGAAAGATTCGTTTCCAGCCAAACTCAGAAGGTACGGGTGCCATCTTTGGTGCGTTTCTTTTTTTCTCAACGACTAATGTTACCCATGCAATAATGCCGAATATGGCAAGCGACAGTAGCCATGCACCTGTATAACCAAGACCTGTAGAAGTTGCCAAAGAGAAAGGCGCATAAGCGGGCATCTCTTCTGTCCAGAATGGCAAGTGATAAGCACCAATCGTGGCGCCCACTATGAAGAAAATAAAGGTGATGAACATAACAGAGCGTCCACCGCCTACCGCATAGAGCGTACCAGAGGCACAGCCGCCACCAAGCTGCATGCCGATACCAAATACAAATGCGCCTACGACTAGACTAACCCCTAATGGCGCGACATAACCTGCGACAGGACCGCCAAATAGTGTCGTGCCATAAGCAAGGATTGGCGCAAATAGCGTAACAGCAACTGCCAGCATCAGCATGTGAGAGCGCATCGCTTGACCGTTACCTACTGCCATCATACGTCTAAAAGCAGAGGTAAAGCCAAAGCGGGCATGAAAAAGGGTATAGCCTAACAAAAGACCTATGCCAAGTAGCAATGATTGAGAGATATGTTGAGTGGCTAATAGATACGCAAGCACTATTAATCCTACGATGCCACCACCCATAATCAAGGGTTTTTGCGGTGCATTTAGGGCCAGATCATCTCTAATGATAGGATCTTTTGTGTCGTTTACAGGTTGAACGAGAGTAGTCAAGGTAATAGCTTCCTTATCCGATGATGTTATCAGATATCATTTTTATAAGAATTTATATGAGTATAGTTGCGCAGGTTTGCAGAATTGGAAACTGTATTTCTGTTAATTTGTTTAAGCAGTAAGAAGCGTTACATCATAATCCTATTGTCATTAATGTAAATACGAAGTGGTTAGAAAAAGTAGAATTAGTATATGATTATATGGAATAAATGGACTGCTGTGTATATGACCTTATATTAATAGTTGTCTATAGTGCTGATAATTATAGGTTTATTAGTTATTGCAGAGTGGTTTTTACTATTTCAACAGTTAACGCGACTTACCCATTTATATAAAGTATATGTGCTCTAATTAGTCAGACTTTAATAAATAACTTAAAAACAAAATACGTCTGATACAATGGACTTGAATTCAATGAAGGTCGTCGCATATATACTGGTATGTATACGCTGACGTATAGAGACTATGTAATTAAAGACAGTGCAATTAAAGACTATGCGATTGCTCTATCATTATTGATGTTTTTACCAGTTAAATTGACTCAAAGAAACGTTGCTCGGCTCGATTCTATTGTATCGCCTGAAAGCTTAAGAGCTTGAGCTATCGATAAGTACTTATCAGTGAAAGTGAAGTCACTAGCTATCGACTGTGGCTAAGTATCCAATATTTTGTAAGTTTTATATTCAACCAATTATTTATTATTAGAGTACGTATGAATACACCTGCTAAATCGTCTGACACCTCTACACCTACTGATAACGCGCCTAATGTCTCAATCGCCGTTATTTTCCACAGTAATTATGGTCATACCAAGCGTGTCGCTGAGGCGATAGTACAAGGTGCGCATCAGCAATTGCCAGAAGCGCAAGCCAAGGCTGTCGATGTGTATGATGTTGATTGGGATTATTTAGATCAGGCAGATTTGCTGGTTTTTGGTAGTGCAGTGTATATGGGCAGTGTGACGGCTGAATTTAAAACCTTTATGGATGAGACTTCTAAGCGTTGGTATCATCGTAAATGGGAAGGCAAGTGGGCAGCAGCGTTTGCCAATTCAGGCGGTCTGAGCGGTGATAAACTTGCTGTATTGCAGCAGATTTCTCTATATGCGATGCAACATGGTATGAATTGGATTGGTCTGCCATTGATGCCGACAGGTCATGAGGCTCACGACTTAAATCGTCTATCTAGCTTTTTGGGTCTAATGACTCAGTCGCTTGATGGCCCACCTGAAGAGACACCAGGTTCGGGCGATATTGATACTGCTATTTGGTTTGGTGATCATCTGGCCAAAACGATTATTAAGCATCAACCAGCTGATGCTAAGCTATAAAAACAGCTAGAACCGACAGAGCGATCGAATAAAAAAGCAGACATTATTGATGTCTGCTTTTTTTTGCGCCAATTTTTATTGAACGATAAGTGCCATTAAGCGCTAGGCTTTTTATGGAGCAACAAGCTTAGTAGGGGCGGGCTTCACGGGGATAGGACTGTCAACGAATTGAAACGATTGACAACCTCCTACCAGCATCGTTGCTACTAGCAAATAAGTAAAGACAAATGACTTCATAGTAATATCTCAAAAACGATTTTAGCCCAACGATATGTCACGATTATCCATCATTAGAAATAATAGTAGTGAAGAGTCGGGCTTATTTGCAGACATTATATATAAAAATCAGCTGTTCATAGCAGTTTAAAGGCGATACATGTATTTGACACTGTTTTTAAGTATGCTATCTCGCTGTTTATAGTATGGCTTATCTAACGCTTCGTTTGATTTGTCATGTATAAAATTAGAAATATTTATAAAAACAGCGCCTGGTTTTGAGTTGCTGAGCAATGAATAAAATCTACAAAACGTGTAGCTATTTCTTTAGATTGAAGTTATTCACTAATTATTTGCCAACTATTGGATAGTATCTATAGGCATTTTAACGGGTTGTGTTATAAATAAGAATAGTGATAATATGTTTAAAGCTGACCAAATAGTCAAGTATCCTATAGTACGAGTTTTCTAACAAATTTGTTCGATGAATGCTCATATTTGCAACCGATTTACCTGATATAAAAAGTGCGTTGTGCTGATTTTTTTATCTCTTAAGAATGTATTAGCAAACAAAACAGCGAATACTTTAAAAGTTATAAAACAGAATAACCGTACTTAAACGGTTGCCGCATGATGCAAACCAAGTGCTTACGTTCAGCATTTAAGCCGTCAAATTCCTTAAGCCTTATGCTTATCTTCATTATTTTATTTTAGCCGAGTCTTGCTATGATTAGTTTTTACTTAAATGGGAAACGCCACGAGCTAACCCAGCTTAACCCTAATACGACGGTGCTTGAGTATCTACGATTGCACGAAGGCCAAACGGATACGAAGGAAGGCTGTGGTAGTGGTGATTGCGGTGCCTGTACTGTGATGGTTCAGCGCCTGCCTAGTGCTAGCCAGCCAACGCTCAATGATGAAAATGGCGACGAAAAAAATGTGACGCCACCGTTCTATACAGTCAACTCCTGCATTACGCTAGTGTCGCTTATGGATGGTCATCATCTGATGACGGCTTCTTATTTAGCAGATAATCCAGAACATCATCCAGAACGAGCGCTATTGCATCCAGCACAGCAAGCGATGGTTGAATGTCACGGATCACAGTGCGGCTTTTGTACGCCTGGGTTTGTGATGTCGCTGGCTTGTGTTTACGAAAACAATCGTATGCAGACAAGTCAAGAGACAGCAAGTCAGAACGATACCAAGCAATTAAGCTATGATGAGGTGGTTGCTTCAATCTCTGGCAATCTATGCCGCTGTACAGGTTATCGTCCGATTATCGAGGCGGGCCTATTGATGAGTGATATCGGTCAGCAGAGAGAGGCGGAGCATTCAGCGGTGAAAGACTTGACTATCAGTCTAGCCACAGACGCGATGCGTAGTACAAAAGAATCAGCAGTATCTGAAAACGTGCTAGATAACGTCGAATTAAAGAATGAAGAGTCGAAAGCGATTGCCCCTGTAATCAGTGATGCTGGGCGACAGTTATATATGCCCAAGTCACTAGGTGAGCTTAATCAAGTATTAGCAACCAATCCACAGGCAACGATTTGGGCAGGCGGTACGGATTTGGGATTAAGTGTAACCCAGCATTTGGTTGATCACGAGGTCATTATCCAGCTTTCAGGTGTTGAGGCACTAAAGTCATGGTCATTACTTGACGCAAAGTCTGACTCAAGCAATGAAGAGTCAGATAACGAGCAAGCTTCTAACCAATCACTAGTACTGGGCGCTGGCATGAGCTATCAGCAGATGTTACCTGTGCTTGAGCAGTATTTTCCAAGCTTTGCGCAAGTGTTTGAGCGTATCGCCTCTCCACAAATCCGTAATATGGGCACCATCGGCGGCAATATAGCCAACGCATCACCGATTGGTGATTTACCACCGATTTTATTGGCGTTAGATGCGTCAATTCATCTGCGTCATTGCGCGCCTAATCGTGAAGAATCAGGTAACGATTTAGATAATAGCGATTCGATTTATATAGATGAAATCATACCTTTATCAGAATTTTTCTTAGATTATAAAAAGACCAAACTGCAAGCAGGCAGTTACGTAGTCGCTATCCATATTCCTCTGATGCATGACAATCAGCACTTATTTATTCATAAAATTAGCAAACGTTATGAGGATGATATTTCAGCGTGTCTATTGGCGGCGCGAATCGATGTATCAGCAGATGGCATGACGATAGAGAATGCAAAGCTTGGACTTGGTGGCATGGCTGCCATACCGTTATTAGCCACAACCTGTCAGCAAGCGCTTATTGGACAAGCGGCTAAAATTGCGAGTTTTGAGCAAGCAGCACAAGTCTTGTCTGCAGACGTTACGCCTATGACTGATGTCAGAGCCAGCCGTGAATATCGCTCACATGTGGTACAGCGTCTACTGGTGAAGTGCGGTAAGCAGTTGGTAGCAGGTAGACAGACCGAGACTGCTTAACTAGCAAAGTTGTTTGCTAATATCGCCTTATCGTTATATTTGCCAAGAATAAAAGAGCATTAATCAAAGCGTCCTAATAGAAGAGATCCGCCATGAGCCATCATTCGTCCTTATTTGATAGTTATAGTATCCGCCGCGTGCGTCCGCCAAAAAACAAAATTGGCACCTCGGCTAAGCATGACAGTGCGATCAGCCATGTCATGGGGACGGCAACTTATGTGGATGATATTGCAAAACCGCAAGGCACACTACACCTAGCAGTAGGTAAAAGTAGTCATGCTCACGCACGTGTATTGAGTATGGATGTGAGCGCTGTCAGAGATGCGGATGGGGTGGTAGATGTCTTAAGTTTTAAAGATTTGCCGGCGCAGACGGATATCGGTGCCGTGTTTGATGGTGAGCCATTGATGGTAGATGACATCACAGAGTATGTTGGTCAGACGCTATTTGTAGTAGTGGCTACCAGTCATCGTGCTGCCAAAAAAGCGGCTACCAAGGCAGTGGTAGAGTATGAGCCATTGCCAGCAGTACTTAGTATTGATAAAGCGTTAGAGCAAGAGTTGTTTGTACGTCCGAGTCATTTTATGAAGCGTGGTGACGCGGCGACTGCGCTTGAGAACGCACCAATTCGCATTGAAGGTCATATTCATATGCGCGGGCAAGAGCACTTTTATCTCGAAGGACAAGTGTCTTATGTCGTACCTTGTGACGATGGCGGGCTAGAAGTGTATACGTCGTCACAGCATCCAAGCGAAGTACAGCAGTTGGTCGCCGAAGTGACGGACTTGCCATTTCATGCGGTAAACACAGTCGTACGCCGTATGGGTGGCGGTTTCGGTGGTAAAGAAACGCAAGCCGCTGCTTGGGCGTGTCTATGCGGTATCATCGCCAAACGCCATAATGTCCCTGTCAGTATGCGTCTAGATCGCCAAGATGACATGGTGGTGACGGGTAAGCGTCATGAGTTTGCCAACCGTTATGAGGTTGGTTTAGACGAGTCTGGCCGTATATTAGGTGTCGATATGCAACTGGCTGGCTTGTGTGGCTATGCGCCAGATTTGTCTGATGCTATTGTCGATAGAGCGATGTTCCATTGTGATAATGCCTACTATTATCCAGCTGCTCATGTGGCAGGTCATCGCTGTAAGACACATACGGTATCTAATACTGCCTATCGAGGATTTGGTGGTCCGCAAGGTCTGATGACTGCTGAATATATGATGGATCATATTGCCTATACGCTGAGGCAAGATCCATTGCAAGTGCGTTTGGCAAACTTGTATCAAGATGGTCAAAGTACGCATTACGGTCAGACGATTGAGCATTTTGATTTAGCGACTATCATGACCAAGTTGGCAGACGATTGCGATTATGACAATCGCCGTCAGCAAATCCTAGAAGCCAATCAAAAAGCTGCCGCTGAAGGCAGTGACAAACGCTTAGGACTTGCTTTAACGCCAGTAAAATTCGGTATTTCATTTACGGTACAAACGCTCAATCAGGCAGGCGCATTGGTACATATTTATACCGATGGCAGTATCCACCTTAATCATGGTGGTACGGAGATGGGGCAGGGTTTATATATTAAAATCGCCCAAATTGTTGCCAATGAATTTGACGTTGATCTGGATACAGTTAAAGTATCAGCGACACGTACGGATAAAGTGCCTAACACTTCACCAACCGCCGCGTCATCAGGTACCGATATCAATGGTAAGGCGGCTCAAAACGCTTGCTTGAATATCAAAGCGCGTATACTTGAATTTGCTGCTGAGCATTTCGACGTAGCGCAAGAAGACATACGTTTTGAAAAGAACCATGTCTATATTGGCGATAAAGAAACATTGACTTTTGCTGAGATGATTCAACTATCGTACCAGAACCGTATCAGTCTATCGTCTACTGGCTACTACAAAACGCCGAAGATATTTTATGATCGCTCTAAAGCATGGGGACGTCCGTTCTTCTACTTTGCCTTGGGTGCTGCCTGTGCTGAGGTGGAAATTGATACATTGACAGGTGAGTACAAAGTCCTGCGCTGTGATGTGCTGCATGATGCGGGACAATCGATCAACCCTGCCATTGATATTGGCCAGATTGAAGGTGGCTTTGTGCAAGGCATGGGTTGGCTCACAGCAGAAGAGCTAATTTGGAATGACAAAGGTAAGCTCGCATCTGATAGTCCTGCTAATTATAAAATTCCAACCGCGCATGACTTGCCTAAGCAGTGGAATGTCAAATTGTACGATCGCAAAAACGAAGAACAAACGATTTATAACTCTAAAGCCGTTGGCGAGCCGCCGTTTATGTTGGCAGCTAGTGTTTGGTGTGCCCTTAATAATGCAGTGGCTAGCCTTGGTGATTATGAAAAGAATCCAGAGCTGACCATGCCTGCGACGCCAGAAGCGGTTTTAAAAGCAGTCATGCACATGCAAGGCACGTCGTGGGATTTAACAACTAAAGCAGATACAGATACGGTTGATAGTTTAGTAAAAGGCGCAGAAGAGAACAGTGACCTTTACAACGAAAAAGCAATGCCGCAAGACGTACGTCATGCTAAAGACATCGATCCAAAAGAAGTTGAAGGCAAACAAACCGATGACCAGCCTAACGCGATAGAGCATCCAAATGTAGCAGGGGCAAGAGGTCCTGCGCACAGTGAATGAGTCGTTAGCACCGCCAGTCGTTTGGTATGAAGGTCTAGCGCGATATCAGCAGCAAGGCATCGCTCACGTGTTGGCGACGGTCGTAGCCGTAAATGGATCTGCTCCTCGAGCACTACAGGCAAAGATGATCGTCACGCAAGATAGTATCATGGATACGTTAGGCGGCGGCGGCCTAGAGCACGACGTTGTCAATACGGCACGGCAGCTATTGAATGGTGAAATAGCGGCAACGGTATCAAAAGAAGTCAAACCAAAAGTTTATGAAGCTAATGATACAAGCGCGCTAACCCCTTCTAAAGGGGTACGCCGTGATACTGTCTATACTAAGCACTACCCGCTAGGTGCAAAGTTGGCACAGTGTTGCGGCGGTAGCGTCACCGTTATGTTCGAATGCTTCAATGTAACGCCACCGATGTCAGTACTAGTGTTTGGAGCAGGGCATGTGGCATCAGCGCTAATGACCATCCTCGCTGAGCTGCCTTGTCAGGTAGATTGGGTGGACAGTCGCCCAGAGATGTTTAAGCGTTACTTAGTTGATGAATCTACTACTAATCAATCCAAACTTTATAACTTACCAGCGCATATCCGTCCGCATATCGATGATGAGCCTGTAGATTTTTTACGCCCATTTATCGAGCAGGGTGGTCAGCGTTTTATTCTGGTTATGACTCATGATCATAGTGTTGATTTCGAGTTAGTACGGGCAGCATTAGATACTATTTCTGATACTAGCTCGTCTGAGTATCAATGTTCAGATATCTCGACACCTTACGTAGGTTGCATTGCCTCGGCAACCAAAGCCAAGCGTTTTAAAGATCGCTTGATGCAGCGTGGCTACAGTGAGCAACTGGTGAATCAGTTAGTCATGCCAATTGGATTGCAAATTGGCGGCAAAGAGCCGATGGCGGTGGCAGTTTCTATCGTGGCACAACTGTTGCAGCAGTATCATCAGGCCATTTCTTGAACGGTTCACTCCATATAACTTTTATACTTTTTATCAAAACATTAAAACGCTCAGTACTATTTATCAAACTGTTCAGTACTATCAAGCCATTGTGAGATTTACGAATGACCATACATATCTATCAAGCTCGACTGCTGCACTACTTGACCGAAAGCGATCGTACTGAGCGTGCAACCTCTGATCATTCACAGACATTGACTGTTGAACAAGACATAACGTTGCTACCAGTGATTGAAGGTGTACAGGTTTATCCTGAATATATTGTTGATGGTGCGCTTGTCGTAGATGATGTGACAGGGTGCATTGTAGAGTATGGGCATAACGAGACAATATTAGCGAAATATGCTAATACCTCTGAGCAAGTAGAACAGTTAGTAGTCAAGGTGCATGACTATAGTGATAAGCTTATCATGCCAGGCTTTATCGATACCCATGTGCATTATCCGCAAATAGATATGGTTGCTGCTTACGGTGAGCAATTACTTGACTGGCTTAACAATTATACTTTCGTCACCGAGGCCAATTTTGGCGATCCAAAAGTAGCACATGATACGGCGCAGTTCTTCTTAAACCAATTGCTTGCTAATGGTACAACGAGCGCCATGGTGTTTTCTACCAGTCATCCTGAATCAGTGAACGCATTTTTTACGGAAAGCCACAAGCTCAATACTCGTATGATCACAGGTAATGTGCTGATGGATCAAAATGCGCCTGATAATTTGTGTGTGCTTGCTGAGCAGGGCATTCGAGATACCCAAAACATCATTGATAATTGGCATGAGCGCGGCCGCCAACATGTGGCTATTACGCCAAGATTTGCTATTACTTCG
This sequence comes from Psychrobacter proteolyticus, assembly GCF_038155145.1. Taxonomy (GTDB): domain Bacteria; phylum Pseudomonadota; class Gammaproteobacteria; order Pseudomonadales; family Moraxellaceae; genus Psychrobacter; species Psychrobacter proteolyticus_B. The sequence goes on from NZ_JBAKAY010000001.1 coordinate 506,780, forward strand.
ACACCCAAGCAACTACAAATGGCAGGTGAGCTGTATGCCAGTTACGAGAGTGTTTATCTGCAGACGCATCTTGCAGAAAATCATGATGAGATTGCGTTTGTGAAACATCTGTATCCCAATCATAAAGGCTATCTCGATGTCTACGATACGATGGGATTACTGGGTCGCCGCACCACCTTGGCACATGGTATTCACCTTGAAATATCTGAGTATGAGCGTCTGCGTGCGACTGGTACGCAGATATCACACTGTCCGACGTCCAATCTGTTTCTGGGTAGTGGACTATTTAATTTACCCAAGACGTTAAGTTATACCGGTGTCAGTATCGCCACTGACGTTGGAGCAGGGACAAGTCTGTCGATGCTGACGACTCTGTCAGAAGCGTATAAAATCCAACAACTACAAAGCAATCAACTATCCGCTCATCAAGGGCTGTACCAAATTACTTTGGGTAATGCCCAGTCGCTATTATTGGACGATAAAATCGGTAACTTTATGCCAAATAAAGAAGCGGATTTTGTGGTCATCGATATGGGTGCAACGGAATTGCTTGAGCGACGTATGGCGCAGACTAAAACACTGGAAGAGCAGTTGTTTGTACTAATGATGCTAGGCGATGATAGAGTAATTGATCAGACAGTCATCGCAGGCGTAAGTCGCTATCGTAAATCAACTTTATAGGTGTAAATAAACGCTGTACCTAAATCAGGAACAAGTGAGATTTCTTTCAGATATAAACAACAAACCCTTGTTCCTATATTGTAGGAACAAGGGTTTATTACTGCCAAGAGAGTTTCTATTGAGTATTAAAAATGGAATTTTACCAATGCACTAGGAGAGTTTTGATTCACGCCATCAACACCGTATTTATTTTTCCAATAACTATACTCCATGCCGACTTCTAAACGGTTATCAATACCGAGCACTTCTTGTAAGTTGTATTTAATTTGCGGATTGATATGAATATTATCTTCAATGTCATCATTATTGAATGAATAATCAATAAAACCATCTACGACGAAATTATTGCGTTCCCAACCATAGGTCAAGGTAATTTGCTGATCATCGTCAGTATTATCATTGAAAGCATGATATAAAGTAGCCGACGCAAACTTCGTACCTGGAATAGGCACATTAAGATCTGCACCAATACCAACCAAATAATTATCTTGGTCAAAGCCAGTGCTGTTCGAACCAAATTCATACGTAGCGGCTAAATTAACCTGCTTGATAAAACTGTCATTAAAAGTTGCTATTTTGAATGTAGGAGACAGCTCGCCATAAGTTTCTCTAAATCTATTGTTTTCAATGTCATCGGCACCTTGGTTTCGATCGACAAAGAAGAACACGCCGCCCCAGTCATGCGCAGAGGCATGCTCTAATGTAACGGTCGTTAGCTCTCCGTCTTCTACGAGTTCGTAGTCATCACCGTAAAGTACGGAGACACTCGTATCAGTAAAGAAGGTCTTAGCATGGATGCTAGACATACTACCTAAAGCAGCGATAGCAACAGCTGCTATTGATAATGGTTTGAGTAAAGCTAGCTTTTGGCTAGATGAATTGGTATGACAGGATAAGCTTGTTAATAAATCAAAACGCAAAATATGACCCCTTTATGTATAATTGATTGTTGATTGCCCCAAAACTGCATCGTTACTATTTGCTAGTAAACAAACTATTAATCCAATGCTCGTTAGACAACGGTTGGTTGATAGCGCTTAAATGCTTACTACTAAAGAGCATTCAATAACTGTGCCACAAATGACCTAGAGAGCTGTCATCTACAGAGTCGTCTAATTTTTAGTCTTATTAGCCATTAATAAGGGTAGAAATAAGCAAAATAGTCCTTAACTGTTCTCAAATGAGAGAGCCAATTTCCGTACATTTAAATATATGTGGCAAACAATGTTTTTCGAAGGATCAGATGCGTCATGAAAGCACCAAAATGGATATCCATGTGCCCCAAATTGGGTCGTCTGACGGGCTTTAATCAATTGATAGGTATATGATTTAATAACTCAATAAACATAAAAAAGCCAGCTAATAGACATTAGCTGGCTTTAAGTTTGTACATGTCGGATGCGACTATTTTTTATTCAGTTAACTGCATTCGCCTTTTAACTCAATAGACACATGCCAATCTGTGATATCAATCTCATGGCAGTTATTACCCTCGCCATTGATACGATCTATAACTAAGAAATCACTGTCACGGCCAAGCGCGAGTAGAGGGTGATGCCAGACATTAGCATCGTACTGTACACCTTGGTGAGATTTCGCATAAAACACTACTAGGTCATCAGGCGATTGCGGCGGCACACCAGCTTTGGCAACTACGATGATATAGTCTTGGCCTTCCATAGATACAAACGCCTGTGTCCCAAGCGGATGGTATTCCATGACCGAAAGGGCAATCGGATTCTCACGCTTTTTGGCGCGAAAGATACTCATGCCAACTGAGCCACCGTCTAGTTTACTTTCGGCAAGTGCATGATGACGAACCGCATAGCCATTGTTGATCTCATAAGTATTGTCAGCGGTTTGCTCATCAATACTATAGCGCTGGATGACCGAGCCATAGGGGGCAAAGTTTGCCTTAGTCAAAGGCTTGGCCGTTAGAGTGACACTCATTATTTTGCCTCTTTGCTATCAATATCAGTACCAGTGTCAGTATTAGCCTCAGCAATTTTTCCATACACGCGTACACGGCTGATACCACCATCTGGAAAAATATTAACCCGAATATGAGTGATAGGCTGGTCTATCTGAAGCTTGTCTTTACTAAAAGTATGAACGTCGTCAGCGTTGGTTTTTTGTGGTTCAAGTAAGGTTTCCCAAAACATACTCTGAGTCACTAAAGTTTGCTCTGGTGTATTTGGTGAGTAGACGGCTTGGATCGAGACTTTATCAGGGTAATTGCCTTTAAAATGGGCAGTATCTATCTCGATAGCGTCAACGATACCTGCTTGACCTAGCGCGATAATGCACCAGTCATTGCCTGGCTCACGGCGACGACGAGTCTCCCAACCATCACCCATGTTAGGCGCTTTAGTTGGTAGTAGTAAATTACTAGCCGCACCAAAGTGCGCATCGTTACTGGCAATGGCACGACCACCATTTAATGCACCCGCCAAGTCAAGTGTCTCATCTTGTGTATTTAGGCTGGCATCAAGTTGAATATCACCATAGACACGTAGTCGGGCAACGCCGCCATCTGGATAAATGTTTAAACGAATATGGGTGACCGTTTGCTCATGATCAATCTCGACAAGCTCATGATTGTGACCTTGAAGCGGGGTCATACCTACTAGCGCCTGCCAGTTTTTATTGTCCCAATCTTCTTTGCTTAGACTGGTAAGTTCAGCTTCATCTTGCTGCAGTAGCTCTGGTGCGTACAAGGCATCGACGCTAGCTGAAGAGGGGAAGTTACCCGTGAAGTGACTGGTATCAATATCTAGACCAGAAATTTTGGTTGGGCGAGCAAGCTGGATAACTAAATAATCGTAACCCAAATGGCGCTTGCGACGTGTTTCCCAGCCGTCCATCCATTTACCGTTGTCATCGAATTTGCCTACGATAAAGATAGGCGCATCAGGATTTAGAATACGGCTTTTATCCGCAAAAAAATCATCCGTTGCAAATAGCGCTTTTGCCCCTAAACGACTGTCGGCCACGTTTGATTTTTTGGCAAATGCTGGCAGGGTATCAGGTAGATTATTTGCGGAGATAATTTGTCCAACTTCTGAAGTATTTTGACTCACAATGATTCCTTTTTTAATAATGATGTTTATTAATAACGTATGGCTTATTTTATCTATTAATCTATGCCAATTCGTACGCGCTCAGCTAAGTAGAACGAGTACTAGGACGATAGCCTAGCTTACATCCAGTTAGCAGTGCTATCCGGCGTAGCAGGATGATTTTCGTACCAGTGCTTGGCGATTTCATCACGGCGGCATATCCATACGTCGGGCTTATTGGTGATATATTGCAAAAACTGCTTTAACGCTCTAATGCGTCCTGCACGCCCAATAATGCGACAATGCAAGCCAATAGTCAGCATTTTAGGAGTGTGTGCGCCTTCTTCGTATAAGGTGTCAAAGCTGTCTTTTAGATATTGGTAAAATGGTTCAGCATGGGTGAATCCTGGGCTAGAAGAAAAGCGCATGTCATTGGTCTCTAGGCTATAAGGTATGACCAAATGTGGTTTGCGCGTGATCATATTGCCATCTTGGACCTTTACATTGAGCCAATATGGTAGCTCATCACCGTACGAGTCAGAGTCATAGATATAGCTACCTTGTTCAGCAACCAGTTCACGAGTATTTGGGCTATCACGTCCTGTATACCAACCGAGAGGTTGGCCGCCTAGCATACGTTTAAATATTTGGGTGGCACAGCGAATGTGTTCGCGTTCCGTCTCACGGTACATGTCTTGATAGGTAATCCAGCGTAAGCCATGACTGGCAATTTCATGACCGTCTTCTAATACACGCTCAATAATATGTGGGGTCTTTTCAGCAGCGGCGGCACAGGTAAAGGTGGTGATAGGAATACCATATTCTTTGAATACATCTAATACACGCCACACGCCGACACGGCTACCGTATTCGAATGCAGATTCAATAGACTGGTGACGGTTGTTAAATTCTGGTGTGCCTAAGATATCAGACAAGAAACGCTCTGATTGACCATCGCCATGGATGACGCTATTTTCTGCACCTTCTTCGATGTTTAATACAAATTGTACGGCGATTTTTGCGCCACCTGGCCAGTTCGCTTTTGGTGGATTGCCAGCGTAGCCTTTTAGGTCGCGGGGATACGTACTGATATCAAAGTCACTGGTAATTTTTTTGCTCATTATCTATATTCCTATATCGCTTAGAGCCTTGAATATTTATTAAAATATTGCTCGTAAAGGACAGTTATTTTTATCAAAAATTAAAGTGATGATGCATATGCTACGAGCTGTTGGCGCTCGGCATCCGTCAACTGAGTAATATTACCAAGCGGCATATAGCCCGTTTGTACCGCAGTGACGATTTTCGCTTTATGAATTTTTAGGTCTTCTGGTGTCTGCAAAATAATTCCTGCTGGCGGCGCGGCAAAGCCTTGCTGTGTTGGCTGCACAGCATGACAGGTGCTACAGCGCGTATGCACGACATCCATCATAGCGTCATCTGCTGATGCGCTCACGGGTACGGCTTCAGCAGTAGCTGCATCAGTGCTAACACTATTAGTAGCACTACTATTAGAACTGTTATTAGCGTTAGTAACGGTATCAGTGCTTGAGTCAGTAGTCGTGCTTGTAGCTGGCGAAGTGCCATTAGTTGTCGTAGGTGCTACTGAGGCAGTAGCAGGCATTGCAGGTGCTGGCTCAATAGGCTCAGGTCGCATCCAGATAATTAATAATACAGTTAATACAGCTGGAATAACCAAATAGCGTGGTTTCTTATGACCCAAATGCTTTTGGTTAAAGTAATGACGGGCAGTCGCGGTAATGATACCGACGAAGACCAATACCAACCAACCTTTCTCATGAGCATACATCATTGGGTAATGGTTGCTGATCATGGTAAAGATGAGCGGTAGGGTAAAATAGTTATTCATTAGTGAGCGATTTTTGGCTTGTAAAGCCAATTCAGCCACTTCTTTACCCGGTTTTTCACCGCGCCGTACACAGTCAACGAGTGCGCGCTGAGCCGGCATAATACCGAAGAATACGTTACCTACCATCACCGTGCCCAAGATGGCACCGATATGTATAAATGAGGCGCGATCACTAAACAGCTGATAAGAACCCCAGCTCGCGATGACCAGTAAGATAAAAATCAGCGTACTAAAGATAAACGCATTTTTACCCAAATGACTGCGTACGATAACTTCGTAAATGAAGTAACTACCAAATAAGAAAAGCAAGCTGGTGGCAATGGCACCGATACTAGTAAACGGCACTTTGCTTGGGTCGATCAGGTAGGCAGTTGCATTGGCATAATAGACGATAGACATCATCGCCGCACCCGTCAGCCAAGTGGTATAAGCTTCCCATTTAAACCAATGTAGCGTTTTTGGCATCTCTTCTGGTTCGAGTTTGTATTTGGCAATCTCATAAAACCCGCCGCCATGGACGGCCCAAAGATCACCCGAAATGCCTTTGTCTGTTTTCCACTGTGGCGGTTTGCGTAGGCTTAGATCTAGCCACACAAAATAAAACGATGCACCAATCCATGCTACCCCAGCGATAACATGAAACCATCGGAAAAATAAACTCAACCATTCGAGAAGATAGGCGCCCATGTAATAAATGTCCTTTAATATGACAGTGTCTTAATAAAATGTCTTGGTAATTTCTTTTGATAGTATTTCTTGAAAACTAAAAACAAAGCAGAGAGCTAAACAACGCCAAAGCTATGATCCGCGATAAGTGCTATAACCGTGCGCACTAAGCAGGAGCGGTACGTGATAATGATTGGCATCGTTTACCACAAAGTCGATAACCACTTGCGGATAAAATGCTGTCAGCTGCTGAGCATCAAAATAAGACTGAGTATCGAACGTTACGGTATAGCGGCCAATATTTAGCTGACGGTCAGTACTATCGATGGCTGTATCAAACTGCCAAGCGTCTGGTATGACACGGCCATCACTATTGGTTGTGCCATGTGCCAATAATGTGGCGACACCATTGTCTTGTACGCGGTGTAAGGTAACGGCGACATCAGCCGCAGGTGTGCCAAGATGAGTGTCTAAGATATGTGATGATAGGGTGGCAGACATAATGCTTCCTTTAAATTTGTGAAAAATATAAATCGGGTGAAAATGCTAGTCTAACTCTGCGACTACTATTTGCTTGTCTCAGCATTACCTAGCAATTTAGTTAAACGTAGACGCGTAATTTTATTCTGTTCAGCGGCTGCGTTAGCTAGTTCAGTAGCACTATTATTAGGCAGGCGCGCTAATAGCAGATCTAGCATTTGCTGCGCGCTTTTACCCGTTGCAAAGACAATAAAAATAAAACCAAATTTATCGAGATAGTCTCGATTGCCTTTGGCAAGTGCTTCGAGCACCTCATCTGCTGCATCGTTAGCGCCTGATTGTTCGTGTGCAGCGCTACTTTGTGTGTTGCGGTATTTTTCTTTTAGAGATGCCACGTTGCCGATTTGCGGATGCCCATCAAATGCTTCTAATAAGTTAGCCTCATCATTTCGTACTTTATTCCAGATAGCGTCGCTACTTGTTAGCAGTGCGTCAACGTCTGCAAAAGGGCGGGCGTCTGCAAGTTTATAGGCCCAGCTTTTACTGGTGCAACAAGTCAATAATTGGGCGATGGCGACTTCTTGTGATAGGTCGTTAAATTGCGCTAAGGTTAAGCTCACGATGACATCCTTTTCTAATATGACAACCCGTTATCTGTATCGGGCGATAAATGTTTGATAGAGGTTTATACCTTATGATTATTTGCATAAACTTATAGGTATAAGCAGTAATTTTGATAAGTAGCGGTTGCTTCAGCTTCATAGATGATTTGATTAAGCTAGCAGCTATTAATTGGCTTGAAAACAAAAGCTGATAATCTATGTGTTCGTAGTCAGCCCTTTGGTGCTTATATACGCTTTGCGTAATTTCAAGTTATAGTGAACTGACAATATGAAACAGATTTGCTAAGGAAACACTGATATTTTAGCCGTCCAAAACGTCTGGCAAGAGGCAATTAATGACGGCGTAATTGATTTACAGTTCCCATTTTGCTAAAACCTGACTAATTGGTCAACTGTTTTATGCGAAATATTTTTATTTAACAGGTTATGCTGATCAAATCTATGTATTTATATAAGAATATACAGCGAAATATAGCGACTATTTTGTCGAACCTGTCTCTTAGAGTGAGATACCACTGCTATGACTCAAAACAATCAAAAGGAAGAAACCTCAGTGACTGATACGCCTTTGCACCGTAGCCAACAAGCCATTCGCGCACAGAATCAAGCGCTTATCTTAGCGGCAGCTGAAGAAGAGTTTGTGCTCCAAAGCTATCGCGGCGCTACGATGCAGGGCATTGCTGATAGGGCAGGCTTACCTAAAGCCAATGTTCACTATTACTTTAAAAATAAAAAAAACCTCTACATGGCAGTGCTGCGTTCGATCATTCAAGAATGGAACGAAGGTTTGGTAACCATGACAGTAGATAGCGACCCAAAAACGGTCATCGAAAAATTCGTCCGTACCAAGCTACATCAAGCCTTTGTCAATCCAAGTCGTCATAAGCTGTTTGCGATTGAAGTCATTGGCGGTGCACCGCATTTGCATGAATTCATGTCCACTACGATGAAGGAGTGGGTACACGATAAAGCACAGGTAATGAAAGAGTGGCACAAGCAAGGCAAAATTGGGATTACTGATCCCCTACAACTACTGATATTGATTTGGGCGACTACCCAACGTTATGCTGAATTCGAGATTGAGATCGTTGGATTAATGGATAAGACCGCTTATGACGCAGAAGATGAAGCGCGTGCGGCAGATTTTCTGGTGCCTTTTATTCTAAAAGGCTGTGGCCTCGAATGATGACAAGGTGGCTGTTTGACAGGGTGCCTATTTAATAAGTCAAGTGCTTAATAAGCGAGGTGCATAGACGGTTACTATGCTATTTGTCTGTCTATCACACCTCGTTTACGGCGAAACACTTCGATATGTTCAGCCCTAGCTTGTGTTTAGCCTTAAGCGACTTCTTGCGTTGGTTCTAAACCGTCTTCAGCATGCCGTGCTTTGGTATCAAACTCGATGCCATAGTTTTTGGGTAAAATCATATCAAGCGTGATAGCCACAATCCCTGCCATCGTTACTGCTGAGCCAAAGATATTCTGAAAGAACTGCGGCGTTTGTGACAGTACGTCAGGGACAAAGGCGATACCCGTTGCTAGACCCAGTGAGGTGGCAATGATTAAGACATTACGATGCGTAAATTGCACGGTAGATAAGATACGAATACCAGCAGTCGCTACCGTCGCAAACATCAGTAGCGTGACGCCGCCAACGACAGGCTTGGGTAATTGCGTAAAAACAGCACCAAGGACAGGGAATAGCCCCATCAGGCATAGAATGCCGCCCACATAGAAACCCACGTAGCGACTGGCAATACCCGTCATCTGGATTACACCGTTGTTTTGGCTAAAGGTCGTCACAGGGAAGGTATTGAATACCGCCGCAATCAGAGAGTTAACACCATCTCCTAGTACACCGCCTTTGATGCGTTTCTCATAGAGAGGGCCTTTGATCGGTTCACCTGATATCATCGAGGTAGCCGTCAGATCGCCTGAAGTCTCAATACTGGTAATGATGTACATAAAGGCAATAGGAATAAAAGCCTGCCAATCAAAGCCAAAGCCATACTTAAAGGGGATTGGCACCGTAAAAAAAGCCGCTTCAGAAACCAATGAAAAGTCGATACGTCCCATAAATACGGCAGCGATAAGGCCGAGCATCAAACCAATAAAGATGGCGCTTGAGCGAATGACTTTATTGTTGATGATGCTAATCAGTACGACACTTGCCAGCACACCACCGCCCAAAAGCAAGTTCGGAATACTACCAAAATCTTCAGCACCAAACCCGCCCGCTAAGTCGGTCAGACCTACCTTGGTTAATGACAAACCAATCGTGACAATCACGCAGCCTGTAACAATAGGGCTCATAAAAGATTTGAGTTTGGTGATAAATTGACTCAAAAATATCTCAACAAATGCACCGAGAAATGAGACGCCAAAAATAACTGATAAAATCTCTTCTGGACCACCACCGCGGTTTTTTACCACAAACCCTGCCGTCAGTACTGCTGCCAAAAATCCAAAACTGGTACCTTGTAACGCCATGAGGCCAGAGCCAACAGGACCTACTTTACGAGTCTGAATAAAGGTTGCAACGCCAGATACTATCAATGACATACTGAGAAGGTAGGGGATATGCTCTCCTAAACCTAATGTGCCACCTATGATAAGAGAGGGTGTGATGATACCTACAAACGCTGCAAGTACGTGCTGTATAGCACCTAAAAATGCTTTGATGGGGGTAGGACGGTCATGCAGTCTATACAGTAAATCGGTATTCGCTGGAACGTTTTCACTCATGGTGGTTTCCTCCTAAAATAACTGCTTAGTACCCGCTTGACTGTAGATATCAGACAATGTGGTAAATCACGAGATCAAAGTTTTAACCCAATCTTTGACTTGTTTTTTATCGATGTAAACAATAGGGGTACGCATCCGTCTGTAAGATAAGTAATAAAAATAACTAATATATGTTGGCTAATATTTTAACAACCTGACCAATTAGTCAGGTCTATTTAGGGTATAGGTAAAATACAAGTCATTGCAATGTTTTTTTTGGTACTAGTGCGTTTACAGGTTTGTTACGAAAGAGGGAGGGTTAGGTAACATTGGAAGGTAGATCAAAGACGAGGGGTGCTGACCATTGAAAGTAAATAAGTACTAAGATCTATCGCCATCTCTATTGCTGTTTTTTAATCAAAAAAAGCCCCAACCATATTCGTTATGGTTGGGGCTTTTACAAGTTTGCTTAACAGTTGATCTTTATTCCACTATCACCAAAATTGCTACTTTGGTGTACGACCAATTATTTTGGGCTTGATGACCATACGGGTGAGCGGATAACGCCTTGTCCTGACTTACCAAACGCTTCGCCACCGTTGAGAGATTTGATGGTCAGCACGCCTTTTCCGCCTTGGGTCGATGCGTAGACCACGCGTTTACCGTTTGGTGAGAAGCTTGGTGCTTCATCAATACCCGTATTGCCAAGATTGGTAGTGATAGCACCATTGCTATTCATAATAGCCGCTGAGCGCCCACTCAAAAAGGCAATTTGTGTACCGTCACTGCTAAACTGCGGGCTGGTTGCATAACCACCGTTTGACACTTTAGTTGTTTGTCCTGTGGCAAACTCGTAGCGATAGACTTGTGGCTTGTTAAAGCCAGTTTTATCACTGACGAAAACGAAAGATTTGCCGTCTGGTGCATAGCTTGGCTGCACTTCACTGCTCGGTAAATTAGTGAGCCTTCTAGGTGTACCGCCGCTGGCGCTCATCTCATAGATATCAGCGCTACCTTCAAAGCTGCTAGAGAATAATATCTTGCTGCCATCAGGAGAGAACGAAGGGCTTAGATTGCTACCTGAAAAAGGTGTCAGGGCAGTTGCGCCGCCGCCACTGACGTTTTGCACGTAGATGACGGGATATGATTTTTCACGTTGTACTGAGTAGGCGATACGGTTGCCATCAGGTGACCATGCTGGTGAGAAGATAGAGCCTGTCACTTCAGTAATGGTTCTAGCATTTTCGCCATCAGCATCCATCACTTTGAGACGCGAGATCTTTTGCTTGCCAGTTCCTGTTTCTTCAATATAAGCAATGCGCCCTGAGAAGTCTCCTGGAATACCAGTAATCAGCTCGTATACTTTGTCTGCGATGACATGACCGGCATAACGCATACTTTCTCTATTGTTGTCAGCGGTTAGGCTTTGCTTGCCTTCTATCACGCGACCAGATTTAACATCGATGACTTCATAATCGGTGATTATTTTGCCACGATTGGTACGCGTGCTGCCGACAACCAGATACGGTATGCCCATGCTTTGCCAAACGGGTAATGTACCTGTCAGCTCTTTGCTACTGTGCGGCTGCTGCGGCAGATCTTGATTGGTTACTTTTAGCTCGGTTTTACTCAAGTCATTTAATATAATCGGTGATAAGACAGAGTCACCCGCAAACGGCACAAACGCGACTTGGTTTTGCTGAACAGGAATCTCATAGTCCAATTCTAGTACAACAGGTGCAGCGAGCACACTTTGCGATACCAGCAATGCTGAGGTACTGGCGAGTAACGATACTAGTAATTTTTTTTGGGTACGCATGAGTAAATGGAGCTCCTAAAATTAGTATGATATTCATTTTTTATTTAATGAGACAAGCATCTAGATGAGGCAGCAACCTATGCGAGACAAGCCGCTTAACATCACGTTACCAATATTATAAGAACCTAGCAACTGATTAATTGCTGCCTTTAAACTGTATGGTAAAAGTCGGGTATTTGGGGTCATCAGCATCAATCGGGAGACTGCCAGTATTGAGTACCGCTTGTCTGGCCGCTTCGTTGACCGTGCTATCAGGTCCAGAGGCAGTCACATTGATCACATCGCCATTTGCATTGACAGTGATGGTCAGGGTGGCACGTTGAGTAGAGCCTCGTGCAGCAGTAGGCGGCGTATAGTTGCGCTTGATTAAATTGATGATTTCGCTGTTGCTGGCACCGCGACTGCCACTGGATGCAGAGCGGCTACTGCCCTTGGACGTACTAGAGGTTGACGTATCACCAGATATAGTAGACTGCCCATCTGACAGGCTAAAGGTTTTCCCTGCATTGCCAGAGCCAGCAGTATCAATCTCAATATTGCGATCGCTAGCAGTGGGACGTTTTATCTTTGGTGGATTGTTTTGCTTTTGACGAAACTCTCCCAGTCTTTTTTGTTCTTCTATAAGCTGATCGCGTTTGCTTTGATCGACTTGGTCAAGCTCTTCCATGGCTGACTCGTCTAGTTGTGCCGCCCACTCAGCCATTTTGCGCTCATATTCTTGATTTTGCTCAAGCAGACGTTGTTGATGGTCTTCGCTCATCAGTATGGGTTGACCAGATGGCTCTTCAGATCGTGTAAATACAGGCACGCGCTGAGAGGTTGTCTGACTTGGATTTTGCGCACTGACGCTACTACCAGACACTTCTGGCTGAGCACTACTGGACGAGTCGCTAGTGCTACTATCCATCTGCATTGCGCTGGCTGCTGCACGGTTGGCCAGTATTTGTCCTTGCATTTCAGCAAGTTGCTCGGGAGATACCATGACTGTCTCAATACTACCAGCAGTCTCAACTTCAGTGGTTTGATAGTTATAAACCAGTATGCCGATAACAAGGCCATGCGCCAGTAAGCTTAGCAACGTCGGCAGTGTTAGCCCGTTGCTTTCTGGTTCAGTAGGTACATAGACGGCAGGAGCATTATGCATGGTAGGGATACTCATGAACGTGATTTGTCAGAATGATTACTAGGATTGGCTATTGTGATATGAAACGTTTGCTAAAGGGCGCTTATCACTATAAAGAAGGCGTGGGTAGAGGCGCACCGGTCAGTAACCCAACTTTTTCGATACCTGCTTGTTGCAAGGTTGCCATAAGCGTCATGATGGCACCGTACTGATTGTTTTGATCAGCATTGATCATCACCTGTACTGGTTCAGCATTACTATTATCGCTCTGAGACTGTAGGTTAGATAAAGTATTAATCAGCTCAGGCTCACTTACAGGCACATCGACATTGCTTTCATAACTGATAAAAATATCACCCTTATCAGTCAAAGAAACAATCACAGGTAGTTGGCTCTGACTCATGGTATTGGTTTGTTCTTTTGGCAGATCAACATCCACACCTGTAATTAGCATCGGCGCTGTCACCATAAATATCACCAGTAGCACCAGCATGACGTCAATGTAAGGTACGACGTTCATTTCTGCATTAAGGGCTTTTTTTTCACGGCCGTAGGGGTTTGGTTTCATAGCCCTGTCACCTGACCTGCATTAACTTGGGTTTCTTTGCTAATAGGCGCTTGTACGCTGGTCTCACGCTGCAACATACCTGTCATCTCATCACAAAATAAGGCACGCGAGTCATATAGTCGGCTCGATTTTGCTGTGAAGTGATTGTATGCCAATACTGCAGGGATAGCGGCAAACAAACCCATTGCTGTAGCAATCAGTGCTTCGGCAATACCGGGTGCTACCGAGGCGAGGGTAGCTTGCTCAGTTTGAGACAGTCCCAAAAAGGCATTCATAATGCCCCACACTGTACCGAACAATCCGATGTACGGAGCAACGGAGCCAATGCTGGCTAGCGTCGTCAGTCCTGACTCTAGCAATTGCTGCTGACGACCTAGGCCGACGCGTAGCTTGCGTTCAACACCATCGATAATATCGTCTTTAGGTTGACGCTTTTTATGCATTCTCAGGTATTCTGAAAAGCCCACATAAAAAATTTGCTCAAGTCCTTGACGGTCAGGAGAGCCCTGAATGCCTTGATATAGCTTGGCCAAATCTTCGCCTGACCAAAACCAAGTCTCAAATTGTTGATCAAAGTTTTTGGCTGTACCAAGTCGCGCACTCATGCGAAAGATAATAACCCAGCTGAGCAAAGAGGCTAATAACAATAGTGCCATCACAATCTGCACCAATAGACTGGCTTGGGTAATAAGATCGACAATATTTAATGATTCAGGCATGTAATGGACTCACGAATAATTGATAACAGCTGGCTGGAATAGTGATATCCGAACCAGACAACCTCTAAACAAACACTATTTACTTTTTATTATTTAATACGCAGCACGTTTCTTTACTAAAAATTTGTAACTGTGCTTAGAAAAATGCTGCAACAGTAAGTATCGCGATTTAGGTATCGGTATAATAACCCCCTAGTTTACTTCTAAATGAGAGAAAGGTCATTATTAATGTGTTAAACGACTATTTAGTTGGGCTGCTATTGATTCATTCAATAGTTAGTTGGATAACATGAATAATGACCGAGCAAATACTTACTACCTAAAACTCATGACTCAAACCGAATATCACCTTAATGACGAATAGAAAGTAGTTTTTCGAATAGCGTAGGGCAACATGGCTGTATGTGGCTTTTCATATGGCTTTTCTGACCAATAGTCTTGAAGTCTCTCAAAATCCTATTTTGTACGAGATAGACATTATCAACGATTGAGTTTGTAAGATAACTGGTCTAATATGTTACGCTTTGTTACTACATTATTCTTATTGTGGCATCGTTATTTTTTCGCTGAGGTCATGTTCAATTTTAGGTAATGATGACTTTTTATTAGCCAGTCGGGGGCGACACTTATGAATGCAATTGAACGCTATTTTGGGATTAATGGTGAAAATACCACGATCAAAACAGAAATCATCGCTGGTATAACCACGTTCTTGACGATGGCTTATATTATCTTTGTCAACCCTAACGTCTTAGCCGATGCGGGTATGGATAAAGGGGCCGTATTTGTAGCGACCTGTATAGCAGCAGCAGTAGGTTGTTTCATTATGGGTATCTACGCCCGACTACCAGTTGCGCTTGCACCAGGTATGGGGCTTAATGCCTTCTTTACCTATGGTGTGGTGCTTGGTATGGGCTACGCATGGCAGACAGCGTTAGGTGCGGTGTTCTTGTCTGGTTGTATCTTCGTATTATTGAGTCTATTTAAGATTCGTGAAGCAATCATTAATGCCATTCCAACATCCCTCAAGAACGGCGTAGTCGCTGGTATTGGTGCGTTCTTGGCGTTTATTGCGTTGCAAAGCGCAGGCATCATCGTCAATCATGATGCAACCTTAGTTGGCCTTGGTGACATGACATCATTTGGTCCTGTCATGGCTTCATTAGGTTTTGTCGTTATCATTGGCCTATCTTACAAGAGAGTCCCAGGTGCGGTAACTATTGGTATTTTATTGGTTGCACTGATTAGCTTATTAATGGGCTATACGCAGTTCACAGGTATCATCTCTTCACCGCCTTCTATTGCACCGACGCTTATGCAGTTAGACATTGCTGGTGCATTTGATGTGGGCATGATCAGTGTTATCTTTGCTTTCTTATTTGTCGATTTGTTTGATACTGCGGGTACTTTGATTGCTACCACTAGCCAAGCAAAACTAACGGACAAAGATGGCAATATCCCGAACATGGGCAAGGCACTACTCGCTGATTCAACAGCGACAGTAGCGGGTTCTTTACTGGGTACTTCATCGACGACCAGTTATATTGAAAGTATCTCTGGTATCGCCTCAGGTGGCCGTACAGGCTTAATGGCTGTTACGGTAGGTGTGTTATTCCTATTCAGTATTTTCTTCTCGCCACTAGCGGGTATGATTCCAGCTTATGCAACGGCCGGCGCTATCTTTTATGTAGCCGTACTTATGATGGGTACCCTAAAGGACATCAACTGGAGCGACTTAACAGAAGCAGCACCAGTAGTCGTGGTATTGCTATTCACACCGCTTACATACTCTATCGCTGACGGTATCGCACTTGGTTTTATTACCTTTACAGCTGTAAAAGCAATTGCAGGCAAGTTTGCAGATATCAGTATCGCTGTCTGGATTTTGACTGCTATATTGTTGTTCAAGATTATCTTCCTATAATGCAACGCATTGTGAGACATTAGATAGCGTCTTAAACAAGAAACCCTCCTTATCATTAGCTGATAAGGAGGGTTTTTTTTGTCAGCATTATAAGCCTATCGTCTTAATTTGAGCTCAGTATTCTTGGGGGTAATGTTTAGTATTTCTGATACCAGTATTAAGTAGGGTGATGCCAAACTATGGGCAATAGTAAACAAAAAAACGTAACCAAAGCGTCATGGCCAATAAAGTGCTTGTAAGTTATTGTTATTTAGATATATATTAATTTATGAAAATAATAAATTTCGTTAGTTTGAAAAAAACTTTCGTGATATTATAGCCGAGTTAAGCGCATCACCTCAATCAACGCCGTAGAGGTTTTTCTTACAGTGAATTAGCATCACCAAAGATGACAGATTTGTGATTATTAGAGCGATTTTTCGGTTCAATAAGGCGATATTTGGTCATCACACTCCTTTCACTACTAACAAGAAGAAGGCACTAATGCCGCTTAGCTTTTCGTTGTTGCCTTTGTATTGTTAACGTAGCCCGTTTAACAGTCGAACGACCTACTTAACCGTCTCCAGCCTATGCTGGATTTTTAGTTTTGTGATGGCGCCGTTTGGTCTTTTGATTATTGCTGTGAATATCCGTCAATAACCCCTATTTTTTGATAGCGGTTATGAGCAGTTATACAGGACGATCAGACTTCCTAAAGCACCATTTATTATGGTTTTTAAACGATAGTTATGGAGTTATTATGAACCCAGTAGACCAATTTACCCCGCAAGAGCCGATCTTGTTTAATCCTGTTGATATGCTGTCGCCTGAGTATCTCGCCCAGTCAGCAGAAGCGCTAAATAAGCGTATTTCGCCGCTATATAGCGCCGATGAAGAACGTTGGTTGTCTGAGTTATTGCCACTTGCCAAACCCAGTATAGAAGAACGCGATGCTGCTGCTGAGCAAACGCGCAAACTGGTCGAGCACGTACGTAATGATGGTAAAGCCGTCAAGATGGTTGACTCATTATTGCTTGAGTATAGCCTTGATACCCAAGAAGGTATCTTGCTAATGAGCTTGGCAGAAGCCTTGATTCGTGTGCCAGACAACTATACGGCTGATGCATTGATTCATGACAAAATGAGTGTGGCTGACTGGAAAAAGCACATTAAAAATGACAATGGCTTTATGGTCAATGCCTCTACTTGGGGCATGATGATGACTGGTCGCGTTGTCAGTATTGACAGCAGCACCACTGCATCAGGTTTCTTGGATCGCATGACTAAGAAGATGGGTGAGCCTGTCATTCGTAGTGCGATGCAAAAAGCCATGCGTATCATGGGCCATCAGTTTGTATTGGGCGAAACCATCGAAGACGCCAATAAAAACAGCCAACCATATCGTAATAGAGGCTATACCTATTCATTTGATATGTTAGGCGAAGCGGCGATCACGCATAAAGATGCGGAAAAATACTTCAACGACTATCTACATGCGATCAGAGCTACGGCGAACGTAAAAGTTAAAGAAGGCATGCCAAAGCCGTCAGTGTCTATCAAATTATCAGCACTGCATCCTCGCTATGAAGCTACGCAAGAAGCACAAGTAATGGGCTTATTGCGTCAGCGCTGCCTGCTATTGATTGAAGCGGCACGTGAAGTCAATGTCGATATCAGTATTGATGCTGAAGAAGCAGATCGCCTTGAGATTTCTCTAAAACTGTTTGAGTCTTTGTACCGTGATAATTTGACAGCGGACTGGGATGGTTTAGGTATCGTTGTACAAGGGTACTCTAAACGTGCTATCGCTGTATTAGCATGGCTTGCTCGTTTGTCTACTGAAGTCGGTGATCGTATTCCAGTACGTCTAGTAAAAGGTGCTTACTGGGATACTGAGATCAAACTTGCTCAGCAAAAAGGTCTATCAGGCTATCCCGTTTGGACACGTAAAGAAGGTACGGATACTGCATACCTTGCTTGTGCGCGCTTCTTATTGTCAGACCATCTGCGCGGGCTAATCTGGCCACAGTTTGCGACGCATAATGCGCATACACTGTCTTCAATCATGACCATGAGTGCACATAGGGACTTTGAGTTCCAACGTCTGCATGGTATGGGCGATGCGCTTTATGATCATATTTTGCAAGCTTATGAGATTCCTGTACGTATCTACGCTCCTGTGGGCGCGCATAAAGACTTGCTACCGTACTTGGTACGCCGCTTGCTTGAGAACGGTGCCAACAGCTCGTTTGTTCATCAGTTGCTAGACAAGTCTTATCCAATTGAAAAGCTAACAGTGCATCCATACGACAAGCTGCTTGGTAATGCAACATTGCATAATCCAGACATCCCGTTACCGTTAGAGATTTACGGTGAACGTCGTGCAAGTTTTGGCCCTAATATCTTTGTAGAGTCACAATGGTTGCCGTTCAAATCAGCTATTGATAGCCATCTGCATAAGACATGGTCAGCAACCTCTATCATTAATGGTAAAGCTGTTGATACCTACGAAGTAGATGGTCAAACGAATCAGCTTGATACGCAGACTGTACTTGCGCCTTGGAACCACGAAGTTAGTGCTGGTAAAGTAACTTATGCCAACGCTGAAGTGGCTCGCCAAGCGATTGACGTTGCTGTTGCTGGTCAAGATTTATGGAAAAATGTACCAGCTGCTAAGCGTGCTGAGATATTACGTAAGATTGCTGAGCTATACGAAGAAAACTACGCTGAACTAATGGCACTATGCCAAGTTGAAGCGGGTAAAACCATGCAAGATGGCATCGATGAAATCAAAGAAGCCGTTGATTTCTGTCGTTTCTATGCTGACGAAGCAGAGCGTCTAGATGACGTCGTACATGAGTTCACAGACTTGGCTGGTAAGCAGTCTCGTCAAGTGTATAAAGCACGTGGCACTTTCGTTTGTATCAGTCCATGGAACTTCCCATTGGCTATCTATACGGGACAGATTGTAGCTGCACTTGCTGCAGGTAACACCGTAGTAGCGAAACCTGCTGAACAAACCAGTTTGGTAGCTCACTTTGGTGCACAGTTAATGTATCAAGCGGGTATACCAGCAGAAGCATTGCAATTGGTCATTGGTGCAGGTGACGTAGGTGGTGCTTTGACGGCTGCTGATAATATCGCAGGTGTGATATTTACAGGCTCTACTCAAACAGCCCAACGTATCAACCAAAGCCTAAATGATCATGCACAAGCTAGCGGTGAATTGCCTGTCTTTATCGCTGAGACTGGCGGTCAAAATGCGATGATCGTTGACTCAACAGCATTGCCAGAGCAAGTCGTTAGAGATGCGGTACTATCAGCATTTGGTTCAGCAGGTCAGCGTTGTTCAGCTTGTCGCATATTGTGTGTACAAGAAGAGATGGCGGATGATTTAATCGAGCTATTGCAAGGTAATATGGCTGAGCTGTCTGTAGGTAATCCTCTATATGCTGCGACAGATGTAGGTCCAGTGATTGATGCTGATGCTAAGCATGGTTTAGAGGCGCACATCGAACGTATGAGTGCTGAGCCGACTGCTACTATTTTGGCACAGACGCCAATGAGCTCAAGCTCAGTCGTCAGTCAAGAGAAGTCTACTTTTGTATTGCCAACCGCAATCGAAGTGAAAAGCATCGATGTGATCGGTGGTGAGCACTTTGGCCCAATTCTACACGTACTTCGTTATCAAGCGCGTGATTTGAATAAGCTGATTGATGCCATCAACAACACAGGCTTTGGTTTGACTCTAGGTATCCATAGCCGTATTGAAAATACTGTTGAGCACATTGAGCGCCGTGCCTTTGTTGGTAACACTTACATCAACCGTAACCAAATCGGCGCGGTCGTAAACGTACAGCCATTCGGTGGTTGTGGTCTATCAGGTACTGGTCCTAAAGCTGGTGGCCCGCACTATGTCGCGCGTCTCATGCAACTTAACTCAGAATCAGTTAATGCTGAACAGTCAGCTGCTCATATAACAGCGACCGAAACCCAAACTACCACTCAAACAGAACTCGCATAAGGAGTAGCAACATGGCGACTGAATTCAAAAAAAATCATGCCCAGGTTTGTGAATCTTGGCGATTACTCGGCGCAGTCAACCGCGCAACGTATCTACAAGCAGCCATTCCAAAACTGGCATTGCTCACTGGTGACGCCAATAAAGCAAAGCGTTTATTCAACCATTTGTTGAGCGCTGCGCCTAGCTTGGATGAGATGCATCGTATGACAGGGGCAACAGGCGAGTCGAATGACTTGTATGTGACTGGTCGTGGTAAGACGATGGTCATCGGTGGCGAAACTGCTAGAGCTATGGCAGTATTAGGTCAGCTTATCGCGGCATTGTTGACAGGTAATGAAGTTATATTGCATTGCCCGAGCCAAGATGAGATGTGTAATGAAGCTGCTAAGATACTGCACGACACAGGTATCAGCGAAGATGTATTAAGTGTGGCTAACGATTCGCAAACTGTGACGCTTTTATATATCGATCGTCTAGCACAAGTGGCTGTCTCTGGTAGCCGCAGCGAAGTGCAAGCCATCAGTCAAGAGCTTGCCAATACTGACGGTATTTTGACACAGGTCATCAGTGTCACTGATATGGAAGGCTTGTCAGAAATGCTAACGCCTGATTATCTGCATCGCTTTGTCACTGAGCGAGTCAAGACTATCAATACCACAGCAATCGGTGGTAACGCGAGCTTGCTTGAGCTTGGTACAGAGTAGAATCACTGCATTAATTACGAATCCGCTTAGCTTTTATATCAATTCTCATAAAGGCTGAGCGGTGCATTGGTAGCGCTATAACTACCAAAATAGTGATTGTATAAGATGTATAAGAAAAGACCGCTATCTGAGTAATTATCAGATAGCGGTTTTTTTGTTTATGCTATTTAACTGAAGCCTGATGACAGGATGTTATTCAGCAATATCAACCCACACCCAGCCGTTCTCTAGCCATTCGCTCAAATCATCTGCATCAACATCGGTGACGTCGCTATGTTGTAATGCTTCACCATTGGCCAAGCGTACTAATACTGCTATCGCCGCTTTATCAAGCCCATCGATACGTTGACCATTGGCATACAGCACGGTGCCATCAGTGGTCTGGCTATAGAGTAGGCGGTTGCTATAGTCCGCCTGCAATGTGGCCCCTTCTGATAGCGCTTGCATAAGCTCATCGGTATCTAACGTCTCTTCTGGCATCAGCGCATCATATTGGCGTTTACTAATCACTTCAGAAACTGCTTGGCGAATCATATCATCACCGCGATCAGATTGTAGCATCTCTAGCAATTGCGCCTTGATAGCGGCAATACTATCTGCTTGCAATTCACCTGACGCTTGTAGCGCTTGCGGTAGTAGCATCGGGATAAATAACTTGCTGTCATTGGTCGCGATATCAGCCACGCTATCGATGATTTGCATCAGGTTTGGACGACGACATCCAAACGAGAAAGTCAGACAGTCATCTTGTGCTACACCGAAATGCGATAGTTTCGGCGGTACATAAAGCACATCACCTGCTTCTAGTATCTCATCAAAAACAAGCTCGCCCATGTCGTCAAATAAACGAAGCGGCTCATCAGCAACAAACTCTGTTTGGTCATCACAGAATTTGCCCAACTGCCAACGTCTAGAGCCATAGCCTTGTGCCAAAAACACATCGTAGTCGTCATAATGCTTACCGACCGACCCACCTGCTGGCGCGTAGGAAACCATGATGTCATCGCGCTGCCACTGCGGAATAAAGTCAAACGCTTGCCACAACTGACCAAGCTCTGGCGACCATTGCTCAAGATTCTGTACCAATACGGTCCATTGCTCTGGTAGGTTTTCAAAATCAGGCTCATTCAACGGGCTTTTTTTGAGTTGCCACTGTGCCTGACCTTCTTTTTTACTGGCTGCTTGAGTCAGCAGTCTTGCGCTAGCATCTTCTTCAAGCGCAAGACCAATCATGTCATCTGGCTCAAACATGTCAATTAGCTGTGGCAACCCTTGCTTAATAAGCAGTGGCTTCTTTTGCCAGTATTCAGTCAGGAATTGCTCAGGCGTGATAGAGTCGGGTAAACAAAGAGGGATAGAGGTCATTGATAAATCCATATTTTGGCAGTGTACAAGATTAATAATAAGGGATGCTTTATAGGAAGGTTTTAATAGTTTAAGATTGTCATCTATTTGATGTCTATTATTTTGGTGACGTTTATATAGTACATATAAGCAATAACGATTATCAAAATAATAGCTGTCAGCAGAGCATCCACTCAATCGTAGGAACATTATGAAAAAGCTGCATTTTGTTGTCATCATCGCTAGCGTGTTTTTGCTACAGGCCTGTGTCCATAAAATCGTCACAGTACCCGCAAAAATCGCTTATAAAACTACCAAAGGCGTGGTCAAAGGAACCGTTGCTGTGGGTAAAGCCATCATACCAGGCGACAGTGATGACGATGATGATAAAAAATAAAACCTTACTTATCGACTATGGGTTTTGAATCAAAAGCAATCGAATCAAAACCAATCATAGCGTTCAAAGTAAGGTTGCTAGTTATTCAGACAATAGCTATTAAGATAACAACTGAATAAGATAAAAGTGCTAGAAAGGTAGGAGCGAGTAAATAATACTAGGCGCTCCTACCTTTCTAGTTTGATTTCATTACCAGTATGCTCTTATCAGTTATTAAAGCTTGGCAATCCATTCTTTAATAGCGCGTGCTTGCTCAGCGGCATTACCGATATAAGTAGCAGGCGTCAATGCACGCAAGCGTTCTTTATCCGCATCACTAACTGCCGATAGCTCATCACTTTCGACGAACGTTAGCATGGCTTCACGAGTCATGGCATTACCACGAGTCAAGGCTTTTAGTTTCTCGTATGGGTTTTCAACACGGTAGCGACGCATGACCGTTTGAATCGGCTCTGCCAATACTTCTTGCGCTTGATTCAAGTCATCATTTAAACGCTGTGCATTTAGCTCAAGTTTGCCCACACCTTTTAGACAAGCATCAAACGCAATCATGCTCTGTGCTAGACCAACACCGATATTACGCAATACCGTTGAGTCCGATAGGTCACGCTGCATACGTGAAATTGGTAGCTTCTCACCCAAATGGGCCAGCATCGCATTGGCAACGCCTAAGTTACCTTCAGAGTTTTCAAAGTCAATTGGATTAACTTTATGTGGCATAGTAGAAGAACCAACTTCACCGTCTTTTAGGCGCTGCTTAAAATAGCCTAAGCTAATATATTGCCAAATATCACGGTTGAAATCGATCAAGATTGTATTGAAGCGCTTAACGGCATCAAACAATTCAGCGATATAGTCGTGTGGCTCGATTTGAGTCGTATAAGGGTTAAACGTTAGCTCTAAACGCTGATTGATAAACGCTTCAGCATGGCTCTGCCAGTCGACATCAGGATACGCTGAAAAATGTGCATTATAATTACCAACGGCGCCGTTGATTTTACCTAATAGCTCTACTTGATTGATTTGCTTGATTTGACGGGCTAGGCGATAGGCTACGTTTGCCATCTCTTTACCAAGTGTCGTTGGACTGGCTGTCTGACCATGTGTACGTGATAACATTGGCTGCTCAGCGTGAGCAATAGATAAGTCAACGATGCTATCAGTCACTTGCTGCATTTTGGCAACGACTAGCTCGCGGCTGTCTTTGAGCATCAATGCATACGATAGGTTATTGATATCTTCACTGGTACAAGCAAAGTGAATGAACTCAAGTGAGTCAATCAAGGCATCCTGACCACGGAACTTGTCTTTGATAAAGTACTCAACCGCTTTTACATCATGATTGGTCGTCGCTTCGATGTCTTTGATAGCTTGAGCATCTGCTTCGCTAAAGTCATCAACGATTGCATTCAAAAAAGCGTTGGTCTGGTCATCAAATGCTGCTAATTCACCAATTGCGCTGTTGTCAGCTAAAGACTGCAACCAGCGAATCTCTACCGTAACGCGAGCTTTGATTAGACCAAATTCAGATAAATAAGGACGTAAGCTGTCAGCCTTTGATGCGTAACGACCATCAATTGGAGAGAGAGCGGTAAGTGGGGTCATGGTTATGCCTCAGTAGTTATGAAATAAAAAACTGCAAGAGTCTGGATGAAAAATTACCATATAATAAACGACGTCAAAATCGTTGCGCGTAATATAGCAGAAATATGATATTAAAAAAGCGGTCTATGCAAATAAAGCGATGTTGACGCTCGTTAAACTCAATCTATTCACTGCGTCAACATCTATGATTTAAGTTGGGTCTTAAGAAGTAATTAAAATCCGCAAGGTGCATCAATAGATTCAATAACGCCGCCGCCTAGACATACTTCATCGATATAAAATACTGCTGACTGACCAGGGGTGACGGCGCGCTGCGGCTCATCAAATACCACGCGTACTTCGCTGCCATCAGCATGGGTCGCAAATACACGGCAGGCTTGGTCTGGCTGGCGATAGCGAGACTTCTCCATACAGGCTAGACCTTCGTCGCTAAACACATCCGCAGGCGGTAAACCATCAATCCAATCGAGCTTATAGGCTTTTAGCTCGTTGCTCATTAGCATGGGATGTTCATGCCCTTGACCGACGATTAAACGATTTTTCTCTAAGTCTTTTGCCAATACAAACCACGGTTCTTCAGGGCGGTCTTTAACCCCGCCAATGCCGATGCCGCCGCGTTGACCCAATGTGTAATACATGAGGCCATCATGAGTACCGATAACTTTATTATCATCAGTAAGTATCTCGCCTTTTTGGGCAGGCAGATATTGCTGTAAGAAGTCTTTAAAACGGCGCTCACCAATAAAACAAATACCCGTAGAGTCTTTCTTTTTAGCCGTCGCTAGGTCATGCTCTTCAGCGATCTGACGTACCACTGGCTTTTCAAGCTCACCAACTGGGAATAGCGTTTTGGCGATTTTGTCACCGCCAACCGCATGCAAGAAATAGCTTTGGTCCTTATTATTATCAAGACCGCGTAAGAGTTGTGCAACCTCGTCACCTTCGGCATTGGTATAGTTCACACTGCGACGTGTATAGTGACCTGTAGCGATATAATCTGCCCCAAGGGTCAATGCATAGTCCAAAAACGCCTTAAACTTAATTTCTTTGTTGCACAAGATATCAGGGTTTGGGGTGCGTCCTGCTTTATATTCTGCCAAAAAATGCTCGAATACGCGATCCCAATATTCCATAGCAAAGTTAGCCGTGTGTAGCTTCATACCGATTTTGTCACATACGGCTTGCGCGTCTGCTAGATCATCCATCGCCGTACAGTATTCGGTGCCGTCATCTTCTTCCCAGTTCTTCATAAACAAGCCTTCGACCTTGAAGCCTGCTTGCTGAAGTAATACGGCTGATACAGAAGAATCGACCCCACCTGACATACCGACAATCACATGCTTGGTACTAGGATTTTCGACATCAGCAAGTGTTAAAGGACGATGAGCATTAAAAGACTCAGAAACGGTTGTGCTTGAGGTATTTTGTATGGCTGACATAAAACGGCTCAACTATTTATACGTTATCCAAAGTACATGCCAACGCCAAGTGTTATGTAATCACTACAATACGTAGTCTCAGCATAACAACGTCAGCTTGTCTTTTGGATCTGGTATTATGATAAAATAAACGTCATATTATACCAGTTAATTGAAACTGATGGCGACCGATGGTGTCTGGCTACTAGTAAAACCACTTTGAAAATTCAGATAATGGTTTTGAATTATTTTAATCACCTTTAACTCATCTTGGAATAATAATGATAAAAATTGGTCAAGGTATCGACGTTCATGCTTTCCATAATAATGGTCAGCAGCAGCAATATGTCATATTAGCAGGCGTGCCTATTGAGCATACTCACAGTTTGCTTGCACACTCTGACGGTGATGTGGTGTTACATGCGCTCGCTGATGCACTGCTTGGCGCATTGGCGCTTGGTGATATCGGGCAGCATTTTCCCGATACCGATGCGGCACATGCTGGATTGGATTCACGAGTACTGCTGCGTTATGTTTATAGTAAAGTGCAAGAGGCTGGTTATAGCCTAGGTAATGCTGATATTACCGTGATGTGCGAGCGGCCAAAGTTAGCGCCGCATAATCTAGCCATGCGCGCCAATATTGCTAGTGACCTGCAAACAGATATTAGCAATATCAGTGTAAAAGCCACCACGACTGAAAAATTGGGATTTACGGGTCGTCAAGAGGGCATCATGGCCAATGCCGTGGTATTATTAGTCCCTAATGCTGTCGAACCTACATAGATAGAAATTCGTGCTTGTAATACAGCGGCAGTCGCCCCATGTATCAGCCACGTCTTTACACAATTATTTTATATAAATAATCATTTTAATGAACCGCTTTATCAATAGGAGCTTTTATGAGTGAGCAAACCCCAAACACTGCTGCAAACGACGTTGAACAATTGATCCGTGATCAAATCCGTGACAATAAAGTTATTATCTACATGAAAGGCACACCGCAATTTCCACAGTGTGGCTTTTCAGCGCGCTCTATCGAAGTGTTGACTCAGATTGGTCGTCCATTTGCGTTTGTAAATATTTTAGAAAACCCAGAAATCCGTGCAACGTTGCCAAAAATTGCGAACTGGCCAACGTTCCCGCAGTTATGGATTGATGGTGAGTTGATGGGTGGATCAGACATCATCTTGCAAATGTATCAATCGGGCGAGCTAAAGCCATTGGTTGAAGCAAACAGCCCTGCTGCTTAATACTTAAAAGTGTGAATTGGATGTCTTTAATGCCCAATTAGCCTTTGCAAGAGACGAGCACAGCAAACCCAGATAGTCATTTGATGGCTATTTGGGTTTTTTTATTGTCGCTATTAGTATTGTTAGTAGCGTATCTATTCCTGTCCCCATTAGTATTTACACGCGTCTATGTCATTAGGTTTCGTTGTTTTTATAGGATTTACCCCCATATAGTGTCCAAGATACCAGCGATATAAATAATAATTATCAAATGAGTAAGAGAGCTTTATGAATAACCAAACCAGCGAACAGTTAAATGAGCAAAGAGAAGCGGCTGAGCAGGCAGCGATTGAAAAACGCCGTGAACGTTTAAAAAACGAATCGACACGCATTCTTGAGATTGCTAACAATGAGTCATACTCAGCACTTAAATGTATTCATCAGCTTAGTGTGGCAGGCGGTGCAACTGAAGCGACATATGTTGCGATTGAGCAGCGCATCGTTGTAGACCAAGACCCTGCAGGTGCTTATCATTTGGCACTTTTAGCACAAAACACACCTGATTTGCCAATCGATGCTCGTCAGCTTATCGATTTGGTAGTCAACAAGGGTGATAACCATCAGCGCTTGGCATTGCTTAAAAACTTACCGTTACCGCCAGTTGATCTCATCAAAGAGCAGATTTTGGCCAGTGATGATGGTGAGGCGATTGGTCAAATGAACGCCTATCTACAGATCAATCCAGAAGGGTATGGTAGCCATCATATGCTGTCTAGTGGGCAATCAGATCAGATCGTACCGCTTAGCCCTGGCAATAATAATCAAAATGATGATTAAAATAGTCATTAGTGAGGCAACAACTAGCAAAACAGTAACCAGAGTAGAGAACTTTTCGCTTAATTTTAATAGTTTTTGTTCTAACGTTTTTTAAGTATCAAAAAATTGTTATAATTATGGGTTATTCAGAGCGTGTTCTTAATCTGAACAAAAGCATCTGAATGGGCTAAAAATGGTTAAGTATTGTCAAACTATGTCAAATAGCTGGTTAATATCCTGATATTATCTGCGCTACTTTCCTTGTTTGACTGCAATTTACCTCATTTTTATCACCATTTTCAAAATAAGAACACGCCCTAACCAATTATGAATGACTTATCTGAGTCGTTATCTTCTTATAAATTCGACTGACGTTTATTTGTCGATGGTCTTGTTCTTTACTAATAGAACACGACCATCGGCAGCGTTATGAGTCAAGTGAGGCACACATGCAATACCCAAAACATTACGACGTGATAGTGATCGGCGGTGGTCATGCTGGTACAGAAGCTGCTTTGGCGGCTGCACGTATGGGCGCACAGACCTTATTATTGACGCATAATATTGAGACGCTCGGGCAGATGAGTTGTAATCCTGCGATTGGTGGTATCGGTAAATCGCATCTAGTACGTGAGATTGATGCGTTGGGCGGTGCAATGGCGCTGGCAACGGACAAAGCAGGTATCCAGTTTCGCGTACTAAACAGCCGTAAAGGGGCTGCCGTTCGTGCCACGCGTGCGCAAGCAGATCGTATCTTGTATAAAGCAGCTATCCGCCATACGCTAGAAAATCAGCCAAATCTGGATATATTTCAACAAGCTGCTGATGATATCTTGGTCGAAAACGGCCGTGCGACGGCAGTCGTGACTTCTACAGGTATTATCTTTAAGACCGAAACAGTGGTACTGACCTCAGGGACTTTCTTGGGCGGCGTTATTCACATTGGTATGGAAAACTCAAATGGTGGCCGTGCAGGGGATCAGCCTTCTATCAAGTTGGCAGATCGTTTACGTGAGCTTAAGCTGCCAGTCGGTCGTTTAAAAACGGGTACACCAGCACGTATTGATGCACGTAGTGTTGACTTTAGCGTGATGACCGTACAACCAGGTGATACACCGTTGCCAGTGATGAGCTATATGGGTGACGTCTCTATGCATCCTGAGCAGGTCAATTGTTATATAACCCATACCAATGCGCGTACTCATGACATTATTCGTGAAAACCTTGACCGTTCACCAATGTTCTCTGGCAAAATCGAAGGCGTAGGCCCGCGTTATTGCCCATCTATCGAAGATAAGATTCATCGCTTTGCGGATAAAGACAGCCATCAGATTTTCATCGAGCCAGAAGGTCTGACCACACATGAGTTGTATCCCAATGGTATCTCAACCAGTTTGCCATTTGATGTGCAGTTAGACTTTATTCATAGTATGAAAGGCTTAGAAAATGCCCATATTACTCGTCCGGGTTATGCGATTGAGTATGATTACTTTGATCCACAAAACCTAAAGCCAACGCTTGAAACCAAGTCGATTGATCGTCTGTACTTTGCGGGTCAGATCAACGGTACGACAGGCTATGAAGAAGCGGGCGTGCAGGGTTTGCTAGCAGGTACCAATGCGGCATTGGTCACTACTAACAATAGCGAGTTTGACACATGGACCCCGCGCCGCGATGAAGCGTATCTTGGTGTGCTTGTTGATGACTTGATTACCCATGGTACTACCGAGCCGTATCGTATGTTTACGAGCCGTGCAGAATATCGCTTGCTCTTACGTGAAGACAATGCAGATCAGCGTTTGACAGAGACTGGTCGTAAGCTAGGTCTAGTAGACGATGTACGCTGGCAAGCCTATCAAGAAAAAATGGAAGCCATCGCGACAGAAACCTCACGTCTAAAAGATATGTGGGCCACGCCTGCTAATGCTTTAGGTAAGCAAGTGACTGAGCAAACAGGTGAAGTGCTGTCTAAAGAGTCGACTGCCTTTGATTTGCTAAAGCGTCCGCAAATACATTTTGCTGATATCGCGGCTATCACGGACTCAACCGTCGATGCGCAAGTGGGCGAGCAGATAGAGATTTCTGTCAAATATGCCGGCTATATCGACCGTCAACAAGAAGACATTGACCAAATGAAGCGTCTAGAAAACACGGCGCTGCCATTAGACTTTGATTATAGTATCGTGTCAGGTCTATCGAACGAGATAGTACAGAAACTCACGCAAGTTCGTCCTGCGACGCTAGCTCAAGCGGGACGCGTAAGCGGTGTAACCCCTGCTGCTATTCAGTTGTTGGCAATGACGGTTAAAAAGCATAAAAAAGCAAAAGCTGCATTGGACTCATAATAGCTATGTAATAAAGCCTTTTATAATAAAGTACTTATAGTATAAAAAGCCCGTAACGACATGTCGTTACGGGCTTTTGTTTGTCAAAAAAACCTTTAGTTTTAAAAGAAAGTCACATGTAACCTTGTCCTACTTACTACTTTGTCTCTATACTAGGTCAGTAAATTTTCTTAATACTTGTTAATTTGTCTCGCTGATGTCCATATATTGATGGGCTTGTCACCGAACTGAGTCTACTTATGATTGATGCTATTGTTTTTGCTATTACCATTGTCTTACCCAACCTTGCCTTAATGTGGTTGGGTTTTTTTATGCAACGACGCGGTGAGGCAAGCCAAACTTTTATCGATCAGGCATCAAGCTTTGTCTTTAATTATTGCTTGCCGTGTTTATTGTTTTTTAGCGTGGTTGATAGCGACGTCGATTATGGTAAGCAAATTACGCTTATCCTTGTTGGTATCTTGGTGACGTTTATATTATTTATTGGCGCAGAGTTTTATGCCAAACGCTTCGTTAAACATCCTGAAGACCAAGGTGTGTTTGTACAAGGCGTATTTCGTAGCAACATGGCCATTATTGGCCTTGCAACCGTAGCCAACGCTTACGGCGCGCAAGGATTAAGTATCGGTGCTGTCTATATGGGCGTAGTGACGATACTGTTTAATATCTTGGCGGTCATTACTCTAAGCCGCGTATCCAAAAGCGTGGATGACACATGGGTTAGTCGCGGCACGATGATTGTGAAAAAGTTACTGACCAATCCTTTGATTTTGGCATTGGTTGGGGCATTCGTCTATAAAGCACTACCATTACCGCCACTCACTGGGGTAATTCATACGACTGGTGATTTACTGGCAGCGGTAGCTCTGCCGCTAGCACTGATTTGTGCAGGTGCTAGTATTAACCTAAAGTCTATGTTGCATCCTTCGGGCTTATCCATGCAGGCGAGTATTGGACGAATTGTCATCGCACCATTGATTGCTATCGCTGTTGGGCTCGGGTTTGGACTATCAGGCGTGCATATGGGAGTGTTGTTTTTGATGGTCGCATCACCAACAGCTGCAGCTAGCTATGTCATGGCAAAAGCAATGGGTGGCAATGATGTATTAGCGGCTAATATTTTGGCATTTACCACTGTTGTCGGCATGTTTGGTATGGCGATTGGGGCAGCGACGTTACGTGCGCTTGGGTTGATGTAATGCAGATTTTGTACTATTTTTAAATAAGTGAGTACTTTCGCTTTATCTAATTTTGACAGCCCTAAAAAAGCCCTCTTTTCTTATTTGAAAAGAAGGCTTTTTTATTAATCTAGCGTTCATTATTACGCTTGTCTTCACGGCGCTGCTTGCGCTTTGGACTAGTACGATAGGTCAAATAACCACCGATAGCCATAACTGCAAGAAAGGCGACGATATACATAAATATTGACGAGCCAATCATGAGCGATGCACCGATAATGGGAGTTGCTTCCATGTCAAAAATCCAGTTAAGGTTCATCAATAATTATGCAAGTGTCTCATTTCATTGTAAAGTAAATAAGTTTAGCTCCGGTGTAAGTTCAAGTGAACGGATGCGAGCAGCTTGGTCATAGATATTGGCCGTCACAATTAGCTCATCTGGCTGATAGGTTGCCAAAAACGCAGCGAGTCTTGGTTTGACCGTGTCGACAGAGCCAATGAATGATACTGACAATGCGTTATCTACCATCATTTTCTCTGCTTGACTCCAGATACTGTCCATATCGTGGGTAGGCTTAGGCATTTGACCTGTTTCGCCACGGCGCAGACGTACAAAGCTCTGCTGTGCTGAGGTAAAGTGATATTGAGCGGTCGCATCATCATCAGCCAACAATAAGTTTGCAGCCAGCATGACATAAGGCTTATCTAGATAGACAGACGGTTTGAACTGTTCACGATAAGCCTCAATTGCTTGCCCAAGCATTTGTGGGGCAAAGTGAGAAGCAAACACATAAGGTAGTCCTAAATGTGCGGCTAAGGTCGCACCAAATAGAGAAGAGCCTAATATCCAAATCGGTATGCCTGATTTTGCGCCAGGGAATGCCTGAACAGGACTGCCATCTGTATCATTACCTAGGAAATACATCAGCTCTTGCACATCTTGTGGAAAGCGTTCTGCGTCTTTCATTTGTCGACGAAGTGCCTGAAACGTCGCTCCATCAGTACCGGGCGCACGGCCTAGACCTAAGTCTACACGGTCGCCATATAGTGCCTGCAAAGTACCAAACTGCTCAGCAATCACGAGAGGGGCATGGTTCGGTAGCATAACGCCGCCAGCACCAATACGGATACGGTCGGTTTGACTACCGATATGCGATAGTAGTACTGAAGTAGCTGCACTGGCAATACCGGGCATATTGTGATGCTCTGCCATCCAATAGCGGTTTAAGCCTGATTTTTCCGCTTGCTGCGCGGTTTCGACCGTTTGAGCGATACCTTCAGCGATGGTTTTGCCTTGAGGCACAGGCGCTAGATCTAAGAAAGATAACGGGATTTTATTACTCATAAATGTTCCAGTAGTGTGTAAATTATTTTCTACTGATATGCTTATAGGTAGTGGTAGTTTCAAGTGCCGCTAGTCACTGTTAATGAATCATAACAAAGCCAGCTAACTCTGTTTTTAAGCTCGCTTAACAATCATTAATCTGTATTTATAGAGGTTGTCGTTGGTCAAAATAAGCGATAAATAAACCATAAATAAGGTCATAAAAGGATTTAGTAGCATTATGTTATGGCATTAAAAAAGCAGGCAACCTAGGTTACCTGCTTCTCTAATTAGTCGATTATAAGATAATGATAAGTTAAATGATCATTGTATTAAGAACCAAATGAAATACTATTTATCTTGGTCACCAAGCTTATAAGCTAAGACGTAATCACCAATGGTTGTGCCAACTGAACCATGACCACCTGCGACCAATACGACCATTTGCTCACCTTTAGAGTTCAAGTAAGTCATTGGCGTGGCTTGACCACCCGCTGGAATACGAACATTCCATAGTACGTCACCATTTTTCAAGTCATAAGCTCGGAAGTTGTTTTCTGTCGCTGCTGACAAGAACGCGACGCCACCTTTGGTGATGATAGGTCCACCGATACCAGGTACGCCCAGTTCCAGTTTGATAGGAATAGGAGACAAGTCTTGTACCGTACCATTTTTGCGTTGATAAGCAATATCACCTGTGGCCAGATCAGCACCAGCGATTGTGCCCCATGGTGGCTGCTGACAAGGTACGCCTAATGGTGACAAGAAGGGCCCCAATTCTACTGCATAATCTGCACCTTCATTGGCATTGACGCCTTGCTCGCCTTTATTGGTTTCTGCATCG
Organism: Psychrobacter proteolyticus; assembly: GCF_038155145.1. Lineage (GTDB taxonomy): Bacteria > Pseudomonadota > Gammaproteobacteria > Pseudomonadales > Moraxellaceae > Psychrobacter > Psychrobacter proteolyticus_B. The sequence goes on from NZ_JBAKAY010000001.1 coordinate 540,245, forward strand.
CCCAACGTGTCTCTAGGAATGAGTTTTGAGGTAAATGCCAAGTAAGTTGGCATGCCAAACATCACGCCATTCTCAGGATCGACTGCAATACCGCCCCAGTTGAAGGTACCAAAGTTACCAGGATAGACCAAGCTACCATTGGTTGATGGCGGGGTATAGCGACCATCATAATTGAGCTGATTGAACTCAATACGGCACATCATTTGATCAACGAGACTGGCACCCCACATGTCTTTTTCAGTCAGTGGTTCAGGCTCAAAGCTCAAGCCAGAGTAAGGCTGAGTCGGTGCCGCATGCTCTCCCGCTATGAGATAGCCTTGCGGTGCAGGACGCTCTTTAATCGGTACAATAGGCTCACCCGTTGCGCGGTTCAAGACGTATACATCGCCTTGTTTGGTTGGTACAACCAGCGCAGGCTGTACACCGTCGGCCGTATCTAGATCAAGTAAAGTTGGCTGAGCAGGCGTGTCCATGTCCCAAAGGTCATGATGGACAAACTGCTGAACCCAGCGTGCTTCACCAGTCTCGATATCTAGAGCGACAACAGACGTTGCATATTTTTCTTCAGCGGCATTTCGGTAGCTGCCTAGCTGATCGGGTGTGCGGTTGCCCATAGGGAAGTATGCCAATCCAAGCTCTTCATCGGCAGTAGCAACTGACCATGAATTTGGCGAGCTGGTCTTGTAAGTTTGGGTTGGATCATTGACATCGAAAGGTGCTGTATTGTCAGGATCACCTGAGTCCCAGTTCCAAAGAAGCTCACCGGTATTGACATCATACGCACGGATCACACCAGAAGGCGAGTTGACGTCGTAATTGTCATTGACAGCACCAGCGACGATGATGGTATCACCCGCGATGACTGGTGGTGACGTCGAGTAATAGTAACCTGCTTGATTAAACGGCATGTTATGCATCAAGTCTAGTGCACCATCATCCCCAAAGTCTTGGCAGCGTTGCCCAGTATTTGGATCAAGTGCATATAGTTTCGCATCAGAAGTTGGGATAAATATCTTGGCATCACATTGCTTAGATGCGTTTTCAAAGGTATTACCAGCAATTTTCTGTACTTGCACGGGGCTAGCTGTACTGTTGCTATTCTCTGCTGAATTATTAGCAGCGGTAGCGATAGGGTCAGGACTGGTCGCTTGACCCGCATAATAAGATACGCCGCGACAGGTTTGGTGCTGTCGTTGTAAGTTTTCCTCTACTTGAGGATCAAACTTCCATAGCGTCTCACCAGAGTCGGCATCTAGCGCTAGTACCCAGTTATGAGGGGTACATAGGTATAAACCGTTGCCGATTTTTAATGGTGTTGCTTGATAAGTGGTCTCACCGACATCGTTAGGCCCTTTGACGTCACCTGTTTGGATTTGCCATGCTAGCTCTAAATCTTTGACGTTATCGGTATTGATTTTATCTAAAGGTGAGTAGCGCTGACCGTAATCAGTACGACCATACGCGCTCCATTCGCCATCTGGCGTTTGCTGACCGTTTGATAACGGATCACCAAGGTTAGCTGACGTCTCATCTGAGCTGACGTTTTGCTCGTCATCATTTGCAGCAGTCAAATCTAGCTCACCGAGTTTGTCAGTGGCATTGTTGGCTAGACTACCAAAAGAGAGTAGTGCACCTACGGTTACGCTTACGAGTAGACCCCAATAATACAGAGGGCTTTTCTTAACAGTGTTTGTGGTTGATGTGCTATTTGAAGCTACTTGAGTTTTAGGCCCACGCATTTTGTTGGATACCCATGGCAGTAGCATGAGCAAACCAAATATAAGCGGGAAGCCAACTCGAGGTGCTAACGCCCACCAATAGAACCCAGATTCCCAAAGTGCCCAAGCCATGGTTGCTACGATAAATAGCGCATATAACCCGTAAGCACTCCAGTGTTTTTTGAACAATAAAAAAGCTGTCGTTAGTATAATAACGCCAGCAATGAGGTAGTAAGGACTACCGCCTAAGGACAATAAATAAGCGCCGCCAATGAGTAGAGGGGCGGCAAAAATTGCCATAATGATCGCTACGAATTTTTCCATGAGCGGTATCACCTGTTTACAAAAGAGCAAGTTAATATGTATTGATATTTAGTCATTAGTCAATTTCATTCGACCAAATATCAATACAAGTGTGAATAATATATAAAAGAAACATTGAATAACGTTCTAGAATCTATTTTATCATCCACAGCTCAGTCTAGTAAGGGTGAGCAAGTCTGAGATACTTTATTTAACAAATGCTCATTAATTTGCAAATTGTTTTTGGCATAGCTCCATGAACGCACGTCCATATTGACGGATTTCTGCATCATCACGTACTGCCATCCAACTGGTAAAGCGACCAAAATGGTCGACGGGTATGGCCGTCAGGTTTTGATAATGGCTTGGTTCAAATGCCATTTCTGCGATGATACCAATACCTAGGCCCAGACCGACATAGGTGCTTATTACATCAGCATCGAGCGCTGCTAGTACGATATCCGGTTCTAACCCTGCTTCATCAAACGTCTTGTCAATCGCGCCGCGTCCTGTAAAACCACCGTGATAGGTCACAATTGGATAGCTGGCAAGCGTGGGCAGGTCGATAGACTCTTGGCTAGCCAGTTCGTGATCACTCGGTACTATAACGCGATGCGTCCAGTCATAGTAACGATAGCATCTTAAATAGTTGTTATGCAGCAAGGACTCAGTGGCGATACCGATATCGGCTTGGCCACGGATGACCATCTGAGCGATGGTCTCAGGATCTGCCTGTTGCAAAATCAAATTCACTTTAGGAAAACGATCTTTGAACTCTTTAACCACTTGCGGCAGTACATAACGCGCTTGTGTGTGAGTGGTGGCAATCGTCAGCGTACCGATGTTAGGATTATTAAAATCTAAACTTAGGTTTTCAATGGTACGAATTTCAGCAAAAATAGACTCGATATGAGGCATGAGCGCTGTGCCCATAGTGGTCAATCCCGTCAGGCGTTTGCCTTGGCGCACAAATACTTCCGTCTTTAACTGATTTTCTAGCGCAGCAATATGCTTTGATAAGCTTGATTGACTGGTATGTAGCACGGTCGCCGCTTGGCTTAAGTTATAACCGTTAATCACCGTATGCCATACTGTTTCTAGCTGTTTGAGCTGAATCTGCAAATGCCGTTGGTTGACCACTACGTCGATTGCCATAACTTAATCCTATTGTATAAATATACAAACCCCGTCTGTATATGAAAGTAAAAATGTCTGAACATACAGTAATAAAGTAGTGTAAAACAAAGCTATTATTCTTGTATATAATAAATAGCTATCAATTTATGATAATTATGAATATAGAATTTGTATTTTGCAATGCTAAAAAATTATTCGTTCAGTAAATGCTGCTTAGCCAGTGAATGCTTTTTTATTCAGTGAGGTAACTTGACCTAACAATTTATAAAGAACGGTCATTATTGAGTATAAAAAAAAGCTACCTTCTAAAAGATAGCTGTTCGTTAGTTATAAAGTTATTTACTACTATTAATATTTACTACTATTAATTAGTCGGTATTGACCAACTTCAAGCTCAGTTTATTTGGCAATATCAAAGCGATCTGCATTCATAACCTTGTTCCAAGCGCGGACGAAGTCACGAACGAATTTCTCTAAGTTGTCATCCTGCGCGTATAGCTCAGCATAAGCACGTAATATAGAGTTAGAGCCAAATACCAAGTCTACACGGCTTGCTTGCCATTTGACGTTTCCTGTACCACGCTCACGTACTTCGTAGCTATTAGCAGTATTGTCGGCTGCTTTTACAGGGTGCCATGTGTAGTTCATGTCTGTTAAATTAACAAAGAAGTCATTGGTAAGCACGCCAGCACGTTCCGTAAAGACGCCATGTTGGCTCTGACCGTGGTTGGTATCAAGCACTCGCATACCACCAAGCAATACAACCATCTCAGGCGCTGTCAGTCCCATTAGCTGCGTGCGATCAAGTAGCATCTCTTCTGGCGATACCGCATAGTCGCCCTGAATCCAGTTACGATAGCCATCATGTAGTGGCTCTAAATCAGCGAAAGATTCAGCGTCAGTCATTTCAGCGTCAGCATCACCGCGACCTGGATTAAACGGTACAGTAATATCTACGCCTGCATCGTTTGCTGCTTGTTCAATAGCAGCGTTACCAGCCAACACAATGAGGTCTGCTAAGCTTACGTCTTTCTCAAAGCCAGACTGAATGCTGGTCAATGTCTCAAGCACACGCTGTAATTGTTCTGGCTCATTGCCTGCCCAGTCTTTTTGTGGGGCTAAACGGATACGTGCACCGTTGGCACCGCCGCGATAGTCCGAAGCGCGGAAGGTACGAGCGCTGTCCCATGCTGTAATGATTAACTCACGACGACTAAGGTCACTGTCTAATATTTGCGATTTTAGCGTTGCAATATCATCAGCAGTCAAGTCCGCATTACCTGTAGGAATAGGGTCTTGCCATACAAAGTCTTCGTTCGGTACGTCGGCACCTAAGTAACGAGATTTCGGTCCCAAATCGCGGTGAGTCAGTTTGAACCATGCTCTAGCGAATACTTCATCAAAGTACTCTGGGTTGTTATGGAACTTTTCTGAAATCTCACGATAGATAGGATCTTTGCTCAATGCCATATCTGCATCAGTCATGATTGGGTTACGACGGACGCTTGGATCATGAGCATCTAACGGACGATCTTCTTCTTTGATGTCAGTTGGTTCCCACTGCCATGCACCGGCTGGACTTTTGGTCAGTGCCCATTCATGGTTCAATAGTAGCTCGAAATAACCGTGGTCCCACTGGGTCGGATTGGTGGTCCATGCGCCTTCGATACCACTTGAAACGGTATCGCCTGCATTACCACGACCTTTAGGATTGCGCCAGCCTAGACCTTGCTCTTTAACGTCAGCGGCTTCTGGCTCATCTTCTAGTATCGTCGCATCACCATTACCGTGACATTTACCAACGGTGTGTCCACCAGCGGTTAGAGCGACCGTCTCTTCATCGTTCATTGACATACGAGCAAAAGTAGTACGCATATCTTGAGCGGTTTTTAGTGGGTTAGGGTTGCCGTCGACACCTTCAGGATTGACATAAATCAAGCCCATTTGTACTGCTGCTAGTGGGTTTTCTAGTGACGTACGGTCTTCGTCGCTGTCATAACGGTTTTTGGTTTCAGCTAACCATTCGCGCTCAGAACCCCAGTAGATGTCTTTTTCTGGATGCCAGATATCAGCACGGCCACCAGCAAATCCTAGAGTTTTGAAACCCATAGATTCATAAGCCATGTTACCTGCTAAAATCATCAAATCGGCCCAAGACAATTTATTGCCGTATTTTTTCTTGATTGGCCACAATAGACGACGGGCTTTATCAAGGTTGACGTTGTCAGGCCAGCTGTTCAATGGTGCAAAGCGTTGGTTACCAGTATTAGAGCCGCCGCGACCATCAGCACCGCGATACGTACCAGCTGAATGCCAAGCCATACGAATCATCAAGCCGCCATAATGACCCCAATCCGCTGGCCACCATTCTTGCGACTCAGTCATTAGATTTTTTAGGTCAGTTTTGACCGATTCTAGATCTAGCTGTTTAAAAGCTTCAGCATAGTCAAAGTCTTCACCCATTGGGTCAGTCTTTTTGTCTTGCTGATGCAATATGTCTAAGTTTAGAGCATTTGGCCACCAATCTGTCGCAGCAGAAGCAGTGGTAGTATGCGCTTGATGCATAACAGGGCAGCCACCCATGCTAGGACGCTGAGGCTCATGCGAGTTATCGACGTTTTCGCTATGGATCGTTGGACCTTGACCATCACCCTGATCGTAGGTTGTGTTAGCAGGCGCATTGTTATTGTTACTTTCATGATCTACAGGACAACGAGCAGCATCTGGGGTAGTGTTTTTATCAGTGGTTTTATTGGTTGAGTCGGACATGGTATAACTCCTAGGCTATGATAATCGAAAGAACAAACTGTGAATCTCGGTAGTCGTTGTTTATGTACAAAGCATAACTAAGCTGAGTGGATTTATAAAACTAATATATAAGAATTATAAGTTTTAAATTACCAATCATAAAAGACTTGATGTTTTGTTTATCTAAATCTTCATTAACGCCCGTGCTTATCATCGCCAGTTAAGAGTAAACCAATAGAGTGCACTCAACCAATCAAGCCTGCGTCAGTTTTACTACTACCTTTATATTACCTATAAATAATGTCATTGTCAGACATCTTTCAAAATAGAAATTAGCAATAAAAAAGAGAGCTAAGATAACCTTGGTAAGACACTGCAGTTTTTTGCGTTACTATTAAGAAATATAAGCGATTGTACATGGCCTGCAATCGCTAAGTTAATGCAAAAACATCTAGTCAAGATAAAGGTTCTCAAGTACCATAACTGGATTTTGTTGTAATGATAATATTGGTGCAACGTAGAGCAATTTTTATCGATCCTTTTGTCGATAACTGATTCTAAAGATTGATAAAAATTGTGCGCGGTTGTGTTCTTTGTCTGAATTGTTGGTGAGTTATTATGTCTGCTGTCAAATCTGTACCGCCCAATCAACCAATTGCCAAAAAGTCATGGGGCGAGGCTACAAAAGCTTATCTCGATCCTCGTGTCATTATTATGCTGTTTTTGGGGTTTTCAGCGGGTATACCTATTCTGCTGATTTTCTCAAGTCTATCGCTATGGCTGAGAGAAGCAGGCATAGATCGTAGTGTCGTCACTATGTTCAGTTGGGCAGCATTGGGTTATTCGTTCAAATTTATTTGGGCGCCATTGATTGATGCGCTCCCTGTACCATTTTTGACCAAGTGGCTAGGGCGTCGTCGTAGTTGGATGGTGGTATCACAGCTGCTTATCGTGCTGGCGATCTTTTTGATGGCAAGGGTAAATCCTGTTAGCGAAGATGTCTTGGTTTATATGGCAGGCGCGGCCGTGTTGCTTGGGTTCTCTTCTGCGACGCAAGATATCGTAATTGATGCGTACCGTATTGAGCTTGCACCGCCGTCTATGCAGTCTATCTTGTCCTCTATCTATGTGTCAGGCTACCGTATCGGCATGATTGTCGCAGGGGCAGGCGCGTTATATTTGGCTGATTATTTCGGCTCAAATGAGACATTTTATAGTTATGAAGCGTGGCGCAATACCTATTACATCATGGCAGGGGTTATGACATTAGGGGTGTTAACGACGTTTGCCAGTTATGAGCCAACCGCTGAGACCCTGCAAAGTAAAAAGCAAAAGGGTAACTTAAAAGTATTCCTGATTTATTCAGCGTTACTGCTTATCCCAGGCCTACTGTTTGGTGTTATTTACCTAGTTAATATTTTGATCAATACAGTATTTGATAGCACAGTGGCCTTGATACCACTAATGGTAATGCCAGCGATTAAGTTTTACTTTTTAGCATTGGTCGCGTTCGCGCCATTATTACTGCTGTACTTTATTATTAACCAACCAAAAATCATTAACAAAGCCCCGTTGGTCGCTGAAACTCGTGAAGACTACGTCAGACTGGTAGCGTTGTTTGTATTTTCAGTGATTGCCTTTATCGCTGCTTATATATTGATGGGACAAGTCTTACCAGAGTTTGAAGGCGCGTTTTCTAGTTTCTTTGTAGAAACCTTGCACTTGTTAGTAAGCCTAGGCGCGGCAATGGCAGCAGGTTATGCCCTGGTACAAGTAGGACTGGTGAAAAAAGAAGTAGCCATGGCAACATGGATCGAGCCTGTTTTAGACTTTTTCCGACGTTACGGCAAAAAAGCCTTGCTGCTATTGGCATTGATTGGTCTATACCGTATCTCAGATATCGTCGCAGGCGTGATCTCCAACGTCTTTTATCAAGACATGGGCTTTAGCAAAACTGATATCGCCAATGCCGTAAAACTGGTCGGTGTGATTATGGCAATTGCAGGTGGCTTCTTGGGCGGGATTTTGGCTCAGCGTTTCCGTATCATGCATGCCATGATGATTGGTGCAATTTTAGCGTGTGCGACCAACCTGTTGTTTGTGGTATTGACATACAACCCAGGTAGCCTGCCAATCATGTATATGGCAGTGATATTTGATAATTTGGCTGCGGGCCTTGCGAGCGCTGTATTCATCGCTTTCTTATCAGCACTGACCTCGATTCGCTTTACTGCTGTACAGTATGCGATTTTTTCCTCATTGATGACGCTGATACCAAAAGTGATGGGTGGTTATTCTGGTGCTATCGTCGATAATATGGGTTATCCGTTTTTCTTTATCTTTACCTTTGCTATTGGTATTCCAATTCTGGCACTGATTTACTTTGTCGATAGACATATTGTCATTGGTGATAACGATGATATTTATGGCGATGACAATAATGATGGCAGCGGTGGCAATGGGGTAGGTGACAAGCTAAGCAAAACCAATCCTAACTTGACCGATACCAAAGAGCCACCACGCGCATCAGAGTAGGCTAAGCAGCATTTTACCTTTATCCATTCATTGTTTTTTAAGAGCTATTTATGACCGTATCAACCATTCGTCACATCAAGCAGCATATTCAACAACTGACGAATGGTGATACTGATAATCAGCTGCCGTCGTTTTGGCTAACGGATTGGTTGTTGCACGTCATTGATAAGCCTGCGATAGTGTTGATGACTGATGAAGATTATCAGCTCACTGATAGTGAGGTAGCACGTTTCAATGACGGTATGGTAAAAATGCAGCAAGGCATACCGCTTGCGTACCTGACTGGACAGCAGGAGTTTTGGTCGCTTAACTTTAAAGTGAACGAGCATACTCTGATTCCTAGGCCTGATACCGAAGTACTGGTCGAGCAGGTATTGAACTGGATAAATGCTCAGCCAGCGCAACTTAGTAATAAGCGATTGTTAGATTTGGGGACAGGGTCAGGTTGTATCGCTATCAGTCTTGCCCATGAATTAAAACACGCTAATTGGCAAGTCGTGGCGGTTGATTTATCGTTAGAGGCGCTTAAAGTTGCTCAGCACAATGCTGTGAGCAATAATGTTGCCAATGTTGAGTTTGTCCAAAGCAGTTGGTATCAAGCACTACCTATTTACGATGAGCCGCAGTTTGATATCATCGTGTCAAACCCTCCTTATATTGACGAGACAGACGAGCATTTGGCAGGTCTAACAGCTGAACCGATTAGTGCGCTCAGTGCACCCAATCAGGGCTTGGCTGATATCGAACATATCGTCCAGCAGGCAACGACATACCTATGCATAGGTGGGCTATTGGCAATCGAACATGGCTATGATCAAGGTTCTGCTGTTCGCAAGTTGTTTTTGGATAGTAATTTTGAGTCAGTACATACCGTAAAAGACTACGGTGGTAATGACCGCGTTACGCTAGGGCAAGCTCAATAGGTAGTTTTTTGGTAGTGGATTTCTTTGATTATAGGTTGTAGATGAATATGGTAGAAGAGATGGTACAGCTATCGGATGATGAGCTGCTCCGTTATGCTCGACAAGTATTATTAGACGGTTGGGATATGGACGCTCAGCTGCGACTGAAATCAGCACGCGTGGTCATAATAGGAGCAGGCGGGCTAGGTTGCCCTGCGTCTGAGACATTGGTACGTGCTGGAGTGGGTCATGTCCGTCTGATCGATGATGACGAGATTGAAGCGAGCAACTTACAACGGCAAACGCTGTTTTTGCCAGAAGATGTTGGTCAGTCTAAAGCATTGACAGCAGCGCACATGTTAGCGCGTATCAATCCCTTGATAAAGGCTCGCGGCACAGTGGCGCGGTTAGATGAAGACAACGCCTATGAATTGCTCGATATGGCAGCAAGCAAGCCTGACTTACTCTTAGACTGTACGGATAATTTTGCCACGCGCGATATCATTAATCGCATTAGCGTACGTTATGAAATTCCATTACTATCTGCCTCAGCGATTGCGATGCAAGGGCAATTAGCACTGTTCGAACCTCAGCTCGATACTGGTTGCTATCATTGCGTGTTTGGCTCAGTGGTGCTTGACGAAGCCGCTGACGAACGTACGTGTGCCAACTCTGGTGTGCTAGCCAGTACCACTGCCGTCATGGGCAATTTGCAAGCCAATACTGCACTGCAATATTTAGGATTAACCAAAAATCCACTGACAAACAAGCTGCTCATATGGGATGGTAGTCAGATGCAGCAGCGGCTGATGGGCTATCGAAAAGACCCGCAGTGTCCTGTCTGTAGCAGTCCTATAGTCAATCCTCTATAAATTGGATACGGTGTCAGGCTGGCTTAGTCTACGACTTGTAGTACTTTCACTCGCCTTCCTCGTATCAAAATTATATTGAACCGACTATAACTGAGTAATCTGATTTTTACGCATTTTTATATTGTATTGCCTATCTTCAAACATCCTTCTTATTACCATAGTTGTTTTTTATGAAAATTCATCGTCCGCATTTATTAAAACATACTTTTAATGTCGTTAATCGTGTTCGCCAAACAGCGAGTGTGGCAGGTCTGTCTGCGCTAAGAGTGGCAAAAGGTGAAAAACCTGACGCGATGCTACTCAAAGAAACCTTTGAGCAATTGGGCACGACTTATATCAAAATCGGTCAGTTTATCGCCAGTACGCCGTCGCTGTTTCCACGTGATTATGTTAAGGCTTTCCAAAGCTGCTTGGATCAAACCACGCCATTGTCTTATGCTTATATCGAGCAAGTGCTAAGAGAGGAGCTAGCGACTAATGGCATGACGCTTGATGATACGTTTGCGCATATTGACTCAGAGCCATTAGCCTCAGCTTCTATCGCTCAAGTGCATGCAGCACGGTTGCACAATGGTGACGAAGTGGTGCTAAAGGTACAAAAGCCTGGCGTCGAAACCATCATGCAGACAGACTTGGGTGTATTGCATGGCGTAACTAAGCTACTTGAAATACTGATGCCATCGATGAAGTTTGCGAGTATTGCGCCGATTATCGATGAGATTCGCCTGCGTATGCTTGCCGAGACTGACTTTATCGCTGAAGCACAGAATATTCGCGATTTTCAGCAGTTCTTAGCGGTATCAGGTAATACTCGTGTCGTTGCACCAACTGTCTATGAAAAGCTGACTACCAAGCGTGTGCTAACGATGAGCCGTCTATATGGCGTCTCTATGGTCGATGAGTCGCTCATGCGCCAATACTGTGCAGATCCTGCCCAAGTTATGGCAGACACTTTGAACACATGGTTTGCCAGTCTTATGTTATGCAATAGTTTCCATGCGGATTTACACGCTGGTAATCTAATGCTATTGACCGATGGCCGTATTGGATTTTTGGATTTTGGAATTGTCGGTAAACTCAAAGCTGAGAGCTGGCGTGCGTGCATGGGCATGATGCAAGCCATGCAAGATAGTGACTATCAAGCCATGGCTCGCCATATGATTGATATGGAGATGACACATGGTGGAAATAAAGTCGATGTGACTGCACTGGGGAATGACTTGCAGCGCATGATGACAGCCATTATGGCAGAAGATAAGACCTTTACCAGTGGTGTGCCGTTTAATAGTAAAGAACAAGCCGATGAGCTTAATAAGATGATGCTTGAGATTGTTGAAGTTGGCAAACGTCATGGTATCCATTTCCCACGCGACTTTGCTCTATTGACCAAACAGATGTTGTATTTTGATCGGTTTATGCGTACGCTAGCTCCAGATATGGATATGTTTAGCGATCAGCGGGTACAAATGCTAGGACAGGATACGGTAGAGACGCCAACGTTAGACGTATCATAGTTTTCGCTAATAACTTTATGCTGGCCTAATGCATCTGATAACTTCTCTATTTCTGCGTTTATTTATTACTGCTTTTGACTGTCTAACACAAAGGATTGTGTGCTAATTGCCACAAAAATGGCGCTGTCATGATGACTGCTTTTAAAAGCCGTATGATCCCGACGATTACCAATGAAGCTGCCATTGCCTGTATCGGTATGTACTGCATGGCAGTCGTTATGGGTTATGGTCGCTTTCTTTTTACCGCCACCTTACCTGATATTATGGTGCAATTGTCGCTATCAACGACGATTGCAGGCTGGCTGGCATCAATCAATTATATCGGCTACTTTATCGGTGCGCTTATTGCTATGTTTGTGCCTCAGCGCTCAACGTGGCAGGCCATGACGCTGTGGGCGATTATTAGTGTTGTCACAACAATGCTACTAGTCATACCAAATATGTCGCTCACGCTATGGTATATCCTTCGCTTAATCGCAGGTATTGCAAGTGGCGTGGCGATGATTCTAAGCTCATCTTTTGTGATTCAAACCCTCAGCCCTGAGCGCCGTTCTGTATTATCAGCAGTCCATTATGCAGGTATTGGTGTCGGCATCAGCGCCTCTGCCATCGTAACGTGGTGGCTATTAAAATTAGGCTATCACTTCGATGTAATTTGGCTAGTCGCAGGCGTCACCAGTTTACCGCTTGTGTGGCTACTTTATGCGATAAAGCCAAGACAAGTACAAGCTGTTGATTCACAGCAGATTGATGCCAAACAACACGTATCAATGCATCAGGCCTATTTAAACTTTAAACGCTCCTTATATGAAGCCATTTCTGGGCACCATAAAGCGCTTGCTTTGCTTTTTGTCAGCTACGTACTGGCAGGGTTTGGTTATATTAGCTCAGCAACTTTTTTGCCCGTCATGGCAGCACAACGTCTAACAACACAGATGTATGCTGGACTCATGATTTGGTTGGTTGTTGGTATTTTTGCGATGTTGTCAAACCCCCTATGGGGCGCGCTTGCCAAACGTATCGGTGAGATAAAAACCTTAATGGGGCTGACGGTATTGCAAGCATTTGGGATGTGCTTGCCGATATGGTTTGATGGGGCGCTTGGATTGTATGGCAATGCTGCAATTTTAGGATTGACCTTTGTCGGTATGGTATCGATGACACTGACTTTATTTAAAAACATCAATCCTGCCTATTCTAATTTACTGATTGCTTTGGCAACGTTGGCTTATGCGTTAGGGCAGTTTTTGGGGCCTTTGGTCACGGTAGCGCTGGCAGGGCAGGATGGTAATTTCAATGCAGGCTTACTTGTCGCTGCTATTGGATTAATGATCGGATTTGTACTATTGGTATGGTTTCGTCGACAGTCACCAACGACCGCTTAGATCGTCTAAACCACGCTACGGCTAAATACTTCTCGTAGTTCAAAACTGGTATGAACTTGGGCTACGCCTTCGATACGATTGAGGCGATGTAATAAAAACTCTTCGTAATGTGTCATATCACGTACTCTGACCTTAATCAGATAGTCTTCGGTGCGTCCTGTGACAATACTACAGCTGATGACTTCCTCAAAGCTCTGAACTTTGCGTTCAAACTGCTCAAAACGTTCTGCTGTATGTCGATCCATACTAATAGCGATAAACACGGCTAGCGGATAGCCAAGTTTTTGCGCATCGGTTTTGGTATGGTAGCCAGTGATTATGTTTGCATCTTCTAGGCGTTTGATACGACGTGCGCAAGGGGTGGCAGACAGGTTGACGCGTTCAGCAAGTTCAGTAATACTCATGCGCGCCTGCGTTTGCAATAAGCGCAGCAACTGTCTATCTATCTCGTCTATATCTGCAGTCCCTGTACTATCAATATGATTATCTAGCATTTCTTAAGCCTTAATAGTGAATTTATTCGATTATAATGTCTAAATTGTGTTTTTCCACTAAAATAACAGAAAATAAAGTAAAAGAAAGCAGGTTTCTCTCTGTTAAACTTTGATATTATTATGGTATGAACACTAGTTATCTCGTATGATAAATACTGATCTAATCAACAGCTAATCGCCTAGCTAAATATATAAATAACCATATCATCTAAGGATTGATTATGTCTGACCAAGCCACGCACACTGCAGCCACAGGGACTGCAAAGATTACACCAAAAAGTGCCGCTTTTGACTTCCGTAAATACCGTCCATTTGCATTTGCGCCATCGCTGCCAGATCGTACTTGGCCAAGCAAGACGATTGAGAAGTCACCGATATGGGCAAGTGTGGATCTGCGTGATGGTAACCAAGCACTGATTGATCCGATGACCATTGAACAAAAAATGCGCTTCTTTAAGACCTTAGTAGATGTTGGTTTTAAAGAGATTGAGATTGGTTTTCCGTCAGCGGCGCAGGTAGAGTTTGACTTTGCGCGTAAGCTTATTGAAGAAAACCACGTACCTGAAGATGTAACGCTACAAGTATTGGTACAAGCGCGCGAGCATTTGATTGCCCGTACTTTTGAATCATTAAAAGGTGCTAAACGTGCGGTTGTCCATGTTTATAACTCAACCAGCCGTGTACAACGTGAAAAAGTCTATGGCAAAGATAAAGCTGAAATCAAAGAGATTGCTATTGCAGGTGCCAAGCTATTACAAGAATATGCAGCAAAGTATCCTGAGACAGATTGGGTATTTCAGTACTCGCCAGAGAGCTTTAGCCAGACAGAAACTGAATATGCAGTAGAGGTTTGCGATGCAGTGTGTGATGTGTGGCAACCACAGCAAGGTCAGGAAGTTATTTTTAACTTGCCAGCGACGGTCGAGGCTTCTATGCCCAATGTCTTTGCTGATCAAGTAGAGTACTTCTGCCGTAATCTAGCGCAGCGCGAGCATGTGATTGTGAGCTTGCACACTCATAATGACCGTGGCTGTGCGGTAGCGGCAGCTGAATTGGGCGTGCTTGCGGGTGCGGATCGTATCGAAGGCACATTGCTTGGTAACGGTGAGCGTACAGGAAATATGGATATCATGGTCATGGCCATGAACTTGTTTAGCCAAGGTATCGATCCTGAGCTTGATTTTAGCAATATGAGTGAAATCGTACAGGTTGTGAGCGAATGCAATAACTTACCATTGCACCCTCGTCATCCTTATGTAGGCGAGTTGGTCTTCACAGCATTTAGTGGCTCACATCAAGATGCTATCAAGAAATCTCTCGATTACAATGAAAGCAATCAGAGCGAAACAGACAATGTCTGGGACGTGGCTTATCTACCCATTGATCCTGCGCATATTGGTCGTAGCTACCAAGATGTGGTACGTATCAATAGCCAGTCGGGTAAAGGCGGCGTCGCATATATCTTGCAGCGTAATTATGGCTTTAACTTGCCACGTTGGATGCAGATTGACTTTAGCCGTGTTGTACAAAAGCAAGCTGAAGCGGCTGCACGCGAATTGCAGAATGATGAAATCTTGCAGACCTTTGAAGATACTTACTTGCAGCAAGGCAAGTTTGAACTGCTAGATTATAGTGTCAACAATAAAGGCGGTGCGGTTTACTTTAGTGGTCAAGTACAAATGAATAGCGACACCATCGATATTGATGGTACTGGTAACGGCCCATTGTCATCGTTTATTGACGGACTTGCGCAACATACGGGCAAATCACTACATATTATTAACTATGCAGAGCATGCGATTAACCCGCATCATAACAGTGGTAATGGTATCGATGATGATACCAATAGTGATAACAAAACCAATGCCAACGCTGCTGCTTACATTCAGTTAAATGTTGATGGCGAAGTGTATTCAGGCATCGGTACTTGCAGCAGTACGGTGTCAGCCATGCTAAAAGGGGCGTTATCAGCTTTTGCTCAAGCGCTAAATACAGAAGCTGCTTAGTGGTTGGCTAAGTAGCAAATAATATTATGCAAAATTCTGTATGCTAATAACGCCATCGCTTCTTGTCTCTAGCAAGTAAAGCGATGGCGTTATTTTTTGCTATCAATACCTATGAAATTCCGACTACAGGTTTATGAGCAATAGCATAATGTTACTTGTGTTTTTAGTGTCTAAGACTTACGCTAATGTATATATTAAAATATTATAAATAAAAGGTTAATTATGGAACCTATCTCATTTGCTTCATTCACGCTAGCATCTATTTTGGCTTCGTTGCCTGCGAACGGTGAGGCTATTACCAAGCCGACCATCACCACTCATATTAGTCCAGCCATTGCCGGACAGTGGGAAATAGACTTGGATAGTAGCGCTCATTCTACTCAGGCTATGATGACTAGGGAAGCGGAAGCTAACCAGTTGGCAAATACTGCACAACAGCCTAGCAGTGTAGAGCCCAAGGTGATAACAGGCATGGACGGCGGCGTACTGACTCAAAGTGAAGAGCGGGTTCTAAACATTCAACCAACGACTAGCAAAAACTCACTTGCGTCAGTTGGTAAGTCTGACCAGTGCCGCGAGCTATATAACTTTGGTGCGGATAATGAGATGTGGTCTGTCAGTGGCAAAGAGTGGACATACGGCCGCTATCTGGTCACCCATCGTGAAGAAGGACTGCCAGTTATTGCGATTAAGACCGTTTATGATAATAATGAAGTAGACTGCTCAGGCAATCAGATCGATCAAACTGATGAAGCGTTAATTGCATTTATTAATCATGATGGCAACCAGATGCAATGGTGTGCTGACCCTGATGGTAACGAATGCTTTATGAACTTCAATAGAGTGTTACCATAATTAGAGATGCTCGTTGTACTTTACTTATAATTGACAGCTTATTGATGACATAAAAAAAACCGCTATATTAATAGCGGTTTTTTTATGTGCTGTTTTAATTAAACTTAGCAAACTCTGCAAGCATTTCAGCCTATGAGTCTTTTTTAGCTTTATTCGCAGTCAGCAATTCTCTTTCGAGATAGTGAATATTTTGCGCTTCACGAGTAAAGTTATCATCCGCCAAAATCACATCACGATGTAAAGGTATATTGGTTTTGATACCTTCGATAATCAGCTCATCAAGGGCATGTACTGTCTTAGCAATAGCTTGCTGACGAGTTTGACCATGACAGATCAATTTGCCAATCAATGAATCGTAATAGGTCGGTATCTCATAGCCAGGGTATAAATGAGAGTCAAAGCGAATACCAGAACCACTTGGCGTGAACAATTGACTGATAGTGCCTGGGCAAGGTACGAAAGTCGCTGCATCTTCGGCATTGATACGACATTCGATCGCATGACCTTGGATCTCAATCTCGCTTTGACGATAAGACAGGCCGTAACCGGCTGCGATTTTGAGCTGCTCGACGACAACATCAATACCAGTAATCATCTCAGTCACTGGATGCTCAACCTGTACACGAGTGTTCATTTCGATAAAGAAAAACTCGTTATTTTCAAATAAGAATTCAAACGTACCAGCACCGCGATACTTAACAAGCTCACACGCTTTTACACACGCCTTTAAAATTGGCTCACGTACATCATCTGGGATATCTGGGGCAGGTGCTTCTTCTAGGACTTTTTGATGGCGACGCTGTAATGAGCAATCACGATCATATAGATGGATAGCATTACCATTACCATCACCTAGCACCTGTACTTCTACGTGGCGCGGGTTTTGTAGATAGCGCTCCATATAGACAGTGTCATCACCGAACCAGAGCTCAGCTTCTTGTTTGGCCGCTTGTACCTGACCAATTAGTTCGTCAAAGCGTTCAACCACACGCATACCGCGTCCACCGCCGCCAGAAGCCGCTTTAATCAATAGTGGGAAGCCAATATTGCGGGCTTGCTCTTCAGCATTATGCAGGGTCACAGCGCCAACTGAACCAGGTACAGTTGGTACGCCAGCTTTTTTCATAGCATTGATGGCAGAAACTTTGTTGCCCATAAGGCGAATATGATCAGCATTAGGACCAACGAAGGTCAATCCTGCTTCTTCTACTTGTTCAGCAAATTCAGCATTCTCAGACAAAAAGCCGTAACCAGGATGGATAGCATCTGCACCAGTGATTTCAGCAGCGGTTAAGATGGTATTGATATCAAGGTAGCTTTGGTTAGCATTAGGCTTGCCAATACAAATTGCCTCATCAACAAAGCGCAAGTGCATCAAGTTGGCATCCGCAGTAGAGTAGACACCTACCGTTTCGATACCTAGCGCTTTACAGGCGCGGACGATGCGCAGGGCAATCTCACCTCTGTTGGCAATGAGCAATTTTTTTATCATGGGTTCATCCTTGTCGAAGCGTCAGTCATTGACTGAGTTTCGATACATAGCATCATGTTATTTAGCATTGACGCGGTATATATACCAAAAGTCAGCCATAATGAAATAAAGTATGGCAAATATCGTTACGCTTTATAGCGTATGACAGGTTGACCGAACTGTACGACTTCAGAGTTATCTACCAAGATTTCGTCAACAATACCACTTTGAGTCGCTTCAAGCGGGTTCATGATTTTCATGGCTTCGATGATACCTAAAGTATCACCTGCCTGAACCTTTTGACCGACTTTTACAAATGGTGGGTCATTAGGACTTGGTGCTGAATAAAAAACACCAACCATTGGCGAAGACTCAACGCTACCTGCTTTTTCTGCAGGTTTGCCTTCGACAGCGGCAGCAGGAGCAGAGCTCGCAGCTGGGGCAGCCATCATAGTTGGCGCAGGCGCGTCATAGTGACGAGTTAAGCTAATATGCTCGTCGTCAGAACTGATTTCTAAATTAACCAGTTCACTTTCTTCCATAAGGGCGATGAGGGTGCGTATTTTTTCAATATCCATAGTTTTTATCTGGCCTTGTACTAAATTCGAGAAATAGTGTAACTAAATATTGTCTAATTAATTGCTAATGATACCTAGATTCAGGGCAATGAGCAATCAATGTACAGTTGTTAACTGAGAATTTTTACATATTTTGACGTAAGCCATCTTTTTAGCAAGAAAATATCTACGATTTTTCATAGTCTGTATGATCAAATGACGCTAATAATGATTATAAAATTCAATCCATAAGCAATTGGCTTAACCCCATAGCACAGTTAAGCGTTTTTGCTGATAGCGTAGACGCAAAGTAAGTAAAATAGATGATAAGAACAAACCTGTAATTAACGCCATCCAAAACCCTTGTGCACCAACGTCAGTAAAACGCACTAGATAGACGCCAAGTGGTAGGGCAACTAACCAATAGCAGAAGAGCGTTACCCACATCGGTATGGTGGTATCTTGCATGCCGCGCAATATACCAGCGACGTTAACCTGCCAGCCATCAAATAACTGATAAGCAAGCGCAAAGATCAGCAAATGCATAGACTGTGCTCTAACTTCTGGGTTATCCGTGAATGCTGCTGCCAGTTCTGGTCTGAATAGCCATATCCCAAGCATACAAGTCAAAGCGATCAATACGGTCCATACCAGTCCAGTAGCTTGCACTTGGCGCAGTGCCAATAGGTTTTTTTGACCAAATCGATTAGAGACCATGATAGTGAGCGCCATGGCGACCGATATCGGTATCATAAATAGCTGTGAGGTCACTGACAGCGCTACTTGATGCGATGCGGTTGCTAGCTCACCCAATGGACTGATAACGAGTGCGCCTAAGCTGAACAAACTGGCTTCGAAGAAAATAGAGATGCCAATAGGAATACCAAGTTTTAACAGCTTTTTGATCTGTGTACGATTAGGGCTAGAGAAGCCATAAAAAAATCGCGTACTTATAAATTCGCGACGTTTCGTGAAGCTAGTATAGGCCGCCAATAATAGGACATTTATCCATAATACCAATGCTGTCGCCACCCCGCAGCCTGCACCGCCCATTTCTGGCATCCCAAATAACCCATGAATAAAAATATAGTTCAAAGGAATATCTGCGAGCAGGCCAATGATACTAATGACAGTTACAGGCTCAGGACGACCCAATGCCTCACAATAACTGCGTAGAACAGCATATACAGCGAGCGCTGGGAAACCAAATGAGACACCATGTAAATACTGCGTCGCTATCGGCTGAATGTTTTCTGGGACACCCATAATGCCAAGGACATTGGGAGCTAAATTAACAATGATAAAACCGATAATGCCAATAACACCTGCGGTCCATAGAGACTGCTGCGTGATATGCGGTACTTGGCCGTGCTGGTCTTGACCAATTGCTTCACCAATTAGAGGCGTGGTTGCGATAAGCACACCTGTGGCCAATAAAAACAGCGGTAGCCAAATACCAGACCCAACGGCTACCGCAGCCAAATCAAGCGCCGAAACTTGACCTGCCATGATGGCATCAACCACGCCAAGTGCGGCTTGGCAAAACTGAGTAATCAAAATAGGGAGGGCAAGTATGCCCAAACGTAAGCTGTAGCTTTTAAAATCTTTGAAAGACAATGGAAAAACCATGGTAAGCAACTTTTTATTCTTTGCGGTAATTGTTATTAAGGTAGTTCTTATTAATAAACAAACACTACTATCAATCGACTAAGATTGACGCAGCAAGGAGAGAGTAGAGCCGACGATAATACTCCGATAAATAATATGAGCAAGCTTATAATGTTGCATAAGTAGATAGGCAGAGTATGAAAATAAAAGTAAAGACACTAAAATAAAAATAACCCGTCGATCCAAGTAGTGGATTGACAGGTCATATACATAGTAAGATGGTAAAGAAGCCACACTATGATGTCAACGCTTTAGCACCGCTATGCAGGCATTAATCTTAGGTTTTTTGTACTCTATTTCATAGCCAATAGCCAATAGCCAATAGCCAATAGCCAATAGTTAATTCAATAAGTTTACTCTGGCAACAACTCAAGTGTCTCCGCCATATCCATAATCGCCCGCCAATGTTTGGGCTCTAATGGAATCACTGTTAACTGCTGACAGCCTTTCCTTAGTAATAAAGAATCTTCCAAAGCTGGCAAAAATTTTAGCTCTGATAATGGTAACACCTCTGTAAAAGCTTGCTCAAAAGTAAGATCGACCATATACCAGCGAGGTTTCTCTTCAGTCGCAATAGGATCATAATGACGATGCTCAGGGTGAAACTGAGTAGGATCAGGATACCCTGCTGTAGTAACTGTCATGATACCGGCGACTCCAGACGGCTTGGCGCTAGAGTGATAAAAGAACACCTTGTCGCCAACTTTCATATCATCACGCATAAAATTACGCGCACGGTAGTTGCGAACGCCGTCCCAACCGTCGGTGCCCAAGCGCTGCAAATCTTTAATGCCAAAAAATTTAGGGTTGGATTTCATTAACCAATACGCCATATATATGTCCTTTGTTTTTTTATTTATTTTTCAATTCGTTCTTAAAACTACCAAGGTTAGTTTTTCTTAACTGATTCTCAAACCCGTTTTTAATAGTGTCTGTTCTTAGTAGAGGCTGTTCTTAATAGAGCCTCTATATACTGCCCATAAGTTGCTATGGTGAATAGGGCGTTTCTACGTGTTTTTGTTAATAATTTTATAATAGATAGGCTTTTCTTTATCTCATCTAGTCGCTATCCTAGCGTTACTTTTAATATCGATCATTATTGCTCACTACAAAATAAGTTTATTTATGCCCAAAGTGAATACAGACAGTATGCTAAATGACCTAAATACGTTAAGTCTTACTGAACCAACGACGGATACTATCGCGGTAGACGTGACCGACATTCCATTGTCTCTTTACATTCACATTCCGTGGTGTGTGAAGAAATGTCCTTATTGCGATTTTAATTCGCATGAGCTACCGATAGACAGTGAGCTATCCATGTATGAGGAATACGTCGATGCATTACTGTTAGACGCCGCGATGCAGCAACCTTTAACTCAGAACCGAAAAATTGGTTCGATATTTATCGGTGGTGGTACGCCGTCTTTGCTACCCATTTCTCAGTATCAGCGATTGTTCTCTGGGTTACGTACGTGTTTTGAATTTGCAGAAGACATCGAAGTCACGATGGAGGCCAATCCTGGCACGCTTGAGCATGCACCATTTGCCCAGTATCTAAAGGTTGGTATCAATCGTCTGTCTATCGGTGTACAGAGTTTCGCTGCTGATAAGCTTAAAGTGCTTGGACGTATCCATGATCCTGTGCAAGCATTATCAGCAATTCGAGCTGCCAAAGCAGCTGGATTTGCACGGGTCAACGTCGACTTGATGCACGGTCTACCGCAGCAAACTATGAATGAAGCGCTAGAAGATATCCAAATGGCGCATGATGCTGGTGCAACGCATATCTCTTGGTATCAACTAACCATTGAGCCAAATACCGTGTTTTACCGTAGCCAACCTATTTTACCTGATGAAGACAATTTGGCAGATATTGAACAAGCAGGTCAGTCGCTATTGCAGCAATTAGGTTATAGCAATTATGAGGTGTCAGCATGGGCAGGTGCGTCAGACAAACCATGCCGTCATAATATCAATTATTGGCAGTTTGGCGACTATCTAGCTATTGGCGCTGGAGCACATGGTAAGGTGACGATTTGTCGTAACGATAGCAATTCATCAGACGTAAAAGATAAAATGAAAGAGGACTTGTTAGTAGCGTCAGGTATCTATCGTTTTAGCAAATCACGTTTGCCAAAAGATTATGTAGTAATGAATCCAGATGCCACGGAGATGTCTGATATACGCCAAATCACACCAAAGATGGTTGGCTGGCAAGCGATTGATCAAGAAGAGTTGGTGAGCGAGTTTATGCTAAACGCACTGCGCTTACGTGGCGGCGTCGCTTGGTCACTGTTTGGAAAGAGAACTGGGTTAACGCTTGATAGTATTGCTGAACAAGTAAACAGTTTGGTCAAACAAGGATTGTTGGTAGATAGTGATACGCAGTTGCAACCGACCATATTAGGTCAGCGTTATCTCAATCAGATATTACGCGCGTTTTTATAAAATCGTGCTTGAGTAATTGTTTAACAGCAGCAAAATAAGAACACAAAAAAGGCTTATCAAATAAATGATAAGCCCTTTTGAAAATCTAAAAAAAGCAGACCTTAGATTTTGTTTTGTACTTCTTGTGCGCCGCCAGTTACAGCATCACCAGCGCTTGATACGTCTTGGCCAAAGCCTTTGAACGTGTTGCAACCAGTTAGAACGAACATAGCAGTTAAAGATGCGATGATTACTTTTTTCATAATAGTATCCTCAAAGATAAATGAATGGTTATAAATAACAACAGTGACGCTAAGCGTGTGCTCAAGCTTCACTGAAGGGGTATTGGATGAGACAGTCATACATAAATGCTATCGCGTTATCCATTACAGACATCATAGTGAAAGTTAAAAACGCTGCACAGTATCAAAATGTAATTATTGGCAGTAAACTGTAACTTTCGATTACCTACCGCTCATAAATTTAAATAATAGAGCGCTGAATATTTGTGGAGTAAGAATGACCATCCATATCGTGCTAGTAGCACCAAAAATGCCGAGCAACACTGGCAATATTATTCGACTGTGTGCCAATAGCGGTGCACAGCTACATTTAGTCAGACCGTTAGGGTTTGAGCTTGACGATAAAAAGCTACGCCGTGCAGGTCTTGATTATCACGAATATGCTCATTTGCAAGTGCATGACGATTGGACGGCTGCGAGACAAGCTCTAAAAACTGCTGATTGCCATGTCGTTACCGCATTGACGACTAAGTTGAGCAAACCGTTTTATGATTATGACTTTGGTAAGCACTCGGACTCTGAAGCATCTGATAAGGCTGCTATGCCCAATATTGCGCTAGTCTTTGGTTCTGAGACGGCAGGTCTGGCAGATGATATACGTGAAGATATCGGTGCTGATAACTGGTTAAGACTGCCCATGCTAGCTGACTCGCGTAGTTTGAACTTATCAAATAGCGTAGCTATATGTCTGTACGAAATATGGCGACAGCAAGGATTTTCAGGCGATGAAGGTCGTAGTATTGGGTATGAGACATTGACAGTCTATGACCCAAAATAGCGATTCTACAAAGCAATAACTATAGACTTAAAAGTATTTGCGTACTCAATGAGCAGTGAAGTATTAGATGCTGCTCATGTACATATGATAATTTTCTAGTGCGCCATCGATCATATCTTATCGCTTATCATATCTTATCGACTATAAAGCACTTATAAACAGTTTGGTGGTTTGGGTAGTCCTGCTAAGCGATTGACATGACGCGCAACCAAACCTGTATTAAACAATTGCTGTAGCTTTTGATTGCTAATATCGAGTTCTGGTAAAGTCTTTTGTAGCCATTTGATTAGTGGACGGGTTGCTGGCGCGTGATTAAATTTGTCAAAAAACGCGCGCACTTGTTGCAAAACTTCTAAATGCTCATCGCTCAGATTAACCTCTAACGTGTCTGCCAATTGCTGCGCAATCACAGGTGTCCAAATCATATGGTCACATAGATGGCCGTCTTGATCTAATTCGATATCAGCCGCCGATAATGCAGCGTTGTGAGTGGTCATATCATTACTCATAAGGCAATCGTTACCACTTTATCAAACTGACTGCGCTGAGTCAGATTCACCCATTCTGCGTCAGTTAAAATAGCAGTTAACTTAGTCTCTAAATTAAGCTTGCCAGTTGTATTTGCTGTGAGCTGTGCGATGTCATCTGCTAATGCGTAAATACCAGCAATATCCTCGATATCGCTATCATTTAAATAAGCATTGAGCCAATCGATAAAAGCAGGAGTGCTGCCAAGCAAGAGAATACTGTCGCCCGTGCGCCAAGTGCGAGACATCTCTTCAGTACTGCGTCTAAGGGTAGCCATCGTGCTATGCAATTGATATAAAGTTGCCATAAAGGTGTCCGATTACGTGCTTTATTATTTTATAAATCTAAGTTATACAGCGATTTAAAAGGTAAGTATCTGCTCAAAGTCTTGTGCGTTGATGACCTCTGGCACAAGTGTGAGCTGTAATGCCAGATCTGTCGGCAACATACCAGTGACCCAGCCACTAAAGACATCATCAGGTAGCCAAGCTGCGGGCATATCGTAAAGCTCAAGTGATTGCATCATGCCATGCAGCCGCGAGTCAGATTGCATCAATAAGCCGAAGACAGGCGCATCTAAGAACAATTGCACCTCATGACCAAATGTCGCTAGAGTTAGCGCAAGTGCACAGCCTTCGTAGCTTGCTGTTTCAGTGGGCGTATGCAGCTGAATTAATAATCTCATTATGTATTCCTAAAAATAGTTACCGCTACCAGTGATGTTAATAGACAAACCATCAAACGACACGCTATCAAAACTGTATCAAACGACTGTCATCCTGCATCATCATCGCAAGCTCACTAAGTCCCACTAAGGTAAACCCTGTCGCAATATTGGCACCGTCAAGCTGATGGCGTGAGCTGTTGTCTACATCACTCACGCCGCGGCTAAGGGCTGTACTGACACAGACAGGCAGGGGTAATTGATACTGCTCAGCCAATGACTGCCATTCTTTGGTCAAGTCTAGTTGATCGGCTGACTGCCAACGCAAGCGATTGGCTATGTGAGCCGAGTCGCCATAAAAGAAGACATTGAGCAGGGGTTGTTCAGAGGTAGCATTATCGCTGCTGCCTGTACTATTAGTGTCAGTATTATCAACATCATCACTATTCGCTGCGCCCTTCAGATAAGCGCGTGCATAGCGTAACGCCAAGTGTGCCAATGGGTGACTAGGGTCAGCAGTAATCAGTAGTAACGGGGAAGTGGTCGTCATAGGGCGCGGTATCACATATTATAAATAAGAGTTTAAAAATTATGGCCGAGTTGCTATAAATGCTTTGTATAAAATAATTTGGTCGTTATTATTATAGTGCTTGTGTGCAAATTTGCGTGATAGAAAACAGAATTTATACTGATAATGAGACATACAGCGGATCATACTGTCACATCAAATATCGTTATGTCATAAAAGAGCGGCGCGTCGTTTCTATCAAAGATGTTTATGCTAACATAAAGCGCCGCAAACCAAATAGAGTCACTGTTATTTAACGTGGTTTTATCTCAAATGTAGGCACACTGAGTATTATTATTTGATGCTGTGACTGCCTCGTAAGAAAAAACAATAAACTTATGAGCTAGGTTCACGTAGTCTTACCATTCTATGTAAGGAGTTCTTGTCACTATGTTACCTGCTATGCCCTCACGTGTGAACAATGGTACAGATTATCAGCCTACCGTAGAACAACTGCAAGTCCTGCAGACAGCGAGCGAATTTGCTTATCAGATTTGGGAAAGTCGGACCGTTGCATGTCAGACGTTTTTGCGTAGCTATCCATTGAATAGTACGCTGACCCGCCAGCAAATCGATGATCTGATACAAGATTATACGCTAGATGAAAACTATCAACTCGCTGATGAAAACAAGGTCATGAGTGGTCTGCGTCACTTGCGCACGCTACTAATGATGCGCTGGATTTGGCAAGATGCCTTGCAGACGATCAGTCTGGAGCAGCTAACCGATGAGTTGTCTGAGTTTGCAGATGGCTGTATCTCTTTTGCTAAAGATTATACTTATCAGCACTTGGTTGCTAAATATGGTGAGCCGACCTTTATCAATGAACAAGGCAATGTACAGATTGATGATATGGCAATCATGGCCATGGGTAAGCTTGGTGCGCAAGAGCTGAATTTATCAAGTGATATTGACCTTATCTTTGTCCATCAAGCACGCGGCGAGACCAATGGCAATAAGGCAAAAGGCACACGTAGCATAGATAATAAACGTTTTATGACCAGATTGGGTCAAGGCATTATTAAACTGCTCGATAACAAGACCGCCGACGGTTTTGTCTTTCGAGTAGATATGCGCTTACGTCCATGGGGTGATGGAAGTGATTTGGCCATTCATCTGTCTGCACTACAAAAATACTTTATGATGCATGGGCGTGCATGGGAGCGTTTTGCTTGGTTAAAAGCACGCGTGGTCGGACAAATAGACCAGCCATTTTATGAAGAGATACAATCGCTGATTAAGCCATTTGTCTTTCGTTATTACGTGGACTACAGTGCGTTTTCAGCATTGAGAGAGATGAAGTCTCTTATTCAAAACCAAGTTGCACAGCGTGAAGACTTGGACAATATCAAGCTTGGCGCGGGCGGCATTAGAGATATTGAGTTTATCGTACAGGCCTTTCAGCTTATCTATGGTGGCCGGCATCCACAGCTGCAAATCAAACCTTGCTTGCAAGCGATGCAAGTATTGTGTGAGCTTGGCTATCTGGAGCACTCAACTTACGAGCAGCTACAGGCCGCGTATCGGTTCTTACGCCGGCTTGAGCATGCTATTCAAGCGATTAATGACCAACAGACCCAGCGCTTACCACACGATGAGCAATGGCAGCATAATCTAGCAGTGACGTTGGACTTTGAAAACTGGCATTCCTTATTAGATCAGCTTAATCGTCATCGCGACAGTGTCAATGTGCCGTTTGAGCGTATGGTCACTGAGCGTCAAATACCTGATAACGAAGATACCGACCTAGAGCCAGAGCACTTAGATGAGCAAATTGCCCGTTTAAACGAAGTGTTAACAGAAGAAAATCGCGCGTTGCTACAGAATTTTTGGCAATCAAAAATGGTGGCTAACTTAAGTGATGAGGCCAGAGAGCGTTTAGACGACGCATATCCTGTCATTGTCCATGCGTTGTTAGCGCATCAAGAACAGCAGCAACTTGCCAATACTGCTTTACCAAGATTGATCTCACTACTTGAAGCGATTTGCCGCCGTTCTATCTACTTGGTCATGATTGCTGAAAACCCCAATGCAACGATTGAGCTGATTCCAATGCTATCTGCCAGCCCGTGGATCGCAAAAGAGTTGGCTCAGTATCCTGTATTATTGGATACATTTTTGCAGCAGCGTTATCGTCATCTGCCAGATAAGCGTGAGCTGCGTGATATCTTGCGTCAACAGTTGCTACGCGTCGAGCCAAACGATGAAGAAGAGCTGTTAAGCGTCCTACGTCTGTTTAAAAAGAATCAAGTGTTGGCGGTCGCTGCTAGCGATGTATTGGCTGAACGTCCAATTATGAAAGTATCGGATTCATTGACTTATATCGCTGAGGTCGTACTAGAAGCCGCACTAGAGCGCGCTTTTGCAGAGATTGTTAACCGTTATGGGTATCCTATTGGCCAAGATGGAGACCCAGTCACTGAAGCGGACTGCGGCTTTGCAATTATCGGTTATGGCAAGCTTGGTGGCTTAGAGCTATCGTATTCTTCAGATTTGGACTTGGTATTTTTACACAAGATAAAAGAGCAAGGCATGACCACTGGTGAAAAATCAGTCAGTGGTATGAAATTTGCCGCGCGTCTTGTACAAAAGCTGACGAATTACCTCAATACTCAAACCCGTGATGGCCGTGCCTATGAGATTGATATGCGTCTGCGGCCTTCAGGAAATGCTGGCATGATGGTGGTGTCTTGTCATGCGTTTGAAACCTATCAAATGGATAAAGCATGGTCATGGGAGCATCAAGCGTTGGTACGTGCTCGTGCGATTTGCGGGGACAGACGAGTCACTGCACGCTTTTGCGATATTCGCCGCGACGTATTGTCGTTGCCACGGACACTCGATCAAGTACGTAGCGAAGTCACCAGCATGCGTATCAAAATGCAAAAGCATCTAGGCACGAGCCAATGGCAGCAGGAAGCGGGTAAATTTCATCTTAAGCAAGATGCAGGCGGTATTGTAGACATTGAGTTCTTAGCACAGTTTGCCGTATTGGCTTACTCACATGAATATCCGAGTTTGACCAAATGGAGCGATAATGTGCGAATTTTTGCAGAAGTTGCCTTGCTTGGTATTTGGGATGACCAAGTCTGTCAGGATTTGACCGATGCCTATCTAAGAATACGTGCTGCCACGCATCAGTTAGCACTATCAGAGCAGTCTTTGCTCGTTGATGAGTCATTGTGGCAGGAGACGCGAGCGTTAGTACAGTCACAGTGGCAGCATCTCATGGGCGTAGAGACAGACGACGAATAATATCGAAACTTGTATGATTAAGGCCTTGCCGATAGTCCAAGAGGCGCTTAAACTGTAATGCGTTTCTATGAATAGAAGCTATGAACAAAAGCTCTGAACAAAAACTATGGATAGAATCGGTAGCTAGGAACGATATAATTAAAAACCATATAGTGCCAAACCAAAAGATTTCATTTGCCAAGACGGCCAGTGATATAATCGGTCACACATCATCATCATACTGTTAGTCGTTTGTCATAATGAAGCTGTTGTTTAGGCAATAAAAATTGACGCTGCGGTGTTATCATACGATGTTGATCAATACTGTTAAATAAAACCTACCTAAAAAAGTTAGACGTCAGTGCTAGCATAAGGACAATAAAATGAATATGGCAACACAAGATGGTAAGCTTTGGATGAATGGCACGATGATCGAACAGCCAGATGCTAAAGTTCATGTGCTTACACATAGCTTGCATTACGGTATGGCTGTGTTTGAAGGCGTACGCGCTTACCAAACAGCGGATAATCGTACTGCTATTTTCCGCTTAAAAGAACATACTGAGCGTCTACTTGGCTCAGCTAAAATCTTCCAAATGGACGTGCCTTTTGATGCTGCCACTTTAGAGCAGGCACATAAGGATGTGGTCAAGCAAAACAACTTGGCAGAAGCTTACATTCGTCCGCTCATTTGGGTAGGTGCAGAAAAACTTGGTTTGTCTTCACGTGATAACAGCATCAATGCAATGGTTGCTGCGTGGCATTGGGGTGCTTATCTTGGTGAAGAGGGCATCAAAAATGGTATCCGTGTAAAAACGTCATCATATACGCATCACATGCCAAACGTGACTATGTGTAAGGCAAAAGCCTCTAGTAACTATCCTGTGTCTATCATGGCCAACCAAGAAGTAACGCGTAATGGTTACGACGAAGCTATCTTGATGGATCCACAAGGATTTGTATGTCAGGGCGCAGGCGAGAACTTATTCTTGGTAAAAAATGGTGAGCTACATACGCCAGACCTATCAGGTGGAGCGTTAGACGGTATTACTCGTCGTACTATCTTACAGTTCGCGGCTGACTTGGGTATCAATGTTATCGAACGCCGTATCACTCGTGATGAGTTTTACTTAGCTGACGAGATATTTATGACAGGTACTGCTGCTGAAGTGACACCTATTCGTGAATATGATGATCGCATCATCGGTAATGGTGGCCGCGGACCATTGACTGAAAAACTACAGACCCTATACTTTGATGTAGTCCATGGTCGTAATGAGAAATATATGGACTGGTTAAGCTTCATTGATTAATAATGCCGTTACTTTAAAGACCAAAAAGGCTGAACATAATTGTTCAGTCTTTTTTTTATGCTAATATAGCCATCATATTTATTCATACGATTAAAGTGAGCAGTCAATGCCAATAGATTCTAGTACAGCCGATAATAAAAATATCAAACAAATTATTTGTATTAAATGGGGTACAAAATACGGTGCTGATTACGCCAATAAACTATATGGTATGGTATCTCGTAATATCACCCCGCCGTTTCGTTTTGTGTGTTTTACGGATGATACGACTGACGTACGTCCAGAAATCGAATGTCAAGAATTGCCACCATTAGATGTCACCATGCCGACGAATACGTTAGGAAAGTGGCCGAAATCCCGTTTGTGGGGTGAAAAGCTCGGTGATTTAACAGGGACAGTATTATTTGTAGATTTGGATGTGATTATCGTCGATAGCCTCGATCCTTTCTTTGAATATGGCGAGCCAGATGATGTTATCTTGTCTTACAACCCTAGTAATCCATTAGAGCGCTTAGGGCAGACATCTTGTTTTAGATTTCAGATAGGCTCACTTGTTTCACTCCAAGAGAAGTTCAAAGCTGATCCACAAGGTATCGCCGATGAATATCGTTTTGAGCAACGCTTTGTCACCCGCAATGCACCAGGTGGCGTGAAGCTGTTTCCAAAGGCGTGGGTCGCACACTTTAGACGTAAATGCCGTCAACCATTCCCGCTTAACTACATCAAAGAACCAAAGATTCCTAAAGGCGCGCGTATTGTTATCTTCCCAGGTGATTTGTATCCTACGCACGCTATTGAAGGCAGATACAATAAAAACGCCGCCAACAATGCCAAAGACCATCTAAAAAGACTTACTGAGCCTAAAAACTTGAAACGCCCATTGCGCCATTTGCGTCATTTTATCTTGCCAGTAGGGTGGATTGAGAAGTACTGGAGAGAATAGATTTAATTTTATAGTTATTACCATATTAGCAAACGTTAGTATTGATGCTTTCTATCTTTATACTCGTGAAGATAGAAGCATGACCCAGTGAATGGATAGAATTATGAAAACAAATGATACCATCAGAGTCTTTGTTGGCTGTGACCCAAATAACTGTGATTTAGAGCAGATGATGGTTCTAGATTATAGTATTCATAAACATACTAGTATGCCAGTGGAAATAGTATGGATGCAGTTATCGCGCGATCCGGATAGCTATTGGTATTCAAATCCTGAGACTAGTAAGGGTTGGGATACTACTAAGTGGTCAACGCCTTTTTCTGGTTTTAGATGGGCGATTCCAGAGTATTGCAATTATTCTGGGCGTGCGATCTATATGGATGCTGATGTTGTTATTTTAGACGATCTAGCAAAGCTATGGCAGCATCC
This sequence comes from Psychrobacter proteolyticus, assembly GCF_038155145.1. Taxonomy (GTDB): domain Bacteria; phylum Pseudomonadota; class Gammaproteobacteria; order Pseudomonadales; family Moraxellaceae; genus Psychrobacter; species Psychrobacter proteolyticus_B. Next base: position 571,599 of record NZ_JBAKAY010000001.1, read on the forward strand.
TATCCAAGGGCAGTCTATAGTAGCCGCTAAAGTAAATGCTGATATGACTCGTCTATGCACCTGTGTGTGGGATTGTGATGCTGCAAAAAATGTGGTTTTACCTATCGAAAAACTTAAAAAAGATCCCAAAAGCCACAAAGAAATGATGGCTTTGTTTAAGAAAAAACCGCAACTGATTGAGCCTTATCAAGATAGCTATAACTGTATCGATGGTGAAAACTTAGCAGTAGAGCAAATAAAAATTTTGCATTATTCGGATATGGGCACGCAATTCAGTCATAAGTACTCCTTACCTAGAGTGAATGAGGAAGGAATTGAGCATTGGTTTGACGGTGAGGTGTTACCACATCCAAGACAGGATTTGGTCGATCTTTTCGATACCTACTATAATGAAGCGCTTACTGCTGGATATGATCTAGAAAGTTATCGAATTGAGCCATTTGGTAGTTTTCCAAAAAAATCACAACAAGGATATATAGGCAATAAAGTGACTCGACCAAAGGCTTCTAAATCACTATTTGCAAAATTATTTAAACGTTGATTCATTTAATATAATAATATTTCACACGTTAAATGAATAGAAATTCATCCATAGGTTGTCGTTTATGAAGCAGGATAAAAAAGTAGCGTTGCTCGCTATTAATTGTTTACAAGGTGGAGGGGCAGAGCGAGTCGTTCTTACTTTGGGGCAGGGGTTTTACGAATTAGGATACGAAGTACATATTTTAAGATTCAAACCACGGGTTGAATATGATCTTAATCCAAACCTTATTTATCATGTGCTCAAATTCAAGCCCTACAAGATGATACCAGGAACACAGCGTCGCGATAAATTTTTCGCTCATGCGGTAGATCGTTATGTCAAAAAAAATATCGGACAGCCTGATATCATTTTGTCTAACCTTGATCGTTCAGACAGTATTTTTAGCTACAGTAGCCTGCCGAACATCATTTACGTGATTCATAATACTTTGTCATTATTGTATAAGTTTGCAAAAACCGATGTTGGTCATCAGAGAAAAGAAAACTTTACGAGAATTTATTCCAAAAATCCTTGTGCCTGTGTCAGTAACGGAGTAGAAAAAGATTTTGTAGAAAACTTTGGTCATGTTACCTCAACTACAGCAATACATAATCCTATTGATAGAGACGGTATTCAGAAGTTAGCTGATGCTTTCATTCCAGAATATCAAAATTATATTATTCACGTTGGCAGTTTTAAAGAAGCAAAACGTCATGATGTGCTATTGAGAGCTTACGCAAAGACAGATCAGTCTTTGCCGTTGCTTCTTTTGGGTAAAGGTAAGCTTCAAAGCAGTACAGAGGCGTTGGTAGCAGAGCTCAACTTAGAAGATAAAGTTGTCTTTTTAGGTTTCCATGAAAACCCTTTTCCGTATATAAAGCATGCGCAATTTAAAGTATTGACTTCTGATTGGGAAGGGTTTGCCTTGGTGATAGCAGAGTCTTTAGTGTTAGGAACACCAGTTATCAGTACTGACTGCCAATCCGGGCCAAGTGAGTTGTTACCTCAAAAAAACCTAATGCCTATGAGAGACATAGATGCTATTGCAGCTAAATTAAGCCTAGCTATGAAAGATCCAGAGCAATTCCACTCTGAATTTAGCGAAGCACTTCTTCCTGTCACAATAGCCAAGAAGTATATTGAATTTGCATCGAATGTTAAGAATATAGATAAAAGGTCTTAATCTAACCACCATTTGGACCAATCATCTCTATGCAATTGCCGTAGAGTAGCGAAAGCACTCTGGTTATTCTGTAGTTTTTCGAATACAGCAAGCAGTATAGTCGTAGCCAATTTATCGACTTTCTGAAATTTATTATAGCGTTTACGCATATTTCTTAAGCTATCATCGGTACCAATACGGAAATAAGTAAGCCCATCGTATAGAGGCAAATCGCCGGCATAAAGTATGTCGGTTTTTTCGTTTAATAACGGCATAGGTTCAGCATTAGTGCTCAGTTGTAAAAAGTTTTTGGTCTCATGAACCCTTAATGTATTCATTAGAGTGATGACATTCATTAAAATAGCAGCTCTAATACTGTTATTTGAGTGATCAATGAAAGTATCGCAGGCTGAGACAATCCAGCGCAGCGAAAGATGCTCTAATAAATAGTCGCTTTCTGACTCCCAAAGCCTCTCAAATTCAGCAAAAGTTTTATCTATTTTGTATTTGCGGCGCATTAATATAATAAGCGTATTGTGATAAAAGCAGAGCTCAGAATCTCCTAAAGATTGATACTTTAAATTATTTAAGTGGATTTCTAAGTCTGTACTTTTACGCTCATCTGTCAGTGCTTCAATATCACACGATGACTCGGTGATTATTGTCGTTTTCATCTCATCAAAGCTTTTACCATCATAGTTTTTGACAATCTTACCCGCATTCAATCTTTTTTCACTTAGAAATATCAATAGCAGTTTTCTTTGCCAGTTTGAAGGTGTAGTCATGTCACTAAAATCCTTTGAACAAGTATGATGTAATTAGAGCTTAAACGTCTTTCGAAAAAATTGATACCAAAGTGGTTTATGAAATATTTCTGCTTAAACTGAATAGTATTGCTTGTACCATTCGACAAATTTTGTGATTCCATCTTCGATACTGGTATCAGGTTTGAAATCAATATCATCTACTAGCTCGTCTATATCTGCATAAGTAATAGGCACATCACCTGCTTGCATCGGTAATAAATTCTCTTGCGCTTTTTTGCCACAAGCGCTTTCGATGGCAGTGATAAAACGGCGTAAAGTTACTGGTTGGTTATTGCCAATGTTATATATTTTATAAGGGGCGGCCGCTGTAGTGATAGTAGAGTATTGAGGAGAGGGGGCTTTATCCATTATCCGAATAATACCTTTTACAATATCATCAATGTAGGTAAAGTCACGCTGCATATCACCATTATTGAAGACATTGATTGGCTCACCAGCTATAATTTTTTTGGTAAAAGAAAAATAGGCCATATCAGGTCGACCATAAGGACCATAAACGGTAAAAAACCTTAATCCTGTCGTAGGGATATTATATAAATGGCTGTAGCTATGAGCCATGAGCTCGTTAGATTTTTTGGTAGCCGCATATAAACTGATAGGAAAATCAACACAATCAGCGGTGGTAAATGGCTGTTTTATATTCATACCGTAGACCGAGCTGGAGCTGGCATAGATTAAATGCTTGATATCATGATGGCGGCAGCCCTCAAGTATATTAACAAAGCCAACCACATTTGAATCAATGTAAGCATTCGGATTTTCGATAGAGTAGCGCACACCCGCTTGGGCACCTAAATTAATGACAATATCGAATTGATAGGTAGAAAAAAGATCAGACATAGCTTCGCGATCAGCAAGGTCTAGCTTAATGAAAGTAAAGTATTCTGGTTCTGATATTTCATTTAGTAGTCTTAAGCGATCTTCTTTTAAGCTCACGTCATAGTAGTCGTTGATATTATCAATACCAACGATGCAATTATTGTTATCATGCAGCTCTATTTCTAGTAGTGCCTTGACGAGATGAAAACCAATAAAACCTGCCGCACCAGTGACTAATATATTCATCAGTCGCTCCCGAATAAATCTCTGGTAAAGACCTTGTCCGCCACATCTTCGATTTCAGTAGATAAACGGTTTGCCACAATGACATCACTCATTGATTTAAACGCTTCTAGGTCTTGAATAACTTGTGAGTTGAAAAAGGTACTTTCTTTCAATACTGGTTCGTAAACAACGACTTCAATACCTTTAGCCTTAATACGTTTCATGATGCCTTGTATCGCAGAAGCTCTAAAGTTGTCTGAACCACTTTTCATGACCAGTCGATGGATGCCTACTACTTTAGGATTCTTCTCGATAATCTTATCGGCTATAAAATCTTTACGAGTTCTGTTGGAGTCGACAATGGCTTTTATTAGGTTACTTGGCACCTCGTCATAATTTGCCAATAACTGTTTGGTATCTTTAGGCAAGCAGTAGCCACCATAGCCAAATGATGGATTGTTATAATGATCACCAATGCGCGGGTCTAAACCAATACCTTCTATAATCTGTTTGGTTTCGAGCCCAAAGGTTTGAGCATAAGTATCAAGCTCATTAAAGTAGGCCACGCGCATTGCTAAATAAGTATTAGAAAACAGCTTGATTGCCTCAGCTTCAGTAGGCTTTACAAACAGTAGCGGCACGTCCTTTTTGATTGCGCCTTCAAGGAGTAAGTTAGCGAATAATTGAGCTCGTTCTGACTGTTCACCTACAATGATTCGGGAAGGGTAAAGGTTGTCATGCAGCGCTTTACCTTCTCGCAAGAATTCGGGTGAAAAGATAATACGGTCAGTTGCATAACGCTCTCTAATACTCGCCGTATATCCTACTGGTACGGTAGACTTTATAATAATAGTCGCTTGTTGATTGACCAGAAGTACTTGCTCAATCACTGCTTCTACCGTTGATGTATTAAAATAATTGGTCTTGGCGTCATAATCAGTTGGTGTCGCCACAATAATAAAATCAGCGCCTTTATAGGCTGCCGCCGCATCAAGTGTCGCAGAAAAGTTGAGATTTTTATTTGATAAAAAATCCTCAATATCTTCATCTTCAATAGGGGACTGCTGAGTATTCAATAAGTCGATTTTTTCAGGAACAATGTCGACAGCGACGACTTCGTTATGCTGTGCCAATAGCATTGCATTTGATAAGCCTACGTAGCCTGTACCTACTACTGCTATTTTCATAATATATCCAATTAATGTTTATGCTTTGATAGATCTAGTCCAAAATTGGTTTATGCTAAATAAGATTCAAAATCACGATACGGTGTCAGGTTGCCTTAGCTCAGAGAGCTGGTGTTCCCGTCACAGAAACGGGGAGATACGCTAAAAATTTATGCTTCATAGCTTGGCTGATTTTCTTGTGTAAATCTGGTTCAAGAAGATCTAGGCTCTGGATACAACCGTACTTGATAGATTCATCTTCTAAAGCAGCAATAAAACCCTCGACACTACTTTCATTTTTTAGGTAGTTGACAGAGGTATCGGGTTTTAGATTTGCTTCATCTTTTTGAATTTTAAGATGATTCATCAGGGTTATTGGGTTCACCTGCGCCACATCTCTAAATTTATATCTAATCTGCTCTGTCAGTAGATGAGGATGATTTAGTAAATAATCTTTCAATATGTTCCTATCGACGATATGAGGATAGTGATGAATTTCAAAGAATTGATCCATACCGATTATTTTGGCACTTAGCATTTGGGCGATAGTATGCCTTGGTTGAATCGGTGTGCCAAACAATTTAAAGCGCGATTTTCGGAAATTAAGCTTAGCATTTAATGCCGCACTTTTACGCCAGTGGCCGTGAATGTTCAGATTTTTACCATTCAAAAAGTCATCTATTTTTACTGGTTGGTTAAAAAAGAAATCATCATTCATATAGATGAAGTAATCAGATAGCCCCTCAATATTCCATATCATCGACTCAATCGATCGGGTATTAAACGTAGGTAAAAACTGTTCATAACCTAAAAATATGTCTTTATGATCAACGATGCGTATTTTATCTGCTGAACAAATACCTTGCTTGGCAAACTCATCGATGAACATGGGCTTTTGTTGATCTGTGACAATATATATATGACGACAAAAAGGCACATATTTGATTATAGAAGCAATATTATAATATATCTCATCGTCGCTAGCGAAACGCGTGTCAGTTATTGCGTCAGATGCCACTTCTTTAGTTGGCTTATACTGTTCTCGCTTTTGTTTGAGTATAGGGTCTGCGCCATCTACCCAAGCAACGACGATGTCTAATGTATTTTCATTAGGCTGCTTCATAACTGATCCTGTTCTTTGCGGATACACATCTATTTTAGTAGCGATATTAGATCAGCCATGATATTTGCTGATGCGATTATTAACAAGGTTTAATCGATTTAGATAGTTAGACTAATTATAATTTTTTATAGAGATACCGTTAAATCCTGCTCGTACTTTACTAAGTAAATGCCGAGCACCAGCGGTAGGTGAGACTAGCATATAAAGTCAGAACGCTGCAATAATTATGACCATAGTTGCATTCATTTGGCTAACCTATCATGCCTATACCGTTAAAAAATCAAGCTGAGACACCAATGCCACCTATTATTCTATTTATTTTAAAAGCGCTTGAAGGTCGCGGTGCTGAGCGTATGGTTACGACGTTGGCAAGCGCTTATGCAGATATGGGCTATCGCACTCATATCCTATGTTTGGAAGCGACGCAAGATATGCTACTAGACGCTCGTGTGCAATATCACATCGTGCTATATGACGAGGTGTTTTCTGAGCAGAATCTCTACCCAGAATCTACGCAAGCACAAGCCTACGAATCAGTTGCTAAACGTATTGATACTTATGTGCTTAGCCAAATAGGGAAGCCAGATTTGATACTGGCCAATATTTATAAGATAAACTGGATTATGGCATATAGCCAGTTGCCAAATATCGTAAATGTACTGCATACAGCGCTATCAAAGCAGTTCCGAAATCAATTATTAGAGTCGCCAGTACAGACTATAAACCATTTGAAAATGGTCTATGGCGCTCATCCTTGTAGCTGTGTGAGTAAGGGTGCACGCCAAGACTTGATTGCTCTTATCGGAAATATCACCAAAACCACAACAATCTATAACCCTTGTGATGCTATCGCTATAAATACCAAAGCAGCAGCATCTAGCCATCTAGAACATTTCAGCTTAGTAGATAAAAAATACATCGTACATGTCGCCTCATTTGATGACATGAAAGGTCACCGAGACTTGCTACATACATATGCCAAAACAGAACGAAAGCTACCATTAGTACTAGTAGGTAAAGGTAGGCTTGAAGAAGAGATTAAACAGTTGGCTGTCCAACTAAATATTAGCGATTGTATTAAGTTTTTAGGCTTCCAGACTAACCCTTATCCATTAATTAGATCAGCTGCACTGATGGTACTCACCTCTAAGTTTGAAGGCTTTGGCTATGTCATCGTAGAGGCGCAAGCACTGAGCGTACCAGTAATCAGTACGAATTGTCCTTTTGGTCCACGAGAGTTATTACCTGAGCAAAACTTAATAGCGGTAGGTGATATTGATGGCTTGGCCATGCTCATCGATCAAGCCATAGACAATCTTACAGATTATATCGTGCCGCTAAACCAGCAGTTACTGCCTGAACATATTGCAAGACAGTACTTAGCGTTTGGTTCTGTTTTAGATTCAGAGAAAAATGAAGGTTTATAACTTGTAGTGGTTCTTAATGAAACGCAATCAAGTAGAGGTTATTAATTACGAGTCATTAACTAGAAAGTGTCAAATAGCGATTTAGAAATAGGAGAGTGATTTACGACAGGGACACCATGCGATTGATAGATTCTGCCGAGCAAGTTAAACGAAGGGATAATGCGCTCGTTCATGACTTTGCTGAGCATACTTGGTGCACTATTGTTTTTATTTTCATAAAACCGTGGTTGCTTACTGTTAAGCAGATCAATACCGTACAGATGAATACTCGCTGCTTGACGCGAAAACGCCAACTGCGCCGCGACATAAGCGACAGTACCTGCCTCCACAAATCCATGAGTAATGTTAAGAGAGACACCAATGTCAGCCGCTTTATGATCGCTATCAATAATAAAGTTTGGATTATTGATAAAGTACGATAGCGGCATTTTTTTATTGAGTAATTTTTTCTTAAAGATCAGCTTATTAAAAGATAGCTTGTTTGACTTGACTCCCCATGGCCTATCCACTGGGTACAACACCCGCATGGCATGATAGTACGTTTGCATAATATCAGGGTGCGTGGTGGCCATTGCTTCAAAGACAGCTAATGTTGCATATAGAGGTTGACCCGTATAGTACTGCTGTAAAATCTCAGGCTGATGATTGATAAAGCGCGCATCACTGATGACGTAACCAGCAATATCGGTAAACTGATGCTGCCCAATCAGGCTGATACTGCCATTGACAAAAATAGTAGGCGTATCTAGTAGCGCTGCTAACGGTAGCTGCTGTATAGATGGCCCTGAGGCGATAATATTGACATCTTTTCCATGCAGGCTTTGTGCTGGCTCATTGGCATTAAAAGCATTGATAATGACGAGCTCATTATCAATATTGAACCCAGCGGTAGCAGGTAATCTCAAATATAGCGCCATACTATTTTCCAGTCGTTTATTTCACCTATCTTATATCTTAATACACTGCCTTTACGCTAATTATAAATTGTCTACATATGGTTAATTGCTAAGCATTTATTGCCAATGGTCTTTTAGCCATGGGCTTGGCTTCACATGTCGATACCATTTACCGCCACTACCAGCAATTGCATCGGGCGGGTTAATCTCACCGTGGAAAATAACGATTTTGGCATCATCCGGCAGAGTAGGTGTGCGTACAAAGTTAAAAGGAATCGGCGCAATACATTGGTACTTAAAGCTAACACACCATGTCTTATCCCAATACTCTAGGTGATGATGCTCACGCAAATAGTTAGAAAGGTAAGCCTGCTCGTGACGTACTTGGGTGCGAATGGTTTCAAAGTTTCGCTCAAAATTGGACAGTAAATCAGGATAGGTATTCATACCAATATTAAAGCGGTAGACGGAGCTGTTACCAATCATGCGCCAAGGTTTTTTCCAGTCGCGGATGATGACGACACTGTCCTCATGCTCAGCTTGATAAGTAAAAAACGCATCGATATTATCGACAATGACGATATCAATGTCTAAAAATAGGGCCACACCTTCTAAATCATACAGCTCAGGCTTAAAGGTAGTCAGTTTTTTCCAACCACGTTCAGGACCTGCTGGTAGATCCATATCGGGTATAGGATAGCAGGCAATCGCAGGGTCAATACCTGCGCTGTCATCAGTCAAGCAAACCATTTGGAAATCTAGGGTTAGATGTCGACTAACCATGTTGTAGAGACGATTGACGTATTCAGGACCATATTTGTCGCCCCATTTCATACAGATGATATAACGCTGTTCAGCAGCATTTGTACTGGTTTGATTAGGGTCTAGAGATGAGGTCTTAGTTACGTCAGATGTCATAATGCACTCGTATTGAGATAATAGTCAGATAAATGAAGGACTAATAAAAGTAAAAGGATATAGAGTTCAGCCAATATTAGCATAGCTGTGACTGATGGTACGTCTAAACTGATGGCATGTCTAAATAGTGCAACGCTAGGTTAGTGATGACTAATGATTGTCGAGCTTAGTGTTATCATTTTTAATAGCACTATCGCTTTTTACATTGTCGCTTTCAACGTTGTTATTTCGAACGCTATCGTTGATATCACTATCAGAACGACTAGAAACGTTAGAGTAGTGAGATTGAATAAAAGCTGCTAAAGTCTCTTTATCTTTTCGGTAAGGGTTGCCTAAATTTGGTATACGCTTAAAACGTCGATAGCCCCACATATAATGACTGTAGTTGTCTGTAATCATACGCTCCATGGCCTGATTGAGAGCATGAGTCGCCACTTCAGCATTGCGGTCATACAAGGCTGGATCATCGAGTTTGTAGCAGTAAATGTCAAAACCGCGTCCATCGGTACGGCGAATACAAGATAAGCCAACCAGCGCACATTTGGTTTTGCTTGCCAATTTGGAGGCAAGGGTACTGGTCAATGTTTTGATACCAAAGAACGGAACGACAACGCCGCCTGATGGCTCTGGAACGTGGTCGGGCAGTACAATACTAAAACCACCTTGCTTGAGCGTTTTAAACACGGCTTTGACGCCGCTACCATCAGTAGGTACCAAAGTCGCGTTAAGTCGCGCTCGTCCTTGAAGGATAAACTCATTAGCGAATTTGCCAACAACTGGCTTATACATAATGGTTGGCGCACCAAACTGGTTGAGCCAAGCATTCATCATCTCCCAAGTGCCGAGATGCGGGACGATAGCAAGCATGCCATTTGGATTGGCAAGACCTTCTAAAAAAATGTCTTTATTATGGACATCACGAATCTGAGCAATACTCCACTCAGGAGGCATCGCCCAACTTTTTATAGATTCAATACTGGTCAGACATTGATGATAAATAATGTCTTTGGTCAATGCGCGCTTTTGCTGCTCAGACAAGGTATGAGTAATCAGCGCCATATTGATCTGAATGGTACGCATGATACTTAAACTGGGTATCTTAATAATAACCCACGCAACAAAACGTGCCAGCATCTGCAGTACAGACAATGGCACGATTTTGAAAATATGATACGGATTCATGACCACTCACATGGTAATGAATCACGTAACAAGCACTGTAGACAGCAACCGCGCATTATCAAACGATTTATTCAGCAGGCTTGTTGGTATCAGCCTGTGCTTTTTCACGCACACGGATACCAAGCTCACGTAATTGTTTGCTATCAACGCCAGCAGGTGCTTGAGTTAATGGGCAATCAGCTGTTTTGGTTTTTGGGAAGGCGATAACGTCACGGATAGAGCTTGCGCCTACCATCAACATAATCAAACGATCCAAACCAAATGCTAGGCCGCCATGCGGTGGCGCACCGAATTTTAGAGCATCAAGTAAGAAACCAAATTTATCTTCAGCTTCTTGCTCACCAATACCCAAGGCTTCAAGTACAGCTTGCTGCATATCATAAGTGTTGATACGTAAGCTACCACCACCAATCTCAGTACCGTTCAATACCATGTCATAAGCGATAGAAAGGGCAGATTCTGGGTTGTTTTTCAACTCTTCAACTGAGCCTTTAGGCTTAGTGAACGGATGATGCATCGACGTCCAACGACCATCGTCAGTCTCTTCAAACATTGGGAAGTCGGTCACCCAAAGTGGTGCCCATTCACAAGTCGTCATTTCAAGATCTAGACCGATTTTTTGGCGTAATGCACCAATTGCATCATTCACGACACTGGCTTTGTCCGCACCAAAGAAGATAATGTCGCCATCTTCTGCAGCAGTACGCTCGATCAAGCTCACAAGCACGTCATCAGTCATGTTTTTGATGATAGGAGACTGTAGACCAGACTCTTTATCCACACCGTTGTTAATGCTGCTAGCGTCATTGACCTTGATATAAGCCAAACCGCGTGCGCCATAAATACCAACAAACTTGGTATAAGCATCGATTTGCTTACGGCTTAACGATGCGCCACCAGGGATACGTAGGGCAGCAACACGACCTTTAGGATCGTTTGCAGGACCGGCAAATACCTTAAAGTCAACGTCTTTCATCAAGTCTGCAACGTCAACCAACTTTAGTGGAATACGTAAGTCAGGCTTGTCTGATGCATAGTCACGCATTGCTTCAGCGTAAGTCATGCGTGGGAACTGCTCGAACTCAACGTCCATCATTGTCTTAAACAAATGCTTGATAAGACCTTCGTTGATGTTCATGATTTCTTCTTCGTTCAAGAAAGAAGTCTCAATATCCACCTGAGTAAATTCAGGCTGACGATCGGCACGTAAATCTTCATCACGGAAGCATTTAGCAATTTGATAATAACGGTCAAAACCTGACACCATCAATAACTGCTTAAATAGCTGTGGTGACTGCGGCAGGGCAAAGAAGTTACCTGGACGGGTACGTGATGGTACAAGATAATCACGCGCACCTTCAGGCGTTGCACGAGTCAAGATAGGCGTTTCAACATCCAAGAAACCATGATCGTCTAAATAACGACGAATCGCTGACGTTGCCTTGGCACGGAACACCATACGCTCTTGCATTTGCGGACGACGCATATCAAGATAACGATACTTTAGACGCAAGTCTTCAGATACGGTCGTTTTTTCGTCATTCAATGGGAATGGCGGTGTTTCAGATTTAGCCAGTACTTCAATTTCTTTGCCCAATAGCTCAATCTGGCCACTGGTCATATTATTATTTTCAGTACCTTCATAACGACGACGTACGCGGCCAGTTATCTTTAGCACGTATTCAGGACGTACAGCATCAGCTGCTGCAAAAGCTTCTGGGGTATCAGGGTCGACCACGACCTGTAAGATACCTGCGCGGTCACGCATGTCTAAGAAAATCACGCCACCGTGATCGCGACGACGATGTACCCAGCCTACGATACTAATGGTTTGCTCAAGCAAGCTCTCGGTTACGGCTCCGCAATACTCGTCTCGGTATTCGCTATGCGTCATAGTGCTTTGCGTCATAATATGGTTATCCAGTTATCAGCCCAATTCGAAGTATAATAATGCAGCCATTGTTGTGCGTTTCAAGCTATTTGCAAAAAAAACACACAAACAACGCGATTAAGACATATGGTCATCACGTTGGCTGCAGAAAATTTGATATAAACGCATATTATGCCTAATCTGCCCTTGTTATACAACCGGCTGAGTTCAATCAAAGCACGGGAGTCTGCAAGTATCTGAGGTATTTATTCTGCGTTATTTATATTGGGTTAAATATTGTCATCATGCTTGAAAACGCCGCTTAGTGTGCACATATCAACCGCACGCTAACAAAAACAGCCATATCAATATATTTACTGACTTGAGGATTTGTAACCATGCTATTTCATCCCCCTAAAAACCCTGTTGAGCTTAAAATACGCCACTTAAATGATGCTCAAAAGCAGCGCCGTGAAGATTTGATGGAAGCCACCCAAGGCAAAGCTGCCCTCAAACAGTTTAAAAAAGTCATGGCCAAAAAAGCCAAGCAAGCATTGAAAGCAAAAACCAAAAATAAGAAAAAACATTCTGATGATAAGGCACAAGTTTTTGTGCTCGATTTTGACGGTGATATCAAAGCAACTGCGGTCAAACATTTGCGTGAAGAAATCAGTACTTTAATTAGTACTGCAAATAAAGGTGACGAAGTTATCGTCCGTCTCGAATCAGGCGGCGGTTTGGTACATGGTTATGGTTTGGCCGCAGCGCAATTGGTTCGCTTAAAAGATGCTGGTCTGAAATTGACGGTCTGTGTTGATAAAGTGGCGGCGAGCGGTGGTTATATGATGGCTTGTGTTGCAGACAAGGTAATAGCCGCACCATTCGCTATCATTGGTTCAATCGGTGTGGTGTCGCAGCTGCCAAACTTTCATAAATGGCTAAAAAACCATGACGTCGATTATGAGATGTTTACCGCTGGTGACTACAAACGTACGGTAACTGTATTTGGTGAAAATGATGCCGAAGACCGTGCCAAGTACCAAGAAGAATTAGAGCAGACGCATGAGCTATTTAAGCACTTCGTAAACAACTATCGTCCAGAACTTGATGTGGCCAAAGTAGCTACGGGTGAGCATTGGTATGGCGAAGATGCGTTAAAGCTTAACTTAATTGATAGTCTACAAACTTCAGACAGCTATATTTTGGAACGTATGGAAGACAACGAAGTGTATGCACTATATTCACGTCAGAAACCGACGTTAGCAGAAAAGTTAGGATTGGCTCAAGCAGCAGAAGCGACATTGAGAATGGCTGTAGATAAATTACCTGATGCACTTGCACGTTTTGATTTGAATAGTCGCCTAAATATTCTGAAATAATGTTAGTTATCATTATGATAGTTAAATAATGGTATTTTAGTACTTAGAAGTTTTTGGATACATTGTTTATATTTTGTAAAAGGCGTGGCCTAGCTGGTCGCGCCTTTTTGCTGTTTATTGACAATTGCTGTGTTATAAATGTAGCACACGGAAAACAGTATACGTGCGTGCACTAAAGCTCTAGTAGAGCTTTTTATCAACATTTGATTTAGACAATCAATAAAGAAAAGGAAGTCATTTATGTCTAACGACAATTTAATGTTTACCGCAACAGAACATGGTCAAGCCATGCATGCCAAAGTCAAAGCGTTTATCGAAACGAATATTGAGCCTATCGAAGCCCAATTTTGGGAAGATTGTCATAAGAAAAACCCTGATGGTAATTGGGAAAATTGGGAGTGGCCAGAAGCCTACGAAAACCTGCGCAAGCAAGCACGTGAAGAAGGCTTGTGGAATTTATTCTTGCCAGATGACACATTAGGTGCAGGACTGTCAGTCACTGATTATGCGCCTATCGCAGAATTGACTGGTCGTAGCTTGCTAGCACCTCATGTATTCAACTGTAATGCACCTGATAGCGGCAACATGGAGCTGTTATGGCGCTACGGTACTCAAGAGCAGCAAGACAAGTGGCTTACCCCAATCCTAGAAGGTAAGACACGCTCTGTATTCTGTATGACTGAGCCTGACGTGGCGTCAAGTGATGCAACCAACATGCAAGCAACAGCCGTAGTAGATGGTGATGAGATTGTCATCAATGGTAGCAAGTGGTGGTCATCTGGTCTTGGCGATCCAGCGGTTGATGTTTTGATTGTGATGGCATATACCGCGGATGAAAGTGCAGACCGTCATCATCAGCATTCGATGGTGCTTGTGCCAGTCAACACACCAGGTGTGAACATTAAACGTATGCTTAAAGTGTTTGGTGATTATGATGCACCGCATGGCCATGGCGAGATTAGCTTTGAAAATGTACGTGTGCCAGTCAGTCACTTCATTGGTGGACCTGGTAAGGGCTTTGAGATTGCACAGGGTCGTCTAGGGCCAGGTCGTATTCATCATTGCATGCGCTGTATCGGCGCTGCCGAAAAATCTCTTGAATTAGCAGTCAAGCGTGGTATGTCGCGTACTGCCTTTGGTAAGCCATTACTACAATTGGGTGGTAACTTTGAGCGTATCAGCGAGGCCCGTATCAAAATTGACCAAGCACGCTTGCTCACATTGTACGCCGCTCAAAAAATGGATGCTCAAGGCACCAAAGCAGCATTGACGGAAATCTCTGCTATCAAAGTAGTGGCGCCAACTGTGCTACAAGAAGTCGTCGATATGGCGATTCAGATTCATGGTGGTATGGGCGTGTGTCAGGACACATTGCTACCAAATTTCTACGCGCAAGCACGTGTACTACGTTTAGCAGATGGTCCAGATGAAGTACATAAAACCATGATTGCTAAGCTGGAACTAAAACGCCAAGGCTTTAGTCGTTCTGCTAAATCTGACAAAGTTTAGTCTTAAGCTTAATCTTAACAAACGGTTGTGTGAGTTAGTTTCGATTTGCTCACGCAACTATCAAGAATAAGCCAATCAAAATGCTAATTGAAAATTCACTATTAACGACTTAGTAGTGAATTTTTCATCACTAGAGCGAGTTTTCATTTCAAAAATAGTTATAAGAATCAGATAAATTGAATTGAGAACTAGCTCGCATATCTGTTATAAAAATAAATGACCACATGATAAGGAATGTCTCATGGCAACTGATAGTAAAGTACTAGACAAAGGCGGTGCCGTACGCGAGGGTGAAGAGCTTGATGCCAA
Organism: Psychrobacter proteolyticus; assembly: GCF_038155145.1. Classification (GTDB taxonomy): domain Bacteria; phylum Pseudomonadota; class Gammaproteobacteria; order Pseudomonadales; family Moraxellaceae; genus Psychrobacter; species Psychrobacter proteolyticus_B. The sequence goes on from NZ_JBAKAY010000001.1 coordinate 586,934, forward strand.
AGCAGTCAGTGAATGGCTTCGCGGTCAAGGTGTCGACGTGGTAGGCGAGCCTACAGTCACTCAGTTCTCAGGCGGCGCATCAAACTGGACATATCGACTACAGTATGAGGGTGAAGATAAAAACCAAGACCTCATATTACGTCGTCCACCAAAAGGTACCAAGGCAAAATCTGCCCATGACATGGTGCGTGAGTACACCGTTCAAAAAGCGTTAAAAGATGCTTATCCTTATGTACCTGAGATGATTGCGCTATGTACGGATGAAGCTGTTATCGGCGCTGATTTTTATGTGATGGAGCGTATGGAGGGTATTATTCCTCGTGCAGAATTACCAGAAGGTATCGATCTAAATCCTGAGCAAACGCGTCTGCTTTGCACCAATGTATTAGACGCTTTGGTAGAGCTGCACCAGATAGACTATACCGAGCATCCTGATCTGGTTAATTTGGGTCGCGGTGAAGGTTACTGCGAACGCCAGATTAGTGGCTGGGACAAACGTTATGTTAAAGCAAAGACACCAAACGTACCAAGCTTTGCATTGGTCAGACAATGGCTTGCTAAGCACACGCCTGCTGATAGCAAAACTTGTATCATTCATAATGATTGGCGCTTTGACAATGTCATACTTGATGCGGATGAGCCGACCAAAGTGATTGGCGTGCTCGACTGGGAGATGGCAACCCTTGGCGATCCATTGATGGACTTGGGTAGTGCGTTGGCTTACTGGATTGAAGAAGATGACAATATCATCATGCAGCAGTTCCGTCGTCAGCCAACACATTTAGAAGGCATGATGACGCGTGATGAAGTGGTTGAATATTATCTAAAACAGTCAGGTTTAGAGATAGATAATTGGACCTTTTATGAAGTGTTTGGATTGTTCCGCCTCTCAGGCATTATTCAACAAATCTACTATCGTTATTATCATAAGCAAACCACCAATCCAGCTTTCAAAAACGCTTGGCTCGTTATACATGTCATGCATGCTAAATGTTTGAAACTAATTGCGCAATATGAAGGCGAAGCCTTATTCAATGCGCATGTGCAGCCGCATTTAGAAGACATAGGCGTAGATGCTGCTGCTATCGAGCAGTTACCAAGCCCTGTTCAAAAAGTGGTCAAAAGTATTTTACCAAAAGGCTATTTTGCAAAAGCACCTGACTCTCCTGAAGCGTAAGCATTCAGTAAACCGTACTTTGCAAATATGATAAAAGGTAATAATTTATGACAACCATACTTTTAGCACGTCATGGCCAAGCATCTTTTGGACAAGAAAATTATGATCAACTCTCAGAACTAGGCACTGTCCAAGCACAAATGCTAGGTCAGCACTATGCAGCTACGCAGCGCCGTATCGATGCCATATTTACTGGTAGGTTGGTGCGACAGCAAGACTCAGCACGTCATTTTTGGGAGCGTTACCAGTCATCTGTACATGCCAATAATAGCAATGGCACAGCTGTTGCGCCTGTAATCAACTTTGATCAGCCTGATAGTTATATTCTGCCGCAATTTGATGAATTTAATCATAAAGACGTGTTCGTTAAGTCAGCAGAGGCATCTGGTAATCGATCTGACATCTCAGCTGAAATCGCCAAAGCAGAATCGCCAGCGACACGACTGGCTGAGCTATTTGATCAAGCGATGCAACGCTGGCATGCTGGTGACAATGACCAAGATTATCTTGAGAGTTGGCCACAGTTTAATGATCGTGCACAGCAAGCCCTTGAACAAGTACGTACAAAAGTAGCAAGTATGAGCTTAGATCAGGACAGCACCGTACTCGTATTTACTTCAGGCGGTGTGATCGCTGCAATAACTGCACAGTTATTGCGGCAAGGCAGTCAAACCGCTTATCAGCTGAATAAAAGCTTGGTTAATACGGGTGTGACCTCTATTACTTTAAAGAATCAAAGTTCTCGCTTGTTGTCTTTAAATGAATACAGTCATTTATTTTCTGATGGTAAACCATTCGTGACATGGCGATAAATTTATATATGACTTGCGAATAATGTAGTGTCATACCTATTTAAGGTATAAGCACTATCAGCGTTTATACTAGATACCGATTTGATTCTGTGTAATATCGATATACAAAGGACTGTACATGCAAAACAAATTAATAAAATTGGTTGCTAAAAGTGCGCGCCATAGCAAAAACCAGATAGTAGGCGCGGTACGACCTGCAAGCTATCTAAAAGACTTGAGTCAGCAGCAAGTAGGCAAAGGTAAAACAGTGCTTATCACAGGTGCCAGTTCAGGTCTGGGCGAGGGTATGGCAAGATTGTTTGCTAGCCTTGGCTACAACTTGGCCATATGTGCACGTCGTACTAATCGTTTAGAGCACCTAAAATCGGAAATGATGGACAAGTATCCTGATATCCGAGTCGAATACCAAGCACTAGATGTGAGTGATTATGATACGGTCTTTCAAGTATTTGATGCTTTTGCAGATGATTTCTGTAGCATTGAGCGAGTAGTGGTCAATGCGGGTATTGGTGATAGCCGCCGCATTGGTAAAGGGCATTTTGAGACTAATCGTCGCACTGCCGATGTCAATTTTGTAGCAGCACTGGCACAGTGTGAAGCCGCCATGAATATCTTCCGTGCTCAGAACAGTGGCCATTTGGTCGTGATATCTAGCATGTCAGCCATGCGTGGATTGCCTAGGCATCTGACAACCTATGGTGCAAGTAAAGCTGGCTTGGCTCACTTAGCAGAAGGCATTCGTGCTGATATGCTTTTGACTAATCTTCCTATTAAGGTTTCTACGATTTACCCAGGCTATATTCGCACCGAAATCAACGAAGGGTCTAAGCCATTACCATTTGAAGTCGATGCAGATACTGGTACTAAAGCCATTGTCGCAGCTATCGAAGTGGGTGTAGATGAAGCCTGTGTGCCGAGCCTGCCTTGGTCTATTGTCAGTCATGCGATGAAGCACTTGCCATTACAGGTAATGAATAAACTAAGCTAATCAAATCGATTTTCTTAATGCTGAAAAGAAGAAGCCCACTACAATAATAGTGGGCTTCTTCTTTTATTTGCTCTGAAATAGCAGGGCAAGTATTACAACGTTTGAGGGTTGTCTGACATATGCTGTTCACGCAATTTTTGACGCAGTATTTTACCAACATTACTCTTTGGTAATTCACTGACAAACTCAATATGGCGTGGACATTTATAACCAGTCAAATTGTCCAGCGCAAATTCTTTGATGACTTCTTTAGTGACATTGTTATCGGCAGGTACGATATAAATTTTAACCGCTTCACCTTGATGGTCATCAGGAATACCAATTACTGCGCAATCGACGATACCATCACAGTCGAGCATGACAGATTCGATTTCGTTAGGGAATACATTGAATCCAGAAACCAAGATCATGTCTTTCTTACGATCTAGTAGGGTAATATAGCCTTTTTCGTCCATACTGATAATATCACCGGTACGGAAGTAGCCGTCGCTTGTGAAATCATTGGTATTGTCTTTATTAAAGTAACCAGACGTAATATTAGGGCCTTTAATACACATTTCGCCTGCTTGATTTAGGCCCACACGTTTGCCACTGTCATCTACTACAATGATATCGACACTAGGAACAGGTATACCAATAGTACCGTTGAACTTACGATCAGTAATCACGTTAGCAGTACCTGCCGCAACACCTTCCGTCATACCCCAACCTTCAACCATAGGGCAGCCAGTTACTTCCAACCAACGTGCTGCGGTTTGCTCAGTTGCCGCCATACCACCAGCCTGAGTGATACGTAATGAACTAAAATCTAAGTTTTTAAAGTTTGGCTGGTCAAGTAACCCTTTGAATAGAGTGTTCACAGCAGGGAAGATGTGGAATGGTTGTTTTGATAACGTTTTAATAAACCCTGGCATATCGCGCGGATTAGGTACTAAGATAAAGGTATAACCTGAACGCATACCGAGCAGACTCAGCATGAAGGCAAAAATATGATATAGCGGTAATGCCATAACCATATTGATATAGACTTCATTGATGTCTGAAGTAACAGGACGATACCATGCTTCTGACTGCATAGCAGCAGCGACAACATTACGTTGTGTTAGGACAGCACCTTTAGACAACCCAGTAGTACCACCTGTATACTGCAAAATCGCTTTCTGTTGTAGGGTAGTTTTTGGCGCTTGAATCGGTAGATTCTTACCTTTCTTTAGAACTTCAGGGAACTTAGTAACGTTATACTTAGGATCATTTAAGTTATATTTAGGTACCAAACGTTTAACCTGACGGATGACAGTATTGACCAAAATACCTTTTAGACCCATCATATCGCCCATTTTTGACAGCACGATACGTTTGATATTGGTTTCTTCAATGACTTGCTCTAAGGCTTGAGCAAAGTTGTCAACAACAAAAATAACCTGAGCGCCCGAGTCGTTCAATTGATGACGCAACTCGCGACCCGTATATAGTGGGTTTACTGGAGTGCAAACATAACCTGCACGTAGAATACCAATCATAGTTGGTAGATATTGGGGAACGTTTGGCATCATAAGAGCTACTACACTGCCTTTAGGTAGGCCTTGTGCTTGTAACCATGCTGCTACTGCAAGTGAGGCTGTATCAACGTCGCCATAAGTATGTGTAACACCCATACAGATAGTCATCGGATGCATACGAAAGCGGTTAAAACACTCTTCATATAACTCTATGAGGCTTTCATATTGATCAGGATTAATCGTCTTGGGTACGTTTTCTGGATATTGAGCAAGCCAAGGTTTATCTACTGTCATGATTAGTGTCCTTAAATATTGAAATAAGTTAAGGCTCTATAAAAAAGTAGTCACGTCCATGTCAACAATTCAAGTTGCTGCTCCATTAGCAAGAAATTGTTGAGTGCTATCCTATGTATTCACATACTGCTAAAATATGGGGCCTATATAAAGTTTGATTTAACCACAAAGCGTAAACATCTAAGTAGATTAAAAAGCCGATTACTATTTTTGATAATGAAAATGACCACTTGTAAAATAATATTAATCAATTGGCCTTAATTAAAAGTACTATAATATTAAAATAACAGAAAGTATAGTGACACATTTTGGCGATACATTAACATAACTACAACTAGGTCTGTTATTCTTATACAAGAACTTGATAGTTTATAATTAAATTTGATAAATAAAAGAATATATGTTGTAGGATACAGTTATTGAGCAATTGGTTCATAAAAATAAATCACTGTCTTATCAAATAATTATCATTACCTGTATTAAGAAAACCAGAATAATTAATTTTATGAATATAATAACGAGAGTTTTAGAAGAGTATCCTCAAATATAAATAATTAAGAATAAATATGCTAAAGAGCATCCTACATTAAATGTAAGGTGCTCTTTAGTAAAAGTAAAATTAAATTTTTGAAAAGTTAAAATTTAAGGTTGTTTTATCTTTGTGGGTAATCTGCATTATGCTTTTCACGTAATTTTTGACGCAGTACTTTACCGACATTACTTTTTGGTAGGTCACTCACAAACTCGATGTGGCGTGGACACTTATAACCCGTTAGATTATCTAAGGCAAAGTCTGTAATCACTTCTTTGGTAACATTATTGTCTTCAGGTACTACGTATATTTTGACCGCTTCACCTTGATGATCGTCAGGAATACCAATTACTGCGCAGTCAAGAATACCATCACAGTCAAGCATCACAGACTCAATTTCGTTCGGGAATACATTAAATCCTGAAACCAAAATCATATCTTTTTTACGATCGAGCAGTTTAATATAACCTTTGTCATCCATGCTGACGATATCACCAGTACGGAAATAACCATCACTAGTAAAATCAGCACTACTGTCTCTATTCAGATATCCAGAGGTTACGTTAGGGCCTTTAATACATAGCTCACCCCCTTCGTTTAAACCTACATGCTTGCCATCTTCATCAATAATGATGACATCGACACCAGGTGCTGGTACACCGATAGTACCGTTAAACTCACGATTGGTAATGACGTTGGCAGTACCGACGGCAACACCTTCTGTCATACCCCAACCTTCGATCATCGCGCAGCCAGTCACTTCTAACCATCGATTCGCAGTTTGCTCAGTAGCCGCCATACCACCAGCTTGTGAGATACGCAAAGAGCTAAAGTTCAAATCTTTAAAGTTTGGATTATCGAGCAGCCCCTTAAAGAGGGTATTGACTGCAGGGAAAATGTGGAACGGTTGTTTTGACAAGGTTTTGACGAACCCTGGAATATCGCGAGGATTGGGTATCAATATAAAAGTATAACCTGAACGCATACCAAGTAGGCTAAGCATGAATGCGAAGATATGATACAACGGCAGTGCCATTACCATATTGATATATACTTCGTTGATTTCTGACGTGATAGGGCGAGTCCATGCTTCTGATTGCATCGCTGCTGCTACGATATTACGCTGTGACAAAATAGCGCCTTTCGAAAGTCCTGTGGTACCACCTGTATATTGCAAAAATGCTTTCTGGTCCAGAGACATGGTTGGTTGTTGAAAAGGTAAGTTTTTACCTTTTTTTAGCACGTCGGGGAATTTAGTGACATGGTATTTGGGGTCATTGAGATTATACTTGGGTACTAAGCGTTTGACCTGACGAATAATCGTATTGACCAAAATACCTTTCAATCCCATCATATCGCCCATTTTCGATAGGATGACACGTTTGATAGCTGTTTCTTCAATGACTTGCTCAAGCGCTTGGGCAAAGTTATCGACCACAAAAATTGCCTGAGCACCTGAGTCGTTAAGCTGATGGCGCAATTCTCGGCCAGTATATAGTGGGTTGACAGGGGTACATACATAGCCTGCCCGCAAAATGCCAATCATAGTTGGTAGATACTGTGGAACGTTTGGCATCATCAAAGCGACGACACTGCCTTTTGGCAAGCCTTGGTTCTGTAGCCAAGCGGCGACTGCCATTGAAGCGTTATCAATATCACCATAAGTATGAGTCACTCCCATACAAATGCTCATCGGATGTCCACGGAAGCGATCGAAGCATTCTTCGTACAGCTCCATGATGCTGCTATATCTATCGGGGTTAATGGTTTTTGGCACACCGGCTGGATATTGAGAAAGCCAAGGTTTGTTCGATATCATAGTTAGCATCCTTGCGATTTGATATAGGCTAAAGTATTTTAAGAAGGTAGTTGTCAATCTATCAATGGTACAAACCACTACTTATTTAGGTGGTATATACCATATTCAATAGCATCCCTGTCTATTGATTAATAGCTATTTTTTTTGCTATTTTCACAGCATTTTATTTAATGAACATTTAGATAAAGCATTAGATAAAACAAATAAATAAAAAGTTCAATAATAAAAATAATGCTCGTTCTAAAACTATTTATCTGCTGCTTACAAATAAAGTATCAAAAAAACGATACATTTGAGCAATACATTAGCATGAATTTAGTCTAAAACAATAACAGGAAGCGATACTGAGCAGTACATATATTAACTTATAAGAATATATTGGCTCTTTTATTTCATCAACGAAGTATTAAATAACTAATATTGGTGAGCTGACAAAACACAAACGAATGTAGATGCCAAAATTATTGCGGTAAAATGAATTGATCTTTTTTATTAAAGAATCTTCGATAGATAAGTAATGCACTGATAGTACAGCCAAGCGTGCTGCTGACACATATCAGGAACATAGTGATTATTTGATAGCGTACGGCTTGAGTGGGATCGGCACCCGCTAGGATTTGACCAGTCATCATGCCTGGTAAGCTAACAATACCGACGACTAGCATAGAGTTTAAAGTTGGGGTCATGCCATTAGTGATAGCTGATTTTATCTGCTCATGGACGGCTTCGAATGGTTTAGCAGATAGACTGAGCATCATTTCGATACGTCCAGATTGCTCATGAAAGGATTCAATCAATTGATTGCTCGTCAACGAAATGGCAGTCAGAGAGTTACCTAATATCAGACCCAATATAGGAATAATGAATTGCGGTGTATACCAAGGTTGCACATTCAAAATCGCTATAATCGCAATCGCCGTTACTAGTATTGCTGAGATACCGACTGCCAATAATGTATCTGTCAATAACCCTTTATAACTGCGTTTAACGCGATTTTTGGCGGCACTTCCTGCAATTAGAGTCATGACCGTTAAGATAAGTAGCACTTCATACCATTGTTCACGTGCAAAAATCCACGCCAGTATCAGCCCAATAAAGCTAAGCTGTATAATCGTACGAAGTGCCGCTATTAAAAGGGTCTTGCTTAGCTTTAAACGTAACCGCCAAGAGATGAGTAATACGATAATAATTAAACTACTGGCAAGAGCAATATCACTATAAGTGAGAAAAATTTGCATATCATTCGTACCACTCGTATGAGCTTATTTAAGAAGTAATTATGGTAATAATATAAGGTGAGGGTTGAGGTCATTAACGTGCCAAATTTCTTAGCAACTAAGCGACGACTTACTCATTTGATTAAATGTTTCTGATAAAAGCTCTTCAAGAGTCCGCAGTGAGCACACCTGCTTGCATATGCCAGTGTCTATTTGCCAAAGGCATGATATCTTTTATGTCGTGAGTTACCCATAGGAGTGTGCGCTGTGCATCTGCGTGCAACCAGTTGATAAGTAAGTTGACTAGCTGTGCTGAAGTGTCAATGTCCAAAGCGGCGGTTGGCTCGTCTAGTAATAGAACTTGTGGACTGAGTTGCAATAGGCGCAATGTATTGACCAGTTGGCGCTCGCCACCAGATAAATGTTTGGCGTCTTGTTGTAAAAAATCTGCACTTCTATCTAAGTGTTCAAGCTGAGCAACATGCCAGTCTCTATCAAAAGTCTGTGGCTGGTGAGCATGCAATTGATAAGGCATTTGTAAATTTTCAAGGACACTGCCGTCTAACAACTGTGGGTGCTGAGCAAGTAGGGCAACTTGCTGGCGCCACCGTATAGGTGCAGTCTCATGAGTATCGTGATAAACATTACTTGACGTGTCATTATCATGCAAACGAATAGTACCGTTGCTCATTGGCAATAATCCTGCCAATACTCGCAATAGTACTGATTTACCGCTACCAGACGCTCCTGTCAAAACAGTGACCTGCCCTGACAATAGCGTACCGTTCGCACCGCTTATTAGCGTTCGATCATGAATTGATGGCTCTTTATCCAGTGAGGCGTTACCGGTTAGCTTGCTTGTCCATTTTTGATAAATGCTAGACAGCATAGGGATTTTATTCGAGGCTTCTTTGCTTTTTTTAATACTATGAGTACGTATCGTTCGTTGGCTATGTACCCATAGATTATCAAATTCAAGCAATACTCTATCGGTATCTATGCTCATAGCGTTCTACTGCTGACCATGCACTTGCTCAGAGATAGCCTGTTCGATCGTAACGCGCAGTTTTTTTGGCACACGAATAGGACGCATTGGTGGGGTTGTCGCTGAAGTATCTGGTTTATCGCTGCCTATTTCATCATTACTCATTGGCTCTGGTTTGACGAGGTTTTGTACGCAGGCAATGACGATTTTGGTGCTGCTTAGTAGCTGGCTATTATCTGTTTCGGTAGAGCCATGATTTGGTAAATTGCGATATATACTTTGATAAAATATGATGCTGGCAGGTTTTAGCTCCACTTTATCAATACGTACGCTAATTACCTCATCTAATAGAATGGCTCTTTTGTATTGCAAGTCCGCCTGACTCACGACAAAATGCTGCACTTCACCGCTATCAGTCTGCAAAAAATACCCATTTAAGCCCAGCTCAGTAAACCAGTCGCGTCGGCAGTTTTCAAAAAACACCAAGTGATTGGCGTGATAGACTATACCGCCAGCATCAGTATGGTTAATATAGACGTTATAATCTTTAGCAAATAATGGTTTAGTGTCATCATTCATGGCTGATGTCGTATTTTTTTGCTTAATTGTTGTCATAATGATGCTCGATATTTTTAATAAGTATTGTTGAATAAAAGTGTTTCAGATAGACCAATAATAAATAGTGCTTATAATAGAGTTACTCTAGCTTAAGATATCAGGCCATGCAACCGCTAGAACCGCTTACATTTGTTATCATAGCCGTTTATATTTCCCCCATTTATAGAGCGCTATATTCTAACCAATCAGTATAGGACAGTTTATGACCCGTTTTGTCAGTTTTAACATCAATGGTATCCGTGCACGTCAGCATCAGCTCGAGGCGGTGCGCGAGGTAATCGATCCTGATGTCATGGGCCTACAAGAAACCAAGGTTCATGATGATCAATTTCCGCTTAGCGATATCGAAGGTCTGGGCTACCACGTAGAGTACTTTGGACAAAAAGGGCATTACGGCGTTGCACTATTATCCAAAGCTGCACCTGTGTTTGTACAAAAAGGCTTCCCTGGCGAAGATGAAGAAGCCCAAAAGCGCTTTATCCATGCACGTTATGAGTTTGAAGGTCGTGAAGTGGATGTGCTCAATGGTTACTTCCCGCAAGGAGAGAGCCAAGATCACCCGACCAAATTTCCAATGAAGCGCGCTTATTATGCCAACTTGATGGCTTATATTGATACGCTAAAATCTGAAGGTCGTTCGATCATCGTCATGGGTGATATGAATATCGCGCCAGAAGATATCGATATTGGTATTGGTGAAGTTAATGCCAAGCGTTGGTTGAAAAACAGAAAAACCTCATTTCTGCCGGAAGAGCGCGAATGGTATTCAGCATTGATGTCACGTGAGCTGACAGATACTTACCGTCTGCATTATCCAGAGAGCACCGAGTTATACAGTTGGTTTGATTATCGCAGTCGCGGCTTCAATGATGAACCTAAGCGCGGGTTACGTATTGATCATATCCTATGTACCTCAGATCTAATCGATAAATGTATCGATGCTGGTATCAGTTATGAGCTACGTGCTATGGAGAAACCATCTGACCATGCACCGATTTGGTCGGCATTTGACTTAAAGAAACCGTAATACTTATATACCGTGATACCTATATATAGTCAATTCTGATGTCAATTAGATACGATTATTAGCTTGTTCAGTCTGCTTATTGTAGTGCTGCAGCTAGTTCTTCTTGTATCTGAACTGTCTTAAACTGACTATATATTTATCACTTCGTATTCCATAAATAACGATAAAAATTGAGAAATAAGGATTTTATTATGGCTGTTGGAAATGTATCAGTACCTGACGTTATCTATCCTATCGACGGCATCAAGCTCAGTGCCACAGCGGCAGGTGTCCGTTATAAGGACCGCGACGATCTAGTAGTCATCGAAATATCTGACAAAGCTACTATTGCGGTTGTAACCACTAAAAACACCTTTTGTGCAGCGCCAGTGCGAGTATTGCGTGAGCACTTTGCTAAGGTCAGCCCGCGCTATTTAGTCACCAATACAGGTAACGCAAATGCAGGTACGGGCGCTGATGGCAAGCGCCGCGCTATTGATATCTGTACAGCATTGGCTGAAAAGGCCGGTGTAGATACCAATACGATATTGCCATTCTCTACTGGCGTGATTGGTGAGCCATTGAATAGTGATGCGGTCATCGCAGGTTTGGATAATGCATTGGCTAATCTAGCGCCAGATAGCTGGCTAGCTGCTGCTAATGGCATTCGCACAACAGATACCATTCCTAAATTGGCTAGCCAAAAAATTGATGTAGCAGGTACTAGCTATCATATTACTGGTATGTCTAAAGGTTCAGGAATGATACGTCCGAACATGGCGACTATGCTGGGCTATGTGGCGACAGATGCTAATATCACCGCTGACTTACTGCAAGAAATGCTAAGCGCTATCAATGAGCAGTCTTTCAACCGAATTACTGTTGATGGTGATACCTCAACCAATGACTGTTGTGTGTTGATTGCAACAGGCGCTGCTAGCTCAGAGGTGATTGATAGTCCAGAGCATCCACATTATCAGCCTGTATTCGATGCATTAGCCGACGTATTTGTCCGTCTGGCACAACTGATTGTACGTGATGGCGAAGGCGCTACTAAATTTATGACGGTCAAAGTGACTGGCGGTCAAACCACGCAAGAATGCTGCGATGTGGCTTATGCAGTCGCACATTCACCCTTAGTAAAAACGGCATTCTTTGCCAGTGACGCTAACTGGGGACGCATATTAGCAGCAGTGGGCTATGCTGGTATCGAAAATTTAGACACAGAGCAAGTTGATGTGTATCTAGACGAGGTAATGATTTGTCAAAATGGCGGTGTTGCACCTGACTATACAGAGGAAGCGGGCAAAACAGTCATGAGCCGACCTGAGATTACCATTCATATCGACCTTGCACGTGGCGATGCTAGTGATACCGTATATACCTGCGATTTATCATACGATTATGTCAAAATAAATGCTGATTATCGTAGCTAGTACTCTTCAATAAAACAGAATTTGCATAGTTGTATAAGAGCCAGAACAAATATTGTTCTGGCTTTTTAATGTCAATCATCTCCTCAGTAGCAAATAACTCCGCTATTTAATACGCTTCATTAACATCAGTTGCAAAAGCTGACGTTACTTTACAAAGCAGTCATAGAGGGCAAGACGACTAGCGACCTATACTGGTTTCAGTAAGAAGCAAACAGCCTTATTAGCTTGTAGCAAAGCAAGATAAAGTGTTCAAAATAATAAGTTTATCTAAGTAACAGTGAGTTATTAGCTAAATCAATAAATAAGCCAGTAACTAAGCTATCAATAAAGAATCAATAATAAATTATCTGAGGATTGAATAATGAAGAAATTAGCACTTGCAGCATTGATGACGACTTTTGCCCTTTCTGGTTGCTCTACGATGGGTATGGACAATGAGCGCACGATGGTTGTTGAAGGACAACCTATGAATGTAAAAGTAGTAAATATTCCAAGTTTTGAAGTAGAAATTGCACCGCGTAAAGCAGTATGTGACCTGACTGCTACTGATGGCAGCATGGTCGAATCACAGTGCTTGCAGTATCGTCAGACCTATCAGAAAAACTACACCACGCTAAACGGTAATATTCAAGGCTTTACCTATGAGCCGAACTATCGTTATGTCCTAGATGTACGTCAAGAAGCAGTAACAGCAGAGGGCTCTAATGTCGTACAGCCAGTTTGGATTCTAAACGAAGTGGTATCAAAAACTGCTGAATAATATTGATAGCAATATATAGACGATAAACCAGTTATACATGACAAAAAGGCCTCTAACGAATTAGAGGCCTTTTTGTTGTTTTTATTATCAGTAAATTAGTTTTTGAGAAGTCAAATTAGCATTGACTGTAGTTGACGCTAACACCGCGCGTTGCTGTAGGGATTCTACTATCAGCATAGACCGCCAGACCGCCTCGTGCCGTCTCTTTATATTTATCAGACATATCGGCACCTGTTTGCTTCATCGTCTCTATCGCTTTGTCTAAAGAGACGAAGTGCTGACCATTACCTCTACAGGCTAGACGTGCTGCATTGATTGCTTTAACTGCACCCATCGCATTACGCTCGATACAAGGCACTTGTACCAGTCCGCCAATAGGGTCGCAAGTAAGGCCTAGATTGTGCTCAATACCAATCTCAGCAGCATTTAAGCATTTAGCTGGTGTGCCATTCATGATTTCTGCCAGTGCAGAGCCTGCCATTGCACACGCAGAACCAACCTCACCTTGGCAACCAACTTCAGCACCAGAGATTGAAGCATTTTGTTTGATAAGGCTACCGATAGCAGTGGCGTTTAGCAAAAATTTACGAACGCCATCTTGGCTGTAGTTGGGCAAAAAATCACGATAGTAGTGCAGTACGGCAGGGATGATACCTGCTGCGCCATTGGTTGGCGCTGTAACTACTTTGCCGCCATTGGCGTTTTCTTCGTTAACGGCGAGCGCGTACAAATCGACCCAGTCCATAGCGGCTAACTTATCAGTCTTGGTGATAGGTTGGTCTTTTTCAGCGCACAGCTGCGTATGCAAATCTTGGGCACGGCGCTTTACATCTAATCCACCCGGTAGGATACCGCCATTTTCACAGCCTTGTTTGACGCAGTCTTGCATTACTTCCCAAATGCTATCTAGATAATCAAATACTTCTTCTTTGGCATGGAAGTGACATTCGTTTGCTAGTACCAATTCGCTGATGCTCAAGTCATGCTCACGACATTGCTCTAGTAGCTCTGCTGCGTTATTGAACGGGTAGGGAACTCTATCGATGGTCGGGCTGGCATGATCTTCGTCTGGGTTAGTTGCATCTTCTTCATTAATCACAAAACCGCCACCGACTGAATAGTACGTCTGCTGATAGCGAACGCCTTCAGTTGAAATAGCGCGTAGCGTTAATGCATTAGGGTGATAAGGTAGCACGGTATCGTCATACCAGTAGATATCTTGCTCTGTATCAAAAGCAATCGTATGCGTGCCTGATACATTGAGAATTTTGTCAGAGAAGATAGGAGATAGGTAGCTACTGGTCATACGTGTGTCTATTGTGCTAGGCGTATGTCCAAGCAGTCCTAACAATATAGCGGTATCTGTCGCATGGCCTTTTCCAGTCGCTGCCAAAGAGCCATACAGTTCAATTTCAATGGTCTTAACCGCAGTCAGTTCCATCTGCTCAGTTAGCGAGGTCAAAAATAAGTTTGCAGCGACCATCGGTCCGACTGTATGCGAACTGGATGGGCCGATGCCGATTTTAAATAAATCAAAAACACTGATCATAATAAGTCACCAAAAATTTTAAGCGCTTTAGCCTATTTTATCTATGGCATTGGGCGCTTTTGTGAAAAATATAATAGACAGCCATCGCTCCTAGTCACCATTGATAGGTGGGCGCGAGACACTATTTATGAAGGTTATAAGGTAAATGAGCACTGAAGGCAGTTGAATAATAACTTTTATTTATTTTGAAACTCCGTTATCATGCTCGCAGTCAACAACTATGTAACATCCTGTAAGTTGGTTATCATCGTAAAATAAGACGGATTAAAAAAGACTGAGTTTTTCAGTCAGACATATCCGTATTCATACATCTAGCAAGATATGGTTATCATACCAAATAATACTTTTGGTTTGTCATATTACAACATAAATGAATGAATTGGGATGACATATTATAGATAGAAAGACTCAACGTTCTGCTATTTATACAAGCCCTTAGAAATATGTCCATTTATTAATATACTTATTTTATCAGTTATTCAAGGGCGTATTGAACATTCACAAATAGTCTCTGTCAGTGCCATGGCCGAATATTCAACACGCCCCAGCCTATTACTTTAGCTTAGCTCACATAGGACAAGCGCGCATGCCATCTCAAAAAGACCCTTCATCAGCGTCAGACAATAGCGCTCAAGATCTATCGACTCAAAATGCCTTGGAGTCTGCAGGCATTGATTCAGCCGCTATCAATTATCCGCACAATCCAGATTTTGAAAATGGCCGTTGGTTTCCGACATGGCGTCCTTATAAGGGCGACTTGGATCGTGATCCAGTCGGTATCAACGACTATTTACCTCCGTCAAAAAGCGTATTGCTCGGTATACAGCATACCTTTGCGATGTTTGGTGCAACTGTGCTTGCGCCTTTATTGATGGGGTTTGATCCTAACTTAGCCATCTTGATGTCCGGTATCTGTACGGTAATGTTCTTTATGATTACCGGTGGGCGCATGCCGAGCTACTTGGGATCGAGCTTTGCTTTTATAGGCCCAGTCATCGCGGTGACCGCTTATGCAGGCGCAGGGTTCAATGACAATCTAAATGTTGCGCTAGGCGGTATTATGGCCTGCGGTATTATTTATGCATTAATTGGTCTGCTAGTGATGAAGACGGGTACAGGTTGGATTGAGCGTTTGATGCCGCCTATCGTGACGGGTGCGATTGTCATGATTATCGGTCTTAACTTGGCGCCAGTGACCATTCAAGGGGTGTCTGCCAATCAGTTTGATGCTTGGATGGCTACCTTAACCGTATTGCTCATTAGTGGTGTGGCAGTATTTACTCGCGGCATGTTGCGTCGTTTGTTGCTACTCGTTGGTCTGGTTCTGTCGTACGTTGCTTATTTTGTCATGACCAATATTTTAGGCTTTGGTACTGCGATTGATTTTAGTACGGTAGCCGCCGCTTCATGGTTTGGACTACCAAGCATTCATACGCCGCGCTTTGAGATGAGCGCTATTATCCTAATTGCACCTGTGGCCTTTATCTTGGTAGCTGAAAACCTAGGGCATTTTAAGGCAGTAGAGGGTATGACCAAGGCTCGTGTGACCCCTTATATGGGCCGAGCATTTTTGGCGGACGGTTTAGCCACGACTTTTTCGGCAGGATTTGGTGGTACAGGTGTTACTACTTATGCTGAAAATATCGGTGTCATGGCGGTTACCAAAGTATATAGCACGACGATATTTGTCGTAGCAGGATTGGTTGCTATCATATTGGGACTCTCACCAAAGTTTGGTGCGATCATTCAGACCATCCCAGCGGCTTTATTGGGCGGTGCTTCTATTGTTGTTTTCGGTCTTATCACGGTTGCTGGGATAAAAATCTGGATCGATAGCCATATTGATTTTAGTAAAAACAGCAACCTAATCATCGCGGCAGTGACGGTCATTATGGGTACTGGTAATTTTAGCTTGCACTTAGGCGGCTTTGATTTAGGCGGTATCGGTACTGCTACTTTAGCTGCTATCGTGTTGAATGCTTTGTTTAACCAAAGCTCTGAAGCGAAATAAGTAATACTGATGAGATTGAAGTTTGTGCCTATCAGATAAAGATGGTCCAAGCATATCTCATCTAACAAAAAGCGCCCATGCTATCGATAGCATGGGCGCTTTTTTGTATGGCAATATTGAGCAACAGTAGTAGCGAACAACAGTATGGGAACTATTTATAATCTCGCTTATAAAATCTTGAAAAAAACCGATAGCGGCGAAGGGCACGTGGCTTTGGTTTTAAAGAGCCTAAGTAAATAGCAAACATCGTTAGTAGTGCGCCACTCCACTGCAAAATATTAATCGGCTTGTCCAGCCAACTATAGTCAATGACAAGGGCTGCAATAGGTTCAGTCAATAATAGCAGTCCAGTCAGTGCCAGAGATAGCTTAGGAATAGAGTAGGCAATCAATCCCCATGCCAAGCACTGCATCACCGTACCATAGATAAGTACCCAACCAATCTCAGACCATGTATTGGGCAGGATATTACCTGTATCAAATACAAACATCGGTATAATCATGGCTAAGACGCCGCCGATACTAATTAGCTGCATGAGCATAAATATAGGCGTCGGTTCAGTGTCATGCGTTTTGCGGATAAATGTCATTGACGCTGCTAACATGGCACCCGATACAATACCAGTGACAAAGCCCCAAGTCGCAGCAGTGTTGTGTGCAAATTCAGGGCTACCTATCATTGCCACGCCTATCATGGCTAAAAACAAACTAATAAGCTGTACGATAGACTGACGCTCATTAAAATACATAAACCCAATCGCGGCCAAGAAAAATATTTGCAGACTATTAAGCAGCGTCGAAATACCAGGCCCAACCGCATAAATACTCTCATGCCACAGCGCCAAATCTAATCCTAAAAACGCCCCTGATAGTAGCGCATAAAAAATGGCCCGTCTTGATTTGGGCATACGTTGGCCCATTATCTTAGCCAATACCGCAAATACAATACCAGAAACAGCCAATCGCCAAAACGACATGGCCCAACCGCCAATATCGACATGAGCGACAATTAAGCTGCCCAATCCAAAAATGATACAACCAATGACTAAGCCAATAGGTGCAGATCGCGTTGAAGCAATAGCCATAATTTATCCTTATAACAGTATTTGAATAACAGCACTCTTATTATCATTGCATCATGTCAGAACTTATGTTGACATAGAGCCATATTGTCGTGGTTTTAAGTGCAAAATGAAATGGCAAAACCACAATTTATTACGGTGAATGCAGATGCTATCGCTGTAAGGAAAATTATTGGGCATGTTGGACGCAAATAAATAATCAAAGTGTTTGATATGGCTGCGTTTTTCACAATAGACTTATGATAATTGGGTAATAGTATTTATATCAAAATATTTGTATCAGAGCGACGATTCGTAGGAGTATGAAAGCGCATAATGTATGCAAGTGATATTTCTGCACGGAGGATATGTGTGTAGCACTTTAAGCGACATTAACGCGGCAACACATGTATAGTAGATTGACGATATAATGTACTCAACGTCTGATTTGTTATACCAAACAATCTATATTATTTGTCTAGGTTTATTTATGCTTCAACGATTGCTATCAAAAAAACAGCCACATACATTGTCTGGCTTGCTACCAAAAATATCGCAATACAGTTTTGTCGTAACGATGCTATCTAGCGCATTGTTTTTGATGCCTAGTGCATATGCCGCTAGTTGTAAAATCCCAAAAAGTTATTATAAAAACGTTTCCTGCACAGCCAGTAGCAGTTACTTTTTGGCGATCAAAGACTTTGGTGCGCCAGTGGCTTTAATCGATAAAAAAGGCAAACGAGTCGTTGATTTATCACGTTATCAAAAAGTCGATGCCGATAAACTGTCAGGCGGTCTGTTACCTGTACTGCGCAACAGTCGCGTTGGTTATCTTAATATGCAGGGCCGTGAAGTCGTGCCTGCCATGTACGATATATTGACAGAGAGTCAAGGTTGGGCGCGTCCTGTATCGGATGGGCGTATCGTGGTAAAAAAAGAGGGTAACTATGGTGTGATTAATACAGCCAATAGTACCGTTGTCTCGTTTTCTGCAGCGATTGATGATATTGATAATTATCGTAATGGGGTGGCGCGTGTACGCAAAGGCCGTGCAACCAGTTGGGTAGATAAAAACGGTAATGCAGCACATGATCCAAATGCCCAGAATGACACTCAGGCAGTGAATAAACCTACTTCTTCTAACGAAAAATCTAGCACAGCATCACAGTCTGTACCAGCGCGCTTTACGACGCTTCAATCGCGTCAGCAAGATGGTAAATGGGGTTTCGTCGATGACAATAATGTCACGATGATTACGTACTCATTTGATGAAGTGCGTCCGTTTTCTGAGGAATATGCTGGCGTGCGTATCGGTGAAGAGTGGGGCTTTATCAATTTAGGCGGTGAGCTGGTGATTCCTTTTCGCTTTGCTAACAATGGTCTGAACGCTAACGATAGCTATCAGGGCAAACCTTCCTTTGTATTTACAGGTGGTAAGGCGTGGATTGGTAACCTAAAGAATGGGAATAAAATGTGCATTGATAAAGAAGGGGCTGGTGTTGCTTGTGATTGATGCAATTACTAGGGCGTGTCCTCATTTTAAAAATGGTGATAAAAATGAGATAAAATGAGATAAATCGCAGTCAAACAAGGAAAATAGCGCAGATAATATCGAGATATTAGTCAGCTATTTGACGCTGTCTGGCAAGATTTAGCCATTTTTAACCCATTTAGATAACTATCGATTGAATTGAGGACACGCCCTAGGATTAAATAGGCAATAAAAAGAGTGTAAAACCTGTGATTTTTCGCTAGGTTTTATACTCTTTTTTTGACATTGATGTTTTTAAAGCTATTTGCTCGATAAATGATTGCTGATTAAGTCAACCATATAAGGCTGATAATACTCTGGAATATCGTGTGCCATGCCTTCGATGAGATGGAACGTAGCATTAGGGATAGTCTTGGCAACGACTCGGCCCTGCGAGGCAGGTAGGAGTCCATCAGCGCTACCATGTAATACAATCGTTGGTGCTTTGACTTGCTTACTAAATCGACTGATAGAGCCTGATGCCAAGATAGCATTGAGCTGCTGTACTGTACCAAGCGGGTGAAAATTGCGCTGATAGCGAATCTTAGCGATTTCACGAACCATCCGCACATTCACATGACCTGGTGTACCAACGGTCTTCATAAACCAAACACTATGACGCACGATATCACGCTCAGAATGACTCTCTGGACGATTGATAAGGGTGTATAGCTGTTTGGGCTTGGGTGGCTTCAAAAACGCACGATTGGTCGTGGTAAACATAAGCGCCATTCGCTGCACTAAGCTTGGATAACGTGCCGCCACGATTTGTGCAATCATACCGCCCATCGAAGCCCCAAGCAGATGTGTCTTACCAAGCTTGAGTGCTTTAATCAAACGTGCGGTGTCTTCAGCCATGTCCGTCAAGTTATAAGCAACCTGTGTGCTTTTGTTAGACAGCCCTGTCTGTAGACGTACCATCATTTTGAGCTGGCTAATACGCGGCAAGCCTTCTATCTGTACTTTAGAAGACAAGCCGATATCACGATTATCAAAACGAATCACAAAAAAACCAGCATCGATAAAGCGCTTAATAAAATTGTCTGGCCAAAATATCATTTGTGAGCCTAGCCCCATGATCATCAGCAGCGGCGGATTATTGGGATTACCGCCAGCTTCGACGCACAACTCAATACCATCACCGATGTCAATCATTGCTTGACGAAGGTGCTTACTCAAGTCAGAGTCGCGCCATTGATGCTCCCCAAATTTGCGCCACTCAGGAGTAGGGTAGTTATTCAGATGATCTTCTAGATGGTTATCTAGCGTTTCAGGCAATTTGGCACTATTGATGTCATTTGATTTTGTCATGAAGTGTCCTAATTAGAGGGTCATCTACTACAGCTCAAGCATCTCAAAATCAAGCT
This sequence comes from Psychrobacter proteolyticus, assembly GCF_038155145.1. Classification (GTDB taxonomy): domain Bacteria; phylum Pseudomonadota; class Gammaproteobacteria; order Pseudomonadales; family Moraxellaceae; genus Psychrobacter; species Psychrobacter proteolyticus_B. The sequence continues at coordinate 607,595 of NZ_JBAKAY010000001.1, forward strand.
TACCGACACCGCACTCAGGGCAAGTCCAGTCATCAGGGATGTCTTCCCACTTAGTACCAGGTGCGATACCTTCTTCTGGGCAGCCAAGCGCCTCATCATATATCCAGCCGCAGACAATACATTCATAACGTTTCATAAATAGTCCTATCGATCATTACCAGTATTACAGTTACAGCGTGCTATAAACGCTCATTTTTAATATTACAGCTATTATATTAGACTGCAAAAACGCACGTAGTTTAGCATATAACCGCAATTTTCATAGTTAAGTTTACACTTGTATATTGAGATGACTTTTCTTTTATCAAGTCAATCACATACGTTACCTTATTAGCGCTTAATAACAAGACTGGACGCCAGCCCGCCATACGAAAACCAATTATGCTATAATGATCGCCGCTAAATTCACAGTAATGCTTAGCATTTATCGCTGATATATCATCTAGTTGTTGTCTTATCTAAACTAACTAAACCATCTAAATACATAAGCTAAGGGTCATCATGAGTACCAATGCCGCCGCCACATCCGCCACCAACAATGAGACGTCCCATGTGCTCAATACTGACCATCCGTTTTGGCAGATTATTCGCACAGTACCAGACTTTCCAAAATCTGGCATTGATTTTTATGACATTACCCCGTTACTGCGCAGTCATGTTGACGCTGTTATCGATGCGCTACTTACCGCTTTGCCAGAAGGGCTTATGGACGAGGTAGATTGTCTAGGCGCAGTAGAAGCGCGCGGTTTTGTATTTGCCAGTATGTTAGCAGGTCGTCTGGGCAAAGGCATGATCTTGCTACGTAAACCAGGTAAGCTGCCGCCACCTGTTGCCAATAAAGCCTATGCACTGGAGTATGGTAAAGACACGCTTGAGATGCAAAACAATCTACCACCTGAGCGTGTACTATTGGTCGATGATATCTTGGCAACTGGTGGTACGTTGACCACTGCCTACGAGCTGTGTCAATCAGCTGACCATACTGTGGTCGGTGCGCTAGTGTTACTGGACTTGGTCGACTTGCATGGCGAGTTCCCAGTACCTGTTTATACGGTACTAAAAGCCTAAAGTAAATTGCTATGTTTTTGACTACTAGACACATCGTATTGTCGATATAGTTAAACGATTCTCCAAATAAAAAAGCGCCCTGATACTATGTCAGGGCGCTTTTTTGGTACTGTATTGATGTTTTTTAGTACTGTGTTGAGTAGGCTGTATTCATTGCTCTTCGTCTTGTTCGTAGTCCTTACAAGACTGCTCTATCACCGTACGACCGACTGTCTTTGGGGTAGTGACTTTAAAATCTTTTGTGGTCAATATTGGTTTTTCTGACTGCCATGACTTGGTTACTTTGCCTTCAGCATCGTAGTTAACGAAGGCTCGTCTATAGTAACTGGCGTCTTTACATGAAATGAGTAGTTGTTGCTCACTATGGTCAATATTGCTTTTTTCTTCCTTCGATTCATCTTTATCGGCATCTTTGTCTTTAGGATAGGTTCTAAGGATAGATACTGTGATATTTTCGACGTCTTTTTCATCTATGATACTGATGTCAGAGCTTTCAATAGAATCCAAATCTATACTAAAAATTGATCCAGAGCTGCTCTCGGACACCTCTACCCAGTTAACTGCCTGGGCGCTGATCGCTAAAGCACTGCCTGCCAATAATATTGATAGCCGTTTCATATAAGCCTTGCTTCTTGTCATTTGAAGTAGGTAATGATAGCCAACTTACTATTAGTAGGCAAATATCTTTTGTGCCAGCCCAGTATCCGTCGTGCTCTGTCGTGTGGTTATTATTGTCCGCGAATGGCTGCTAATGTCTTAGCCAGCTCGTCACGCGCGCCGATAAAGCCGTCAATACCTTTAGGTAATAAGTCCTGCGTAACCTTGTCTTGCTGATACGCAGCACTAAACTCTTCATGCGTTAAGCTTACCTGAGTCATCGCTTTCATACCCATCGACATGCTTGGAGACAGTTGGCGAGTTACATCGGTATCCATGGCTGCCAACTCATCAATGAGGTTGGGAGCTATAGTCAGTAAGTCACAACCTGCCAATGCCAAAATTTGCTCGGTAGATCGGAAACTGGCGCCCATTACTTGCGTCTGGTAACCATGCTGTTTGTAATACTGGTAAATGAGCTTGACTGACTGTACGCCCATGTCATCAGCAGCCGGTACGTTTTGACGGCTTTGTTGGCGTTTTTGCCAATCTAGAATACGGCCAACGAAAGGTGATATCAGGGTCACGCCAGCATCTGCACAAGCAATCGCTTGATGTTGTCCAAAAAGTAGGGTCAGGTTACAGTGGATATTTTGAGTCTCAAGATAGCGTGCTGCCTCGATACCTTGCCAAGTTGCCGCCATTTTGATCAATACTCGCTCTGAATCGACGCCCGCTTTTTGGTAAGCATCCATAAACGCCAGAGCCTTATCTATCGTCGCTTGAGTATCATAAGATAAGCGAGCGTCCACTTCGGTAGAGACTCGGCCTTCGATCAGCTCTAAAATATCGCAGCCAACCTGAATGGTCAGCGCATCGATTACGGCATCCACGTCACCATTGTGACGACTCATGGTCTCTGACAACATGCCTTGGTTGTCAGGATGAATCAGAGCCTTGGTAATAAGGCTTGGGTTGGTGGTTGCATCAATAGGTTTTAAACGGGCAATAGCGGTAAGGTCACCAGTATCAGCAACAATCGTGGTCATAGTGCGTAGCTGTTGTAATGCGCTCATCAGGTATCCTTTTCTTATTAATCACATGATGCTCCTCTTATATATAACAGGGTAGGGAGCTGAACTGGAACTGTAACACAGTTTTGGGCAGGTGTTGCCTCATAGTTATGCTATGCGTCGCTGTTATCTGGCTCAGCTGTGCTAATATTAATAACAGTTGGTATATTTATACGCATTTACGCATGGGCACTGACCTTAGTTTTTGCTATAGTAGAGCCGGCTATGTATTAAGCTGCTGTATTTGGCAGTAAATATAGCATTAACGCTAAATGGCACTAGCAATATAAGGTGTTTTTGATAGACTGTTTTGAGGTTGATTTTGAATATAGTTTCTACTATCAGTCTTAGTCTTTAACTAAAAACAGAAAACAGTCAGATTTGGCAATAGAGCTACCTAAGTAATAGCAATGTAATAACAATATTTAAATAATAGTAATATCTAACAGCGATAAAATCTAAAAAGGATGGGCGGTAATGAGCGAGCAGTCACCAGAGCAAACAATGGATAATCTAAATCAAACCACTACAGGCGCTAGCGATACCGCAACTGAAAAAGAGTTTTTAGACAATATTCGCCAAAATATTGACGCAGTAGACTGTGAGATCCAAACGTTAATCAATAACCGTGCAAAGTTGGCTCAGCAAGTAGCCATGGTAAAGAAAAATCATACCGCTGCTGATGACAATAGCAATCCTATCTTTTACCGCCCTGAGCGTGAAGCACAGGTACTAAAAGCTGTCATGGAGCGTAATGCAGGTCCAATCGCTGATGAGAAAATGGCGCGTTTGTTCCGTGAAATCATGTCAGTATGCTTGGATTTAGAAGCGCCGCAGCGTATTGCCTTCTTGGGCCCTGTCGGTACCTTTACGCATGCCGCTGCGCTCAAGCACTTTGGTAAAGCCGCTGATACCGTACCGATGACGACCATTACTGATGTGTTCCGCGAAGTCGAAGCGGGTACAGCGATGTATGGCGTGGTTCCTGTCGAAAACTCTTCAGAAGGCGTAGTCAACCATACTCTAGATGGCTTCTTATCTTCTACTTTGAAAATCATTGGCGAAGTTGAACTGCCAATTCATCAAAACTTCTTGGTTGCTGAACATACTAAGATTGATGGCTTAAGCCGTATTTATTCGCACCAGCAGTCGCTTGCTCAGTGCCGTCATTGGCTAGATGTAAACTTCCCTAATGTTGAGCGCGTTGCAGTATCAAGCAACGGTGAAGCTGCTCGCCGCCTTAAAAATGAATGGCATTCAGCTGCGATTGCAGGTGATGTCGCTGTTGCAGAGTATGGCTTGCATAAGCTCTACTCAAATATCGAAGACAATCCAAGTAACACCACACGCTTCCTTATTATCGGTCATGAAGCAATTGCGCCATCTGGTCAAGACAAAACCTCTATCGTCGTCTCCGCTCACGACAAAGCAGGCGCACTGATCGAAATCTTGAAACCTTTGTCATATCATGGCGTATCGATGACCAGTATTGAGACGCGTCCTGAGCGTCCTAACAAGTGGGCATACGTATTCTTTATCGATATGAATGGTCATGTTAATGATCCAAACGTTAGCGCTGCCATCAATGATATTCGTCCATTGGTCAAGGATTTGCGCATATTGGGCTCATATCCAAAAGCTGTCTTATAGACGACTACCTATAGACAACTACTTATAGATAATTACAGGCTTACTCACTGGTATTCATACATAATAGATGGGTCTTAGCTTTTGCAGATAGTATTCAAAAAAAGCATTTACAGATACCATCTAAGGATAAACCATGCAGACTACTCAATTGACCGCGTCAGATCTATCGCCGTTAACGCCAGCTTACGACAGTATTTTGGCATTGGCACCTTATCAAACCGGTAAGCCAATTGAGGAGCTGACACGTGAGTATGGTGTCTCAGATGTGGTCAAGCTGGCTAGCAATGAGAATCCAATGGGATGCTCCCCACGAGTGACGCTAGCAGTGACTGAGCAGCTAGGGCAGTTGTCGCGCTATCCTGATGGCAATGGTTACTATCTAAAGCAAGCGCTGGCTGATTTTAACGATGTCAATGCCAATCAAATTACCTTAGGTAATGGCTCTGATGATTTGCTCGATATTTTAGCACGCAGCTTTGTGGGTGCTGATGATGCCATCGTCTATAGTCAGTATGCTTTTGTGGTATATCCTATGCTAGCGAAGATGCAAGGTGCCACGGGCATTGAAGTGCCTGCTCAACGCTTCGGCCATAATCTAAAAGCCATGAGCCAAGCGGTTCAAGACAATCCGAATACCAAAATCGTCTTTATTGCCAATCCGAACAATCCAACGGGTACGCAGCTAGAGCAAAAAGAGCTGTATCAGTTCGTTACCAGTGTGCCAAGCTCAGTCTTGGTGGTACTAGATGAAGCTTATATCGAGTATAGTCCTGAGAGTAACAACCGCGCACTATTAGATGAGTTCGATAATGTCATTATCGTGCGTACTTTTTCTAAAGCTTATGGGCTGGCAGGTTTACGCGTCGGTTATGCTCTAAGCTCGGTGGCAGTGGCGGATTTACTAAACCGTATTCGTCAGCCATTTAACGTCAGCCGTGTCGGTTTAGCTGCTGCTGCTGCTGCACTTGCTGATCAAGACTTTATCGAAAAAACTCGTCTGATAAACGATGAGCAAATGCGCTGGTTAGAAAAGCAGTTTGACGCGCTAGGATTGGGTTTTGTGAAGTCGCATGCCAATTTTATTATGGTCGAAGTGCAGGTTGAGATGGAAGATATAACCGCTGCTTCTATCCATCAGGCACTACTTGAACAAGGCGTTATTGTCCGTCCGTTGGATGCTTATGGACTACCTAACTGGCTACGTATCACAGTAGGTGTGGCTGAAGACAACCTACGTTTGATTGATACTTTGCGTTCTATTTTGACTGAAGACTAAGCGCATCTATTAATGTTTTTTCATTAAAAAGTTGTTCTTTGTTAGCCATTAAAATTTATAACACTAAGACTGGCCCTATCTATGTCTTAGTGTGTCCAACGAGAAAAGCCGTGAGTAGTCAGAAAAATAATAAACTTCAATCGTCTCTAAATACTACGCTACCTATATTTAAACAAGTTTGTGTGATTGGACTTGGGCTGATTGGTGCCAGTTTTGCGCAAGCTATTAAAGATAATGGCTTAAGCGCGCGTCTGGTAGCAGTCGATAGACATGCGCCAAGTATTACAGAAGCTATTGAGCATGGTCTGCTAGATGCAGGTAGTGCAAACTTACAAGACGTTATCGCTGACAGTGATTTAATCATTATTGCAGTGCCAGTACAGGCAGTTCAAGCAGTGTTCATTGATATCAAACAAGCGATGGATAACGGACAGCTTGCCAATGATTGCATCATGACAGATGTCTGTAGTACTAAGGTCAATATCATTGATGCCGCTAAAGCAGTGTTCGGCTCGCTGCCGATAGGATTGGTGCCAGCGCATCCAATTGCTGGGGCTGAAAATTCAGGGTATCATGCGCGCCGCGCCAGTTTATTTGTTAATCATAGCGTTATTATTTGCGAGCTACCGACAACCAGTGCAACTGCTATTGCAAAGTTGCGACTATTATGGGAATCAGTGGGCGCAAATGTTATGTCAATGGATGCTGAGCATCATGACCGCATATTAGCGCACACCAGCCATTTGCCACATTTACTTGCCTTTAATTTGGTTGAGCAATTGGCAAGCCATGATGATAATTTAGATATGTTTCGTTATGCTGCTGGTGGGTTCCGCGATTTTACGCGTATCGCTGCCAGTGACCCTAAAATGTGGCATGATATATTTTTTGCCAACCAAAACGCGATTGTTAGCGCCCTTGATGAGTATGGTGTCTATTTACAGACGATGCGCCAGCTTATCATTGATCAAAATTCAACCGCCCTGATGGGACTTTTGGGCCGCGCGCAAGCCGCACGGCGACATTTCGGCCATATGTTAGCCAGCACCCCTTATACGGATACTTCTGCTATGTCAGCTTCTTATAATATTACCCCTAGCAATACTGTTTCTGGCACCATCGCGATTCCTGGTGACAAATCTATCTCGCATCGCAGCATTATGCTCGGCAGTCTTGCCACAGGCGTGACAAATGTGACTGGGTTTTTGGAAGGAGAAGATGCGCTAGCGACGCTACAAGCATTCCGTGATATGGGTGTGGCTATCGAAGGCCCTGATAATGGCAACTTGACCATCCATGGCGTCGGTATGAATGGTCTAAAACCTAGCAAAACCCCACTGTATATGGGTAACTCTGGTACCAGTATGCGTCTGCTATCTGGTATCTTGGCAGCGCAATCGTTTGATAGCGTGTTGACAGGTGATACTAGCTTGAATAAACGCCCAATGGAGCGCGTGGCGGCACCGCTACGCACGATGGGAGCTGTGATTCAGAGCACTGGTCATAGTGGTACTGCGCCGCTCAGTATCACTGGTCGTGACACGGTGGGTAAGCCATTACAAGGCACTGAATATGATATGCCAGTTGCTTCAGCTCAGGTAAAGTCTTGCTTGCTACTAGCAGGTCTATGGGCAGAAGGTACGACAACGGTCACACAGCCTGAGATCAGCCGTGACCACACTGAGCGTATGCTATCGGCCTTTGGTTATCCGGTAACCGTAGAAGGCAATCGCATCAGTGTTACTGGTGGCGGCACACTAACAGGCGGCGATATCGCGGTTCCTGCTGATATCTCATCTGCAGCGTTTTTTATGGTGGCAGCGGCCATCAGTCAAAACAGTGAGCTGACCTTGACCCAAGTAGGTATCAATCCTACACGTACTGGCATCATTGATATTCTTAAATTAATGAATGCAGATATTAGCTTAAGCCATGAGACACATGTGGGCGGCGAGCCAGTTGCTGATATTACGATTCGCAGCTCAAATTTGGTCGGTATTGAGATACCAGAGCATCTTGTACCACTGGCCATTGATGAGTTCCCTGTGCTATTTATCGCGGCTAGCTGTGCACAAGGTCGTACGGTATTGACTGGTGCTAAAGAGCTGCGTGTCAAAGAATCAGACCGTATTGCTGTGATGGCAGAAGGGTTACATACACTTGGTATTGATTGTACTGTAACTGATGATGGTCTGATTATCGAAGGTAAAGGCGCTGCTACTGAAAACGGTGAAGTAAACAATAGCCAACCTGTCTTTGGTGGCAGTCATATTGTCTCGCATCATGATCACCGTATTGCGATGAGCTTCTCTGTAGCCAGTCTGCGTGCATCCCAGCAAATTACCATTGAAGGGGTTGAAACGGTTAATACCAGTTTCCCAGGATTCGCTGAACTTGCCAACCAAATCGGTATGTCTATCCAAGTGGATACTGGTGCTGAGTAAGTCGCTAAGCTATCATTAACTCTTAAAGATTTAATCTAACATCGTTAGCAATGTACTCATGTCACTATTGGCATGAGTACATTGCTTTTTACCTTATAATCTCACTGTAGTAACCCTGCGCTCTCACGATTTGATTAACAATAATAATTAGAATTAGGTGAGAGTGCGCTTTGCTCTAAAAAGTTGTCCTATATTATGACTACCCAAAATGTCATCAAAAAACCCGTTGCCCCGATAACCACAACCAGACGCGGCATTATTACTGCGCTCATTGCCTTTTTTATATGGGGCGGGTTTCCATTGTATTTCAAGCAGTTATCTGAATACGATGCCACTGAAATTATTGGCCATCGCATTATTTGGACATTTTTATGTCTGCTGGTGCTGCTGGTAGCGACCAAGCGCTGGCAGTGGATTGACACCTTAAAGCAAAATCCAAGATGGATTGTATTCACCTTTTTGTCTGGTTTAATTATTGCGACCAACTGGCTGACCTATGTATGGGCGGTCAATCAAGACCGTATTCTTGAGGCCAGTTTGGGTTACTTTATCGGGCCATTGGTCGGCGTTGCGCTATCCATGATTTTGTTCAAAGAGCGTTTGCGCACGCTACAATGGGTCGCTATTGGATTTGCACTGCTGTCTGTCATCATTCAAGTGGTGATGCTTGGCAGTCTGCCGTGGATATCGTTGATTTTGGCGTTCAGTTTTAGTACCTACGGGACGATTCAACGACAAACGCCATTGACTGCTGTCGATGCCATGTTTGTCGAGACCGCAATGCTAGTACCGTTATGTCTGTGGTGGTTTTGGCAATCTGATGTGGCAAGTCATCAACTGAGCTTTTGGTTTAGCTCAAATATTTGGCTGCTTATGATCGCAGGTCCGATTACGCTAATACCGCTTTTATTATTCAATAAATCTACCAAGCTCGTTGCATACAGTATTCTGAGCTTTATGAACTATCTGACGCCGACCTTTATTTTCTTTTTGGCGGTGTTCTATTATAAAGAACCGTTCGATTTACAACGTTTGGCAGTATTTGGTTTGATTTGGTTAGGTCTGCTATTATTCAGCATTGACCTGTGGCGCCATCGTCCAAGTAAAGCGTTAAAAGCGGCGCGCCTACGTGAAGAAGCGCTAAAATCAGTTAAGTAAATATTAAAAACACGAAAAAAATTAGCAAACAAGGATGAAAGCATGTTTCATACTCAGTCTGACGTGGTATTTATAAAAGGTCTAAAAGTCGATGCAGTAATCGGTGTGTTTGATTGGGAGCGAGCCATTACTCAGCCATTACTCATTGATATCGCGCTTGAGACTGACATTAGCCGTGCTGCTGTGTCAGATGATGTCAGCGATGCCCTGAGTTATAAAGAAGTCTGCGATGATGTGAGTGAGTGGTGTAAAGAGATACAAGCAAAGCTGCTTGAGCATTTGGCTGGTCAGATCTCTGATAAGATATTTGCAAAATATGACTGTCAAAAAATAACGTTGAGCATTGCTAAGCCTACCGCTATTGCTCAAGCTGATGCGGTAGGGGTGCAAATAACGCGCTATGCGCCAGCATCAACCAACGAGCTAGCTACTAAAGAAGATGCCAAAGAAGTTAACGTCAGCCAATCTGATGATGCATAAAACATCAATGGATTTGAATTTGGCAATGCTAACACAATGCGCACCTGAGACTGTGCAAGCGCAGCCCGTGGTAGAGGTAGTGTTAGCGCTAGGTAGTAACTATCAAGCCGACAAGTATCTACCGCTTGCTAGGCAGCGATTAGCAGCGCTAGGTGAGGTGCGATTGTCTACGGCTTTTCAAAACCCTGATTTTACCGCGACTACCCAATTACCAAAGCCTGACTATACCAATCAGTGTGTCCATCTAGCACTGACCACACCTGTGAGCCTACAACAACTACAGCAAACCTTTAGAACGCTTGAAGGGGACTGTAATAGATGTCGACAGATTAAGCCAAATCAAGTGCGACAAGTGACGATGGATATTGATATTTTGATGATTAAGCTGACTGATAAAAATAATAGCCTAAGCAAAGAATCGACATCTAAATCAATGTCTGATTGGATTGTCATGGCCGATCGTTATCCATTTAAAACGCATGAGGAAGCGGGGGTCAAGGAATTAACCATATCTACTGATTAGATGTTTGAATAGCGTTTTGAGAAAAAATTGATAATAAGTAGATAGATGGTAAATTAATTTATTTTAACTGACACTGACACTGACACTGACACTGACACTGACACTGACACTGACTACATCTAATATTTTTGCAGTACATAAAACTAAGGGGCGTACAGTATAGTGTACGCCCCTTAGTTTTATTTCTTTTACTGAAGTTATAGTAGTTACTTCTGCTCGTTATCTGCGTCATTGATATCAGCACGACCAATCACATCTAAATCTTCTAGACAAAGCTTGTCATATTCTTTTTTGCAAAAATTAGGATCAATATCGCACATCGCTGACTGTAGTTGATCGAGGCGATTCTCTGACTGTTGGATGTGTTCAAGCATTTTAGCAAAAGCTTCTGCAACAGGGTCTTGTGAATAAGGGTCGATACCATAAGCACGGAAGGTATTGGTGCGTTTGGCAGTAGGGGTAGTGTCTTTAGTTTGATCGTTGCTCTCACCAGCATGCGCAACTTTTTCTTGTTGCTTGGCATCTTGTACTTTTGTCGCGATTGGATTACCTTTTTCATCGTGATGATCTGAGATCATACGCGCGGCACTGCCGACCATCGTAGCACCTGCTGGTACTGGCTTGACTACCACTGCGTTCGAGCCGATTTTAGCATTTTTACCAACAGTAAACGGCCCCAAAACTTTTGCACCAGCACCGACCGTTACACCGTCTTCTAGCGTTGGGTGACGCTTGCCATTATTCCAAGATACACCGCCCAAAGTAACACCATGGTATAGCGTCACATCGTTGCCGATCTCAGCAGTCTCACCGATGACGACGCCGACACCATGATCGATAAAAAAGCGTCTACCAATCTTAGCAGCAGGGTGAATCTCGATACCTGTCATGATGCGCGAGCCGTAAGAGATCACGCGAGCGGCTAGTTTCTGTTCATTGTTCCAAAGACAGTGTGCACCGCGATGCAAAACAAGCGCATGTATGCCTGGATAAGTTAGAATCACTTCCAGACTATTACGCGCCGCAGGATCTCGGGTGAATACTGCATCAATATCTTCTTTCAAATCATTCTTGATGGTAACAAGTGATTTGAACAATTTGGATGGCAATGACATAAAGCGTCCTATCTATTCGTCGGTAGAGTGTCGTTGCGAAAACAGCGATGCCTCTAATCTGTGGTCATAAAGCTCGGATAATCAGGAATATATATTTTCGCTAAGCTTCTGCAAGTTATAACAGCTTTATACGGCAAAATATAGTAAAAAGCTGTCAAATAAAAACAAGCTTATAAACTATGGCTTGTTTTAGTCTTTTGATAGTTTTGCAATCAAAGCGCTTAATAGCTGATACTCTTTTTGATCAAGCTGTAGGCGTGACCCAAGCCTAGACAAGCGTGATGGCAATGACTTCAGATGTTCGCTATTTGCTAGGCCACGCTGCACCATAAGGTCAGTGGTGCGCTGAGTGAGCTGTTGCAACTGCTGCTGATTAATAGCAGGCTCATCCCATTGCTGACGCAAATTCACATTGATTGTCGATTGGGCGTCTGTGCTTGTATCCGAATCTAAACTATCAGCTGTCTGAGTGTGCGTTTGAGCATAAGCAAAAATAAAGCTGGCGATCACTTGCACGGCTGATGCAACATTTAGCACAGGGTAAGCAGGATTGGCATCGATTTGAATGTGATAATCGGCATAAGCCAATTCTTCATTGGTCAATCCACGGTCTTCACGTCCAAACAGTATAGCAATATTTGGTTTGTTAGAAGTCGCAGCAGATGAGGTATCAGCATTACTATCGTCTACACTTAGAGCTGCCTGTGCATCGATAAAGTCAAACATAATCTTAGCGGCTTGCGTAGGTGTCACGACAGGGCGCGGCATATGACGGCTACGACTGCTAGCGGCAAACACCAACTGACAGCCAGAGATAGCAGACTCTAAAGTGGGTGCAATCAAAGCTGACGATAATAATTCACTGCCACCCGCTGCATGAGATACACTGGTTTCGTCAATCGGTAATTTGGGATCGACCACCGTTAAGCGAGACAAGCCCATGGTATGCATCGCACGGGCAGCCGAACCAATATTGGCAGGTAAAGTTGTATTAACCATGACCACTTGTAGGCAATCAAGGTAGTCGTTCACTATGCGTGATGATACGGCTAATGAAGCGTCGTTACTCATTATTGTCCCAGTCTCTGATTGATTTCTTGTTCAGCACGGTGTAATGCAATGGCAATCTCTTCGATCAGGACGGCTTGTTCATTGATACGGCGCTCACGGCAGTATTCTTGTAACTGGCTGCTAAGACGGACTAATTGAGTCGTACCTAAGTTGGCGCTGGCACCTTTTAAAGCATGAGCAGTTTCAAAACCATTGGCGTTATCGTCTTTCTGGTGGGCAATTCGCAGCGCTGCAACTCTTTGCTTACTATCAGCAAAATATACTTGTATCAAATCAACAAAGTCTTCTTCGAGCAGGTCACGCATGTCCTCGAACTGTTCATGATTGATAATCTCTTCATCAGTTTGTCCGAGCATATTATTATTTATAGTGTCATCCATGGTGGTTGTCCAATTTATAAAAGTTAAAGCAATAAGATTACTATAATGAATTTTTAAAACGTAATGTACGTCTTAGCTGTAATGGAAATGTAAGTTCTCTTCACTGACCAAAGTCTTTAATGTCTGCAGGTTGTCGTCATTTGGATAAACGCGCCAGTGCTCAGACAGTCCAACATTTGCGATGCCATAGACTTCATAAATGCTTAGTCCAAGTGGCAGACAGTTATCATTGATAGAAGCGTCAGTATTACTCAGGGCATTATTGGCATAACTGGCTGACATACCGTTTTGATTGGCCGCATCATGGTTCATGTCGCTCTCTAATGCCAATAAATCATTACCGTTCTCATCATACAAGCTGCCACCCATTGCAGGGTCGTAGACATTGTTACCGCCATTACCTTGTTCGTCTTGCTCTTGGTTATAAGCCAGACGCGGCTCGGGAATAATGTCAGCTTGGGCTGATTTAAGTAATGGCTGTAGACGTGTGAGCAGATTAATATCACTACCGTGAACTTTGATACTGATTTTTTTGAGCCAACGTAGTCTGGCATCTACCATACTCATGGCACTATCAAGACGTGCAAATAAGCGCCCATCACGCTCACGGATGCTGCCTTTGATGATGACGACTTCATCGATTTTCAACTGTTCTTTGACACGATTAAAACGCTCAGCATAGCAGCTGACCTCGAGTCTCGATGTACCATCATCTAAAGTAATCACATTGCGATTACCAAAGTTGGCAATATCTATGATAAGCCCCGAGAAATAGCAGCTGCCGTTATAACCAGTATCGGTTAACTTATCGAGACGCGCACCAGAGGTATAGCGCTTCAACTCATCCAAATACTCATTGATTGGATGTCCCGTTAAGTACAGTCCCAAGGTGTTCTTTTCCGCTTTTAGACGGTGTTTGTCACCCCAAATGAGTTCTGGCGTCATCACTAACGGCGGCGCTGCGACCACACCATCCATTTCACCAAACAAATCCATCATACCGATTTCGCGGTTTTGACGGTCTTGCTCAGCGGCTTGTACCGCGCTTGGCAGTTGACTCATCAAGGCACCGCGAATCTCGTAAGCTTCATCGGCTGGCAAGTCAGGTCGTAGCGTGGCGGCAAAGTCGTCAAAACAGCCAGCGCTGACCAACGCTTCAAGGGTGCGTTTATTGACTTTTTTGATGTCGACACGGCGGCAGAAGTCGTATAAATCTTTAAAAGGACCTTCGCGGCGGCGTGCATCTACGATGGACTCTACCGCACCTTCACCCACGCCTTTGATTGCGCCAAGACCATAGATGATATTGGTCGGAGTATCGGCGACGAAATGCCATTCACTTCGATTGACCGAAGGATTGACTACGGTTAACCCGAAGTTTTCACGGCAGTCATTGATAAAGAACACGACGTTGTCGGTGTTGTTCATATCTGAAGTTAAGACCGCTGCCATAAATTCAGCAGGGTAGTATTGCTTTAGGTAGGCCGTTTGATAAGCCAATACCCCGTAAGCCGCAGAATGCGAGCGGTTAAAACCGTAACCTGCGAACTTTTCCATCAAGTCAAATACGCCACCTGACGTAACTTCATCAATGCCTTGTGAGGTTGCACCAGTAACAAAAATATCGCGCTGCTTGGCCATCTCTTCAGGTTTCTTTTTACCCATCGCACGGCGTAGCATATCCGCACCGCCCAGACTATAACCTGCCATCACCTGCGAGATTTGCATTACCTGTTCTTGATAGACAATAACGCCATTGGTGTTTTCTAAAATTGGCTCAAGATTAGGATGGTCATAAATGACTTCCTCGCGACCATGCTTACGGTCGATATACATCTCTACCATGCCTGCATCGAGTGGGCCGGGACGATACAGCGCACACATAGCGATGACATCTTCGATGTTGGTCGGTTGCAGTTTGGCCAGATACTTTTTCATGCCCATACTTTCTAGCTGAAAGACAGCCGTGGTTTTGGCATCTTGCAGCAGCTTATAGGCTTTGCTGTCATCTAGCGGCAAATCTTCTAAAACTAAGGCAGGTACGTTTTCTTTTGCACGGCGTAAATTAATATTCTCAACCGCAGCGTTGATGACGGTTAAGTTACGTAAACCCAAAAAGTCAAACTTCACCAAACCAACAGCTTCTACATCGTCTTTATCAAACTGGCTGACACGGTGACCTTCATCATCACAGTAAATGGCACTAAAGTCAGTGATTTTGTGCGGAGCAATCAATACACCACCAGCATGTTTACCGACGTTTCGACAGACGCCTTCAAGCTTAATCGCCATCTCCCAAATCTCAATGGCATCCTCATAATCCATATTGTCAGGATTAGAGATCAAGTCTTTGAGCTGTGGTTCTTGCTCAAGCGCTTGGCTCAGTGTGATGCCAGGCGTTTTTGGAATCAGCTTAGATATTTTATTGGCCAAAAAGTACGATTTGCTTTGTACGCGTGCCACATCTCGCACAACTGCTTTCGCTGCCATGGTACCAAAGGTAATAATCTGTGAGACGGCATCACGGCCATAGGTTTGCGCGACATAATCAATGACGCGGTCACGACCTTCGATACAAAAGTCGATATCGAAATCGGGCATCGATACACGCTCAGGGTTCAAGAAGCGCTCGAATAGTAGATCGTAATGAATCGGGTCTAGGTCGGTAATGTTTAATGCGTATGCGACCAATGAACCTGCACCAGAGCCACGTCCAGGGCCTACTGGCACGCCATTGGCTTTTGCCCAGCGGATAAAGTCCATGACGATTAGGAAGTAACCGGGGAAGCCCATGGATAGAATAATATCTAACTCATATGCAAGGCGCTCATCGTATCTCTGACGGAAGTCGCTCCAATTGTCCGTACGTGCTTCGACAGGAAACAGCTTATCTAAGCGCTGCTCAAGACCGCGTTGTGACTCTGCACGGAAAAACGATTCAATCGTCTCGCCTTCAGGCACAGGAAAATCAGGTAGGACGTTAATACCAAGTGTCAAAGTTACATTGCAGCGTGTAGCGAGGCGCAAGGTATTGTCAATGACTTGCGGAATATCAACGAATAATTGCTCCATCTGAGCTTGGGTTTTTAGATACTGCTCATCCGAATAAGTCTGCGGGCGGTTTGGATCAGCAAGAACATAAGAGCCTGCAATACACACGCGGGCTTCATGGGCATCAAAATCATCTTGCTCTAAGAAACGCACGTCATTATGCGCAATGATAGGGATGTTGTGTTTGGCACCTGAATGGATGGCTGCTCTAATAAAAGCATCTTCGCCTGAGCGATTGGTACGCTTGATCGCAAAGTACAAACGATCGTCAAATTTCGCCTGCCACTCAGTAAGTAGCTCATCAGCCTTTTCTGGCATCGAGCCGACCAATGCTTGACCCACGTCTGACTTTTCGGTGAGCAGTACAATCACACCTGCTGCATGCTCTAAGATATGACTGCGCTTAATAACCGGCGTACCATGATTAATAGGATCAGCGCGACCTTCGGTAAACCCAAGCGATACGATACGGGTAATGTTTTGATACCCTTCGTTATTCATCGCAAGTAAGGTGAGGCGTGTGTCTTCATTATCCATGATGACTTCACTGCCAATAATAGGCTTTATACCAGCACCTAAGCAGGCACGATAAAATTTCACCGTGGCATATAAATTGGACAAATCGGTCAATGCCAACGCACGCTGATTGTCAGCCGCAGCAGCTTTTACCAGCGGTTTGATACGCACGATAGAATCGGTGATGGAATATTCGCTGTGAATGCCAAGGTGTACAAATGCCATAGAAGACTCTTACTGGTACGATCAAAGAAATAAGCTACCGATAAAATAATTGATTATTATCAATCAATTATACTGATATCTAGTGGCCGATAAGACCTCGATAGTCATATTGATACGTTTTAAATGGGGTCGTCAATAATAGCATTATTTGCCGCAGACAGCCACAGGTTCAAAGGGTTTAATCTGCGTAAGTTAAGTCATTACGTCATAAAAACTCGGTTATAGGCAACATCAAAAAGCCCTCAATACAACGAGGTATAGAGGGCTACGTAATTGATAATTAAAGTCAGTTTGTTTAATAACCAACCACTGCCGCATCGACAATACGTGGATCAGACGATCCATAAACACCGTTTGGTGTGAGCATGATCGATTGTGTAGATCCCATTGCAGATTTTGGACTGACCGTATGACCCATTGATTCGAGCTTTTTCACGGTATCAATATTCAGTGCTTTTTCGACTCGAATCTCATCAGGTAACCATTGATCGTGGATACGCGGCGCATGTGTTGCCTCAGCGATATTCATATCATGGTCGATGACGTTGGAGATAATTTGAGTGACAGTCGTGATGATACGGCTACCACCTGGGCTACCAGTAACGATATAAGGTTTGCTGTCTTTGAATACGAGCGTCGGACTCATAGAAGACAGTGGACGCTTATTGGCCTCCACCGCATTGGCGTCGCCACCAAGTAAACCGTAGCCATTTGGTACGCCCGGTTTGGCAGAGAAATCGTCCATTTCATTATTGAGCAGAATGCCTGTACCGTCCGCAACGAGACCAGTACCATAAGAGAAGTTCAATGTATAAGTATTGGCTATGGCATTACCTTCTTTATCAACGATAGAGAAATGCGTGGTCTGATCACTCTCGTACGGCAGAGGGTTGTTAGCTTTGATAGTAGATGCTGGCGTGGCTTTATTGGGGTCAATCAATGTACGCAGTTTATCTGCATAGGCTTGTGACGTTAAGCCGCTGGCAGGTACATCGATAAAGTCGGCATCTCCCAGATACTCAGCTCGATCTGCATACGCCAACTGCATCGCTTCCGCCATTAGATGAATAGTCTGTGCGCTGTTTTGTCCGTAGTCTTTGAGCGGATAGCCTTCTAATATATTCAAAATCTGCACGATGTGAATACCACCAGAGGAGGGCGGCGGCATAGAAACAATCTCATAGCCACGGTAGTCGCCTTTGACAGGTTCGCGAGCAATGGCTTGATAATTGGCCAAATCTTGCAGGCTCATGCTACCGCCTGCTTCGTTGACTGCTTTGACCAGTTTTTGAGCGGTCTCACCCTTATAAAACCCATCGGTACCCTGTACCGCAATCCGCTTTAGCGAACGCGCAAGCTCAGGCTGCTTTAAACGTTCACCTGGCTGATAAGCGCTGCCATCAGGCTTAAAAAACACTTTTTTGGTACTTGGCCATTTCTGTAAGCGATCGCTCAGCGCCGTGAGTGACTCTGACAAGCCAGCGGTGACTTCTATGCCGTCTTCAGCCAGTGCTATCGCTGGTGTCATAACTTGCTCGCGGCTCATCGTACCATGCTCTTCTAGCGCTTTTAGTAGTCCTGCTACTGTCCCTGGCACGCCAACTGCCAAGCCATGATAACGAGATAAGTCGCTGACAGCATTGCCTGCTTCATCGAGGTACATATCGCGCGAGGCGCTACTCGGTGCTTTTTCACGGTAATCAAGCGCCACCGTTTTTCCTTGCTTGGCATCATAAATCATCATAAAACCGCCGCCACCGATATTACCTGCGCGCGGCAAGGTCACTGCTAGGGCAAAACCCACCGCAACGCCAGCATCTACCGCATTACCGCCGTCCTTTAGAATCTGTAAACCGATGTCAGAGGCAAGCGCTTCTTGGGTAGCGACCATGCCGTTTTTTGCCCAAACTGGATGATGAATGGCGTCTTCAGAATAGATGGCTTGGTCACTATTAGTATTGTTAGCATTGTTCGATGTGATGTTAAGTGTATTGGTCTTCGCTCGCGTGATGCGTTTGGTTTCAGATAATACCGTTGGACTATCAGCCACGATGGCCAAGTTTATGGCACTGGTATTGATTGATGTGTTGTTGACCGTCGCATTACTTACTGAGGTCGTTGACTCTACAGCCTGTGCGGATATAGATAGCAGTAGCGTACTGGTAATGAGCACGACGCTAGATTTGAGTAAGGTATTAATTTTCGGTTTACGCTGCTGAGCGGTTCGATGGTGGCGAGATAATAACTGTGACATCGCAAAGTCCTTTTTACGCGAGTGGAGAGAATAGAGCTAAAAAATAGATAAGCCTAAATAGTAACGAAAATATGAAATAGTAGAAAGTTGTTTATTATCTTTTGTGGTGTACGCTTTTATAGCGCTTGTCTGTATCAGCTGTATTTCAAATAAATGAGGCTAATTTTCAAGTAAATGAAGCTACTGATAAGACAGCAGTTATGCAGAGAAAATTATTTATGAATGAAGAAATTCTTTAAAAATATTCGCTAATATTACTAAATTGTAACGTCTTGTGATATAAATAACGGTACCAATGTACACTCATTATCGACTGTCTATTCATACAAAGAGATTACTATGTCATCACACCATATTAATAACCGCAATCGACAGCGCTACTCTGAGACTGCGCCTGCTTGTTTATCGAACACTGATCATAAAAACTATAATGGCAAAAGCAATAACAGTCATCTATATCCAACCAGTAAATTGACGTCTATCGCCTTGATAGTTGGTAGTGCTTCACTTGTACTCGCAGGTTGCCAATCAACTCCAGCCAGCTCATCTTCCAATCTGTCTTCGAATAGCAGCGTCTCTAGTACCATGATGGACTTTAGTGTTGCAGATGCCGCGCAGAGCCAACGTCAGGGTCAAGCCTTTACTGCCAGTCAAAACGTTCAGGCCGCGCGTTATGAGCAGCTGTTTGATCAAGAGAAGTATCCAAATACCGAAAACCAAGCCAAATCACACTTGCTTGCAGCCATTCGTCAGCACTTGGCGACCGAGCATGTCGCAGTCGCCACAGCCAACTATCGCTTAGCACCATTCATTGACCCAAGTAGTATTGATGCAGGATCTAGTAGCTTGCTTAGAACGATTATAGAAACCTATATGTATCAGCCTGAGGGTGCATATAGCGAAAGTGATGATGAGCCATACAATGATGACTATAACGATTATGATGACGCGAAAGATTCGATAGAATCCGACTATCCTAGTGATTATGATAAGTCTAGAGCAGAAGCTGAAGCAGAAAGAAGAGCTATTGCTGCTATATTGGCTGAAGTGGGGGAGAATGAGCCTACGAGCAGTGATACCAACAGCGATAACGAGTATGCCTATGATACAGCAGATTATGATAGCGCTGATTATAGTAGTGACGACTATGATAATTATGATGAATACAGTAGCGGTGGTGAAGGTATGCTCTCAGGGATGTCAGGGTTAAGTCCCAAGTCAATGGCTGCAAAGTATGAAGCCATGCAAATGGCAAAACAGCAAGCTAAGACAGAGACGGTAAATCGTGGCAGCCTACCAATGTCATCTACAGGCATGATTGGCAATATACTTGATATGTTCCATCGTACTCCTGAGCAAATAGCTGCATCCAATGCTTATCAGTATGAGCATTTAACATTCAATAGCGTCAGTCAATACCGTCCCAAGCAGCGCCAACTACAAAGCGTCTATAGCTACGACTACGCCACACCAACGATTAGCTCATCGATACAGATACCGTTAGCATTTGATTTTAATAACAGCAGTGTCGTAGTAGATCCATCGGCCATTATGCCGATCGTTGCACTTGTTAACCCTGAGAATACGCCATTACCATCACAGATGACCTCGCATACAGTGAGCTTTGGTCTGCCTGAAAGCATTACGGCACAATTGCCACCAGCGGTGCTCTACGATGCGGTGCTCAATGCGATACAGAGCAGCATGGCTGAGCTGGCGCCCGAGCATTTTAGCGCAGTAGATATCAGTGGTGACGCGTTTGCCAAAGAAGTCGGTGCGACTCGCGCCGTAAAAGTCTATTTCGGTAGCCAGCAAAGCGGTGAAGTAATTGGCAAGACGCTCAAATATGTGACGAAATCACTGCAAGAATATGTAGATGCCAATCCAGATAAATATCCTGATGGTGCTGCACTAAAGACAGCACTAGCTAAAGTGCAATTATACAATAAAGGCTATCAAAGCGCGGATGTCGGTTCGCTATTGCAGCTGATTGAAGCCATCGGTCCTATCTCGTTTAATCAAATCAACTACTATTACTTAGACAGCTCAGATCGACTGCTGGCCAAGCAGCAACGTGTCAATATCGGTAGTGATTTTATGGGGTCGACCACAACCATGCTAAACCAAGTACGTTACGATAAAGCCAGCTTTAACCGTCATGCCTTGACACCACTGCTCGCTGAGTCTTTTGGTTCAGACGCTACGCCTCCTATCGATGGCAATGCATGGATAGCTAAGCAGCGCGATAAAAAAGACAGATTACAAACGGCTCGCTATGCACGCTACGACTATCAAGATAGCGGTGTCGAAGGTGCTTATAGCAGTAACGAATATGGCAGTGATGAGTATGGTAACGATAATGACAATGACAATGACAATGACAATGACAATGACAATGACAATGGTGCTGTCGATGAGAGCCGAGTTGACGATGCTCAAGATGATATGAATGAAAAATAGAAGTCAAATGACATTATCTCATTGCATTTACGCTCATATCTATTAAGGATAAAAAATGAAAACAGTACATCACACCATTGCACAACGTCTGCCATGTAAGACTAAAAACAATCTGTTAGTCACCAGCGCATTTTTGACAGGGGCACTGTTGTTAACAGGTTGCCAGTCTACCAGTTTGAGCCAGTCCAGCACGGCGGCTGTAAAACAAACGCCTAGCGTTGCCAAAAAGACATTAGAAACAGCACTACAAAAACAGCGTCGTCAGTCATTTAGCTACCATAGCAATCTTGAAATTGGTAATAACCAACAATTTACAGATGCTGATACTAATACTAGTACTAGTACGGAGAAAATGGCGGCATCAAACTATGTAGATGAACACTGCGAAGAGGCCCACGATCAAGCATACGCGGCTCTAATCTTACAAGCCGAACAGCAAAACAAAGATATCCTGGCGGTGGATTACGATACTAAGCGTGACAGCATAAGGCAGTCGTATTTTGAGTGCGTAGATGCCTATCATGCATGGGATGACCATCAATACGATAGCGATGTAAAAGTAGCACCAGATTATCAAGCGCTATTTGATAGTTATGAAGATAAACAAAGACCGTTAGATAGGAAGAAAGCACAGTTATTAGATGAGTATCTACTAAAGCCGCTCTCTATCGACTCTCAAGGTATCTACCAACCGATGGCAGGCAAGGCTACGATGCTCGCTAGTGCGCAATATCAAGCACGTAATCATCACAGCAGTATCAACCAGCCTATTTATATGAATTTTAAAAACGGTGATATTTACCTGTGGGCAGATAATTTTGCGATTTTAAACTCAGAATTGTTAGACGATAAACTCGGTACAAAATGGCAAAACAAGTGGTTAAAAATAGCCATTGATGATGGTACATTGCCTAAAGGGATTGGTGGTGAAGTCATCAAAAGCCACTTTGCGGCGTTAGATGCGACTTATGATGCGGCTCCTGTCAGCCAGTTTAATTATGTTGCCCCTGACTCACTTGCTTCACTGTCTCCAAAGCTGCCTGCGCACCAGTTATCGGCTATGTTACCAAGTGATCAAATCATTCGCCGAGTACAAAGCTTTGAGGATTATCAAGCGTCGCAACAGAAATATATGCAGATTTTTTATGATCGGATCAGTGAAAAATACCCAGAGCTGGTACAAGAACCCGAACCGATGACAGCGTTTGAGTCGATTCAAAATCCAAAGGCATTCACCAGTAAGTCTGTTGTACAAAAAATACTGGCTATGATAAAAAATCAAATGAATGAGGAATCCACGACAGGTGAGGTCGTTGCCAATACAGAAGTACAGGAACTGTACGGGTTTGATAAAAGTGGTCAACTCAAGTGGGAGCACTTACGTCGTCAGTTGGACAATACTAGCGAAGCGAATAACAACAAAGGTATGAGGATAGATGTGTTGCAGCAGTATTCTGCTATCAGCACTAAGGACTTGGCGTTTCCTAACCTACCAAGTAATGTGCAGACGCCGAGCGCTAGCAATAGCATTGATTTACGAAAGTATGCTCCAGAGCTGCTGCAATATTACCAAGATGGTAATGGCACAGCAGTAGGTAAAATGGTCTTTAACATGTTGCCGATGGTCAGAGAGCGTTTTGGTTCGGTTGAGTAACTGATTAGAGTATTAATGAGTAAATAGAAAGCATTATTAGTTTTTGAACAGGATAATTTTACATTAAAAAAAGCGCACCTATTAACGGCGCGCTTTTTCATTTTATACGTATACAGCTAGGTAAAATAACACTTTTCCGGAGTGGCTTATTACATACCTTGATGCTGTTTGTCATGGCCTTTACGTTCTTTTGAGTGCTTGCGACCTTTTTCTTGTCTCTCTGATTTCATTTGTTCCATCTTTGCACGTTGCTCAGCAGTCAACACTTGAGCGATAGCATGTTGTGTTTGTACACGTTCGATAAAGCGTTGCTTTTCTTTTGCCGCTCTTTGATCAGCCAGACGGTTTAAAGCAGCAGTATTCAAAGTGCTGGCATTGGTCAGTGCTTGTATTTGCTGATCCATTTGCGCGCGTTCTGCTTTATGTTCTGCACGGTCAGCAGTGCGATCGCCACGTTTGTTTTGCATGATGGCTTTGATTTGCGCTTGCTGTGTCGCTGTTAGATCCAGTTTTGACATTGGGCCTCTCATCGCGCCATCTTTGTGGTTCTTTTGCATTTGTGCAGTTGGTGTTGTATCAGTAGTCGCGTTAACGCTGGTGCAAGCCGTTACTGTAAATATGCTAGACGCTGCTAATACTGAGCCTAATAATAATTTTTTCATCATAATATCCTTGATTACATTGAGTTTGATTTCATAAGTACTAAATTTTTATCTTGCAAGTACCATCTGTTGAACGTTATCGCTCGTTATGGTCAGCCATCTTAGAAATGCAATACTTGCTGTTGATAGGAGTATATTACGACAGTTAAAGGTTACGAACATTTATGAAGTATTAAGAAAGGTAACGTTTCTGGTGAATTGGCAAGTGCTTGCCTGATAATATGGTTAACTACAGTCTAACGATAATAAAAATGCCACGGCGGCAATTTTGCTAACCATATCAAAATGACACTTGTACGTGGACTTATTGCGTCATGATTATTATAGAGTGATTGGATTGAGTAAATAGAGATAAATAAAAATTAAAGGAGAGAAGCATGCCAAACATCTTGATAGGCGACGACGATGAAGAGTTAACTCAGTTATTGCAAGAGTACTTGGACAATCACGGCATTCGCTGTGACTGCGTACATGATGGTGCAGCAGTCATACAACGACTCAAAGCAGTAGCACACGAAGATACGGTTTATGATTTACTCGTACTCGATATTATGATGCCAAAACTAGATGGGTTAAGTGTCCTGCGCCAATTACCAAATATCATCGATATTCCAGTCATTATGCTGACGGCAAAAGGGGAAGAGATTGATCGTATCATTGGTCTAGAGCTTGGCGCTGATGATTATATTACCAAACCTTGTAACCCTAGAGAGCTGCTAGCGCGTATCAATGCAGTGATTAAACGTACCAATACGACTGTATCAGAGCATACTCCGTTGCCAGAAAGTCGTTTGCATCTCGATCAAAATCAACGTGCCTGCCAGATAGATGGGGTGACGCTGCAAGTCACTGGTACAGAGTTTGATCTGCTCGTGGCCTTGCTCAAACAAAAAGGGGAGGTGGTAAGTAAAGCATGGTTGTCAGAAAATGTCTTGCAGCGTGAGTTGCAGCCATTTGACCGTAGCCTCGATGTACACGTATCTCGCTTACGCAAAAAACTTCAGCCTTTCCACGATGAACCAATAAAAGCGGTGCGTGGTAAAGGTTATCAACTGGTGCTGTAATGACGGACATATCGATGAAAGCTTCTGAGCAGACCCTCAAAAAAGCACCTAAGTTTAAGATGCGCATTACTCTGTTTTGGCGTCTGTTTCTGAGCCTATTATTGACGATTTTAATTACTTCTGTATTGTCTATCATGGTAGAGCGCTGGTTAGCTGAAAAAGAGCTGACCTCTCGTATGGACGTGCAAATCGATAGTCTATTGATAAAGCGTGAAGAGATGGTCGCGTCACTACGGGCTGGTGATATAGAGTCTGTCAGGCAGATGTATCGTCAAGACCGCCAGTTGATGAATCAAATCAGAGTCTATGATGAGCAGGGCGCTATCATATTCCCGCGTTATCGTGACAAAGATGAGCGCACGCAAGGACAACTGCAAAGTGGTCGGCAGCTAATGGATCGGGCGATACAACCGATACAACCGGTGCGACCGGTGTCGCCTAGACCGCCTAGAGTAGAGAATAACGTTTATGGTGTAGAAGGTCGTAATGCTGACAATAGACTGCGTGAACACGACAATGAGATACCAAAAGATGAGCTTTCTTTTTGGCAAAAATTCCTAAAGCCAAGAACGGCAAGTAGCGCAGCAGTGGCTGATATCGATACTCGTCCTGAACTGGCCGATATGTCTGTTGAGTTACCTGATGGTCAGTCAATCATCATACAGTTGCGTCCGCACCTACGTTTTTCAGACGTGGTAGAGATACAGCACGGTAATTTCCCAATACGTTTGCTATTGATCGTTATCTTTAGTGTATTGGTCTGCATATGGCTCAGTCGTACGTTAACCCAGCGAATTGGCCGTGTACAAAATACCGTACACCGTATGATTGATGGTAATTATCAAGCCAACCCAGAACTGTCTAAGATGGGTGATGATGAGTTGGGGCTACTTGCCAAAGACGTTGCCCATCTATCAACGAGGCTCGTCGATAGTGAGCTTGCACGTAAGCAAATGCTTAGTGATATCTCACATGAGCTGCGTTCGCCGCTTGCTCGTCTGGATGTCGCGACTGAGCTGACTCGAGACTTTGCGCCCAATGCCAATCGTTATCTGGACCGTATCGATAAAGAATCTACACGAATGAATGAGCTAATTGAGCAAATCATTCATATTCAATCCCTGCAAATGCAGCAATATACCGTTGATAACTTAGAGAGTGAGGCAGTCGATATATCTGACATTATTAGTAATATCGGAGAGGATGTCTGCTTTGAGTTTCAACATAAAGACGTACATTGGCAATGGCAACCGCCTGAAGCCTCAGCGTTGGATGATTTGGAAGGATTTTGGACAGTACAAGGCAATGCTGAACAGCTGTATAGCGCACTTGAAAATGTCATTCGCAATGCTTTTATGCACACGGCAGCGGGTTCGACAGTGATTGCTGAAATAAAGGCAATACAAATGGACAATAAGGCACCAGCTGTTCAAATTAATATAACAGACGAAGGTGGCGGTGTCGCAGAAAAAGACTTAGAACGTATTTTCCATCCCTTTGTGCGGCTCGATACTGCTCGGCATCGTGATACTGGCGGCTATGGTCTTGGATTGGCCATTGTTCATGCTGTGGTTATGGCGCATAAAGGATATATCAATGCTCATAACCGGCAAGATGGTATTCAAGGGTTGGTGGTTCAAATAGTGCTACCTAGCAGATAAAAAGATAAATAATGTAGAAATAACTTATGTAACCAATATGTGCTTATCATGTATTTTTAATGTGTATAAGCGCATATTTAGTAATAGATAAAAGCTGACTCTTTTTAAAACCGACGTAATTTATTATAAATAGACAAAAATTAAAAGTAATTATATTCGGTTATATGAATATAACTGACGAACGGTATCAAAACACGGATGAACGGCATTGTCTCTCTGTATATATTCGGTAATACTAATATATACAGAGAGTGATAAAGATTATACAAAACAGAACGTCTTATTCCTTAAAGACTACTACAACTATTATTTGAACAAGGTCTCGTTATTATAAGCTTATAACCCGTTTTATTTTGTCACATCGTCTCTCTGACATAGATCTTATCTCTGATTTTTTAAATCTGACAAGTCTGTAAGGGAGTACGCATCATGAACCGCATCTATAAAGTCATCTGGAATGAAGCCTTAAGTTGTTTTACCGCCGTTGGTGAATACGCGAAGGGACGTGGCAAATCTTCCAAATCGAGTGTTAGCTCTAACGCTACCATCAATACAACGTCTAACCTGTCCGTTATCCATACGTTACGTCTGAGCACTATAGCGCTTGGGCTACTAGCGGCTGGCTTTAGCATGCAGGCGAATGCATTGGGTACTTACTTTGCTGGAGACGATCCAACAACTAGAATACATACCAACTCATTCTTTCATCAAACACTAACGGTGCAGGGTGGAGAGACGGTCACTGGCGATCCCAATACCAAAAATATCAGCGTGACTGCCAATAGGCGTGATAAGTTGCTAACGATAAAGCTTGATGAAAATATCGACTTAGGGACTGATGGCAGTCTCAAAACGGGTGATACTTTAGTTGACAATTCAGGTATTAAGATTACAGCCATAAATCCAGCCAATAGTGTCACTTTGAGCAGTAGTGGTCTAAACAATGGTAATAATAAAATCATTAATGTAGCCGATGGCGACGTTATGGTAGGGAGCAAAGATGCAGTTAATGGCTCGCAGCTTCATAGCTTAGCCAGTACGGTTGCGGCTAACAAAACCAAGTACTACAGTGTAAACAGCAGCGCCACAGGGTTGTTAACTAACGAAAACAATGATGGTGCAACAGGCTACAATGCGATGGCTATGGGTGGCAATGCCAGTGCATCTGGTAGCCAAACGATAGCCATTGGTAGTGGCGAGAGTGGTCAGCACACGACTGCATCAGGAGAACAATCCATCGCTATTGGTGCAAATGTTGTCTCAAAAGGTAGCTCTTCTATTGCTATCGGTGGTGACGATTTGAATGCTGCATCCGAAGCAAACACCGATGGCACAGCTAATGTTGGCCAAAACAGTGGTAGTGTTAATACGGTGTTTAGATCTTACACTGGTCGAGATCTTGTTGAACCAACACAGTATGATAGGAATACTGAAGCTGCAGGTGCAGCCTCCATAGCTATTGGCTCAAAGGCGCTATCTACAGGAGACTTGTCTACCGCTATTGGCGTGCAATCTAGTACAGCAGGTATTGCTGCTTCCGCATTCGGTATTGGCGCATCAGCAAGCAAGGATGGTTCTGTCTCTCTAGGTGCTGGCGCTCAGTCTAATGCTCAAGATGGTGTGGCACTAGGATCGCAATCTGTGGCTAACGTTGCAGGTGGTGCGGTTGGCTTTGCTCCATCAAGTGCTAGTGTCATAGACAAAGCAGCTATTACGGCAACTAATAGTACAGGTCTTGGTGCAGTTTCTGTTGGTAGCTCTACTAATGGTACTCGCCAAATTGTAAATGTCGCAGCAGGTACTCAAGACAGTGACGCAGTAAACGTATCTCAATTAAAAGCGTTAGATACTATCGTTGCTGGCATTGATTTTCCTATTCGTTCTAGCAGTACACAGCCATACACCACATCAGTAACAGGTACTGATGCTCTTGCCGTTGGCTCGAATGCCAATGCAAAAGGTAATAATGCAACCGCTGTTGGAGAGAGCGCATTTGCAAACGCAAATGCAACCGTTATCGGTGAAGGCGCAAGATCTTCGTTCAACGGTTTTGCTGGTGGTCAGGAGGCCAAAGCGGGTGTTAATTCAGTGGCGATAGGTCAAAGAGCCACAAACGGAACCGCAAGTCGTGCGGTTGCGATAGGCTATGAAGCAAAAGCAACTGCCCAAGACACCATTGCACTTGGTCTTGATGCACGAGCTGAAGCGTTAGGTAGTATTGCACTAGGTAAAGGTTCTAGAGCAAATGCTCTAAACAGTGTCGCTTTAGGTCAAAACTCTATTGCAGCTGTACAAAGCGGTGCATCTTTCTTAACCAATGTTGCGGCTGATGCCAATAACGGCACCGTCTCAGTAGGCGCTGTTGCAAGCGAACGTCGTATCGTTAACGTTGCAGGTGGTTCAGCAGATACGGATGCAGTGAACGTATCTCAGCTAAAAGTGGTTACAGAAACAGCCAATAGAGGCTGGGATATCAGCGCACAAGGTGATAGTGCTACCGCAAGTACGGTAGAACCTGGCGACTCAGTTGACTTCAATAGTAAAAACAGCAATATCACTGTTTCTAAAGACACTACTAATAATGATGTCTCGTTCGAACTCAACAATAATTTAGACCTAGGTAATAACGGTAGTGTAGAAATGGGCTCAAGCTCTCCATTCGGTTTTGGTGATACAACGACACTTGATCGTTCTGGTCTTAAAACAGGTAACTCATACCTTAGTACTACCGTTGATGGCTTAGGTGTTAAAACGGGGAATAGGTTTGTTAACACAAATGTTAGTAGTTTAGGCGTCGCTGTATCAACGCCATTTTCTAAAACTCTTCTATCTAGTAATGGTCTCAATATTATTGGTGGTCCAAGCGTAACAAAATCTGGTGGTATCAACGCTGGTAACAAAAAGATTATCAATGTTGATAACGGTGAAGACCCAAATGATGCTGTCAATGTCAGTCAGCTAAGTAGCTCGTCTGCCGCTGCCAGAACCAAAGTCTTAAAGGGAACCAATGTTTCTAGTGTTGATTTCTCAATCGACAGTGACACAGGACAAGATGTTTATACTGTTAATGCTAATGGTGCTAAAACCTCAGCAGGATCTGCAGCTGTCACAGTTACTGCAGGTGAAAAAGATGAGGCGACTAACACGACCGATTATGCCGTTGACTTAAGTGCCGATAGTAAAGCCAGTCTAGTTAAAGCAGACAGTGCCATGCAGACTATTATTGCCCAAATAGATGGCGTTAATGTCAAAACGCTCAATAAAACGGATAATAAGGCTAACTTCCTAACGGGAGATAACATTGTTCTTAGTGCTGAGGATGGCGGTATTAAAATCGCTACAAAAGAGGATGTCACTTTCACTAGTGCCAGCTTTGCTAATAGTACAGTTCGTTTGAGTAGTGAAGGTCTTGATAATGGCGGAAACAGAATCATCAATGTAGATGATGGTGATGCGCCTATGGACGCTGTCAACGTCAGGCAGCTAAACGTCGTGACAGAAACTGCTAATAGAGGTTGGGATATTAGTGCACAAGGTAATAGTGCTACCGCAAGTACGGTAGAACCTGGCGACTCAGTTGACTTCAATAGTAAAAACAGCAATATCACTGTCTCCAAAACAGCTAACAACAATGATGTCTCGTTCGAACTCAACAACAACTTAGACCTAGGTAATAATGGTAGTGTAGAAATGGGTTCAAGCTCTCCATTCGGTCTTGGTAATACAACGACACTTGATCGCTCTGGTCTTAAAACAGGTAACTCATACCTTAGTACTACCGTTGATGGTTTAGGTGTTGAAACGGGGAATAGGTTTGTTAACACAAATGTTAGTAGTTTAGGCGTCGCTGTATCAACGCCATTTTCTAAAACTCTTCTATCTAGTAATGGTCTCAATATTATTGGTGGTCCAAGCGTAACAAAATCTGGTGGTATCAATGCTGCCAACAAAAAGATTATCAATGTTGATAACGGTGAAGACCCAAATGATGCTGTCAATGTCAGTCAGCTCAGCAGTGCCTCCGCTGCCGCTAAAACAGAGGTCGCCGCAGGTACTAACGTGGCAGGTGTTGTGAAGTCTACAGGTGGTAACGGTCAAGATGTCTATACTGTCAATGCAGATGGTGTGACCGCTTCAGCAGGATCTGCAGCGGTCACAGTCACAGCAGGTGAAAAAGATGATACAACTAACACCACCGATTACGCTGTTGACTTAAGTGCTGATAGTAAAGCCAGTCTGGTAAAAGCTGACAGCGCCATGCAGACCATTGTTGCTCAAATAGATGGCGTTGACGTTAAAACGCTTAACCAAACGGACAATACGGCTAATTTCCTAACAGGAGATAACATTGTTCTCACTGCTGAGGATGGTGGTATTAAAGTCGCTACAGCAGAGGATGTCACTTTCACTAGTGCTAGCTTTGCTGATAGTACAGTTCGTGTGAGTGGTGAAGGTCTTGATAATGGCGGCAACAGAATCATCAATGTAGATGATGGTGATGCAGATACTGATGCTGTCAATGTTAGACAATTAAATGCAACTAACAATACAGTGGACCTAGGACTGAACTTTACAGGAGATGATACAACCGTTGTCGTCAATCGCAAGTTGGGTCAAACGTTGACACTCCAAGGAGGCGCGACAGAGTTAACTGAGAACAATATCGGTGTGATCGCTGATGAAGAGGGCAATCTAAATGTTAGATTGGCTGAAGATGTCATGCTTGGTAAAAACGGTAGCGTGAGAATGGAAAGCACGGTGCTTAACAATGCAGGCGTCACCATCACTGATGGTCCTAATCAGACCATTACGTTAAGCAACGAAGGTCTTGATAATGGTAATAATAGAATTATCAAAGTTGATAAGGGAATTGCCCCAACCGATGCCGTAAACTTTGCACAGCTCACTATGACTAATGATGAAATCGCTAAAGGCATCAAAATTGGTGACGGCAATAGTGCCAATGATCAGCAATTTTCGCTAGGCGATACCATCAATGTCACAGGAGATAACAATCTGACTACTGTCGCTTCTGCGACTGGCGTCCAAGTGAAACTGAATAATCAGTTAGACCTCGGAGATGATGGCAGTATACAGATAGGCAATAGCATCATGAGTGATGCAGGCTTTACCTTCGTCGGAAATGGCGTGAATAGAATGGTTTCGCAGGTCTCATTGAGTAGCCGTGGTCTAGACAATGGAGGCAACACCATTCGCAACGTTGGGGAAGGTGTGCTAAATACGGATGCTGTCAATGTTGGGCAGTTAAAAGATGTCGCCATTGCCTTGGATCAAGGTTGGGGCATCACCGCTCAAGGTGATATCGCTACGATGGTAAAACAAGGAGATGCCGTCGACCTCAGTAGTAAAGACGGTAATATCAAGGTATCTAGGAAATCAGTGAGTGATGTGGCTGCTTTCGATAGTAGTCCATCATTGCAAGCTGCAGCCATCCCTACCAATGCTAATGACATTAGCTTTGATTTGAACCCAGATATTACTTTGAATAGCGTAACCACTGGTGGTACGGTTATGAATGACGATGGACTGACCATTGCAGGTGGCCCAAGCATCACGAGAAGTGGTATTGATGCCGCTAATACCAAAATTACCAACGTTCAAAATGGCGAAGTTTCGGCGACAAGTCAGGACGCCATAAATGGTGGTCAGCTTTATGCCCAAGGCACTGGTATCAGCAGTATTATCGGTGGTGACACTGTTTACAATGCCGAAGATGGTACTTTTACCAACAGTAACATTGGTGGAACAGGTGAAAGCAATATTGATGGTGCGATTGCTTCTATCAGACAAGGTACAATTGAAATTAGTGAAAATGTTCAAATTAATACAGAGAGCATTACCACTAATACAACCAATATCGCGACCAATACGACAAATATTGCTACGAATACCAGCAATATCACGACCAATACCACGAATATCGAAACCAATACGGATAAACTAGATGCTGGACTCAATTTTGGCGCAGACAGTGGCGCTAATATCAATAAACCAATTGGCGATGATAGCGTCCTAAGCTTCACTGGTGGCAATAACATTACCACCACAGCAGATGGTAGTAGTATTAAGTTTGATCTAAACGATAATATCAGCGTTGATAGTGTCACAGTTGGGACAACGGTTATCAATAGTGAGGGCATCAGTATGCAAGATGGGCCAAGTATGACGTCTCAAGGTCTATATGCTGGTAACCAACGTATGACTGGTGTCGCCGATGGGGTCGAAGCAACAGACGCCGTCAATTATAGTCAGCTTAGCGCGCTTGATAGTCGACTCAATAACAATATGAGCGATCTTGGCTACAAAATCGACGAAGTAGAAGACGATGCAAATGCAGGTATCTCAGCTGCGATGGCAATGTCGGCAATGCCTCAGGCCTATATCGCAGGTAAGTCATTGATCGGTGGCGGTGTCGGTACCTATAATGGAGAGAGTGCTGTAGCAATTGGTTTCTCTAAGTTATCTAATGACGGTCGCTGGGTCATCAAGGTAAATGGTACAGCAGATACTCAAGGTAACGTAGGCGGTGCAGTGGGTGCAGGCTTCCATTTTGACTAACAAAGCCTTTCAATTGTAGTTATCGATAGATTATAAAAAAGCAAGACATCCAATGTCTTGCTTTTTTACGGCTTAAAGATAAACAATTAAAGTAATAAAGCTATCGATAAATCAGAATAAGCGCTTGTAGGTTGTATCTTACAAGCGCTTATTATTCCTAATTAAGGGCTTCTATATTCTGAACATTGCGCCATTCGGTGTCAGTCCAACATAAGCCATACCTGCTTGATTCATCCAGTGAGGTTGAATAATGCCATGCTGCAAAATCGCATGAATATCTCTATGCGCCCTTTCTATCTTATGCTTTTTATATAGGGAGGCTGTGCCTGCGACTGCGTAAATTTCAGATACCATGTCACGAACTTCTCTTGCGGCTTCACAAGATGCTGCCCATACATCTGCAAGCTGTATATCAGTAAAGGTGTTTTTTCGCTGAGATTCTTCCCACAATATATCTACACTATGATGCAGTTGGGTGCGTTTTGATGCCAGTATTGTTTTGCTCTTAGCAATGGTAGCCTGTACCGTTGCACGGTCACGTAGATCTGGACTCTTACCCGGTGTTACTCTTTCAAGGCACATATCAACCAAGTCATCCATAGCGGCTTTTAATACGCCTAGCGCCATAGCAGCACAGCCAGCAGCATTGATACAACCAATAGGCAGACGACTGTAGGCAGTATCGATAGCCACAGGACTATCGAAGTCAACTGCATAAGCCTCTTTGACAAAAGCGTCTTTGACGACTATATCGTGGCTACCTGTGCCATTTAAACCGCCCACATCCCACGTATCAATGATTTTTACATCTTTCTTGGGAATAAAGAATAGCTTTAAATTTGCACCTGGGCCAAGGGTTGTAGGAGAGCCTTCGGAGATAATGAGGCAACGTAGCACAAACCAGTCAGCCAATTGGCATCCAGAGACGAGAGTCCATTGTCCTGATACCATATAGCCATTATCTACTGTTTGGGCCACGCCTTCAGGACGTGCGGAATTGGCATAAATATGAGAGGGGTCGCTGTATACTTCTTTCATACTGGATTCATCCAAAAATCGACCGAATGTACAGGCCAAATGGTTGTTCCAAACGATCCAAGCAACGGATGCCTCAGCACTGGCCAACGTCTCATAAGTTTTGAGCGTTTCTATTGGGTTTCCTGCCCATCCTCCTAACGATTTAGGCAGCCCCATTCTAAATAATGCAAATTCTGAAAGTTTATTGACTACCACGGGCGCAATTTTTCTAGCGCTTTCTGTTTCATCTCTAAACATGATTGCTGATGCATAAATCTTGTTTGCTGCATCCGATGGTAGGGTGGTTATCTCTGCTGAGGATATATCATTCATATTGTTCAACCTTATTGTGATGAATAAGACAGTACTTTTTTCTACAGCTGATAAAGTACAAATTTGAGCGATGACAAATGCTTATATAAAGAATAACCAACAGCTGCCCACCATACAACCGTTAATATAAATATATTAAAAATTATATTTTAAAAATTGAATAAATAACAATCAATGAGGCTAAATTCAGCGATTAAGCTAGAAGTTAAGCTGCGAAAATAGGTAGGGGTAAAGAATAGCGAAGAATAAAGCTCGACCAAATACTAAGTGTTAATTCTAAGTCACTTAATATTTGGCCGAGAAAATAAATATTCTATAAAGATAGGTATCCTATAAAAACTATCTTAAATTAGGCATCACGTTTCGGCGCATCAGGTTGCATCATAGGATCCGCATCTGCAAATGCCTTTAGTGTACGGCAATGAGTATCAATGGCGACGATACTGGGATAAGCGCTTAAATCTACTTTGAAGCGGCGAGCAGAAGAGACTTGCGGAATCAAATAACAATCTGCGAGAGTAGGACTGTCCCCATAGCAGAACTGTCCGCGATTGTTATCCGCCGTTAAACGTGTTTCTAAAGCAGCAAAACCTTCACTGATCCAGCGATTGCACCATGCAATCACATTTTCCTCGTCTACTGACAGCTCATTACGCAGGTACTGTAAAATGCGACGATTATTAATTGGGTGGATGTCGCAACCAATCATGGCATTCAGCGCGCGTACCTGCATACGCCCAGCAGTATCTTTAGGTAATAGTGCGTGCTCAGGGTAGACCTCTTCTAACCACTCCAAGATAGCTGGACTTTGATATAATAATAAATCGTCAGTTTGTAGGACAGGCACCAATCCTTGTGGATTAATCGCTTTAAAGGCAGACTCTAACTGTTCATCCTGTGCCAGATTGATCGTGATATCATCGTAATCTAAACCTTTTAGGTTCATAGCGATACGAGTACGGTAAGACGTGCTACTACGAAAGTAGCCATAAAGTGTCATCATGATTCATGTCCTTATATTGATGTGTTTTTATAAAGATAAATATTATGAAGTAGGGGCTGCATCTCAGTGATATTTGATTGGGCAAGCCATTATTGAACAAGCCATTAACAAGCAAAATTAAAAAATAACCAAGCACACCAGAATCGAGCAAATCATGCCAGCAGACAAAACCCTTGTAGACAGTTCTATCAGCAGTAAAAACCAAAGTGGGGTTCAGTCGCTTGAGATTGGGCTGTCGATACTCGATGTGCTGATCGACCGTAATGAGCCTATGATGCTAAAAGATATCGCTGAAGCCATGCAAATGCACCCAGCAAAATCCCATCGTTACTTGGTCAGTCTCATCCGCAAAAACTATGCGCGTAAGCTTGATGATGGGCGCTATGGGCTTGGCGATAGAGTCAATGCATTGACATCACTAGGACATACGGAACTCAACCAAAACAATCTTTTGGCACGTCTCACGCAAGTGGCTACTGACATCAAAGACACCTTAAACTGCGGTGTGCAAATTGCC
Source organism: Psychrobacter proteolyticus (assembly GCF_038155145.1). Classification (GTDB taxonomy): domain Bacteria; phylum Pseudomonadota; class Gammaproteobacteria; order Pseudomonadales; family Moraxellaceae; genus Psychrobacter; species Psychrobacter proteolyticus_B. Next base: position 643,426 of record NZ_JBAKAY010000001.1, read on the forward strand.
AAATGGTTTAGCGAAGGCCCTATTATTATTCAGTCCGTTGAGCCAGACAGTCCGATTAGTATCATCACTCGCATTGGCTCACGTATGCCTCTGACGACATCGGCCACAGGGCAGTTATTTGCCAGTTATCAACCTGATGCCGTCATCCAGCCGTTGGTCACAGCTGAATGGCATACGAGTAATACCGCCGCAGATATGGCCGAGAAGTGGCAGCACTTTACCCAGCTACAAGCTAAAATACGTACTCAAGGCTATGCGACAGTGACGGGCGATATGCTTATGGGTATTAATGCCATTACAATTCCTGTTATATTGCCACAGCTTGCCAATAGTGCTGCTACACCATCCACAAGTAGTGACAAAATTGCTGGTGAAGATTTACCGCTAGAATATGCCATCACTATCATTGGAACAACAGAGCAATTGCCTATGAGTGAGCAACATAACGTGGTTAAGCAAATACTGGTGATAGCACAGCGTTATCAAATTGCCTAGCCAGTATGTAGTGCTATAAGCTAGGGCGTGTCTTCAATTCATTCTCTAAACCATACAGCCGCTACTGGCCGCTTTTGCTTTTTCGTATACGTTGTCAGCGTCTAGGCCAGTTGCATTCACTTCATCAAGGTAATGTTGAGAGCCTTCCATTAATGGGCCTCTCCAATCTGAATCATTAAGCGGATCAGGGATATCGATCATGATATCGCCTTTTGCTTTGGCAGCGGCCATCGCTTTGGCATTACTCACATCAAACACTTCCGATATATGTGCTGCCAGCGCTGCGCCTGAATTATCATCAATCACTTTTTTGAGGTCATCGGGCAAACTGTTATATTTTTCTTTATTCATGCTAATCACAAAGGTGGAGTTATAAAAAGGAATATTGGTGTGCGTATTGATCAGCTCATCAAGGCGAAACGCTTGAATGGGTTGCCAAGTAAAGCTGAGCCCGTCAATCACACCGCGCTGCAGAGAGGTATAAGTATCACTGGCAGGCATACCGACAGGTGCAGCACCAGTGGCTTCGATAATATGGCTCGCAACCGCAGACGGTTGGCGAATACGGAGACCTTTCATATCAGCTGGTGTACGAATCGGTTTATCAACCGTATGAAGTGCACCTTGTCCAGTGCCTATCAGCGCTAGCAAGTGAGTGTCTTCGTACTCGTCTTTAATGACACCCTCGTCATATAGTTTATGAAGTATACAGCTCTGCTGCTGTGCAGTATTTGTGATGCCTGGCAACTCTACGATTTGAGTCAAAGGGAATCGTCCTGCTGTATATCCTTGTGCTTGCATACCAATATCTACGCTACCTTTAGCTGTAGCGTCATAGGTAGCACCTGGTTTGCTGAGCGTCGCAGAAGGGTATATCTCAACCTTTAAGCGACCTTTTGAATCTGCTTCAATTTTCTTTGCCCATGGCTCTAACGCTTCGGTGTTTATATTGTCAGTGGCAGTCATGAAGTGCGAGAACCGCAACGTTGTCACTTCACCTACATCTGTAGACGCGCCTTCTGCTTGGTCGTTATTGGAGCAGCTAGTCATCGCAAGCGAGGCGGCTAAGAGTATTCCTAGAGGGGTTCTTATTTTCATCATAGAGTCCTTTCATGATGGTTAGATATGGTTCGCTACCATTTGCTACCTAGAGCGTGTCGTTAATCATCACTTTTAGGCTTAAAGCGATGATTAACTGATCATTTAAAAAGGCAGTAAACAGAATGACAGGAGAGTTACTCGCCGACAGGAGCAACTTCGCGTGCTTCAGCCAGCTCATCACTATGCAGAAACTGTGTATGTGCAGGAGCACGCTTGGTACGAGACCACTCATCTAGCATGTCTTGCTTGATGGCATCTGTAATCATCGATACTTTGTCTTCTGAGGTTGGATCATCATAGGTCAGCTCGAGACGATGACCGTTGGGATCAAAGAAGTAAATCGAGTGAAAGATGCCGTGATTGGTCACGCCAATGACATCGATGCCTGCAGTTTCTAAATGCTCTTTGGCAACAATTAGCTCGTCACGGTCCTTAACCTTTAGCGCTAAGTGCTGCACCCAGCTTGGGGTATTCGGGTCAAAGCCCATCTCAGGTTGATTGGGTACTTCAAAGAACGCTAAGACATTGCCATTACCAGCGTCCAAAAAGACGTGCATATAAGGGTCAAAGGCTTTGGTCGAAGGCACATGATCTTCTGCGAATGCTAAAATGAAATCCATGTTTAGATTTTTTTTATACCATTCGACGGTTTCTTTGGCATCTTTGCAGCGGTAAGCCACATGATGAATTTTCTCAATTTGAAAGCTCATATCAAACTCCTTTTGATAAGGCGCGTCACTCATTTGGCTTTGTTCACATAACTATGAGTAGGTGAATGCGTTTGTTTTCCTATCCGCCTGCATGAGAATTTTCACGCCTATTTTGCTATTTCTCTGTCTATGTTATTTCTTAAATACTATTTATCAGTCACTACTTTCCAAATACTACTTGTCAAAATCAAAGCTAAGCGCTGGCAGTACTTTGCCGCGCACTTCGCCAAAGCCAACACGGATGCCGTCTTTTTCGCTATAGCCTTTCATGATGACCGTGTCACCATCTTCGATAAAGCTGCGCGTCTCACCGCCTTTTAGCGTGACTGGTTTGGTAGCGTTCCAAGCAATCTCTAGCATTGAGCCATAAGAGTCAGGCGTTGGCCCTGAAATCGTCCCTGAGCCCATCATGTCACCGACTTCAACTTTGCAACCAGTGATGGTGTGGTGGGTAAGCTGCTGTGCCATTGACCAGTACATGTATTTAAAATTGGTCTCGCAAATGACGGTCGCTGTTTCCGCATTTTCAGGCAGTAACTCAACCGATAGATTGATATCAAAGCTGTTGTCGCTCGATTTTTCATTTAAATATGCAAGCGGCTTGGGTTCTTGAGTTGGGCAAGCTGTTTTAAACGGAGCCAATGCATCCATAGTGACAATCCAAGGAGAAACCTCAGAGGCAAAAGTTTTGGCATTAAACGGACCTAATGGCACGTATTCCCATTTTTGGATATCTCGTGCTGACCAGTCATTGAGCAACACCATGCCAAAGATATGATCAGCGGCATTATCTACGGCGATTGGCTGACCGATATGATTGCCTTTGCCAACGACAAATGCAGTCTCTAGCTCAAAATCCAAGCGCTTACAGGCTGAGAAGATAGGACGCTCATCAGGGCTAGGCTTTAGCTGACCAGATGGACGTACGATATCAGTTCCACTGACGATAACGGTGCTGGCGCGTCCGTTATAGCCAACTGGCATTTCGGTCCAGTTAGGCAGTAGGGCGTTGTTTGGATCGCGGAACATGGTGCCGACGTTGGTCGCGTGCTCTTTCGATGAGTAAAAATCTGTAAAGCCCGGTACTTGCACTGGCAAATGCATGGTGACGTCTGCTTGCTTAAACAGCGCCTTTTTTTGCAAGTCTGTATTGTCGCGTAGAGTGTCATTGTCGCTAGACAGCAGTGTTTGAATAGTCGTGCGTGCCTGCGTCCATTTGTCTCGACCAGAATCAATAAAAGAATTTAGCGTGGATTGGTTAAAATAAGGACCACCTTCCAAACTTAATAGACCTTCGGCTTCGAGTACAGATAGATCCAGTACATGCTTACCGATGGCAACGCCTGCACGGCGATTTTTATCACCAGTAGCGTCTTTGGTCTCGCTAAAGATGCCATAAGGGAGATTGTGAATAGAAAAGTCAGAGTCAGCAGCGATATCGATAAAAGACATGAGGGTGCTGTCAGTCGTTGACATGATTTGCTCCTTGCTAATATAAATTATGAATTACGTTATAATTAATCACTTACGTATAATGTAATTTATTGATATATGGATTGCAAGTTTTTTGTGCCATGTCTTTTGTTAAAAGGCTGCTTTGAAAAGTTGTTGTTGGTGTTTTGACTAAACGGTTCTGACTAGATAGTTTTGACGAAATAATTTTGATTAAATGCTAGGCATAAAAAAAGGCCGAGCAGTCGCTCAGCCTTTCTTATCCGCGTTCATTTTTTATAAAGTTACATATTGAGTAACATGTTAAGTAACTTGGACTAATTAGTCTTTTAAGACGTCTGCCATGGCATTGGCCACATAGTCGATGTTGCTGGTATTTAGGCCAGCCACACACATACGTGAGTTAGAGACCATATAGATACCAAACTCGCTTTGTAGGCGCTCGACCTGTTCAGGCGTCAATCCAGTAAAGCTAAACATGCCGTTTTGACGAGTGATGTAGTCAAAGTTACGGTTCGGGATTTTGGCTTCTAATACCGATTTTAACTTTAGGCGCATGGCTTTGATACGGTCGCGCATCGCATAAACTTCGCCAACCCACTGCTCATGTAGTGCTTCATCGTTCATGACGATATCGACCACGCGTCCACCATGTGATGGCGGGCTTGAGTAGATACGGCGTACGGTTGCGTTTAGCTGACCGAATACGCGATCGGTTTCGTCTACGGTTGGGCAGACGACTGATAGGCCGCCGATGCGCTCGCCATATAGCGACAAGTTTTTAGAGAATGAGTTGCTAACAAACAATGGCAAGCCCATCTCAACCGCTTTACGAATAGCGTAAGCGTCGCTGTCCATGTCTTCGCCAAACCCTTGATAAGCGATGTCCATGAATGGAATCAGCTCACGCGCCTTCACGACGTTGAGGACAGTGTCCCATTGCGCTTGAGTCAAATCCATACCGGTTGGGTTATGGCAGCATGGGTGTAGCAAAATGACGTCGTTTTTGTTCAATGTTTCAAAAAACGCAATCATTTCATCAAATTTGATGCTGCTGCTGGCTTTGTCGTAGTACGGGTATTTACCGACTTCTACATCAGAGCCTTCAAAGATAGCGATATGGTTGCCCCATGTTGGATCGCTCACATAGCACTTAGCTTGTGGGAACCAGTCATGAATAAATTCAGCACCAACTTTCAACGCGCCAGAACCACCGATTGTAGCGATAGTAGCGACCAAGCCGTCCTTTAAAATCTGAGCGTCTTTACCAAACAGTAATTCCTGACAGCCTTTACGGTGGCCTGGTAGACCTGCCATTGGCAAGTATGGACGCGGTGCGATAGGATCAGCAATACGCTCTTCGGCTGTTTTTACACAGTCGAGTACAGGCAATACGCCACTCTCATCATAATAAATACCAATGCCTAAATTGACCTTGTTAGGATTGCTATCTGCTGAGTATTTTTCCATAAGACCTAAAATTGGATCACCAGCGTAATAATCGATACGTTCAAACATGCCATTTCCTTATAAAAATATAAATCGAGCAGCCGAAAATCATAGAGCAAATCGCGGCTGAACTCAACACGAGAGTGGGTTATATGCGGCAATTAATAAAATAAATAGCCAAATAGATTGTTTATCCGTCTATCAAGCGCATTTGACATGCTATACGTCATTCGCTAGACGACGATTCAGAGTGATGTAGGTCGTTATAATGAGTCGCAAAATAGGTTTGCAAAAACTGCTTAAAAGCAATTGTCGCCGGAGAGAGCGCCCGTGAAGCACGTTGATAAATAAAGAATTGCCGCATTTTGACTGGTTGAGTGAGTGGACGCATCAGCAGACCATTGGCGCTGACCCAATCAATAACTTCAGGCATGTAGGGCAGACACAGCGTAATACCAAAGCCTTGGCGTGTCATCTCAAGCGCGGTGGACATAAAATTCACCTTGTATCGAGCTTGTTGAACGTGAGCGGAGATAGAGTCGTCGAGCTCTGCGGTTACTTGATCTAGGAACGGACCTTGTAAAGTAATCAGCGGCGTTTCTAATAAATCTTGCCAAGTAATTTCGTCTCTTTGTGCCAGTGCATGATTATCTGGCATAACCACGCAAAATGGTAGCTGATATAACAAGTCAGCCCTGATGTCATCATCAGTTTCTATAAAACCAAGCTCGGTGCCAACGCCTAAATCGACTTCGATATCTTGAATATGCTTAAGTAAATTTTCGGCTGAGCAGTCCAATAGTGAGACGCCGATATTTGGGTATTCTTTGGCAAATTGGGCGATGACGGCAGGTAGGGATGATGCTGCAAACTGTGATACCGCCAAGCGCACCTGACCTTGGGCCAAGCTGGTCAAGCTACTTGCTTCATTTTCAAACAGCTGCATCTCATTCAAGATACGCCGCGCTTGTGGTAGTAGATGCCGTCCTACTGCTGACAGAGACAACTGGCGAGTGGTTCGATCAAACAGCACGATACCGAGGCCAGTCTCTAATTCCTTAATCAATCCACTGACGGCAGATTGGGTCAAATACATCTGTTCGCTGGCACGAGTAAAGCTGCCGTTGTCAGCGACTTTGATAAATGCGGTCAATTGGCGAATGCTTATATTCATAAGTAAACCTGATAAATAAATCATAAAAAACAATTAGTCTTATAAATAAAGCTAATCTAATATAAATACAACGTCAACAATAAAGATTGATTATTAATCGTTTTATAGACTTTCGCTAATAACCAACTTTTACTACTCATCGATTTTCTATTACCAATTGAAATTAAGGATAATTACAATGGCAGATTTATTTGACAACCCAATGGGACTAAATGGATTTGATTTTGTCGAGTTCGCCTCTCCGCAACCTGATGCAGTCGACGCATTGTTTAAGCAGCTTGGTTTTGCCCATGTCGCCAATCATCGTTCGAAAGACGTTGCTCTATATCGTCAAGGTGATATCAACCTTATCCTAAACCGTGAGCCAAAAAGCCAAGCCAGTTACTTCGTTGAAGAGCATGGCGCTGGTGCTTGTAGCATGGGCTTTCGGGTAAAAGATGCCAAAAAAGCATATGAGCGTGCGATAGAAATGGGCGCGCAGCCAGTAGATGTACCAACTGGGGTGATGGAGCTTAGGTTGCCTGCTATCAAAGGCATTGGTGGCTCACTAATCTATTTGATTGACCGTTATAAAGATGGCGAATCTATCTATGATGTCGACTTTGAATTCTTTGCAGATATCGACAGAAACCCTATCGGCTATGGCTTCAAAGTTATCGATCATCTAACGCACAACGTCTATCGCGGACGCATGGCGTACTGGGCAAAATTCTATGAGCGTATCTTTAATTTCCGCGAGATTCGCTACTTTGATATCAAAGGTGAGTACACGGGACTAACCAGTAAAGCCATGACTGCACCCGATGGCAAAATCCGTATTCCACTGAATGAAGAAGCCAAACAGGGTGGTGGTCAAATCGAAGAGTACCTAATGCACTTCAATGGCGAAGGTATTCAGCATATTGCGCTAGCCAGTGATGACTTGTTTGCCAGCATCGACAAGCTAAAAGCGGCTGGTATTCCACTCATGACCGCACCAAATGCTGCCTACTATGAAATGCTGAGCGAGCGCTTACCGAACCATGGTGAAAATGTCGCCGACTTGCAAACGCGCGGTATCTTGTTAGACGGCACGACAGAAGGCGGTGCACCGCGTCTGCTACTACAGATTTTCTCTGAAACCATCTTGGGTAGCCCAGTGTTCTTTGAGTTTATTCAGCGTAAAGGCGATTATGCAGACGGCTTTGGTGAAGGTAACTTTAAAGCGTTGTTTGAGTCGATAGAGCGCGACCAAGTACGTCGCGGCACAGTCGGTCAGCCAGAGACTGAAACCCTATAATATTATCTAACGCTTAGACCACATCTAACAATTGGACAAGACAAAAGGAGTTTGTGTTGTCCTTAATAGGTGCGTTACCTACAAGCACGACTGCAAAGGTAATGCTCTCATTGCGATAAAAGGAATACAGGCATGGAACGCCTATCACAGATAGATTCTCTTAATACTGCCATCGGTACCAATAGCGTTGCTACTAATAATAAGCAAAGCAACGATGCGTCCAGTCACTCTAATGTGACAAATAAAAAACAGCCCTATATCTCACACCAGCCAGATAGTAATGGTCATATTCACTATAGTGATGATGAGCATGCGATGTGGCAAGCACTGCTGGCACGTCAAGCAGAGCAAACACCCAATCGTGCGTGTAATGCATATCTAGAGGGTTTGACCAAGTTAAATTTACCGACGACGCATATCCCACAGTTGCACGATATCGATGAGGTATTGCAAGCGACCACAGGTTGGCAAACTGCTGCTGTGCCTGCATTAATCAGCTTCGGTAAATTTTTTAAACTGCTCGCCAATAAGTCCTTTCCTGTGGCGACGTTTATTCGTCGATTTGATGATATGGAGTATATTGAAGAGCCTGATATTTTTCATGAAATCGTTGGGCATTGTCCGCTATTGACCCATCCTGCGTTTGCAGCCTTCAATGAAACGTATGGTAAGCTTGGCCTTAGCGCGACGAAAGAGGAGCGCTGGTTTTTAGCACGACTGTATTGGTTTACCATTGAGTTTGGATTGGTCGGCAGTCGCGTAGAAAATCGTAGAATCTATGGCGGCGGTATATTAAGCTCACCTTCTGAAACAATCTACGCACTTGATCGGACGCCGCAAGAGCTTTCAATCGCTCAAAATAAGCCGCAATCTCAACCTCAGTCTCAACCTGAGCACCGAGCGTTTGATTTGCTTGATGTATTGCGTACACCTTATCGTATTGATCAGATACAGCCGATCTACTATGTTATCGATGAATTAGATACCTTATTTGATATCGTCAATAGTGACATTATGGGTGCGGTCAAAAAAGCTATGTCGCTTGGACTATTCGAGCCGACCTATCCAGAAAAAACTCGTTAAAATGGCAATTCAAAATTAAACATAAAAACCATCGCTTCAGTACGAAGTATTGATATAGCAATACAGATATATCAACATGGACGTACAAGTATTAAAAAATAGCTATCAAAACAGACATCGAAAACAGCCACTATAAAAGGATTTTATTATGACAGCATTATCACAAAACAGCTGCGAAGCTTGCCGCATTGGCGCACCGAAAGTCGATGAAGCCGAAGCACAAGAACTATTACCGCAAATTCCTGATTGGTCACTAATCGAGGTGGATGGTATTAAGCAATTGCAGCGTCAGTATAAATTTAAAAACTTCGTCTCAGCGATGGCATTTGCTAATCAACTGGCAGAAATCGCTGAAGCAGAAGGGCATCATCCGGGTATATTGGTAGAGTGGGGTAAGGCTACGGTCACTTGGTGGTCGCATAGTATCAAGGGTTTGCATCGTAATGATTTTGTCATGGCAGCTAAGACCGATAACTTACTGAGCAAGTAATAAGTTGCTTCACTAGCAAATCAATTTAATCATACCCCTACCATTAAAATTAAAATCAAACCCAATTTAGTGCCAGTATTTACTGGCATTTTAAGGATGTGTCATGCCACCAAAACCCCTCACATTAATCAGTGCCAAGCTCGCCTTTATCATATCCG
>NZ_JBAKAY010000002.1:0-462647 GCF_038155145.1 Psychrobacter proteolyticus
TGTTGTGGTAGACGTGGTTGGTAACGACAGCGATCCTGAAAATGATCTAGACCCAACCACTGTTAAACTACTTGATCCAGCTGATGGTTCAGAAGTCACGACATTAACGGTTACTGGCGAAGGCGTATGGAGTGTTGATCCAATCACTGGCGAAGTTACCTTTACGCCAGAAGCAGGCTTTACCGATGATCCAACATCAGTTGAGTATGTGGTTTCTGACACAACAGGTTTACAGGCTGACCCAGCGACCATAACGGTGGACTACCCACAAACTGTACCAGATGCTGTTGATGACAATCAGACAGGAGTTTCGGGTGCGGCTGTATTAGTAGACGTATTAGACAACGATACCGACCCTGAAAACGACATCGACCCAACCACTGTTAAACTACTTGATCCAGCTGATGGTTCAGAAGTCACGACATTAACGGTTACTGGCGAAGGTGAATGGGTTGTTGATCCAATCACTGGCGAAGTTGCTTTCACGCCAGAAATAGGGTTTACCGATGATCCAACACCAGTTGAGTATGTAGTTTCTGACACAACAGGTTTGCAGGCTGACCCGGCAACCATAACGGTGGATTATCCGCAAACCGCACCAGTAGCAGTGGATGATGAAAAGTTAGACCAAGTGCTTGGCGATGCTATTACTGTTGCTGTGGTCAGTAACGATACAGATGTAGAAGGCGATCTAGACCCAACGACGGTCATCATCACCGCCTCACCAGCAGGTGGCACCATCGCCGCTGACGGCAAATCGGTTGTTGTGGCAGGCGAAGGCGAATGGAGTGTTGATACTGCCACAGGCGACATCACCTTCACCCCAGAAGCCGGCTTTACCGATAACCCAACGCCAATCAGTTACACAATTGAAGATACAACTGGTCTATTGTCTAATGAAGCAACTGTCACTATTGACTACGACCAGTTAACTAGAATTGAAGTTGAGCCGCCAGGTCGTGTTTCTGAAGAAGGGTTAGAAGGAGGAAACCCAGATAGTGATCCAGATTCAACGCTTGATACCACTGATTCAGTAACGGATACTGATGGTAATTGGATTCGAGTAACCGATACAGATACAGACCTTTCAAACGCGGTTGTGAACTTTGTGCTACCAGCAACTGATAATGGCCTGACCAGTCAAGGCAATCCTGTTGTTTTCAGGATTGATTCAAGTACAGGTGATATTGTTGGTGAGTATGAATATACTGATAGCTTGGGTGCCTCTCAAACTCAAAATGTACTAACCATAGCTTTAAACGGTAATAAAGAAGCAATTACTGATGGCTATCAATTTGGATACAATGTCACGTTGGGTGCACCTGTAGATCATACTCAAGGTGACGACATCGAAGGTATCCTGTCGGTTGATTTTGGTATTGAAGTATACGAAGATTCTTCTGCTACAAATCCATTAGCCACATCGGATGAGCTGTTGGCCATCATCGAAGATGATTCTCCTGCGCCTCAGCCAGTGGTTTGGAACATTGATGTTCAACAAGAGACTGTCACCATTACCGATCTACAAACAGGATTTACTGACTCGTTATTTACTGATCCTACACGTCCTGTCACAGTTGATGAACCTTCTTATTTAGTTGCTGGCAGTTTTAACACGGCAGCTGGAAGTAGCGGCGATACGATCCCACTGCGTGACTATGGTGGTACGGTTGGTGTCTTAACTGCAGAGCAAGATGCCACATATCAGGCGGCAGATGGCAATCTTTACGTAGATGCGCTCGACGAAGCCATTTATTGGGGTAGACCTGCAAACGGAACATCTCCTGCAGGATATACCACTTACGAAAATATTGATTATCAAGGTGCAGGTGAAGAAATCAAGTTTGAGAGCAATATTGACTTAGGTGATTTCTCTCACATTAACTTTGGTGTCTTTGGAGATGGTGGTACGTTACTGGAGACCGAGCTAGATCTAAATTTCAACGTTGATGTAAATGGTAACTCTGAGTCAGTCGCTGTTGAGTACGATATGCAGCATAATGAGACGCCTAACAATGCGACGGCTGCTACATATGGATTAGATCCTGCAAATTATGACGATGATTATGTCCAGAGTGATTTTATTGTCATACCAGATGCGACGCAGATTATAGATATTGCCGGTCAGCAGTACCAACTCGACTTAACTTTTGTCAATCAAGACCCTCTTGTTATTATTGATTCTGACAGAAATAAAACGTTTTTGAAGGCATATCAAAATAATAATGGCACCGATGATAATGGTGACGGATTAATAGATCAGTCAAATTATTCTACTCTTGGTAAGTTAATTAATGGGTTCGCTAATACAAACTCAGCAGCAGGTGTCAGTTACTATGATTTGAATGGTAATGGTACTATAGGAGATGTAGGCGACGCACAATATGTAGGCAATACGACAGGTGGTTATAGATATACCGTTATCGGTAACAGTAATTTTGCTTATATGGATCTAGATAGGAACTTAGTATCAGATGGCATTGATTTTGATGGTGATAACATCATTGATACTGTTCTAGATGCTGCTGGTAATCTCGACTATGTTGTCTTTAGTACGAATGGCAGACGCGCTGAAGATACCAATGGCGACGGTATTATTGATAAATACGACAGTGATGGTGATAACATTGTCGATACTGACTTCGCTTTAGATGATTACAACCCAGCTCTAGATGACGAAAATACTTTTGTGGTAAACAGTTTAGAAGGCCAAGAGAATACCTATGATCTTATAGGTAAACTTACGCCGCTCAATCTATTGCCTGTACTAGATAACAACGTCGTTATTGAAGGTAAAGTGGCTGTTGGTGGTGATGCTGTTGATTATCTCACTACGAGTAGTACTGGTATCATCTGGTCAGGCGTATCAACCACAGATAGTGACACAACGATTGAAGTGATTGACACAGACGGTGATACAACTAACTATGAATTCCGGACCGATTATGGTGTGTTCGTTGGCTATGCTGATGGTAGCTATAAGTTTAATACCGCGGAAAACATTGCTAATATTGTCACAGCAGGTGTGGACGATATAGACGTATTTTCATTTGAGTATCAAGATTCTGATGGTGATACAGCTAGCTCAACGGTTACGTTGAACTACAATGAATATGCGACACCGCAAAGCCCAGACTCAATAGATGATATTCCTTCACGAACGACTGCTGATAATGACTATCTAGTAGGTACTAACCAAGCTGAAACGCTAGAGGGTGGGGCAGGAGATGATACTCTAGTAGGGTTGAGCGGTGCAGATATCTTATCAGGCAGTGATGGCAATGATATTTTGATATTTGATAGAAATGATGTTTCAATAGATGGCGGTGAAAACTCGGATGGAAGTCTAGACAATGATACGTTGTTAATTAATGACACAAATATTATTGCTAGTACTGATATGAGTCAAGTTGTTAATTTCGAAACTATTAATTTGACTAACGACACTGCTCAAACGCTCAGTATAAGTCTCAGTGATGTTGTTGACATAACTGATGGCAATAATCAGCTGTTCATCAAGGGCGATAGCGTTGATACTGTTAATGTATCTGATATGACTAAGGCAGCTACTTCTGATCAGGCAGGTTATGATTTGTACCAAGATAGTGGTAATACGGCGAGTCTATACATTCAAACCGCTATAGATGACAATATTATCTAAAAGTAATAGTTGAATCGTAAAAAAACGCTCCCAAAAGGGAGCGTTTTTTGTGCAAACTAATCGTGACGCCAGTAAACCTTTACCACGACATCAGTACGACTTAGCTCAAGTCGGTCCTTTAGCAAGGGGCGCAATGCTTTGGCAGTATTCGCTTCTAGCGCTCCCCAAACTTTATCAATCTGTAGAGGGTTGTCAGTCAAATAATTACCCAATTTACTGTCGATTAGCGTGGCTAACTCTGCTCCCGAGTTCGCCTGATTGGTTACTATAGGCAGTACGGTAAAATGATCATCCTTTCGGCTTTCAGTTTCGCAATCAAGGCCACTGCGCATTTTTACCGTATCGAGGTAGCTTTGATCGCCTGCATCTTGCGTCACACAAATGACCAATGGTGGCGTAGAGTTGTTCCATAGCTCTAGCAATCGTGCTGCCGTTGGCATTGATGTCTCATCGACAATCAGTACCGCTTGACCGTCTCGTAAGTGCTCTACCTTTTCTGGAAACTCTCGTTTTGTGACGACGGTCTCGCCTGCTTGGAGTGCTGCTGCCCAGTTGCCGCCTGGCGTATCCCCATGTAAAAAAACATCGACCCATGCTCGTATTCTATCATCAGCTTGCCATGCTTTTCTCAAAGTGTAATAGCAGTGAGGACGAGTAGGGCGTACGTTCTCCTTCTCGCTACCATTAGTTTTATAGTCACTAGCTTTATTGCCATCAGTGCTGTCAGCCATCAATGCACTCGTTGTTGCATTGTGCTCTAAATCAAACAAGTACGCGTAACCCGCTTCGTTGGTAGGTACTAACGTGGAGTTTTTTGCGCCCTTATCATTACTCAACTGAGCGGCCTTATTTAATGGGGTATCGCTTAATGACGGCATGCTCAATTCAAGGCGCAGCATATTTTTGCTGACTCTATAACTGTTTTGTACCTCAAATACTTGCTTGGTCAGTTTGATTGTTTTTTTGCCTAGCTTTTTATCTGCTCTTTGTTTTAGCAAGATATATTGAGCTTGCAAGTCATCAAGCTGGGAGATTGGGGCGGCAAAAGCAATAAAGAAAGTCTGGTCATAAAGCGAGCTATTTTGAGCGTCATCCAGTTGATTCTCTGAGCCTTTTGGATGAGTTTGTATGGCAATACCTTCAGCATAAATATCAGTTATTTGCGCATCGACCAGATCCAAGTCGGCTGTAGATAATGAAGTGAATGCATTCAAGAATCCAAGCAGTTCGTCGAGGTGCTCTTCATTAATATGAGCGACCACACCTGCTATTTCAGGGTCGTTTAGGGGAGTGTATTGGCTGTTTTGGTTATCAGTGCTTTCTGTAGTAGCTAAAAGAAGGTTGGTCATATAAATACTCGCAATCAACAGAGCGTTGAAATTAAAGTGAATGAGTTTATAGTTAATGATAATTGTTTTTGTTATCATTTACGAGTAAAATCAATTTTTATTGTGGTTTGATCATCAAAAATCGGTCTATAACCGATGGCCGATAAACCATCATTTTTATGACATATTATTTTTATCAACAATGAGTGCTTATATGCTACGTGCAAACCAGCTGACTATCAGCCGTCAAGGAAATACTCTATTAGACAACGTGACTTGTGAGATTGACACCAATCAGCTGGTGGCTCTGGTTGGGCATAATGGGTCTGGTAAGTCGACCCTGATCAAAGCGCTAGCAGGTGAGATGGCAAGTAGTAGCGGCAATGTCACATTGGATGAGCACAGTATCAATGACTACGGCAGTAAGGAGTTAGCGCGGCAAATGGCATATCTGCCGCAGCAATTGCCAGAAGCTGCTGGATTCACAGTGCGTGAGCTGGTCATGCTAGGGCGCTATCCCCATCAAAAATGGTTGCAAAAGCCAACCCAAATAGATAAAGACAAAGTCGCGCAAGCATTGAAAGTGACTCAAACCGAAGCGTTTGCTGATCGCATCACTGCCACACTATCAGGTGGTGAGCGCGCTCGTGCTTGGCTCGCGATGTGTCTGGCACAGGATACCCGTTATCTATTGCTCGATGAGCCACTTGCTGCGCTTGATATGCACTATCAAATCGAGGTCATTCAGCTCATTCGTCGTTTGGTGGATGAGCAAGGATTAAGCGTGGTAATTATTATCCATGATATTAATCTGGCCGCGCAATATGCCGATCGAGTCATTGCGCTGAAAAATGGCCAAATATGTCACAACGGCGATATCGCCAGTACCATGCAACCTACCGTGCTACACGATATCTTTAATGTCGATATGCAGCTGCTCAGTCATCCTATTACTGGACAGCCTGTCGCAGTCGCTTAACGTCTGGTTTCTGCTCCTTCTTTTTAATTCGCCTACAAAGATACGCTTCTATGCCTCCCGTTTTTTATACAGATAAATTATCAAAACATCCAATAGTTACGTCAGTATCAGTAATGACAACACTAAAATGGTTCGCCCTCACATTGTGCTTGGTATTGACCGCCTGTAATAGTCAGACATCCACGCAAAAAACTGCTACCTCAGAAGCAGA
This sequence comes from Psychrobacter proteolyticus, assembly GCF_038155145.1. Lineage (GTDB taxonomy): Bacteria > Pseudomonadota > Gammaproteobacteria > Pseudomonadales > Moraxellaceae > Psychrobacter > Psychrobacter proteolyticus_B. The sequence goes on from NZ_JBAKAY010000002.1 coordinate 6,180, forward strand.
AAACAGTCATAGCGATAGGATGAATATCGTGTCTCCTGACTGGGGTAATGCAGCGACTTTGACGGCGATGGGGCATGCACCAATTGCGACAGGTGATGTCAGGGTTTGGGATAGATGGGTGGGTAGTCCCAAACTGCCAACATCGATCACAGACTTAGGCATCCGTTATCAGCCCAATGCTGAGCTAATCGCCCAACTGCCTGTCGATATGGTCATAGATAATTATTTTTATGAGCATGCGCGTAATTTATATGGCGATGTGCCTGCGGAATCTGTAATGTCTGCGGCAAAAGGAGAGACAGCAACGTGGGCTGACTATACCGAACCGACGCGGGAGCTTGGCGTACTGATTGATAACCCGAAGATGGCTGAAGACTATATTGTACAAAGTCAGAAAGACATACAGCTCGCCAGTCAGCAATTCAAGGAGCGTTATCCAAAAGCCAAGAAATTCGCAGTGGTACAGTTTGCGGATGCTAATAACATGCGTATGTATGTGGCAAACAGCTTATTTCAGCCTGCGCTAGAGCAGATGGATAGAGAGCTTGTGGTATTGGGCAAGGGCAATCAGTGGGGGTTTGTGCCAATACGAATGGGAGATTTGGCGCAATTAGATGATGAGACTTGTCTATTAATTATCGATCCACTAAGCCCAATTACTAGAGCTGAAATTGAGGATAGCTTGATTTGGCAGCGTTTAGGTTATGGCAATACCCGCTGTGTGGGAGAGCTACCACCAGTATGGATTTATGGCGGGATGTCATCATTGGTTAGCCTAGCAGATAACTTGTCAGAAGTTTCATTAAAAGGCGGGGAAGTACTATGAGCGCCAATGTAGACACTCACAAAAACCAAAACAATCATATCAATAACCACACCGACAGTTCTCATAACGACAGTGCTTATACGATGACATTAGCCTCTCAAGCAGCAACGGTTTCAAAACCTTCATCAACGTTATCATCGTCGCAATCATTGAAACAGTCATCATCACCACTGAATCAGCCACCGAACCAACTCAAACCACAGACTTCTTTATTTGCCAATTTGTCTTGGCGACTGTGGGCCATGCTCATCGGACTAGCGGCTTTGTCGTTATGGAGTAGTTGGGTACTGATAGATCAGCAGTGGACGCACCCACTTCGTGACTTGCTTATACCAAGCTCGCAATTGGATATTGCCAGTATGGCGATACAGCTACATATCGTGGCGACCAGCGTAGTGGCGTTATTGGCTGGCGGGTTATTAGGCGTGGTCAGTATTTTACTGCAGCAATTGGTAAAAAATCCCTTAGCATCCGATACGACGCTAGGTGTGGGCGTGGGTGCACAGTTGGCCATGCTTATTGTCACGTTATTTTTGCCAAGCTTGGCTATTTATGGCGGAATTTACGTGGCCTTTGTGGGGGCTATCATTAGTATGGGTCTGGTATTTGCCTTGTCAGTACCCAGTCGATTCAATCCATTAATTTTGATATTGGCCGGTTTGGTCATCAATATTTTGCTGGCCGCAGTAGCCAATGTTCTAATACTGTTTTTTGCTGAGCGTAGCAATGGCATGCTGTCGTGGGCGGCTGGGTTTTTGGCACAAAACAGCTGGCATACCAGTATCACGCTAGTCATCACTGCTATTTTGATGGCTGTCGTATGTCTGCCATTATTGAAGCCATTGACGCTGATGAGCCTAGATGACACGCAGGCCAAACGTCTGGGTGTGCCTATTAATGGGATTCGCGCACTTGTTGTGCTGGTTGTCGCCGTTGTGACTGCTCTAGTGATTAGTGAAGTTGGCTTAATTGGTTTTATTGGTCTTGGTGCAGCAAGTTTGGTCAATGCGCTGGGCATCTCTGCGATTGGTAAGCGTTTGGCTACTGCCTTTGGTTTAGGAGCACTGCTTTTATTATTGACCAGCAATGTTGCGTTACTGCTTGAGCCAATACTTGATATGCAGATTCCAGCGGGTGCCATGACAGGTATCTTGGGTGCACCGTTAATTATTTGGCTAATTTTACGTCAGCGCCGTGCGCGGATAGAGACAGTGACGCCGATGCTTGCGGGTAAACATACATCCATTTCCTTTTGGCGATGGGGCGTTGGTGTACTCGCTATCATCATGCTGGCTTGTCTTTTGGTACAAGACATCAATGGTTGGGGGCTAAGTACGGACTGGGCGCTTACGCAGCAGTACCGCTTACCTCGCAGTTTGAGCGCTGCGGCCACAGGCTTGATGTTGGCGGTCGCCGGTGTGCTACTGCAAACCTTAACGCGTAACCCCATGGCCAGTCCTGAGGTATTGGGTGTCAGTTCAGGCGCGGCATTGGGGGTTATTTTAGGGTTTTTATTATTACCAAGTTTAGGACTATCTGCGGGAGCAGGGACGTTGCTGGTTTCAGGACTGTCAGGGGCAATGGCAGTGCTGCTATTGATTATTTGGCTGGCACGTAGAGTCAGCTCAGGTTATTTATTGTTAGTAGGCATAGGTATTGCCGCCATGATGGATGGGGTGATGCATATGGTCAAGCTCTCAGGAGATCCGCGTCTAGAAGCGATGCTCAGCTGGCTGTCAGGGACAACTTATAGCGCTCAGCCCAGTACAGTATGGTATCTCATTGGTATTGCCGCTATCTTATTTATATTCAGTCTATTGCTGATTAAGCCTTTGCGTGTCCTTGGCTTAGGCACAGGGGTAGCACGTAATCTAGGTGTGGCAGTTACGCCCGTTACCTTGTCACTACTGGCACTAGTAGCAGCGCTTAGCACAGCCAGTACGCTTGCCGTTGGCCCATTGAGCTTTATTGGTTTGATGGTGCCTCACTTAGCTACTTCATTGGGTGCTGTAAAGCTTGAACGGCAATTGCCACTAGCTGCACTCTTAGGGGCAGGGGTGATGGTGATAGCGGATTGGATTGGCCGTTATGTTATTTTCCCTTATGAGCTACCCGCTGGTACGATTGCAGCTATTATCGGTGGTGGCTACTTCTTATGGCTCATTCGTAAGGTGCCAGCCTCAGCAAATAGATAGCCGCTGTTTTTAGATAGTTCTTAACTAACGATAAAAGTGAACACAGATAGTCTAGAGCTATCTGTGCTTGGTAGCTGTGTGTCATTGATTAGTCGACAGTTTGTAGTAGCCTGCATTGCTCCTAATTAATCGCTCTTGATTCGTCGTTCTTGGATTCACGCTAGCTGCTATCTTTGTCATTTTTATCAACAGAAAATTCGCAAACTGGGTTGACAGTCAGTTGTTGGTAGTAGATACTACGCCTCATTAATAATAATGATTATCATTTACATTATCATTCAATATAAATGAGCGATATTTCAAGGGGTAAGCGTCAAAACTTACTTTCGAATGTTTATCCAAAACTACTGACAATAACAAGGCTGAAGCTATGGACACGATCTTATTAGACGAATCACGTGATAACGAATGCTACTTAAATCGTCAAGAACAATTTGAATCGAAGGTTCGTAGTTATCCACGTAAGCTGCCCTTTGCGATTCAATCAGCTAAAGGCGCTTGGATTACCGATGTGGAAGGTAATAAGTATATCGATTGCCTATCTGGTGCTGGAACGTTAGCGCTTGGGCACAATCATCCCGTAGTCATAGAAAGCATTAAAGCGCTATTAGACAGCGATGTACCTTTGCATACATTGGACATCACCACACCGTTAAAGGACAAATTTAGCGAATTCATGTATAAGTTGCTTGCGACCAATAGCGATAAATATTGCTTACAGTTTTGCGGGCCGACAGGCGCTGATGCGGTAGAAGCGGCTATTAAATTGGCCAAGCAAGTCACTGGTCGTTCAGGTGTTGTCAGCTTTAGCGGTGGCTATCATGGCATGACACATGGCGCGCTGGCTGTGACAGGGAACTTGGCACCTAAGCAAGGCATCGAAGGCTTGATGAGCTCGGTGCAGTTCTTACCTTATCCCAATATGTATCGCTGCGCGTTTGGCTTGCCTTTTGAGCAAAGCATTCATGCCCATATGAGCTACTTTGAAAGCTTCCTAAAAGATGTAGAGAGCGGTGTGGTAAAACCAGCCGCAGTCATTTTAGAAGTCATACAAGGGGAAGGTGGTGTTAATCCTGCGCCAATAGAGTGGCTGAAGCATGTGCGCCGAGTGACAAAAGAGCTAGGAATCATGCTGATTATCGATGAAGTACAAACAGGATTCTGCCGTACAGGACGTTGGTTCGCTTATCAATATGCGGATATTGATCCCGACATGATTGTGATGTCAAAAGCAATCGGTGGTGGTCTGCCACTTGCGGTATTGGGTATCAAAAAACAATACGATGTATGGCAAGCAGGCAATCATTCTGGCACATTTAGAGGCAATCAATTAGCCATGGCAACTGGCCTTGCCACCCTTAATTACTTAAAAGATAACAACGTTGCTGACTATGTTTTAGAAATAGGCGCATGGTTCATGGCGCAGCTAAAAATACGCCAACAGCGCTATCCAAAAATGGGCCAAGTCAGAGGACGTGGTCTCATGATTGGTATAGAAATTATCAACCCCAGCCTACCTAAGCAAAATGACGGTAGCTATCCAGCAGATAGTGATATGGCTGCCAAAATCCAACAAGCGTGTTTTAAACATGGTTTGGTGATTGAAAAGGGCGGGCGCGGTGGCACAGTACTGCGATTATTGCCGCCCCTCAATATAACCAAAGATGAGCTGCAGCAAGTCTTGCAAAGGCTTGATATGGCGCTAGAAGACAATCAATAGTATTGCCAGCGCCTTAGCATGATTCACACATTTATAAAAAAACTCTGATAACGACTCTAATAATAAGTCACTTATTTTCGATTTATACAATCGTGGAATAGGACGGGTGAGGACATTTTGCATTTATTAAACCAGCAAACCAGTGAACAATATGTCACGCATATGCAAAAAACCAGCGCTGTCATCAAACAGTGGCTAGACGACAATAACGTGTATTTGGGCGGCACACCGCAACAAGTACAAGCGACCAATACTTTTAGCATCCATGAGCAAGGCCGAGACATCGACACGATACTCGCTGATATTAAAAGTAAGTTTTTACCCAGTTGTGTGTCGACGGCCAATGCGAATTGCTTAGCTCATTTGCATCCACCCACATTGGTCATCGGACAGGTTGCCGAGATGATTATCGCGGCCACTAACCAAAGTATGGACTCGTGGAATCAAAGCCCAGCCGCGACCTATATTGAAAAAGACTTAATCCATTGGCTGTGTCAACGTTGTCAATTTAATGACATCTCTGACAATCAAACAGGAAGTAATGCTGGTGGCGTCTTTACCAGTGGCGGTACGCAAAGTAATCTGATGGGTCTACTGCTAGCACGCAATCAATTCTATAAGGCTAAGGGTGTTGATGTGCAAAAGGATGGCCTGATGGGTCAGCTTAGCAGTATTCTATGCTCAGACCAAGCGCACTTTTCTATCGAAAAAAATGCGGCACTACTAGGTCTAGGCCAACGTTCCGTCATTAAAGTAGCGACTGATGCATCAGGTGCCATGCTGATGTCTGACTTACAGCATCAGATAGATCGTCTAGGCGCTGGCAATGTGATGGCCATCATCGCAACCGCTGGCACAACGGATTTGGGTGCTATTGATCCTCTAATGTCTATTGGCAAAATTTGCCGTGATGCACAGATATGGTTACATGTCGATGCAGCATGGGGCGGGGCATTGCTATTGTCACAGCGCTATCGACACTTGATTGACGGTCTGAATCAGGCTGATTCTATCACTCTAGATTTTCACAAGCATTTCTTCTTGCCGATCAGCTGCGGTGCTTTTCTCTTACGAGACAATCAAAATTTCGAGAGTATTCGCCATCATAGTGAGTATTTAAACTCTGCTGATGACGAACAGGACAATATCTTAAATTTAGTCACGTACTCTTTGCAGACCACACGCCGTTTCGATGCCTTAAAGCTGTGGATGGCGCTGGACTTACTGGGAACGGATAACTATGCAGCCTTGATTGATAGCTGTCTCGATACTGCTAAGCAGGCGGCAAAGCTGATTGATGCAAATGAAAGTTTTGTACTGGTACATGAGCCTATTATCAGCAGTGTCTTGTTTTACTTTACACCCAAAGATACCGCGTTATCTGATGAGCAACTCGCACAGCTCAATCGTCACATTGCGCAAGCGTTATTGGTTAATAATATTGCCAATGTGGCCACCACCCAGTTTAAGCAGCGCCTTTGCCTTAAATTCACCATTCTAAATCCCAATACCCAAATCAATGATATTGCAGACACCATTGAGCAGATGGCTATTGCTGGTTTTAACCGACTCAATTCTGACAACCTGAACGTTGATGGGAAGAAATAACATGATGCAGCATAAAACGCTTGATCGACTTACACTACAAAATCTAATCAATGCTTACTGTTTTGAAACTGGGCGCGGCGATATTATTGCCGTAGAGCAGCAGGATGATATACAGAAGCAGGCCTCACAAAACAAGCCTCTATTAGTGCTAATGCTATTGCCTTCGAACACGGTAATGGTCGTACCTGTCGATAGCGTGAGCCAATTGGGTCAGCACCGTTTGGCAGGCACGCCGCTTATATTGAATAAGCAGGTCAGCATACGATCAGACTCAACATTAGACACGCAACTGGACGACCCTTTACAAAATAGCCGATGGATAAAATCCTCTGCTATGAGCCTAGCGTCTTTGATTATTGAAGACATCGTGCATCGTTATAAAGACAAAGCGACGCTAGATGCCAATGGTGTATTAAAGCGCTGGATTGAGAGTTATGAGGGGCTGCAGATTATTTTAGAGCATCGCAATGATGAGATTGATGACATCGTTGACTATCAGCAAGACTTTATTCAGACCGAACAAAACCTTATTTACGGTCATGCTATGCACCCTACACCTAAAGGCCGTGCCGGCTTTTATGGTGCCGAATGGGCGAAGTATGCGCCCGAGACCAGTAGCAAAACCCAGTTGCACTATTGGCTAGTGCACCCCAGCTGTATTACAGAAGAATTCGTAGATGGCGACAGCATTACCACAGCGCTCAAATCAAAGCTACAAGCTGATATGAGTGGCTATCAGCAGCAACTTGTGGATGAGCATCCTGACTATAAGCTGTTGCCATTACACCCTTGGCAAGCAAGGTTTTTGCAGCAACAACCTTGGTATCAAAAGCTGCTAGAGAGTGGTCAATTGTTTGATTTGGGTGAGCTTGGTTGGCATCTGCATCCAACGACATCAGTACGCACACTGGCTGCCTTTGATGCGCCTTGGATGTTCAAGTTGTCGTTGTCTGTGGCAATCACCAATTCGGTGCGGATTAACCTGCCCAAAGAATGTAAACGCGGTATGCATGCCTGCCGAATCTGGCGTAGCGACTATGGTACTCAGCTCAAGACCCAGTATCCTACGATTGCGGTATTGAATGATCCTGCTTGGATTGCCTTACGTGTGGATGGAAAAATCATTGATGAGACCATTTGTATCTTACGTGACAACCCTTTTACAGAGGATACGCAAGTCACCAATCTTGCCAGCTTAAGCCAAGACCATCCAACCCGTCTCACCAATCGCTTAGAGACATTGTTTAAGTCCATCCATAAACGGACAGATGAACCTCTAGAACAGGTGGCTATCCAGTGGTTTGACACTTATTTGCAAGTTGGATTTATACCGCTTATTCATATGTATTATCAGCATGGTATTGGTTTTGAGGTACATCAGCAAAACAGTCTGATCGAGCTAAAAGACGGCTATCCTACTAAGTTTTGGGCCAGAGACAATCAAGGCTTTGGCTATATTGCAGAGTATGCCATGCCGCTCATTGACGCTTATCCCGAGCTGATTAGCGAAGGAGAGTGCGTCATTCCAGAAGACTTTGCCGACTCACGCTTTGCCTATTATTTAGTTGGCAACAGTATATTTGGTCTTATCACTGCCATTGCTCGTACCCAGCTTGTGAGTGAAGAGGCATTAATCACGACGTTTAAAGCATGTCTAATAGCGTTAGAGCAACAATACCCACATCGTTCGTTATTTGACTTGTTGTTGCGTAGTCCTACATTGCCGTTTAAGGGCAATCTACTCACCAGACTCTATGCACTCGATGAGCTGACCGCACCTGTTGAGACCCAGTCTATTTATGTCGATATCCCAAACCCTATGATGACGTAGCACGTCATATTGGAACGGCAAAGATAAGCACACGATAAAAGTTAGGGTTCAACAAGAATTAGCAGCAGAATTAACGTAACTATCGAATCACTACTACCAAATCACTAAGGGGCGACCGTGTTAGATATTATTGGTATTGGCGTAGGGCCGTTTAATCTAAGTTTGGCGGCATTACTGACAAAGACCGACGTAACCGCCAAGTTTTTTGAGCAAAAAGCTGAGTTTAATTGGCATAAAGGCATGATATTGCCAAACACCACACTACAAGTACCTTTTATGGCAGACTTGGTGACATTGATAGACCCAACCAGTCCGTATTCTTTTTTGAATTATTTGCATACTCAGTACCGATTGCTCAAGTTTTACTTTTTAGAAGAGTTTAAAATTTATCGTAAAGAGTACAATCATTATTGCCAATGGGTAGCAGGGCAGCTGGATAGTCTGAATTTTGATGCGGCAGTGATAGACGTAACGTTTGACGATAGCAATGATGGGTTTGTAGTGACAGTCTCTGAACAAGGCAAACAAAACACCTATCATGCTAAAAATCTGGTCATAGGAACAGGAACACAGGCCACGCTACCACCATCGCTGCAAGATATTGCCAAACAAGCGCCTAACCGCTGTATGCACACCGCCCATTTTGCAGATAATTTTGACTTGGATAGCCTCAATGCTAGTAGCCTTGATCTGAATAGCACCAAGACAGACAACAAGCTGACCAAAGTGTTGGTGTTGGGGTCTGGGCAATCTTCAGCAGAAGTGTATCGAACGCTGTTTGATCAGCAGTTTGATGGTGATGATAGTGCTAATGACGACCCTAAGTTTCAGTTAGATTGGATGACTCGCTCGGCAGGGTTTTTCCCTATGGAGTACTCCCCATTAGGTTTGGAGCATTTTAGCCCTGCGTATACAGACTACTTTTATGATTTAGACTCAGCAACCAAACCTCAAGTTACTGCCAAGCAAGACCTGCTCTATAAAGGCATGGGCTTTGAGACCATACGTGATATTTATCATCGTCTCTATGAGCGCAGTATTACCAATCAAGATTTGTATTCGACGTTGCTGTCTAACTGTGAAGTAATTGAGGCAACGCTGACAACAATGCTAGAAGCGCCAGAGCCAACAGACATCATAAAACTGGTAGTTAAACAGCGTGAACAGAATCAAGATTTTACTGCTGAGTATGATTGTGTGATTGCTGGTACAGGCTATCGTTACGGTCTGCCTGAGTGTTTAAGCACGATACTGCCTACCATAGCGCATGATGAGTTTGATCAGCCAGTCATTGATAGAGACTATGCACTGAAATATGTGCTGACGCATCAAAAAAACATCGCGACTGATGGCAAAATTTTTGTACAAAACCAAGAGATTCATACTCATGGCGTTGGCGCACCAGACTTGGGGCTGGGTGCTTATCGAGCAGGGTGCATCATCAACCAGTTAACAGGTGGGCAGACTTACGACACCGATGCCTTAAAAGTGTTTCAAAAATTTGGCGCGTAGTGTTTTATAAGCATTATATTGAACAGAAACGATATTAAAAAATATTAACCACATAGCAAAATAATAACTAGGAGCAAGTCATGCCGACTATCACCCAAAACCTACCCGATACGTTTAGCATTGAAGCTTATCAAAAGACGTTTGCGTTGAGACCTGTCAGCTACCCAGATGATATGCCATTGCTGTATAAATGGATGCATGCTGAGCATGTGGTCGATCAGTGGCAGCTCCATCTCCCGATGCCGCAGCTAAAAACACATTTTGAAAAAATGCTAGCCGATGATCATCAGCGTCTCTACCTCATACTCTGTGATGATAAGCCGATTGGCTATACAGAGATTTATGAAACGGCTCGTGATCGGTTGTCTCAGTATTACAAAGCTAAAGAGACGGACATGGGGTGGCATATTTTGCTTGGTGATCCAGCAGTGGTTGGCAAAGGCTATCTCAAGCCAACAGGAATGATGATCAGCAAGTTTATATTTGAGCATACTGAGGCCAAAAAAATCGTAGTCGAGCCGGATAGTAAGGTTGAGGTGTACCAATGGATTGCTGATAGCTTCGCTTATCGCGTACAACGTTTGATTGAAATGCCAGAAAAAACCGCCTCATTATATTTTTGCAATCGCGATGAGTTTCTAGAATCTAGAGGGTATCTCAGCTTTTATGGTGCCACTGCTTAATGAGCAACGCCCCTATAAATAAAGCACCTATAAATAAAGCATCTACCAATGAGTCATCTATAAACGAAGCCTCGAATAGTAGTGGTAATGGCTTTACCGACAAACAGGTACAGCAGGTGTTACTGACACTACTGCTCGGCGGTACGGTGGTCAGCTTTAGTAATAGCGCGCTCAATCCAGCTATTCCTGTCTTTATGTCGGTGTTTGATGTCGATATCGTGATGGGCGGCTGGGTGCTAAATGCTTATGTCTTGGCCATGAGTATAGGGCTAATGCTCAGCGGCTACCTAAACAAAAAGTTTCCTTTTAAACATATTTATTTGGCGGCAATTCTTGGATTTATGTTGGGCTCAGTCATTGGCATGCTGGCCTATGGTATGAGCTTTGTCATCATTGCCAGAGCCATACAAGGACTGAGTGGCGGTCTGATCATTCCGCTATCTATTGGTATGCTATATCAGATTTATCCGCAGAAACAGCACGGCAGAGTAATGGCGCTATGGGGCATCGTTATTATGATGTCGTTGGCGTTTGGCCCTTTGGTCGGTGCTTATTTGGTTGAGCAGTTTGCGTGGTGGACACTGTTTGCCATTACCTTACCACTCAGTGCGGCGGTCATGGCGATGGTGTGGTGGTTAATACCTGACATACGCTCACATGATAAAAAAAGCCCTTTCGATACCATCGGGTTTGTCAGTTTGCTTATTTGGCTGCTTGCAATGATGGTTTGGCTGAGCACGCTGAAGATAGACTTCACTGGTGGATTATTTAGCAGTGACGGCTTGTTAAAGATAGCCACGTTGGGTTTATTATCTATTGGATTTCTACTGTCCGCGATGGCTTGGTGGGCATACGAGCGGCGTCAGCGTCATCCGTTATTGAACGTGCGCTTGTTCAATAATAAGACCTATTTGCACAGTAATATCATTAGCATTAGCCAAACAGTCGGTTTGATGTTGTGTCTCTTGCTATTGCCCGTGTTAATCCAAGATGTGATGGGTGAGAGTGCCTTATGGACAGGCATTGTCCTGATGGTCGCGACGCTCGTAGCCAGTGTCACCACTCATTACGCTGGCAAGATGGTAGATAAGCAAGGTGCCAGAGGGATTGGCATCGTAGGAATTGCAATTAGTGCGCTTTCTACCTTGATGCTGGCATGGTGCTTGTATCAGCCCACGCTTTGGCTATTAATGCTAATTATGAGTGTGCGAGGTATTGGGGTAGGTTTGGCTTACCTGCCAACCACAACGGTTGGTTTTAGTAGCTTACCTAAAGACGCGGTCACTGAGGGAGCCGCCCTTAATAACATCAGTCGGCGCATTATCTCTACCATATTTATCACGCTGTCCACCATTTATATAGACAGTCGAGGTGCGCAATTATTAGCAGCAGGTAGTAGTAACAGCACGGCGAGCGCCATCCAAGAAATACTGGTGATCATCGCGATGATTTTATTATTCACGATTCCTTCAGCGTGCAAATTACCACGATCCCCATAAACAAACACCCCATATCGGGGTTTACTTTAACTTATTAACGTAAATAATTATCATTCGCTTTACATGTATCTAAATTTATACTTTTATTTGATTTAATTTTCAGACAGGAAGCTTATATCTATGTCCAATAATCTAGAAAACTCTACCAAAAATAATAATAGTGCAAATGTCACTTATGCGACTAAACCGTGGCAAGCACCTATTGATTCTAAAATCATGGCACGCGCTGAGCAACGGGTAATCAAGCAATTGCTACAAGCATTACTATATGAAAATATCATTGATTTTGAATCTGAAAGTGCGAACAACGCTCATGAAAGTACTGATAATGAGACGCTGCTAAATTTTGTTATCAAGGCAGGTGATGATGTCAGTTATACCGCGCAAGGTTATATCCATTATAGTTTTGACATCATTCGTTTGAATGAGCTAAATGTGCAGCGAGTGGTTAACGGTGTTGCCCAAGACGCTATTCTTGAGCATGTAATCAGTGATATCTTGCTCAACATTGAAGGTGCAGAACTCAAAGACAGCTTTATCAAAGAGCTGCGTCACACCTTAGTGAATGAAACACAGTCTCAGATACTGACTTCTAATATACCTGTGCCTATTGATACGCTCACTTATGAGCAACTCGAAGGTTATTTGACGGCCGGGCATCCTTATCATCCTTGTTTTAAGTCTCGTATCGGTTTTGATTTGCAAGATAACTATGACTATGGGCCGGAGTTTGATCAAAACATCGATGTAGTGTGGTTAGCAGTCAAAAAACAGCTACTGGTGAGCAATACCACTACCGGCATCGATATCAATGAATGGGTGAAAGATTATGTAGGTGCTGATGAATTTGATGCACTTAATGCCACACTCACAAAAGTACTTACAATCGCAAATAAGCAAGACGAAGGTACAGCTACTCATGAAGTACACGAGACGGCTAATAATTATTGCTTAATACCTGCGCATCCTTGGCAATGGCAAAATACCTTAATTCAAGCATTACAGCCACTGCTTGCCACGCAAGAAGTTATCTACTTAGGTAGTGCAGGTCATCAGTACCGCGCTCAGCAGTCTATTCGCTCATTGACGATGCTTGGTAATGCTGATGACAATGTTAATGGTGATACTGACGTTAGTAATAATAAAGCCTACTTAAAGCTGAGTATGCACCTGATTAATACCTCAAGCACGCGTATATTGGCAAAGCATACTGTGATGAATGCGGCTGTTGTCACCACTTGGTTGAATCAACTGATTGCCGACGACAAGACTGCCAAAGCATTACCCATTGCGTTTTTGGGTGAGACCGTTGGCGTTAGTCTAGACCATGATGCGCTACGCACACGTGGCTACCAGCATCCAAATATGTATGGCGGGCTAGCTGCGATTTGGCGAGAAAACGTAAACCAGTATCTATCAAAAGGTCAAACCGCATTTCCGCTCAATGGCGTCAGCTATGTCAATGCTGATGGCTCGCATCTTATAGCCCCTTGGCTTGACAAGTATGGCGTAGAGACCTGGATTGCGCAGTTGATTAAGGTCACTGTTACCCCTTTGTTACATATCTTATTTGGTTATGGTGTGGCATTAGAGTGCCATGCGCAAAACATCGTCTTGGCACATGAAAATGGTTATCCCATAAAAATATTATTAAAAGATTTGCATGACGGGGTTCGCTATTCACCTAATCATTTGACCCAACAACACTTGCGTCCAGACTTTTATAGCTTGCCACCTGCTCATGCTGCCTTAAATAGAGGCTCATTCATCGAGACCGAAGATACCGACGGCATTCGAGATATGACGGTTGCTTGCTTATTCTTTGTGGCGTTGTCAGATATTGCGATTTTTATGCAGACGCATTATAACTATGCTGAAGTGGCGTTTTGGCAACAGGTTGCTGACTGCGTGACTGACTATCAAACCTCTCATCCAGAGCATCAAGTACGGTTCGACTTGTTTGATGTATTCGCTGAACAAACGCGCATTGAGTCATTGGCTAAGCGCCGATTATTCGGAGATAAAGCATTCCCGATTAAATACATTAATAACCCATTGTTTAAAAGTCGGGGGTAAGACGATGCATACCTTATTTCCTGTGCAAACTTCTGCGCAAAACCGCCACCTTGATGCAAATCCTGAGCCAGATATCGAGGCCATCCAATGGTCGCTGATTAGTCATTTGGTAGAGTGTTTTCTATTAGAGCAGTGGGTGGATGAGCAACTTATTCAAGTGACAACCACCGCTGAGTATTTAGAAAACCATCAGACGACTCAAGCTCAAGACGCGCATCAATTTTTAGAATCACTACCACAGCAGTATCAAGATTTTTTTGACCAAGATACCCCGTTAATGGTGATGCAGATTAATCAGAATAGACAGTTACTACTATTGGTAGAGCCTGCTTATGCGTCACCGTGGCGATTGTCTAAATCCTGTCTGCCTATCATACATAACGTCAATGCCAGTCTTAACAGCAATCTTAAGAGCATCCTTAATAATAGCCATCATGTGAACAGCGCTCTGCTAGAGCCAGTAGGCTCAGCACAGCAGTTGTTAGATATCTTCTTATCAATGATGGATAGTGTCACGTTGTCTGATGTCGGTGTCTTAAAGTTAAAAGAAAGCTTAGAGGTTTCATTTATAGCACAGCAACAGTCGGCAGCAGCAAACATCACGACGGCAGTTTGTCAGTATCCGCATTGGCATCAAACCTTGATTGCAGCGGAGCAGTGGGCATCACTGATGGATCGTCCGTTTCATCCACTGGCAAAAGGTAAACTGGGCTTTACGGCAACAGAATACAAACGTTATATGGCAGAGTTTAATCAACCCATTAAGCTGGTATGGGTCGCCATTGCCAAAAGCCATGTCATGGTGGCAGAGCATATTAAAGACGCAACAACGCAAAATCCAGCGTCTTATCTTCTGGACAATACGCAGCAGCAGAGTTTGATGCGAGAGCTAGACGATAAAGGTATTGCAGACACGCACATTGCGATGCCTGTACATCCTTGGCAAATGACTCATGTGGTAGATGACATATATGCCGACGATCTTGCCAATGGCACAGTTGTCGCCCTGACTTTTGAAGCGCTCATCACTTATGCCAGCTCATCCATGCGCAGTATGTTAATTGATGCTGATACGCCAAATAGCATTAAGCTGCCTATCGGTGTGTACGCACTGAACTCAAAGCGCTATTTGCCAGCCCTCAAGCTGAACAATGGTGAAAAAAACCAAGCCATATTGATGCAGGCAAGAACGTTAGACCTCGAACTATCAGCCCAGCTACGGTTATGGGATGAGCGCCTATGGTGGGGTTATATGTCTCCGTCTCATTTGCATGATAAAAGCGCTATTAATCCTTACTTCTATCAAGAAAAACCCACGCATTTAGGCGCGATGCTACGCCAACTACCAGCAGATCTGTGTGACGATACGATTCAACTGTTACCGATGGCAAGCTTGGGTATGTTGGTATACAAACAAGGTGTTAGCCATCACATTTTTGACGGGATTGTTCAGGAGGGTATTCATAGTACTACTCAGAATAGTAGCCAAAACAATGCTCAAGACAGCTTTCAAGAAGGCTCGCCACAGAATAAAAAACTCGCTGTCATAGCGTGCTTTAAGAATCTTTGTGATGTATTTTTGGGGACGATGCTGCGCTGTCTACGCTTAGGGTTTGCACCTGAGATGCACGGGCAAAATATTGTTATCGTATTAAAAGACAATCGTTTTACCAGTCTGTTATTACGTGACCATGACTCCGTACGTATTCATCTACCATGGCTGGCACGCCATAAAATATCAGATCCTGAGTATTTAAGCCCACCAGATTTTAAAAACCGTTTATATCGAGAGACGCCGCAAGCACTGATATTCTATCTACAGTCGCTAGGGTTATTAGTTAGTATTCGAGCGATTATCGAGTCATTGGTTGAGCACTATCATATCAATGAAGATACGCTGTGGCACGAGGCAATGATAAGTATCGAGGAATCCTTAGTAACTATCGATTTTGATGATGATCAACGTCAGATACTCCGTGATGAGCTATTGAACGCTTCACATTATCCGCATAAGACATTGCTATTGCCTGTGATTGCCCGTGGCTCTGATCCTCATGGCAGTATGCCCGCTGGAGAAAGTAAAACGATCAACCCATTCAAGCGTGTCAAGAACAGTGGTTAAAATTATGAAATACCATAATGAGAACATAATGAATGATATTGATATTCGCGACTTTATAGACAGTTATAAAGAAATAAGTACCTCTACCATTGGTCATCTGACGGAAAAGGGGTATTTACCAGATATCAAAGCACTGAATCCATGCACGGCTACTATAGTCGGCCGAGTGTTGACGGTGCAACTAACCTCTGACAACACGGATGTGATCAACCAAGCATTGATTCAAGCAGCGCCCAATGATGTGTTATGTATTGATGCTCAGGTATTGGGTGTCAAAGCATGTTGGGGATCACTGCGAACTTGCGCGGCTATTTATGAAAAGCTGTCCGCGGTCATTGTCATTGGGCAGGCGACTGATTCGTTCCAAATTCAGCAGCTAGGCTTTCCCGTATTTGCGCAGGGTATCAGCGCTGTGACTACGTCCAAGAGCAACCAAGCACAAGGCACGCTGGCGTCCGATATTGCCTATCGCTTCGGTGAGCAGACGACGATTCGTTCAGGCGACATCGCCATTATGGATAATGACGGCGTATTTATATTGTCTGTTGATGTCGCACAGCAGCTATTATCAGATTGCCAAAAAAAGCATAAAGAAGATGAGGTAAAGTTTCAGATGTTTTTTGAGGCTTATCGTAACAATGAGCTAGATAAGTTATTCAATGACTAATGAAATTATCAGAGGTTAAATAGTCAACCATATCTGAAAGCAGTACAAATAAACGCTACTACCAAAGTTTAAATACATATAGAAATAAAAACGATTATCATTTACAATACGATTCACAAAGTTAGTACACACAGTATTATTATCTAAATATTACTCATATCACTGTTTATTTATTCAACTAAGTGAAATAACCTAAGTGAAATAATTATGAAAAGCCATCATCAAGTTGCTCTATCTGTTCTTACCCTTTGTATTAGTCAGCAATTATATGCACAAAACAATGTCAATGAAGCGGATGCCGTATTAGATGCACAGACCTCAGCGGAACTGGCTTCAAGTACTGTGTCTGATGAAACTCCCAATGTGACTTTAGACACTATCAATGTCACTGCTAAAGCCAGAACGGGCACGGCGCTGGCACAGAAAATTAGTGAGATGCCAGCAGTCACCCAAGTAATTACTGAAAACGAGATTCAGATGCAGGCAACGGGTGACCGTACCACTGGTGATATCTTGGCACAATTGATACCGAGTCTAGGTGCCAGCAGCGGCTCAACCAGTAACTACGGTACGACCATGCACGGACGCCCTGTACAGTTCTTGTTGAATGGTGTGCCTTTAAGCAGTTCACGTAGTCTTTCACGCGAGCTCAATAGTATCGATCCTGCGCAGCTTGAGCGGGTAGAGGTGCTCTCAGGTGCCACCAGTATCTACGGTGCTGGTGCAGCAGGTGGCCTGATTAACCTTGTGACCAAATCTTTGGTAGGGTATGGACCTATCAGACAGACTAGAGTTGGTGTCAGTAGCAGTCGTAATTTTGAGTCAGACTCATTGGGTTATCACGTAGGGCAAACATTAGGATATGGCGGCGAGCGAGTGTATGGTCGCTTAGATGTTGATTATGACAATAAAGGCGGCAAGTTTGATAGCAAAGGCAATCGAATCAGCCCAGATGTCAACCAAACTGACCAGCAAGATACCGAATCGCTAAGTGTAAACGGTAGCTTGGGTGTAGAGCTCACTGACAGCCAACGTCTTGATCTTGCAGTGACTTACTATAAAGATGAGCAAGACACCGACTACGGCCCAGATTATGGTGATGGTTTGGCAGTATTATTTGGCGCAAAACCTTCCTTAAGAGCTATCGATGGTGCCAACGTAGAGAACGAGCCTTATACCACTAAGACCTCAATGAACTTGAACTATAATAATGACGATATTGCAGGGTCAAGCCTAAGTGTGACGGGCTATTACAGAGATGAGAAAGGCCGTTTTTACCCTTCTGGTAAAACCGCAGGAGACCAAGCGACTGAAGTATGGCAAGCCAATGGCCTAACTGATGAAGACACATTGAAGAAACTGGCAGGTGCTGCAACATTTGTCACTCAGTCAGAAGTTGACATCGAAGTAATGGGCCTACGTGCCGCCATGCAAACCGAGACGGAAATTGCAGGCAAAAAGACACTGTTTAGCTACGGCGCTGATTTCGAACGTGAAAACAGTGAGCAAACTTACTACGGTCAAGACCTAAATACGTTTCTTGCTAGTAATGGCTTAAGCGCCCAAACCAATGGGCTTACTTATAACGGTGGACCAGATACTACCATCGATAAATGGGGTGCTTTTGTCAATGCAGATGTAGATATAACTGACAAGTGGCATACCAGTGCTGGTGTGCGTTACCAAAAATTGAAGTCAGAGACTGATACCTTTACGCCCATCTATGAGCAACTGCTTGAAGAGTATTTTAATAGCTCTGCTATCAGTGGAACAAGTGCAGCTTACGGCATTGACTATCAGGCAGGCGATGTAGAAAAAGGCAGCACAGACCACGACAAAACCTTGTTTAATCTCGGTACTAGCTATCAATTAACCCCAAATGATCAAATCTTTGCTAATTTTTCACAAGGGTTTACCACCGCAGATATACAACGTGCGCTTCGTGATGTGCGTGCAGGGTTTGTAGTTAATTCAGACAACGTACAACCGATCGCGATCAACAACTACGAGTTTGGTTGGCAGGGCAAACATGGTGATACTGCTGCGCGACTGAGCGGTTTTTATAACGAATCAGACAAAGTAGTACGTTTTACTGATAGCTATACCGTAGAAGTTGTCGATACCGATGAGCGTGTCTATGGGGTAGAAGGGTCGCTTAGTCATGATATCAGTGATAAATGGCAAGTAGGCGGTAGTGTGGCGTACACTCGTGGTCAGTATGACAAAGATGGCGATTGGTTGGAGCTCGATGCAGTACGTCTAACACCGCTAAAAGGTACCGCATTTGCTCAGTATAACTTCGATGAAGGTAGCAATATTCGTCTACAAGCATTAGCAATCGGCGGTGATGATAAAGCCTTTAAAGACCAACAACAAGACCCTGACTCTAGTGCCTTACCTGTCACTGGTTATATGACCCTTGATGTATTAGGGCAAGTAAATATGCCAGTCGGCCGAGTAGATTATGGCGTTTATAACTTGCTTAATAAGGACTATCTAACGGTCTATCATCAAACCACGTATGGCGATCTGAACCGTTTACCTGCCTCGGGTACGACTTATGGCTTAAGCTATACCGTCGATTACTAAAAAGCGCCACGCATTAAAAAGACCCTTCATGCTATTAAAAGTTAGCATGAAGGGTCTTTTTTATATTCATAACTCTCTAAAGTATTCATCTGCTCCAAGAGTATTTGTCAACGTTTTCCATTTTATATTTGATGAGGTGCAAAAATTATTTTTTGGCATTTTATGATTGACTTATAGCGTATCAATGCTAATCTAACCTCTCTTTGGGGAGTAGCCTGCTTTCGTACTGCGAAAGCGTTCGTATCAACATACTTGGCCACATGCCATGGTGCGAACACCTCTCGGTTGGCGAGACCATCGATATATCTACACTGCAGGTCGGGGGTGTGGCTATGTCGTGGACTCTATACTCGACCAGAGAAAATCACATGAATCCTATCGCACTTCTATTACTTGCTTTTTCTATGTCTACGGATGCCTTTTCTGTGGCAATCAGTAAAGGCGCAAGTCTTAAAAACCCTCGTTTTACCGAAGCTCTCAGAATGGGTGTTATTTTTGGCACCATTGAAGCGATCACGCCTATTATTGGTTGGTTAATTGGTCACTCTGCCACATCCTTTATAGATGCGTCTTTTATTGAGGCATGGGATCATTGGGTCGCGTTTGTCATACTTTCTGCGCTCGGTCTGCACATGCTATATGAGGGAATGAAGCCAAGTGATGAAACGGCAAAAGCACCGTCGAGACATTCTTTTTTCAAACTTGCTTTGACTGCATTTGGTACCAGCATCGATGCCATGGCTGTCGGTGTGAGCCTAGCATTTGTAAAGGTCAATATTTTACTGGCGGCAGGTCTTATTGGCTTGGCCACTACAGTAATGGTCACGCTAGGGGTGATGTTAGGAAAGGTATTGGGCTCCCTAATCGGTCATAGAGCTGAAATATTTGGTGGTGTGATGCTAATTGCCATCGGTGCATGGATTTTATTAAGCCATCTTCAATGATTATATAAAAACTGTCTACTACGAACAGATAGTCATTACGTGTATAAATTTATTACTGACTTGTAAAGGCAAAGCACTTGTTTACCTAAGAAAAGCCTATCTATATTAATAGTTAGGCTTTTCGGGTCTAAAACTGGCACATTACGCTGTAGTGGCTCGCAAGAGGTCTGAAAAAAATCAGCACTACAAAACTATCAATAATTATCCGCTGTCAGCGAAGAGGCTTGAATAAAGTGCCTATATCTATGCTTATACATATAGTTGTTATTTACTAAAAAAACAACAGACAATAAAAAAGACCTCCAATCTCTTGAAGGTCTTTTTTATTAATACTTAAATATGGTGGGCCCAGTAGGACTTGAACCTACGACCAAAGGATTATGAGTCCTCTGCTCTAACCAACTGAGCTATGGGCCCTAACGTTAGACGCACAATGATACCTGATTTTTTTAATTTTTCAAGTAAAAGATAGGCAGTAATCAAGATATTTTTTATTGAGCCATATTTCCGTATTACAGGTGACCACCAGCTATGGTTAGACTACGACCTCCATCCACGGTGATGATCTCTCCTGTGACATAATTTGCCTGTACAAGATACAGTACGCTATGAGCAATCTCATCAGGTTGGCCTATACGCCGCATAGGAATAGCATCGATGATACTTTGTTGTTGCTCGTTATCAATAGCTTGGTCACTGGTAGGGTCAGGTAAAATGTTGACCCCAGGTGCCACCCCATTAACCCGCACTTCTGGCGCCATCTCTAGCGCTAGCGACTGTACCATCATCCGATGTGCAGCCTTTGCCATGTTGTAGACAGTGTAGTTATTAAACGGTCTATCATGCGCGTGTATGTCCAATAAACTGACAATACAGCCTTGCTGCTGCTTTAGATAAGGTAGTAGGGCTTGGCTTAGTAATAAAGGGGCCTTGGCATTGGTCAAAAGCAACTCATCCCACTGTGCATGATTGATACTACCGAGTGGGCTAGGATAAAACCGTGAGGCATTATGCACCAGTACATCAAGCTGTCCAAACGCCTCTACGATACTTTTAACAAAGCTGTCTAAAGCTGCTTTATCATTAACTATTGTCAAGTCAGCAACGATAACTTTTGCGCTATTAGTACGGATGTCGTTCAGATAGTCAGCTAAGTCATTAGCGTCTTGTTCACTACGATGACAATGAATAATGACGCGGTAACCTTGCCTATGAGCCGCTTTAACAATAGCCGCCCCAATGCGCCTAGCACTACCTGTGACAAGCATCACTGGCGCTTGGTTATTTATATTTTCTGCTTGGTAGGCATTAAGTTCTTGGTCCATAGCAATACTACTTTTTTCTCTAAGGTGCTTGTCTATATCATTGTTGTGCTTGCAAGTGTTCAATCCTGCTTTGGCGTAAGGCTGCACCAATAGCGGGGCCTTTAAGGTTTGGCGCAATGTCAGTCATGCCGACAGCGTGAAAGCTGTTTAGTGCTAACATCATTTGACGATGCTGTGTTGCCAGCTGTAACACATGACTGCACACTAGCAGTTGAGAGAGCTTATCGGGCTCCTTATGCGCACCGCAGGCTTGGATTAGATCGATTTTTTCAGCCGCATTTAGACTGTTTATTGTGCTTAGTTTTTCAGCTTGCTGAGCGAATAAAGTTGCGAACTGAGTATGTGCTTTTGGGACTTTGGCTTTATTACCGATAGCGTTAATATTTTTTATAGCGGTTGATACGTTAGACGTAGAATCAGAGTTTTCGCTATTAAATAATGAAGACAGGCTAGTCATGAGTAGCGCCCAGCGCTGCGATAAATTCAAACGCATCTGTCCTGCAAAGTATAACGCTGTCTGCACTGTTTCTCTTATTTGGATATTGTCCCAAGCGTTATGCAAAGGCGCGAAATACTCTGTGAGTGCACCAATTTCAAACAGTTTTTGCCAATAGACTTGCGGTGATAGCTGCATAGTCGCACGGCTGGACTCTTGCCAGATACGCTCGGCGCTCAAGTGAGCCAGCTCTCCTGTATCAACCAATTGACGCATCAGCGTTAAAGTGTCATCCGCGATTGTAAAGCCCAAATCGTAGTAACGGCTATAGAAGCGCACTGTTCGAAGTACACGTAACGGGTCTTCACTAAAAGCACTGGACACATGACGTAATGTCTTGTCTTTTAAATCTTGTAGTCCGCCATAGTAGTCGATGACTTGTCTATTAATCGGGGTATCATCGGTTAAGCTGGTAACTTCGATTGCCATCGCGTTGATGGTTAAGTCACGACGGCGCAAATCATCCTCTAGACTGACATCAGGACTGGCATGTACGCTAAAACCTTTGTAGCCTGAGCCTTGCTTGCGCTCTGTACGTGCCAACGCATACTCTTCATGACTGGTCGGATGCAAAAACACAGGAAAGTCAGCGCCTACTTGTTGAAACCCTGCACCAATCATCTCTGCCACAGTAGCGCCAACGACGACGAAGTCCTTGTCCTTGATAGGACGCTTGAGCAGTCGATCGCGTACAGCACCGCCTACGAGGTAAATTTGCATAGAAGCCTCTTCTTATTATTAAGCTTTATATCATTAGCTCAATTTTTATGAATCAAAAAAACAGCCAATGCTCTATAAGTTGCATTGACTGTTTTTAGTATAGCAGAAGGGCTCTGTCAATGGATGACAGAGCCCTTCTTAATATAGTCAATCCTTTATAAATTGGGTACGGTGTTAGCCTCGCTCAGTCTACTATTTGTAGTACTTTCACTTGGCTTCCTTGTATTCAAATTATATTGAACTGACTATAGTGCATTCATACTGGGAGTGCATTCATACTGGGTATGATGTATGACTATTTTTCGTTTTCTAGGTCTTGCGCTTCAGTAACGGTCAATGCAGTCATGTTGACGATACCACGTGCTGTTGCTGATGGCGTCAATATGTGTACCGGCTTATTAGTACCTAATAAGATAGGGCCAATAGAAGCACTGCCAGTCGCTGTTTTAAGCAGGTTGAAAGCGATGTTTGAGGCATCAAGTGTTGGCAAGATAAGCAAGTTCGCTGCACCTTTTAACGGGCTTGATGGCATATCGTTTAGACGAATATTTTCGTTAAGCGCGGCATCACCTTGCATTTCGCCTTCAAACTCAAAGTCGACATTCATATTGGTCAATAGCTCATGAACCTTACGCATTTTGACAGCGCTGGCACGATCTGAAGCACCAAAGTTAGAATGAGACACTAGCGCGACGCGTGGCGTGATACCAAAGCGACGTAGCTGATCCGTTGCCAAGACAGTCATTTCAGCCAATTGTTCGGCGGTTGGGTCTTCATGAACGTAAGTATCAGCGATAAAGATATTACGATCTTGCATGAGTACCGCATTCATTGCATAGAAGTCGTTCATACCTTGTTTTTTGCCAATGACGCTTTCAACGTATTTTAAATGCAATTGGTAATGGCCAAAGGTACCACATACCATGCCATCTGCCGCACCGTTTTCAACCAGCAAAGAACCAATCAAAGTCGTCTTACGGCGAACATCACGACGCGCAAGCTCAATGCTTACACCGCGGCGTTTGTTCTTCTCATAGTAGCCCTGCCAGTAGTCTTTGTAGCGAGGATCGTCATCAACGTTGACGATGGTAATGTTCTCACCAGCTTTTAGACGTAGGCCTAGCTTTTTGATATTGGCTTCGATAACTGAAGGACGACCAACCAAGATAGGTTGTGCTAGCTTCTCATCAACGACCACTTGTACAGCAAGTAAGATGTTGTTGTCTTCACCTTCACAGTACACGATACGTTTTGGATCGGCTTTAGCACGAGCAAAAATTGGCTTCATCACAAACGCTGAGTTATAAACAAACTCAGACAGACGCTGACGATAGGCTTGCATATCATCGATCGGTAGCGTGGCAACGCCCGAATCCATCGCTGCTTTAGCCACAGCAGATGCGATCTCAATGATTAAATTTGGTTCTAGAGGGCCTGGGATTAAGTAGTCACGACCAAAGCTCTGCATCTTTTCGATGTTTCTAGCGCTGGTAGTTGGAGTGGCTTCGACGTGTGCCATCGCAGCGATCGCTTTTACGCAAGCGACTTTCATCTCTTCATTAACAGTGGTCGCACCAACATCTAATGCACCGCGGAAGATATATGGGAAGCATAGCGCGTTGTTTACTTGGTTTGGATAGTCTGAACGACCGGTTGCCATGATGACGTCTGGACGTACCGCATGTGCCAATTCTGGCATAATTTCAGGTGTTGGATTGGCAAGTGCAAAGACGATAGGGTCTTTTGCCATACGGCGAACCATATCTTCTGATAGTGTACCTGGCATTGATAGGCCTAGGAACATATCGACATCGTCCATAACTTCTTCGATAGAAGTAGCTGTAATATCACGAGCATAACGCTGTTTGGTTTCGTCAAGGTTTTCACGGCTAGTACTGATGATACCGCGTGAGTCTGAAACAATAATGTTGTTCTTATTAACGCCAAGCGCGCAAATGATATCTAGGCAAGAAATGGCTGCTGCGCCTGCACCTGAACAAACAATTTTAATCTCTTCGATTTTTTTGCCAGTAATCAACAAAGCATTTAGCATGGCTGCGGCAACGATGATTGACGTACCATGTTGGTCATCATGGAACACAGGAATGTTCATGCGCTCACGTAGTACGCGCTCAATTTTGAAACATTCTGGTGCTTTGATGTCTTCTAGGTTGATACCACCAAAAGTAGGCTCAAGCGAGGCAACCGCTTCGATGAACTTATCTGGATCATTTTGAGCAATTTCAATATCAAAAACGTCGATACCCGCGAACTTCTTAAATAGAACGCCTTTACCTTCCATAACTGGCTTCGACGCCAATGGACCGATATTACCCAGACCCAATACAGCAGTACCGTTAGTGATAACACCAACTAGGTTGTTACGTGCCGTGTATTTAGAAGCAAGTTTTGGATCTCTTTGTATCTCAAGACAAGGTACAGCAACGCCTGGAGAGTAGGCGAGTGCTAAATCACGTTGGTTGGCTAGCTGCTTAGTAGGGGTTACCGAAATTTTACCTGGGCGTGGAAACTCATGGTAATGTAAGGCAGCTTGTTCAAACTGCTCTTTTTCTGTACTGAGGTTATCCGTATTCGAAGTGGTATCGTCATTCATAATAATTGCCATGGTTGGAATAAATTGGAATAAATTAAATGGTGATAAAAAACAACGTCTAACCCTCCAAAAATCATTGAATGATAATAATTGAAAGGTATAAAGACGTTAAACGACTCACGACCATCAGAATCATGGTCGACGATCAAAGATCAGGTCAAAAAAGCAAACTAGCTAAAATATTCATTCTAGCATTATTGCCAATTCACTGCCTAGTCAACAACGGTGAATTGTGCGAATAATATAATAAAATGATATTCGTTATTTATCTCGTTGATAATGCCAAAAAATGCAGTTATATATCAACCTTAATTTCATAATGTTTCAAAATATTACAGAATTGAAAGGTGCTAAAATGGGCAACTACTAAGATGAGCAACTAATAGGCATCTGCGGTGTATCTGGCGCAGGCGCACTGCTATCTAGATCATTAGCAATATCTTGCACGCTGTAAGGATTGGCTAATAAACGAAACACTCGATCAACTTCTTCAAACTGACCTTGCTCTGCGGCAGTAATTGCACGCTGCGCCATGCTATTACGAAGGACGTAGACAGGATTATTGGTCTGCATGTCGTTAACTACCTGCTCAAGTGGCAGCTGCTTGATCTGTGCCAGATAACGTGTGGACCAGTCTTGCCATACCTGCTGTGCATCACTGCTTAATTCAGTGGTCATGGTAACCAGTAGCTTTTGCTCATAAGGATGATCTGCTGGTGCGACCAAACCGAGTAGGGCGCGGAAACTATTGGTATAGTCGAGCAAGTTGTCTTCTAATAGTGTCAACCATTCAAAGGCCAAGCTGAGGCTTTCTCTTTGATGCGGTAAGCCAAGCTTGCGGCACAGACCTTGCTGATAGTGCTGCATAAAGGTTGCTTCATAAGGCGCTAAACACTCAGCGAGCGTCTCACGAGTAACGCCTTCTAGGCGCATAAAGTGTGGCAGCCAAACGTTTAGATTCCAATGCCCAATAGCAGGCTGATTCTGATAAGTGTAACGACCCGTATGGTCAGAATGATTATTAATCCATGCAGGATTGAAGCGCTCCATAAAGCCAAACGGCCCGAAGTCCAAAGTACTGCCTGTGATAGATAAGTTATCTGTGTTCATCACACCATGAGCAAAGCCAATCAATTGCCAATCAGCAATCATACGGGCCGTACGCTCGACCACTGCGGTCAAGAAAGCTAAAACAGGCGTTTCGCTATCGAGGCACTCTGGATAATAAGTGTCAATCATATAGTCGGTGAACTCACCCAGTACATCAGGGGCAAAGCTGGCAATCCATTCGACATGACCGAGACGAATATGACTGTCTGCTACACGCATCAACGCTGCACCTGCTTCGATACGCTCACGGCGCACTCTCGTATCAGATACCACAAACCCCAAAGCGTTAGACGAGGGTATGCCAAGCTGGGTCAATGCATGACCGCATAGGTACTCGCGAATAGTACTACGTAAGACTGCGCGTCCATCACCCATGCGTGAATAGGGTGTCAAGCCAGCACCTTTAAGATGCAAGTCTTGTGGCTGTCCATCATTATCGAGTACCTGCGCCATGAGTAAACCGCGTCCATCGCCCAATTGCCCAGCCCATTGTCCAAACTGGTGACCAGCATAGGCCATCGATAATGGTTTAAAATCAGCTGGTACGTATTGACCGCCCAATATCTCAACCCAATTAGTCATCAGGTCCTCGTCGTTTGTCCAGCCTAACTGCTGAGCAACTTGAGTGTTGAAGTGACCGACACGAGGGTTGTCTAGTGGCGTCGGTGGCTGCTCATGATAAAGGCGCGTGTCTAGGTTGACGTAAGTGTTTTGATAACGCATACAGGCCGTTTCCATTAAAATATAAAAGTGAGAATGTCACTATAGCATAGCTCTTATATGGCATCGTTGCACTCTGTCCGTCTCTTGTAATATCTGACCAAAAAATAAATTCCTCGGTCTTTAATTAACTGAATGTGATGAATGTGATGAATGTGATTGTTATTGTTTTTAGATTAGAGGTCGCAACGGTTTAGCCAAGGTATTTGACCATTTGTTATGATAATAAGGTCATTAGAAGTAGCTAAAATGACATAAGCGATAAATTATAAGCAAAAAAATCCCCCTATCTAGGACGGATAGGGGGATGGAGAAGCTTCAAAATTATAAAACAAATCAGAGGTTAATTAAGCCGCTTTTTCATTTGCGCCAATAGAGCGGAAAGCAGTTTTTAGATTGCTATTATGCTCAAGGATTTTCTGTTCAATTTTGGCATAATCATGCTTTAACTTATCATCAACTTCATGCAAACGATCAGCAAACTCTGTTTTCTTAAGCTCGATAGTTTTTGCTTTTAGCGCTTGCCATTCTTCAACAGTCTGCGTAAAGGCATCATATTCAAACTTAATACGGTCTTGGAAGCTCTTCATCGCATGAGGAAGATCAATGCCGCTTACTGCTGCTGTATCGATTTGCTGCTGAGCTTTTTTAAACTGCATTTGTACTTCTGCATGC
Source organism: Psychrobacter proteolyticus (assembly GCF_038155145.1). Lineage (GTDB taxonomy): Bacteria > Pseudomonadota > Gammaproteobacteria > Pseudomonadales > Moraxellaceae > Psychrobacter > Psychrobacter proteolyticus_B. Next base: position 34,112 of record NZ_JBAKAY010000002.1, read on the forward strand.
TTGATAGTCGTATCATCAACGGTACGCAGCTCAGAAGTCAAACCAAGTTTTGATAAACCCGCGATTAACCATTTGGTTGGGTCATATTGCCACCATTTCACGCCATTACGATAGTCGTATTGGAAGAAGTGATGATAGTTATGATAACCCTCACCCCACGTAAAGATAGCCAAGAAGAAGTTATCACGAGCACTGTTGGTATCTGTATAAGGACGTGTACCAAACATATGGCAGAACGAGTTGATAAAGAACGTAAAGTGATGCGTCAATACCAAACGTAGTAGGCCTGCGATAACCAACGTACCCCAAACATCACCAAGCAACCAACCGATAGCGGCAACCATACCGACGTTCATGGCAACTACCCATAGACCGTAGTATTTATGCTGAATCTGTAAGACTCTATCTTTAGTCAAATCAGGAATGTTTTTGTAGTCGAACTTGCCGCTAGGGTAGTTACGTAGCATCCAGCCAATATGACTGAACCAAAATCCACGCTGTGCTGAATACGGATCATCCAAACGATCATCTACATGACGATGGTGAGTACGGTGACCAGAAACCCAATCAAACGCAGAACCCTGTACCGCTAGGGTAGAACCAAGCAATAAAAAGTTTCTGACAATTGGATGCGCTTTGTAAGCACGATGCGCCATTAGACGATGGTAACCTGCGGTAATGCTGATACCAGTCCATACCATAAAGGCACCAAATACACCCCAAACAGGTGCGCTCACTTGATGAGTGAACAAGTACCATGGCGTAATGATAGCAGCAGCAATAGGCGTTGCTACCAAAATAGTTGCCGGAATCCAGTTAATCGGTGCTTTGGTAAATTCAAACTCGCGCATATCAATGCTTTGCTCTTGCGCAGAAAGATCCGCTTGCTCAGAAGCTTTAGCATAATTGCGTTTGGCAACAGGCTGCTCATCAAGCGCCATTTGCGCTTTTTTCTCATCAAAACGGATTTTAAAACGCGTTACTTGAGTGCTGGCGGTTTTTACAAGCGTGTCACCAGATTTGATAGCGAAACGTAAGCCTTTAAGCGGTAAGCCAAGTGCTTTTTTTGCAATCATATAATATCCCTAACGGTATTAATTTAAGCCACCATAGTACCTTAAAAAGCGTGTAAAGTGAACACTTATACACTATAAAAATATTGCTAAATAACAATAACTTGTATGGATTATAGAATGTATTGGTCAAAAATACGAGTGACTTATCAGACATGAAGGAGAAGTGTAACAATGAGGGTAGATATGTAGAAAAGAATGCGTTTAATGAAAAACTGATTAAATATCAAAAAAGTACAGTTAAGTCGGTTAAGGTAACAGCAAATGACTTGGAAAATCCGTAATGATGACATCGGTCTGCCATTTGATGAGCTGCTCAATGGTGGGAATATCATTAACCGTCCAAGCACTTACTGGTAATCCATAACGATGACTATGCTTGATGACGGCTTGGGTCAAAAGCGGATAATGAATGCCTAGTTGCATACAGCCGAGTTGCAATGCGGTATTGGTCGCGCTTGCCAACGCTTCTGGCGTACGAATAAGCAAGCCGCGAGGCATATGAGATAATAGTTTGTGACGTTGTAAACGGTTGTGTAACTCGACATCGAAGCTCGTCAACACAACTGGTAAGCTGGCAAGAGGTGTATCAATAAATGCCTGCCGAAGCGCTGCAATCAATACTGCATAGTTGGTACGGCTATGCGTCTTAATTTCTAGCTCAATAACGTTAAATCCACTAAGCGCAGGCGCTATGCTTGCCAATGTCATGATGGGTTGACCAAACTGCAGTTGGCATTGAATCTCAGTCAGTTTTAACTGGTCAATACGTGATTGCCGACCGCACATACGCTCTAAATCATCGTCATGGAATACGATTAAGTGACCATCAGCGTTTAGTTGTATATCAAATTCTACGCCTGCTAAGCCTTTTGACTTAAGATTTTGAGAGTATTGAAAGCCTGAAAAGGTATTTTCTAATGCCTCACCGCGTGCGCCTCGATGACCTAATAACAACGTATCTCTAAAATTTATCATATGCACCAATTATCGATGATTTTTATGCCCAATCATATAACGTCATATCAATGACGTCTAACAAAAACTGTGATGCAATCCGTACTTTTTTAAATATGACTTTTTAGAGTCCAAATCTGCGAATGTTTGTTATGTTTTTGCAACCAAACGCAGGTTTTTTCCATAAGGAGGGGCACTATTTGTATATCCATGGGCTACACTAATGACCATTTGATTTAAACACCGTATAATGATGTGGTTTTCATATCTGTAGCAGCTAGCGTTGCATTTGAATGTTGAACACTGTCAGTCAGTGGCGGTACGAACCTGTAAATTGGGAGTAGAGTTAGTATGAGCGTAGCAAATATAAGTTTGAGCAAGTGGCATAAAGTTGCTGGGATTGGATTGGTATGTGGTTTGGCGCTTGCAGGCTGTGATCGCTCAGATAAAGAAGACACTACTGAGCAAGCAGAGCTAACAGAACAAGAGACGGTCGATGCTGAAAATAGCGTTGCGCCTGCGATCAGCTGTGATGATCCTATGGTGCAAGATCGCCTTAAGTCAGCTCTGAAAAATACGCTCAACCAACAAGCACAGTCATTGGCTGCCAACTATGCAAATGATGCTGAAATCAGTTTAGCAAATGGTGTGGTTAGCGAAAAAACCAATGGCGTTGTCATTGATGTCCAAAACGCTGCCATCTTGCAACAAGCCAATGAAAACGGCATGACCACTTGCCAAGCAAGTGTCAGCATGACGCTACCCAGTGAAGACTTGTATCAAGCCAGTCAGGTACAAGCGGCCAATAATCAGCCAAGCTTACAATCACGTCTAGCGCAAGACAATATCCGTATCAATAACAATATGCTTGTTGATGACGCGTTCACTTACATCGTCGGTACTCAAGGCGGTCAAGTGCGTACGCGTATTGCAGGTCAGCCTGCTTTGATTACTGTCGTTGCAGATGTGATGGCAGGTTCTGTATTTAAAACTGCAATGGATGAGCAACGTGCCCAACGTGCTGCTGAGCGCCGTGCAACGCAGAACAACGATACTACTACTCAAACAGCGCCAATCCGTCAGCCAAGAACCGTAACGCCAGTTGAGCCAATTCGCCCAACTGAACCTACGCCGCCGCCAACCATCAACAAACCTGCTGAAAGTCAGAACAGTTCGACTGCAAACACCCAAGCAGCTGCTGCCGAGCCTAGCAAGCCCGCTACACCAAAAGCCGTACCTAAAGATGAAACCATCGATATGGTCATCATTGAAGACAACAGCGCGACTTATTAATTTGTCATTGTAATAAGAGGTAGCGATATCCAGTAGAGCCAATTGCTATCGCTCAATAATAAAAACCCCGCAATAATTATGTCGCGGGGTTTTTAGTGTTTAAGCTATTTATTGTCAAATACTTAGTTTGTATTATTGACTGTCAGTGAACGTTTTCAATGCTTGACTGTCCCACAACACCTCAGAGACCTTTTCTGGGTCTGTACAGAAGCGTGCAGCAACAAACAACCAATCAGATAAGCGATTGATAAAGCTGACGGCAGTACTGCGAATCGCTTGTGGACGCTGCTGCTGCAATATCACAGCTTGACGTTCAGCACGGCGACATACACTACGCGCCACGTGTAATTGACTCACCAATATAGAACCTGTCGGCAAAATAAAGTCTTTTAGCGGTGGCAATGTGGCATTCATCATATCTATTTGCTGCTCTAACCATTCAATATGAGTGGCATTAACTCCTTCATACTCTGGCATAGCAAGCTCGCCGCCTATATTGAATAACAGGTGCTGAATGATGACCAAGGCTTCAGAGAACTCTTTTTCTATAGATTGCCCTTTATTGTGCTTTAGTTGCGCACGTACCAAGCCGATATGTGAGTTGAGCTCGTCGATGTCACCCATGACGCTAAATAGATCGTCCGCTTTACTAAGGCGGCTGCCATCAGCCATACCAGTGCTGCCGTCATCTCCAGTACGTGTGTATATTTTGCTTAAGCGATTGCCCATCTTTACATCCTTAACGGTTTTTATAATTGAATAGCGTTAGTTGCACGCTCATTGTAGTATTTTACGCCTGTTTTCGCTAAGATAATGGGTTACGTTTTATATCACGACGTTTTTTGGTCTGAATTTTTTATTTTCTTGATTTATAGTCACAGTCGTTGGTATGGCTTATTCATACACGGCGGCTGAGATTCCACATTTCTCTATTTTATTTATGTTACAAGGCTTTTTTACTATGACCACACCACTTGCAGATGCGATGTCCCAACTTGCCATTTACGATTCATTGACTGGCAGCAAGCGTCAGTTTGTACCACTCAAAGCAGGGCAGGTTGGTATGTATGTGTGCGGCATGACTGTTTATGACTATTGTCATATTGGTCATGCGCGAGTGATGGTCGGTTTTGATATGGCCGTTCGTTGGTTGGCGCGCTTGGGTTATGACGTGAACTACGTACGTAATATCACTGATATCGATGATAAAATCATTGCTCGTGCCGCTGAAAACGGTGAAGAGATTGGTACATTGACGCAGCGCTTTATTGAGGCAATGCATGAAGACGCGACAGCGCTTGGTTGTGAGATGCCAAATGCTGAGCCACGTGCGACTGATCATATCGATGATATGCAGGATATGATTGAGACGCTAGTCACTGGCAACTATGCGTATGCAGGCGACAACGGTGACGTCTACTATGCTGTTGATAGCTTTGACGGTTATGGCAAATTATCTAAGCGCAATCTGGACGATATGCAGGCAGGTTCGCGAGTCGAAGTTGAGAATGATAAACGCAATCCATTTGACTTTGTACTATGGAAAGCAGCAAAACCTGACGAGCCGCAGTGGGCGTCACCATGGGGTCAAGGGCGTCCAGGCTGGCATATTGAATGTTCAGCGATGTCGACTAAGTGCTTAGGTAGCACCTTTGATATTCATGGCGGTGGTCATGACTTACAGTTCCCGCATCACGAGAACGAAATCGCGCAGTCTGAGGCAGCGACTGGTTGTGAGTATGCACGCAACTGGATGCATGTTGGTTTTATCAATGTCGATGGCGAAAAGATGTCTAAATCATTGGGCAACTTTTTTACTATTCGTGATGTCATGGCAAAGTATTTACCTGAAACGGTGCGTTTTTTCTTATTATCGAGCCATTATCGCAGCCAAGTTAACTTCTCTGATAGCGCCTTAGATGAAGCACATAATAGCCTAAGCAGACTATACAATGCACTAAAATTGGCTGAGCAACAAAAAGGACAGTCAATCGTAATCAATGAAGATTTAGTGGCTGAAGCTTACAATAGCGCGGTTGGTCAAGACTTCGTCAAGGCGATGAATGACGATTTCAATAGCTCGACGGCTATCAGCGTCTTATTTGGATTGGCTCGTGATATCAATAAAGCCATTAAAGCGGAAGACGTCGATACCGCATGGCAATTAGCCCAGCAACTAAAAGCATTGGCGCAAGTATTAAATATTTTACAGCAGCCAGTGCAGCAGTTTTTGCAAGCAGTGACTGGTGATCAGGCAGAAGATAGTCTAACGGATGCCGTTATTGATAATTTAATCATCGAACGTGCAGAGTCTAAAGCCAACAAAAACTTTGCTCGTGCTGATGAGATACGTGAGCAACTAAAAGAGGCGGGTATTGAACTCGAAGACAGCCGTGCTGGCACGACATGGCGGCGCGCTTAAAATAGTTTTTGCCGCTTATAAGGTAAATAGCTACAAATCTTGTAATAAATTAAGTCAGCTTTAGGCTGGCTTTTTTTTGCTTACTGAATTAGGTTAAAGCAGCAGCGATATATTTTTTATACTTTCCTTTTGTAGACTGATGGCTTTGAAAACATGAATACTCTTAAAGACAATCCTATGAACAATCATTGTGCCGTTTTGCGCTCAGATGATAATCATCAAGTAGAGGTAGAGAAAAGTCGTTTTAAAAGTCATGTGCTGCAAGTATTGTTGGGCTTTTTTATTGTTGCTATAAGTGTGATCTATACACCTGTTTATGCAGCAAATGATGAAAATGGACAGAGTACGAGCGAGCCGGAAAAACAAACACCTAGTAAGCCTGATAGTTTTACTGAATATGCCGCTCAGCAAGTAAATGCGCTTAAAGGTGAAAGTGTCAGCATTTCTGGTATCACTGAAGAGATATTCGACCCTACTGAGCGTAACGCAGTGGAGCAGGCAGGCAGGCTACAAGGTGATACGGCACTGACCGGAGAATATAGTGAGAGCTACTATATACTCGATAAACTAAATGCTGGGTTGCCGCCGTTATCTGAGCCACCTAATTTAGAAACACCGCTTGCAGCCTTAGAGTTTTTTCAATCAGCGTTAATGAAACAGCAGTATGATTTGGCCGCTTACGCGCTAAACATGAATTTGATTGATGAAAAAAGTCAACGTAGCCGTGCGCTTGATCTTACAAAGCGACTGGATTTCTTATTATCCGAGAAAGAGCTCTATGTATTCGACGATATGCCAGATCGTCCCGATGGCTTAATTGAACCACCGCTTGGTAATAATAGCAGTGTCATGGGTATTGCTAGACGCTCTATTCAGCTTGGCTATGTTGATTATCGCGAGCGCCGTGTTCCTATTTATTTGCAGCGAGTACGAGTAGGGGATGAAGCCCCTGTTTGGGTGTTTTCGGCGCAGACAGTAGGCAATATTGATAATCTCTATGAGCAGTATCACCCAGCTGAGTTCGAGCGTTATTTGCCCACTTGGTTAAAGCTAAAGTTTTTTGGAATTGCGCTATGGGAATTCTCAGCGCTGATATTGTTCTTTTTATTAACCATGGGTATGGGTTGGCTACTGAGTAAAGGTACTGGAAAAATCATCAATCATTATATCGATGATGAAAAATACAGCATGCACGTTGGCAGCACTAATGGTGTCGCTGATTTGGTTAACAAACTAACAGTACCACTAACCTTTACCATCAGTTTTTCACTGGTTTTTACCTTAGTTTCTGGTGGTTTTCCTTATTTAGATGCAGTCGCCTCATCTACGCGTCCACTTATTTGGATTGGACTGGTATTTAGTACTATGTGGTTGGGTATTCGTATCATTAACTTTTTTGCCAATCGCTATCAAGACATGCAGATTGAGAATCTAGCTGCAGAGCATTTCGATAAAGAACGTCGTCGCCGTACTTATGTATCGATATTTCGCCGTGTGTTTATTTTTGTGATGATTTTGGGAAGCTTCTGGATAGGTCTTAGTGAGTTTGCCAATATGGAAGGCCTTGGCAAGACGTTACTGACTTCAGCGGGTATTGCAGGTGTGGTTATCGGTATTGCGGCACAGCCAATATTAGGAAATATCATCGCTGGTGTACAGGTAGCAGTGACGCAGCCAGTGCGAATTGGCGATAGTGTGATAGTGGATGGTAATTTTAGTACGGTTGAAGACCTGCGTTACACGTATGCCGTGCTAAAAACATGGGATGAGCGTCGCTTGATCGTGCCGATGCGTGAGCTAATCACTGAACGAGTGGAAAACTGGTCGCATACAGAAGTTCATCAGACCTGTCCTGTGTTTTTGTATATTGATTATGGCGCAGATATCGACGCTATTCGAGAAGCGTTTATATCGATGGTCAAGGACAATAAACTTTGGGATAATAAAACGGAACCTGAAATGTATGTAGTAGATGTAACAGAAAATACTATTCAATTGCGCGGCGCTGTTTCATCAGTAGGGCCTATAGAGGCATGGACATTGGCCTGTGAGATACGGGAGCAAATGCTTGGTTATTTGCATGCACAGCAGAACAAGTATCTACCTACAGAGCGCTTTACGTTAACAAAAAGCGACTAGAGATTGGGAATAGCTATGAGCTTTGCGAGCTTGATTAGCTTCAAAAGCGAACTATTAATGGTTTGAAGCACAATTACCATCGATAAAGACGCACTTGTGTAAAATAATCTGACAAATATAGTGTGTCAGGGAGGCGCTTATTTGTTATAATGTGGCGTTATTTTTATAGGATAACTGAGTGGTTGGCGATGAGTCGGCACTGTGCTTGCAGCTGCAATGATTGATACGCTTAACCCTGAGCTCCTACCCATCAAAATAACCACCACTAGGGGTCTGTATGTTGCGAATTGTCGATGAAGCCTTAACCTTTGATGATGTTTTATTATTACCAGCCTATTCTGAAGTTCTGCCAAAAACTGCTGATCTGTCTACTCGTTTGACCAAAAACATCACACTTAATCTTCCGCTAATCTCTGCGGCGATGGATACTGTGACTGAGTCTGAAATGGCTATCACTATGGCACAGCTTGGTGGCATGGGTATTTTACATAAGAGCATGGACATCGAAAAGCAGGCTACACAAGTACGCCGTGTCAAAAAATTTGAAGCGGGTACCGTGGTTGATCCTATCACTGTACATCCAGAGATGACGATTGGTGAGTTGCTGCGTTTGACGCAAGATAACAATATCTCAGGTGTGCCTGTGGTCGAAAAAGGCACAGATAATGTTGTGGGTATTGTTACCCATAGAGACTGGCGTTTTGAGACTAATTTATCGTTGCCAGTTAGCCAGATCATGACGCCTAAAGAGCAGCTAGTAACTGTACATGAAGGTGAAAGCAACGAGAATATCAAAAGATTGTTGCATGAGCACCGCATCGAAAAAGTCATCGTTATTGACGATAACTTCCGTCTGCGTGGTTTGATTACTGTTAATGATTTTGCCAAAGCTGAAAACAATCCAAATGCGTGTAAAGACGAGCAAGGTCGCTTACGTGTTGGTGCAGCTGTTGGTACAGGTGCAGACACGCAAGCACGCGTTGAAGCATTAATCGCCGCTGACGTTGACGTTATCGTCGTTGATACTGCGCACGGTCACTCAAAAGGCGTGATCGATAAAGTATCTTGGATCAAGAAAAACTACCCGCATGTACAAGTAATCGGTGGCAACATCGCAACAGGTGAAGCTGCAATCGCTTTACGTGACGCAGGTGCTGATGCAGTAAAAGTAGGTATCGGCCCTGGTTCTATCTGTACCACGCGTATTATTGCAGGTATCGGTGTCCCACAAATCTCAGCGATTGATAATGTTGCTAGTGCTTTAAAAGACAGCATTCCATTGATTGCTGACGGTGGTATCCGCTACTCAGGTGATATGGCAAAAGCAATCGCTGCTGGTGCATCATGCATCATGGTTGGTTCGCTCATGGCTGGTACCGAAGAAGCACCAGGTGAAGTTGAGCTGTTCCAAGGTCGCTACTATAAAGCTTATCGCGGTATGGGTAGTTTGGGTGCGATGTCAGGATCGAACGGTTCTTCAGATCGCTATTTCCAAGATGCAAAAGACGGCGTAGAGAAGCTAGTACCAGAAGGTATCGAAGGCCGTGTTCCTTATAAAGGACCAGTTGCGGGTATCGTTAATCAGTTGGTTGGTGGCTTACGTTCATCAATGGGTTATACGGGTTCTGCCACGATTGAAGATATGCGTACCAATCCGCAGTTTATCAAAGTAACCTCAGCGGGTATGAAAGAGTCGCATGTGCATGATGTGCAAATCACTAAAGAAGCACCGAACTATCGAGTAAACTAGATCGTTCCGTGAAATACTTCTCTTTTGTAGATTTAAAACGTATTGATGTTAGCTGAGACGTAAGGCTGCAGCGAGCTTAAGATACAAACAGCCAACAATGCTCTGTTATTGTTGGCTGTTTTTTTTGTAAAATACAGAAACAGATTATTACAACAATAGCATTGCCTGCGTATACGTTTGGCCTTTTATTTTTTTGACTTGAGGAACACACAATGAGCTATTTTGGCACTGATGGAATTCGCGGAAAATTTGGTGAATTACCAATTACACCAGACTTTATTTTAAAACTAGGCTACGTCACTGGGCTTGTTCTCATAGAAAAAAATGAAAATCCTACGCGTAAGCCAAGTGTGGTGATTGGTAAAGATACACGTCTGTCAGGCTATGTGATAGAGGGAGCATTACAAGCAGGTTTTAATGCGGCTGGTGTTGATGTTTATATGCTTGGACCACTGCCAACTCCAGCGATTGCGCATCTGACCCGTAGCTTTAATGCAGATGCTGGCGTGGTTATCTCAGCCTCGCACAATCCTTATTATGATAATGGTATCAAGTTTTTCTCAGGTGACGGCAAAAAACTTACTGATGAGATGCAAACTGCAATCAATGATAAATTGACGGCAATTATGAACGACGTTGGTAATGACGTTGCTATGATGCCTATTCTTGATCCTGCAAATTTAGGTAAGAACAATCGTATTAACGATGCAAAAGGTCGCTATATTGAGTTTTGCAAAGGTAGCTTCCCTTATCAATATGACCTCAGTCATCTGACGGTAGTAGTGGATTGTGCCAATGGTGCAGGCTATAGCGTAGCACCTAGAGTAATGCGCGAGTTGGGGGCAAACGTGATTGCCATCAATAATACGCCAGATGGCATCAATATCAATGCTGAATGTGGTTCTACCCATCCTGAAAGCTTACAAAAGGCTGTGCTTGAGCATGACGCAGATGTCGGTATTGCACTAGATGGTGATGGCGACCGTATCGTAATGGTTGATGAGACGGGTAAGCTAGTCGACGGCGACGGTATCTTATATGTGCTTGCTACTCAAGGTAAAACCAAAGCTGAAGGTGTTGTCGGCACACTCATGAGTAACATGGGGTTAGAGTTGGCGCTAAAAGATGCAAATATTCAGTTTACCCGTGCAAAAGTGGGTGATCGCTATGTGATGCAGGATTTAGAAGCTAATGGCTGGATATTGGGCGGTGAGCCATCTGGCCATATTCTTTGCTTAGACAAAAGTCGTACAGGGGACGCTATCATTGCTGGCTTGCAAGTACTAGCAGTAATGCAAGCCAGAGAGCGTGCGTTAAGTGAACTTGTTGAAGGTTTTGAAGTGTTACCGCAAAAGCTAGTCAATGTACGCCTATCTCAAATGCAAGATCCATTCAAACATGAAGAGTTGGTTGCTGCTTTTGATAAAGCACAGGCAACGCTAGAGGGTCGTGGTCGTCTTCTGATACGTCAGTCAGGTACAGAGCCTATGATTCGCGTGATGGTAGAGTCAGATGATGAAATTGAATGCGATGTAATGGCTAATGACTTAGCTGATCTTATAAAATCAGTACTAGGCTAATACTATTTAAGGCAATAATTGGTATTCAAAATAGCAACTGGTATTTAAGATAATGACTGGTATTCGAGACAACAATATTATAGTTTTCAAATAAGGAACTGCTATGAGCATGGACTTTACCGACCAACGCCTCTCATATGAGAAAGGTGAGCTTGACCAACAGTCAGTACCAACGTCACCATTCGAGCTTTTTAAAGCTTGGATGAGTGAAGCGTCAGCGCAACAGGTGCAAGAGCCTTATGCAATGAGTTTGGCAACATGTGGCGCAGACAATAAGCCTAGTGTCCGTATTGTGTTACTACGCGAAATTACTGAGACAGGTATTGTTTTCTATACCAATTATGAAAGCGCGAAAGGGCAGGATATAGCAGAAAACCCTAATGCCGAAGCGTTATTCTTTTGGCATGAGCTGGAGCGTCAAGTCCGTATCAGCGGTAGTATCGCTAAAATTGATGCTGATAAATCGGCTGCTTACTTCCAAAAGCGTCCCCATGATAGTCAAGTAGGCGCTTGGGTCAGTCAACCGCAAAGTGGTGAAGTGGCCAATCGTGAAGTCATGGAGCAAACGTTTGAACAGCTTCAAGTAGAGCACCCTGACAATACTACCGTACCAACGCCAGAGTTTTGGGGTGGTTATGAAATTACGGTTGAAAGTATTGAGTTTTGGCAAGGTCGAGCCAATCGGATGCATGATCGAATTGTGTATACGCAGAGTGGCGGCGACAACAGTGAAGGCAATACAAGCTGGACGACCAAACGTTTATTACCATAATAGCTGTAGTTTGAAGCTATAGATTATACAAAACTAAAAAAGCCACTCTAAATCCAGTTTCTTTGGTGTCTAGAGTGGCTTTTTTACGTTAGCTATTTACCTTATCTGGCATTATTTTTATTTAACTTTTTATTCAACCTTTCATTTAATATTGGTATCGACATCTACTGAGACTGACATGCCAGGGCGTAAGCGTGCCAGCTCAGGCTGGTTTTGGTCTAGGTCGATGCGTACAGGAATACGTTGAGCAATTTTTATGTAGTTACCTGTTGCAGGGTTGGCTGCAGCAGCACTAAACTCGCTACCAGTCGCTGGCGAGATATTACTCACGTGACCCGTAAATTTGGCGCCGCCAAGTGCATCGACATGAATGGTCGCAGGCTCACCGATTGCCATATTGGCTATTTGAGTTTCCTTAAAGTTTGCAATGATCCAAATGCCTTTTGGCACGATATACATAAGCTGCGTACCAGCGCTGACGTATTGACCTTCTTTGACACTGACTTGGCTTAGCTGGCCAGATTCAGGCGCAGTGATGATAGTATTATCTAGATTGATTTGCGCTTGCTTGACGCCTGCTTCAGCATTTTTGATATTTGCGTCCAGCGATGAGCGACTGCCGCTAGTCTTTTCACGGTTTTCTTGAGCGGCTTGTAAATTGGCTTCTGCTTGCTGTACACCTGCTTGTGCTTGAGCCAACTGCGCCTTGATATGAGCAACTTCTGCTTTCGATACTGCACCAATAGCATCTAAACCTTGATAACGGTTTACATCTTCACGCGCGCTTTCTACATTGATTTTGGCACTATACAAATCAGCTCTACGTGCTTCGATTTGTGCTTGGCTGGTTTGCGTATCCTGGTCATTGGTAGAGCGGTTAGTAAGGGCCACCTCTGTATTTGCCTGTGCTTGTTCGAGCTGCTGCTGAAAGGTTCGATCGTCAATCTTTATGAGTAAGTCGCCCGCTTTTACGTTGGCGAAGTCTTGCACTGCTACCTTAGTTACATAGCCAGAAACTTGCGGACTAATAATAGTCGTTTGACCTTTGACAAAAGCATTATTGGTTTGCTGTACCGTTGGGGTGAACGGTGGGAGCTTCCATGCATACAAAATCAATGCCACGCCAATGACAATCAATAAAATTAATAAGCCTAAGTTTAGATAGGATTTTTTCTTAGGCGACCAACCAGTAGTATCGGGTATTGGCTCTTTTGGTGGCATCGGTGGTTCATTGCTGTCTAAACTGTTTTCTACATCACCTTCTGCTGTCTTAGTTGCTGATGGCGAAGAAGTTACAGAAGACTCTTCTTTACTTATATCGGACGCTATAGGTGTGTCTGTTGCTGGAGCACCAGTGGACGTCTGAGGTGTTTGACTAAGCTCATTTGGTTTTTCTTGGCTCATGACGTGCTCCTAAATTTTTAATAAATATTAAAATAGACTGGCTATAAATGAATGAGGTGAAACATGATTAATATAATAAGCTGAGTTATTTTGACTCACGCATTTTTGCAATAACGGCAAGCTCTTTAGCAAGTGGATTGCGCTTGTGGTAACGATTATAAAAATAGTTAATCAATAAAATGGCTGTAACGAAAGTAGCAAAACTGGCCATCAAAAAGAACAGATCGCTATAAGCGGAGACAGTTGCTTGGCGCTGAATCCCTTGCAACACTTGACTCATTGCAGCCACATTCGCTTGCGCTGCGTCCGTGGTTTGGTTTGACAATATACTACGAGTACCAGCAATTTGAGCGCTAAACGTAGGATCACCCAAATTCAGTGAGCTGACCATATCTGCATAATGGACCTGTGTACGAATGGTCGTAAATGCCTGAATAGCCGCTGCACCTGCCAATCCGCCAACCGTTTGGGAAATACCAAAGATAACCGAAAAACTAATGATATAAGCAGGGCCACTAGCAATAGCTCGCAAGAATCCTTCGAAAACCAAAGGTCCCATAAAATATACCGCGGCAAATGCAATTAAAAACTGGCTAATATAAAACATATAAGGTGCGGAGTTGATAGAGACCCCAACGTCCATCCAAGAGCCCAAGGCAATCAATGCCACTGCAAAAATAACAGGACGGCGCAAGTCCATTGGATTGGTACTAAAAATACTAATCACCAAAGCCAGCACACTGGCAGCCATTATGACAGCATAAAAAGTAACCAGCTGATCGTTACCATAACCCAAATTAGCAAGTAGGCCTGCAGCACCGACATTTTGCTCAGATAGCAAAATTCGCATGACAGCGCCGGTAATCATAAAGGCAATAATATTGCGGCTACGCATCCAGCGGACTTGTAACATTGGGTTTTTGCGATGTGTTTCAATCCATAGAGCGATGCCAATCCCAACAATAGCAATCATCAGTGGATAGACGAGCCAAGGCGTCGTCCACCATAAAATCCTACCTTGTACCAAAATTACAGCCAGTGCCGCCAAACCGCTCGCAAAAAAAGCAAAGCTTAAAAAATCGAGTTTCTCAAATACTTTTTCGGTATTGCCTGGTGGTAGCTCCAATATATTAATCAGCCCAAAACAAATCAGTGCCAAACCAAATTGAAATAAAAATAAATTTTCAAGCTGACCGTCGATGGCGAGATAGGGCGAGATGATTCGTGATAATGGAATACCAAACTGAACCAAGCCAAAACCCAATATTAAGCCACTAGTACGCTTGACGGTTGGCATACCTTGCAAACAATAGAATAGACCTAAAATGGTCATGCCACTTGCGACCATACCGCTAAGTCCCCTTGCGACAATCTCTAGGTAATAAGGCTCAATTCCTATATTAGGCGTATCTAATAAGTGACTACTGATTAGCCACTGTAAACTCGTGGCGGCCAACAAAAAGAACAGAGTGATTTTGCTAAAAAGTGACATACCAAATTGTTGGCGAATTTTGTACAGCAGAACGGTGATACAGGCATTGGTCATATTATAGCTAACAGATATCCAGCCACCTTCAGCTGGCGTTAAGCCCAGTTGACCCTGAATTTGAGTAAGGTTTGCGACGAGTAGACCGTTTTGGAAGCTAGCAGTGAGACCAACGAAAATTCCGATCAGTAAGTAAAATAATTTGCGACGTGCAGGATGATCAGGATTGGCAGGAGAGCCCACCATTATCGGTTGTTCGTGGGGCTTAAACTGATATTCGTTACTCATGGACGTACCATCATCTGTATAAGGAAATAGAATGGCATAGAACAGATTCTAGACGCAAAATCAGGTCAGTACGATGAATGTTCATAGCTTAAAAAACAGCGGGGTAGCTGATATAAATGCTGGTCAAACTGGAAAGATAACCTAAGAAATGCAGGGCATATTTTATCATAACTTTTACAGTGCTTTTGTCATCACCGCGTAACTCATCGGCGCTGCTGAATAAAGATATAGCAGTGTCTCATGCAATTTAACGAACATTAAAACAAACGATGCAACAAGCAAAAAATACTATACGCATAAAAAACAGCTCTATACAGAGCTGTCTTTGTGTATCGAAAAATTGGTCAGTTAATACATAATATTTTGGCTAATACCAAGGTATCAATGAATATCAAATACTAAATTGATTCATCGTATTTCGCTTCTAGCTGCATCGCACGCTGATAGCTATCAAGACCGGCCAGCTTTTCAGCATACTGTTTGATATGCGGATAGGCATCAAGTTTCTGACGCTTAGCAAGAATAATCAAATCAAATGACAGCATAAAGTCGGCACCGCTTAGCTTATCACCTACAATAAACGACTTACCTTCAACTGAGGTATCCAGATACTTAAACAATCTGGTTTTTTCTGTCTCGATATAGCCGTTTAAAAACTCATTGTCATTGATGCCTGCTTTGTTAGTAAATAATTCAAGCATTAATGGCAACATGAGCGAGCTTTCTGCAAAATCAATCCACTGTAGATAGTAGCCATAGTCTGAGCTTCCTGTAGCAGGGCGCAGACGCTCGGGCGCAAACCGTTCAATCAACAGCTCAGTGATGGCACCTGACTCAGCATAAATCTGTCCATCCATTTCGATAACCGGAGACTTACCGAGTGGATGTACAGCCTTTAGAGAGTCTGGTGCTAAATGAGTTTTGGCATCGCGCTGATGGCTGACGACTTCATAAGGTACGCCTAGCTCTTCTAAAAGCCATAGCGTCCGTAATGAACGTGATTGATTGAGATGATGTAAGCGAATCATGGTATCGACCTTATTGCGTAGTGGATTTGACTAACCTTTCAGCTTCGCCATTAGACGCTTAGCAGCTTCTTCTGATGATGCAGGGTTTTGACCTGTGATTAGTAAACCATCTTCAACAACAAATGATTCCCAATCAGCCGCTTTTTCGTAGTTGCCACCATTGGCTTTCAGTGCGTCTTCTACTAGGAAGGGTACTACGTCTGTTAGGCCAACTGCGTCTTCTTCAGAGTTAGTAAAACCAGTCACTGTTTTGCCTTTTACTAAGTACTCGCCATCGACTTTAACGTTTTTAAGCGCTGCAGGAGAATGACAAACAAAAGCAACAGGCTTGTCTTGCTTAACAAAAGTCTCGATCAGATTGATAGAGTTTTTATCTACTGCCAAATCCCACAATGGGCCATGACCACCAGGGTAGAATACTGAATCGAAATCTTCAGCGTTCATATCAGCAAGTTTTTTGGTATTAGCCAAATGTTCTTGCGCGTCTTTATCGTCTTTAAAACGAGTGGTATCTTTGGTTTGCGTGTCTTCTGTGTCACTACTAGGATCTAGTGGTGGCTGGCCGCCAGCTGGAGAGGCTAGGGTTACATTTACACCGGCGTCAAGAAATGCGTAGTAAGGTGCAGCAAATTCTTCTAGCCAAAAGCCAGTTTTCTTACCAGTATCGCCTAAACGGTCATGAGAAGTTAGTACCATTAAAATGTTCATAATTATCCTTGTTTATTATTTATGTGTTAGTAACTATATAGCCAACAGTCATAAGTTTTCCGTTACATCATTAGCCGTTTTTACTTAATTAGCCTAAATGCAAATAATGACTGTTAGCATTATTCCTGCTTTGTGAGCAACTTTCAGTAGTGATATTAGCAATTTATGTTGTTAAGTAGTTATTCACAACGATTGCTAACTGTCAGTAGCTGCTTAACTACTCAATGTTTAACCAGTAACTATTTAACGTCAGATACTTTGATTACAGTCTTACCAAAGTTATCACCGTTTAACATACTGACAAATGCATCTGGGGCATTATCTAGACCGTCAGTAATGTGCTCTTTGGTTTTTACTTCGCCTGACTCTACCCATTTGCTCATAGTTTCTAAGAACTCTGGGAAGTGGTCGCCGTACTCTTCAAAGATAATGAAACCTTTGACGGTTAAACGGTTGGCCAATATTTGACCCATTAGCATACCCAAGCGGTCTTTGCCGTCAGGTAAGTCAGTGGCGTTATATTGTGATACTAGACCACATACTGGGATACGGGCATGCGCGTTCAATAGTGGTAATACGGCATCGAACACTTTACCGCCAACGTTTTCATAGTAGATGTCGATACCATCTGGACATGCTGCTTTTAATTGCTCAGCGAAGTCGTCAGCTTTGTGATCGATACAGATATCAAAGCCAAGCTCATTGACCGCAAAGTCGCATTTCTCTTTGCCGCCTGCCACACCGACAGTGCGCAGACCATATTGATTACCCACTTGACCGACAGTTGCACCGACAGGTCCAGTGGCTGCTGCCACAACTAAGGTTTCACCTTTTTGTGGTTTACCGATATCAGTCAGCCCCATGTAACCGGTAAACCCTGGCATACCTAACACGCCTAAACCATAAGAAGGGTTTGACATGTTTTTGTCCAGTTTGAGGACGCCTTCGCCATCACTGACACTGTAGTCCTGCCAGCCTGAGTTTGATACGACTAAGTCGCCCACCGCGAAATTATCGATATTCGACTCGACCACTTGCGCTACGGTACCACCCATGATGACGTCACCGACTTCTAACGGGTCTGCATAGCTTTTTGCATCACTCATACGTCCACGCATATATGGATCTAGTGATAGATATACCGTGCGTAGTAGCATCTCGTTATCTTTTGGCGTAGGAATGTCGCTAGTCGCCATGTCAAAATTGTCAGCAGTAGGTACGCCATTAGGACGGCTCGCCAATTTGATTTGACGGTTTGTTTGTTGATTCTGTTGTTTGTCGAACCTCATTGTAGGACTCCTTTATATTTATTAATTGTCATTATTATAGTGGTGTTAAATGTAGTAGCTACTCAGCATGGAATAGCTACTACTATAAATAGCATAACGATATGTACTTATTGTTACTGCCGAGATTTTTCTTATAATTCTTCTGACAGTTCTTGCTAAAGCGCTTATTAAGACGCTTTGCTAGTTACAGCGCGCTGCAAGATACGACGTGATACTTCTAAGTCGTTGGTACCATGTTCACCAAGCTTGACCATGTTATGCACTTCAAGTTGCTTGATAATTGGATCAATCGCTGATTCAGTCAAGTCAACGTCTTCTAGGCTAACTGGCAAGCCAAGCTCGCGGAAGAAGTTTTCAGTGTAAACAATGGCCGTTTCGATGATAGCATCGTCATCTAGGTCAGTATCGGTAATGTTCCATACGTTACGTGCATACTGAAGCAGTTTTTCTTTTTTGCTTTCTTTTAGTTCACGCATAACTGATGGTAATACGATGGTTAGCGTACGTGCATGATCGATAGCGTGTAATGATGTCAGCTCATGACCAACCATGTGAGTTGTCCAGTCTTGTGGTACACCAGTACCGATCAGACCGTTCAATGCCATGGTTGCTGTCCACATAATGTTTTTACGTGTTTCTAGGTTTTCTAGATCTTGCTTAACAACTAGACCTTCATCGATAAGGATTTTAAGCAAGCTTTCAGCAAAGGCATCTTGTACTTTAGCGTTTACTGGGTAAGTCAGATATTGTTCCATTACATGAACAAATGCATCAGCCACACCATTCATAACCTGACGTTCAGGCAGGGTAAGTGTTTTGATTGGATCTAGAATTGAGAATTTAGGGAAGGCAAGTGGGTTACCAAACGGTAGTTTTGCTTGACGTTCGCTATAGTTGATCACGCCGCCTGAGTTCATCTCAGAACCTGTGGCTGGGATAGTCAATACAGCACCCAAGTCGACAGCAGAATCGATGTTTTTGCAATAACCAGTTAAGGCATCCCAAGCTTGGTCACGTGAGACAGTGCCGTCCTCTTCAGTCAATGAAGAAACGAGTGCGACAAATTTGCTGCCGTCAATCACAGAACCACCGCCAACTGCTAATAAGAAGTCGATGTTGTGCTCATTAACCATATCAGCGGCTTTAAGTAATGTGGTGAATTCTGGGTTAGCTTCAATGCCACCAAATTCAAATACAGTACGGTTACCGCTTGCCGCTAATGCAGTTTTTACTTCATCTAAAGTACCAGTACGCTGTGCTGAACCACCACCATAAGTGATAAGAACACGTGCATCAGTAGGGACTAGATCTGATAATTGCTCGATTTGACCTTCACCAAAAACGATACGGACTGGGTTGTAGTATTGGAAGTTATTCATAAGATTCCTAATTAATAATAAAAAGTGTTTAATAAAAACGGTTCAATTAAATTGTTTTGACATGAGATATTGTCTGATATCAATCAATGAATGATAAGCAATGCTCGTATAGACATTCATTCTTAATATTTGTGCGCATTGTACACCAATTAGACCAGTCGTCTAGTGATATTTACAAAACTCTCGTATAACTGTTTAAGTCATATGCAGATGTCTTTAAGAAATTCGTTTAGATAAGAGAAGGCAATAAAGCACACTGAATATCAAGCATAGTACTAACCGCTACTGTCTATGAGCGTTATGAATATTCAATATGCCTTAATGCTTATGCTAGAGGTGCAGTCGATAGAAATTCAAACAGTTAACAATTAGCGTCCCATTTGGGTCGTGGTCATCTGCCAAATTTCTGCTAAAGGGGTATTGGTTTGGCTAATCTTTGCAATCAAGCTTGCGCCAAGCCATGCAAAATACCAACGCTTAGCCATACTCTCAGCTGAGATATTATCATGGCGAGGTACGGACTCATCGAGCCAGCCGGCTTTGATCTGCTTAGCAAGCCACATGGTCGTCTGCTGATAGCCAGTATCGAGTGCCTTACGCATGGTTTCTGACATATCAGCTACCTCTGCGCTGAGCTTCACTACCAAGCATTTTTCATGGTCACAGCCGTTCTGCTGGGTGTCATACCAGTTTTGAAAATAATCATATAGTTTTTGCTGCGCACTGACATCTTGTGCATCGATGACATCCAACCGAGTCTTATATAAACTAAAGTAATGATTAATGATGGCTTCACCAAAGGCTTCTTTAGAAGCAAAGTAATGGTAAAAAGAACCCTTTGGCACACCTGCTGTATCTAAAATTTGCTTTAGACCAACAGCGGTAAAACCTTTTTTGGCGATTAATTGGTAGCCAGTGGCAAGTAAATGAGCTTTAGTATCTGGTGTCGTTGCGTCTGTATTAGACATAAACAGGATTATCTCCCTTAGTAGTTGCTTGTATTAGCGTATGCATTAGATAGTCAGTTAAAACAGTTAGCGTTCATTTGAACGTCACGTTGATGGCGTATTGTAATAGGATATAGTTATATGTGTTACGTTTTATCAACAATATTCACTGACAAAATAGTCTTGTTTTATTAGTAGCTATGGTAGCATTAGACCAGTCGTCTAGCAAGGTAGGTTTTGTTGTTATCCGTTACCGTTAGTATTTATTGCTAAAGATCATTTTTCATTAGAGCTTTTTTTAATTGATGACTATTGATTAATAGCTTGGTAACGATTTCAGACTTACTACCTGCCAGATATTTTCTCATTAAGATATCGCCGACTTAACAATTTTATTTTAATAATCGAAAACCAATACTTAACATAACAAATTAAAAATAAGGATGATTATGTCAACCAATACTACGAATGCATACAGTGACTTCCATTTGCAGTTCATCGCTGGTGAATGGCAAACCGGTAAAGACGATAGCACAAACACCAATACCAACCCATACAACGGTGATACGCTTGTAGAGATCCAGCAAGCGACCAAGGATCAGTTAAACGAAGCGTACGACGCTGCAACCCAAGCTCAAGAAGCGTGGGCCAAGCAAACGCCTGCAACACGTGCTGCTGTATTATACAAAGTGGTCAACATACTCGATCAGCGCCAAGAAGAAATCGTCGATTGGCTAATCAAAGAGTCGGGCAGTACCCGTATCAAAGCCATGGTCGAGTTCGGTGCGACGCGCGCGATTACCCTTGAAGCAGCGACATTCCCTAACCGTGTCCATGGTGAGATTCGTCCATCGAATACTCCTGGCAAAGAAAATTTCATTTATCGTGAGCCAATCGGCGTTGTCGCTGTCATTAGCCCATGGAACTTCCCACTACATTTAACGCAGCGTTCTATTGCACCAGCCCTAGCGCTTGGTAATGCCGTGGTACTTAAGCCTGCTAGTGATACGCCAGTGACAGGTGGTTTGCTATTGGCCAAAGTATTTGAAGAAGCAGGTCTACCAAAAGGTCTATTAAATGTCGTAGTCGGCTCAGGTAGTGAGATAGGCGATGCAATCGTTGAACACAAAGCGCCAAGTCTAGTGTCGTTCACAGGTTCGACCTCAGTGGGCAAACATATCGGTGAGTTGGCCAATGGTGGTGAATACATCAAACAAGTGGCGCTTGAATTGGGTGGCAACAGTCCATTTGTGGTACTAAAAGATGCTGATATTGAGCAAGCAGTAAAAGCAGCCGCCTTTGGTAAATTCTTACATCAAGGTCAAATCTGTATCGCAATTAACAGAGTCATTGTAGAAGACGAGATATATGATGACTTTGTAGCGCGTTTCTTAGCACACGTCAAAACATTGAACGTCGGTGATCCTAATAAGCAAGATACTGCTGTTGGCCCAATCATCAACGAAAAACAAGTTAAATCGCTCAAAGAAAAAATCGCTAAAGCGCAGGAAGAAGGCGCAAAAATGATACTCAGTGGCGAGATTGAAGGCCAAGTCGTACCGCCACACATCTTTACCGAAGTCACTCGCGAAATGGATCTATCACGCAATGAAGTGTTTGGACCATTGGTTGGTATCATTCGTGCTAAAGACGAAGACGACGCACTATCGATTGCCAATGACTCTATGTATGGTCTGTCTAGCGCGGTGTTCACTGCTGATATGCAAAAAGGTCTACGTTTTGCTCGCGGTATCAGAGCTGGCATGACCCATATCAATGACATCTCAGTCAATGATGAAAGCAATACGCCATTCGGTGGTGAGAAAAACTCAGGCATCGGTCGCTTTAACGGTGAGTGGGTACTAGAAGAGTTCACTAGAACACATTGGATCTCAATGCAAAATGAGCCACGTGAATATCCATTCTAATTGTCCTAAAATAGAATGCTAATAGCTAATAAAAAAGACCGCTTTGATAGCGGTCTTTTTTTGTGTGTCATTTGGCAACTTACTGATAATGACGTATTTGAAGTTGGTCAATCTCTTATCTGGCATGAAAACCAAGTAACCCTTCAATCTCTTCCATCGTCATCCGTCTTACCAGTGCTTGCTCTTCTACTGACAGGCGATTGGTATGCTCTTTTATCATGGTATGAATACTCCGTGATATCTCAGAGGTAGTCGCGTAATACATTTGAGGCTGTTCCTTTGTCAATCTCATCAAAAATCGATTGATAAGTTTACGCTTTTCATCTGATTTATTTTCTTCAGTCGTAGTATTATTTTGAGTCATGGTGTTCTCCTAGAGGTAAGCCATTTAAGCAGTCAGACATATGAGAGTCAATGTTTATAAGTGGTTTCTGGGGCTGAGCGCATTGCCTTACAAGTGTTAGGCTCGCATCATAGTTGAATGCTAAGGATTTTTTACACTGTATATGATATTTCAAGATTAAAAATAATAAATTAGCGCTAAATAGCTAGAAGGATAGAGTATGTCAAATCAAGCGGCGAACAACTTAGCGAACAATAATGTCACATTGGTGCTATTTCATAATGACTTAAGAGTGGCGGACAATGCCACTTTATTGAAAGCATCTGAAATCTCCACTGATGGAAAGCTGCTATTGGTTTATGCGTCATCGTTGACAGATATATTAGACGATAAAGACCATTACGACGCCTATCGTTATGAGGCTATGGGTCAAGCCCGCCAGCAGTTTTTGTATGAGAGCTTGGCTGATTTAAATGCGTCATTGATTCAGCGGGGTAATAGGTTGCTGTATTTACAGAAAGGCGATGAAGCATTGGACGTCTTTACTCAGTTGAGTGATCTAATAGCGCAGCAACAAGTGACAGATATCTGCGTCAGCCAGACGGCAGATTATAATCAAAACAAAGTATATGAGCTTCTACAGGCGAAATATCCAGAGATACAGTGGCATATACATACAACAGCGACTTTGTTTGATAAGTTACCGCTAGAGAGATTACCCAAAAGTTTTACACAGTTTCGTAAACAAATCGAAACCGATTGTGATTTGCTGCATGCAGAAAAAGATATAGCCATTTCTCCAACGCCAGAAACACTTGCTCCATTGCCTGACAATATGCAGAGTAGGGACGAGTACTTTTTTGAATCGCAGTTGTCTAATCAGGCAGAGCGTGATAAACCGTCGCAGCCGCCATCCAGTTTTATAGGTGGAGAGTCAAATGGTCTCAATCACTTAGATAGCTATTTTGATTCTGATGCGCCGAGCACTTATAAAACCACACGAAACGCGCTAGATGAGTGGGCGCATTCCACAAAGTTTTCCGCTTGGCTTGCAAACGGTTCGCTATCTGTAAACACAATATTAAATCGTTTGCGTCGATATGAGCGCGATATCATCGCAAATGATTCTACCTACTGGATATGGTTTGAGCTGCTGTGGCGTGAGTATTTCTATTGGTATGCTGTGACCCATCGGCAAAATTTATTTTGGTTTAAGGGCATCAGTCAGCACGCGCCTTCAACTCAATTGGACGAAAATCTGTTAGCGCAATGGAAAAATGGTACGACACCATATCCTATCGTCAATGCTTGTATGAACCAATTGTGCATGACAGGTTACATGTCGAATCGCGGACGACAACTGGTTGCCAGCTGCTTTATCCATGAGTTAGGGCTTGATTGGCGTTACGGGGCAGCTTACTTTGAGCAACATCTTGTTGATTATGATGTCGGCAGTAATTGGGGCAATTGGCAATATCTGGCAGGCGTCGGTGCTGACCCAAGAGTGTGCAGGCAGTTTAATTTAGACAAGCAAACCCAGCAATACGATCCAAATGGTGAGTTTATCCGTCAGTGGCAAGGCAATCCTCAAAAGAGCGATTAATGTATGTTGCAAACTCCCACTCAACAGGTGATAGCTATTATTAGAGTAATCATAAGATAGGTTTAAACAATGAAAAAGCCCAGTCCTTATCTAACTTTTGCAGGTGCTATTCCGTTTATCGCCTGTGCATTTTTGCTGATGATAGACGTTGTTACCGTGCCTGTACTTGGTTCAGTAGTCGATGTATTAAGTGCTTATGGGCTAGTGATTGCATCATTTATGGCAGGCGCGCATTGGGGCAATCATTTAGGTTTGGCTGACGACAATAAGTGGGCTGTTAGGCTCCCACTGTATAGCAATATCTTTGCGCTTGGCCTTTGGCTTGGGTTTTTAATCTTATCAGCCAGTAGCTTTATTTGGCTATTAGTGATTGGTTTTATAAGCCTGCTAGTTATCGATTACAATCTTCATCGAGCGCAGATTATTAGCGATGTATATTTTAAAATTAGACAATATGTCACGGCGATAGTGGTCGTATCGTTAGTCATCGCGGCATTACAGTTGTAAGTACCGCTTTACGCCAATACTAGGAACCGCCCATAGTCATGATAGAAATTCGAATAAATTCCATTACTTACATTAGACTTTCTACGCAAGAAGTCGCTAAAATATAAAAATTAACATAAACTTTGAAAAGGACAAGTACTTGAAAAGAGGAATAATAGCTGCGCCAGGTATCATAAATAGGTTGCCAAGAGGATTTCAGATGGAAAGAAGCCTCAATATAGACGAGCTGCGTTATTATGTTCTGTACTGGGATGAGGTAGTTATTCCAGCTAATAATGCCGTATATATAGGCATACCTCAAGAAGAAGCATTTATATTGGCTGGAGCTATAAAGCGTCCCTCAGTTCAACTGTCTGGATTGATTGATACAGATGCGATGCTTTCTTGCCAAAGTAAAGTTGCCGAAGCCTTAGTCAAAGAGAATAAAGGTATAGATTGGGTTATTCAACAGTTTGGAGAGGAATGTCTTCTTTTAGATAACTATAGCGAAGAAAGGAATACTCTGCGTATTGATCTAGCTGCGTGCCTTCCTGTTCCCACAGGAGAAGTTAATATTTACGATATCTTAGATTTCAAAGAACGTAGAAAAAATGAATTTATTGCACTTCATGAATACTTAGATGAAGTTTACGAGCAAGCGTTACTTTCTCCTGATCAAAGTTTAGCATCAAAAAAAGCTGTATATAAACTTACAAAATCTATAGAAGATCTAGATAGAGTTACGCTTGAACGCTTTAAATTATTTAAGAAACACAATTTATCAGCTGTGTTCAATCTTTATCGTGACAAAATAGTTGAGGGTATAGTAATGGATGTGGTCGCGACAGCTTTTACTGGTTCTACGGTCCCTGTAGTAACTATCGGTGGCATTATCTCTGCAACTATAAAAGTAAGTGCCAACTCGACTCAAACATTTAAACCAGCAGATGAGAATTTAAAGCTAGCATATCTATCAATTGCTCAGAAAGATGGACTATATTAAATTTATGAATTTTTTTTGGTACAATTAATTATCTATAGTTCTTACATTCTATGCTTTTTTACGTCTATAAATTACCTCCACAACTATCTTCAATGTTAAAACCTGTTGTATAAACGATAACATACATTTTAAATGAATGTTATAATCAAAGCCATCTATATTCCTCTAAGAAGATGGCTATGCAATCTATCAAGTTACCTAGCAAACCACCAAGCTCTCCGCATCCTATCCTTAATTTAAGCTTTCGCATATTTTTTAGTACTGCTGCGCTATTTGCCGTAGTAACGATGCTGCTATGGGCGTTTGTGTTTACTGGTCACACGGATATCGATGCACAGGTTTTGAACCCGTTATACTGGCATGGCCATGAAATGGTTTATGGTTATGCCTTGGCAGTGGTAGCAGGGTTCTTGCTAACCGCGGTCAAGACATGGACAGGGGTAATGATGCCGCATGGTTATAAGCTGCTAGGTATCTTTGTCTGTTGGTTGCTGGCACGTCTGAGCTGGTTGGGTTTTGGGCTTGGCATAACGCTCATAGGTGATAGTATATCGTGGCTATATATAGCAGCTTTTTTTGATGTGGTATTTATCGCCTCGATGACATATGTGATATTCCGCGCGGTATTACAAGTCAAGCAATACAAGCAAATGGGTATCTTGGCAAAACTGGCACTGCTGACCTTTGGCAACGGACTTTGCTATTGGGGAATTATCAATGCTGATATGAACACAACCAAGATAGGCATTTATTTTGGGTTCTATTTGATCATCGGGTTAGTGCTAACGATTGGTCGACGCGTAGTACCATTTTTTATCGAACGTGGTCTCAGTATAGATATGGAAACGTTAGAACCCATTAAACTACGTAATAGTAAGACACAAGATATCGCAAGCTTAGTATTTTTCTGCGCCTTTTTTATTAGTGATGTATTTTATCCAAATAAGTATTTTTTAACGATTACTGCACTTGGCGTGGCAGTGATTAATATCGTTCGTCTGATAGGGTGGTATCATCACGGTATTTGGCAAAAACCATTACTTTGGTCGTTGTATATTGCATTTTTAGGTATGTGTTTGAGTTTCTTATTGTATGCACTACAGCCTTGGCTCGGTTATCCGCACAGCATTGCTATGCATGGACTGGCAGTTGCTGGTATTGGTATGATGACGTTAGCAATGATGACTCGAGTATCTCTGGGACATACGGGTCGCAGTATTCATCAACCGCCAAAAACGGTAAGCGTTATGTACGGTTTGATGGTCTTAGTATTTATCAGCCGCGTACTATTACCGCTAGTAGATATGAATCATTACCTAATGTGGATTATGGTGGCGCAAAGTGCTTGGATTGCGTGTTTTGTGCTATTTTGCATCAGTTATCTGCCCATGCTGGCACGTCCTCGGCCTGATGGTTTATTTGGTTAAAGCGGGCTAACGATACTGTTTACAAATGCTATGTCTAAACGTTATTACCAAAAATGCGACTTACTTTATCTAGGGCGTGTCATCAATTAGTACATTGATGCAATTTATGGCCTTAAAATGGCTAAATTTTCGCTAAACTGTGTCAAAGTTCTTGTCAATATGTTCATATTCACTGCGAACTTTTCCTTATTTAGCATCAATTTATCTTATTTTAATGCTCATAATCTAATTGATGACACGCCCTAGCTTAATATATAAAATTTATGAAAATAGGAGCGCAAGTACATGCGACTGACCAATTATAGTGACTACGCGCTACGCTCATTGATTTATTTGGCTGTGAGACCAGATCCATCACTATTGGCTAATATTAGCGATATTGCTGATAGTTATGGTATTTCCAAAAGTCATTTGACTAAGATTATTCATCAGCTGGGTCAGCTTGGTTATATAGAAAGTGTACGCGGCAAAAACGGTGGCATACGATTAGCACGTGCGCCTAAAGATATTAATTTGGGCGTATTGATCAAACAGATAGAGCCTGATTTTAATTTGGTAGAGTGCTTTGCCGTACCAACGTCTCATAAAGATAGTGAGAAGAGTGCTCATCAGGCAGATTTGCCAGTGACGTTCATTGAGGAAGAAAAGAATAAATCACTAGGCTGCGTGATTAGTCCAGCCTGTCAGCTAAAAAGCGTGTTTTTTGAAGCGCTCACCGCATTTGTTAATGTGCTTGAGCGTTATACATTAGCAGATATTCTTAACAATGAAGATGAGTTGGCGACATTGCTGTTTCGATAATAAGTTTCGATAATCGCATGTTTTATAAAGTCATTGGCTCAAAAAATGGGTCGCTACATTAGTAAATACAGTAATAGCGACCCGTTTTTATGTTTATCAAAGATGTTTGCCTAAGGTGTGAGAAATTAGGCATTTTCTAGTTTTGGACGTGCTTTCTTGACGGCTTTCACCAGTGCTTTTTCAAACCCACCTTCTTTGAACTGAACAAGATAAGAATGCGCAGCGCAGAAATTGCGTACGTCACGCCATTCATAAGCCAAATTAGTCGCCCAGTCGCAATATTGCGCGCCAGCGTTTGGCTCGTTTTTCAGGGCTTTTTTAGTCGTAGGATGCAGTATTAGCTCAGGCAATACAGCTTCTAATAGCTTCGTTGGTGGACTCATAAAAGTATCATCTACGTGCAAGCTTTGACTGGCAGGATGATAAGCCAATAAAGAACCTGCATGAATCATCTCATTGGGCGAGATATAATAAATGCCCTCTGACATTGAAAACTTAAGTTCAGGATAGCGTGCAGCAACTACGTCACTTTCTACCAAGTCATCTGCCCAATCGATTTCTGGTACTTTTTTATGGTGACGACTACTGCCATAAAAGGTGGCTTGCGGGAAGTCTTTGGCCATTTGAGCACAGCTGACTGTATGAAACGGATGTACGTTTAGCACCGCTTCAACATCTTGACCATTATTGGTCAATGCCATAACCTCATCTCGAACATTGCCCGTTAGGGCGTAACTGTCCAAAAAGATAAATTTCCCTGATGATAGCTTGACTAGCGAGCATTGAGTGCCGATATTTAACACGCCACCGAGACGGAATGTTCCGCGTATGTTCCAAAATCCTGCGCCTAAATCATGAATGTGATCAGTCATTTATAGTTTTCCTCGTCTAGTAAATAAAATAAAATATGTAAGTAAAACAAAGCTACTTTTTCACTGTAAGCTTCATCTGTCGAGTTGTTTTAATGGTATGTGTTCTAACTCTTTACGCCTTTATGCTTGTTTTTATGCTTTTTCAAGCTCAGGGCGAGCCAGATTAATCGCTGAGATAAGTGCTGTCTTAAACTGACCTTCCTCAAATACCACTAAGCCTGAATGTGCGCCACAAAAATGACGAACATCACGCCACTCATTTGCCAGCTCTACTGCCCAATCACAATAATGCTTAGCTACGTTTGGCTCATCTTTGAGTGCCTTTTTGGTAGTAGGGTGTAAGCCTAGGTTAGGCTGCACGGCATTTATTAACTTGGAAGGGGGTATCTCAAAGGTATCATCGACATAAATGCTCTGGCTAGCAGGATGATAGACCAATAATGAGCTGGCATGAACCGTCTCGTCAGGTGAGATGTAATGAATGCCTTGAGGGATAGAGAATTTGAGTTCAGGGTAGCGTGCAGCAATGGCATCGCTTTCGACCAAGTCATCTGCCCAATTGACTTCAGGTACTTGCTCTGGATGTCGGCTACTGCCATAAAACGTCGCTTGCGGAAAGTCTTTGGCCATTTGAGCACAGTGTACTGTATGAAACGGATGAACATTGAGGACAGCTTCGACATTTTGACCGTCATTGGTCAATGCCATGACTTGCTGACGCACATCACCAGTTAATGTATAGCTATCTAAAAAGATAAACCGTCCTGATGATAGTCTTATGAGCGCACATTGAACACCAATATCAAGTATGCCATTTTTAATAAATGAGCCTCGAATACTCCAGAACCCTGCGCCCAAATCATACATCTCATCAGTCATCAACATTGCTCCTTAAGCGTTCATTTATTCAATCGTTTTACTTGTTTGTAGCACGCTATAATCAGTTCAATATAATTTGGATACAAGGAAGGCGAGTGAAAGCACTACAAGTTGTAGACTAAACGAGCCTGATACCGTATCCAATTTATAGATAATTGACTATACGATTATTAATCTTTATGGCAGTAAAGTCTGTAAGAAAAAAGATAGAAGCAATGTAAATGTGTAAAAATAAAAAAGAGTTGTTATTCAAATGTCATTATTAACAGTGAAAGCTGTCTTTCCTTTCGTAAGTAGGGTTGAAAGTAGCTTATAAACAGTCTTCGTAATCATAGGCTGAGATACGAGGGTTATCTTTATAGTTTTCATTGCCACATAAGAATTTATCGAAACGGGTATCACCGTTAATATAACGCTGCATCCATGAAATAGCAGGCTTACTTAATAGTTTCTCGTTAAAACGATGGCTTGCACAGAAATGACTGCCGTTATTAATCTCGACCTTCATTTTTGGACCGTCAGCTTTTTGATAAAAGGTATTGGTATATTTTTTATTCGGGGCGATACGGTCATTTTCACAAGCGATGAATAGAGCAGGCGTATCCATCGCGCCATAGCTCGTATCGTGATAGGGTGTTTGTGCAATGATGGCTTGCACCGTACTGCGTTCAGTTGCCAATCGTAGCGTACCGCCGCCGCCCATTGACCAGCCAATCGCACCCAAACGATTTGGATCGATCATATGCCCCACTGTTTCATCAGCGATGAGATGATCGAGAGCCGCGCTCAATTGTTCAGCACGGCTATCTGGGTTATCGTAAATGGAGCTAGTATTAATAGTAATAACGACAAATCCCCAAGAGGCCAAACGCGGTCCCCACCATTTGATAGAAGACTCATAAGACACGTAACCTGGTACTACCGCGATACCACCTAGCAGACCACAGTTAGCCGCATCCGTTGGATAGTGTATAGTACCGCCACCAAAGCCATTGGCAGATTGGCGACTCACGTGCTTGGACTTTACAGAAAACGGACCATTATCGCGTGTCTTTATGAGCTCAGTAGCAGTAATAGTGTCATCCTTTATACAGTCTACTGCCGCTAGTGAGTTTGTAGCGTCGAGTGTGGATCCAACTGGACTGAGACCTTTAACCTTAGTTTCGGACACAGTTATTTCTGCTACAGCCATTGTAGAGAAAACCAATGTACTCATTGCGATCATAAGTTTTGGAAGCATCATATTTTTTGTCATAGTAAATTGTATTTTAAAAGGTTGTGTGGTCGTGCACGTCTCCAGATTAGAAAAGATAGACGTAGGTAGTGATTGTTAACTGTCATTGTTATCAATCGTTAAAGCAGTTAAATGCGTAGCAAATGCGTCAATAGCATCTAACCATACTATCCTTTATATGCGATAAACGTAACGTTGATCTTGACCTTGCGAGTCGAAAACTGTCTTCACCGTCTCAAGTCGAAATATAATTCCTAGTCAAGTTTTTCTACGATAATCTCGTACCCGAATAAAGAATCTATCAAGTGGCAATAACACTTTTAAACCTGAGTATATTGATGAATGTGCTACCATAATTTGCTTGTCATTATGATGAGCATTTATCGTTTAATAACGGTGCTTTTGCTTATACATTTAGCATAAATCACCGTTATTTCTCTCTATCATCCACGCCAGTGACGGTTATTATTTGCAGTCATGGTATAACCAATATAGTCAGATCCCCTGTGAATAATTCTAAAGATCAGATTCAAGATACAACAGCTGTGCCACCAGTCACATCCAATCATTCAACGTCGTGGATATTGAAGCTCACAATTGGTTTGATAGGTATGTTTGCTTTTTTGCAAGTGTATTCTATTCAGGCAGTACTACCGGTCATGATGGTGGACTTTGCTGCGACCGAAGTACAGGCTGGCATGATCGTTGGTGCTACTGTGTTGGCAATCGCCATTATGTCACCATTTTTGGGTATGCTCTCAGATGCAGTCGGGCGCAAGTCATTTATCGTTGGCGCTTTATTGTTTTTGGCGATACCAACAGCGCTCATCGCCCAGAGCTCGAGCATTGAATGGGTCGGCATTTGGCGCTTCATGCAAGGATTGTCTGTACCGGGGATTACGGTGGTGACAATTGCCTATATCGGTGAGGAGTTTGAGGGCCGGGCAATGACTGAGCTGATGTCCTTTTATGTGTCAGGATGCGTGCTTGGTGGCTTTATGGGTCGGTTCTTGTTAGGGCATTTGCATGAGCTGATTGGCTGGCGTCATGGCTACTATGTGATGACGGCGATGACTCTATTGGGGGCAATATGGGTCGGCAAGATGCTACCATCGTCTCGTCACTTTGTGGCCAATCCTAATTTTCGCTCAGCGATACAGACGCTAGGTGAGCATGTCACCAATCGCTATGTGGTAACAGCATGTCTGCTTGGCGCTTGCGTACTGTTCTCCCTTGTAGGCTGCTTCACTTTTATCAACTTACATTTGGCAGATAAGCCTTATGAACTTGGTACTGGTGCGCTCGCCAATATTTTTGCAGTATATTTGCTTGGTGTTATTATCACGCCATTATCTACGACATTGCTACGCCGATTTGGATCGGCGCGTACAGTACGGGTGGCTATCGTCGTATCTATGGTTGGATTGTTATTAACTTTGGTCACGCCATTATGGGGGGTGATTATAGGACTGGCTATCATGTCATCTGGTGTGTTTATTACGCAGTCAGCGACTATTAGTTATATAGCGGTCAATGTGAAAAAGGGTCGTTCTTTAGCTTCGGGTCTATATTATATGGGCTACTATACAGGCGGTACGCTAGGGGCATGGCTGGGTGGCATAGCTTATGCGCGAGGGCAGTGGTCTCTTACCGTATGGTTGTTATTGTTTGTGCAAGTATTGGCGTTATTAATAGCCAGTTTTGGAATGATTAAAACCACAGTACGGGCAAAGTGATTGGCTGTCTGATGTAGCATATGTTTAGTTAGCTATCTTATGATACTTAATGTAAGACCGCTTTACACAGCGTCGCTTTTTTCTTACTATCAATAACGATGTTATTATAAAAATTAAAATAGTTAGCGCAGTAGATTTTATGCTGCTATTAACTTGATTATTATTGTTACTTATCCCTTATAAGTACGACAAACAAGGAAGTCAGATCTATGTCAAACATTTACCACAGTGCACCATCTGCCTACGATTATCCATTACTGGTCAAGCAGTTATTAAGCCGTGCAAAAACGGTATCGCAAGATCAAGAGATTGTGTATGCGGACAAAAAGCGCCTGACTTATAAAGAGTTGTTTGAGCGTATCAATCGCTTGGCTAATGTATTGGCAGACTTAAAGCTTGATGCAGGTGATGTGGTTGCCGTCATGGATTGGGACAGTCATCGCTATCTTGAGTCTTATTTTGCCGTACCAATGTCAGAGTACGTTTTACAGACCGTCAATATTCGTTTATCACCTGAAAAAATCCTTTATACCATCAACCATGCCAAGCCTAAAGTGCTCATGCTCAACTCTGAGTTTGCGCCATTGGTTAAAGACTATCAGTTTGAAAATTCAAGTATTGAGCATATTATCTGGCTAGATGACAATGGTGTCACTGCTGAAGGTATCTTTGGTAGCAATCAAAGCCGTGTCACAGGCGAGTATGAAGCGCTATTAGAAGCTGCTAATAGCGAATTTGATTTCCCAGATTTTGATGAAAATACCATTGCGACGACCTTTTATACGTCAGGCACGACAGGTGATCCAAAAGGGGTTTTCTTTAGCCATCGTCAGCTAGTGCTACATACACTAGCAGAAGCGGCAACCTTGGGTATGCTGCCTGATAAGCAAGGCGTGAGCTATGGTGATGTCTATATGCCGATGACGCCAATGTTCCATGTGCATGCATGGGGTTTTCCATTTACGGCAACGATGGTCGGTCTAAAGCAAGTCTATCCAGGTCGTTATGCGCCTGATATGTTGATGGACTTAATTGTCAATGAAAAGGTCAGTATCACCCATTGTGTACCAACGATTTTGCAAATGGTGCTCAAAGAAGCACAAGACCGTGACGCCAGCTTTAATGGTCTAAAGATGATTATTGGTGGTTCAAGATTGACCGAAGGTCTAGCCAAAACGGCGATGGCCCAAGGCATTGAGGTTTATACAGGTTATGGAATGTCAGAGACCGCCCCGCTTATTAGCTTAACGGGTTTTAGTCTCGATGAGCCTGAAATGACTGAAGAAGAAGACATTGCTCGTCGTTGTATGACAGGTAAGCCAGTGCTTATGGTTGATGCTCAGGTATGGGGTGAAGGCAACAAGTCAGTGGGAACTGGGCCAGACAATACAGGCGAGCTGGTACTACGCGCGCCTTGGTTGACCCAAAGCTATCTTAAAAATGACGACGCTGGCAAAGAGCTGTGGGAAAATGGCTATATGCATACCCAAGATATCGCTTACATACGTCCTGATGGTTATATCAAAATCACCGATCGCTTAAAAGACGTAATAAAATCAGGTGGTGAATGGATTTCATCACTAGAGATTGAGACCATTTTATCACTACACCCGTCAGTGGCCGATGTGTCAGTGATTGGGGTACGTGATAAGCAGTGGGGCGAACGTCCACTCGCATTGGTAGTGCTAAAGCCTGATGCTAAGGACACCAGTGCTGACGATATCAAAGCACTGGCAGAGAAAGCAGTAGAGCGAGGTATTATTCCTAAATATGGCGTGCCAAGTCAGTTTAAGTTCGTAGATGAGTTGCCAAAAACTTCCGTTGGTAAGCATGATAAAAAAGCCATGCGTAAGATGTATGCCAATCAAACTGAGATTTAGTATTAGTATTAGTTAAATGTTCAAGTATTTGTATTCGTCAAAATTTAGTGCGTATTACACGCTTAATAGTTGACCTTTCCGATAGGCTCTGCTACATTTTAAACCGATACATATCGTATCGGTTTTTTAATTCTGGCAAGGATGACCAGTATTTACTAAGACAGGGTTTTTTATAGTTGAAGTATTTTAGAGTTGGTATCAGCCAGTTGCACGCAGATAGTATGTTGCGCGAGGTGAGTACCGTTACAACTTATTGAGTGCCTTAACTATAAAGTACTATTGCCTCATTTCTCGTTTATGCTAAGGACAGCTACTATGAGCGACCATTCCCAATCCCCAGTTTCTACCCAAATGACAGACACGCCAAACTTCGCTGATATTTATCATGAGTCTATTACGGATCGAGAGCAGTTTTGGGCTGAGCAGGCGAAGCGTATCTATTGGCATAAAGAGCCTGAGCAAATTCTAGATGACAGTAATCTGCCTTTTGCCAAATGGTTTGTCGGCGGTGAGACCAATCTTTGCTATAACTGTGTCGATCGTCATCTGGCAGACCGTGCAGAGCAAGATGCTTTTGTGTGGGTGTCATCAGAAATTAATCAAGAATTGATAGAAACCTTTCCAGCAGTCGTTGATTCGTTTAAAGATCTCGGCAATAACGTTGAGTTTTATACAGACTATACCAAGCGTCGCCTGACTTATAATGACTTGTATAAAGAAGTTAATTATTTTGCCGATGTGCTACAGCGTCACGGTATTGGCAAGGGTGACCGTGTCATTATCTATATGCCAATGATATTAGAAGCGGCTTATGCCATGCTGGCTTGTGCTCGTATTGGTGCCGTCCATTCAGTTGTGTTTGGTGGGTTTGCCGCCCATAACTTGGCTATCCGTATGGATGATGCCGAGGCCAAAATGGTCATTACGGTAGATGCAGGGCTACGTGGCGGTAAGGTTGTCAATTATAAAAACCTAGTCAATCAAGGCGTCGAGCAAGCGACTGTCAAGCCAGAGCATGTGCTGGTTGTCAATCGCGGTATATTGCCATTTGCAACCAAAGCGATCGATGTTGATTATGCGACCGAGCGTCGTCATAGCTGTGAGGCCAATGCAGTCGTGGAGCCAGTTTGGCTTGAGTCAAATACCCCGTCCTATTTGCTTTATACTTCTGGCACTACTGGCACACCAAAAGGGGTGCAGCGCGATACAGGTGGTCATGCCGTCGCGCTGACGACCTCGATAGACTATGTCTATGACGGTAAGGCTGGCGAGACGTTCTGGGCGATATCTGATATTGGTTGGGCCGTCGGGCACTCTTATACGATCTATGCGCCGTTACTGGCGGGTATGACCAGTATCATGTATGAGGGCTTGCCGCATATGCCAAACCCAGGTATCTGGTGGCGTATCGTTGAAGCTAACAAAGTTAATATTTTATTCACCGCACCCACAGGCGTGCGCATGCTTAAAAAACAAGACGAAAGCTGGATGACGCGTTACGATGTCTCCAGTGTGAAGTCGTTCTTTTTGGCAGGTGAACCGCTTGATGAATCAACGGCTAGTTGGTTGACTCAGCATCTAGGCGTACCAATTTTAGATCACTATTGGCAAACAGAGTCTGGTTGGCCAATCTTGAGTCATACACCAAAGTTCAATCATAAGCCGCACAAGCAGGGGTCACCTGGTTACCCGATGTATGGCTATGAAGCGCATGTCATCAATGAGGAAACGGGCGATCCTTGTCAGGCTGGCGAAAAAGGATTGCTTGCAATTAAAGCACCGCTACCGCCTGGCTGTCTCACTACAGTATGGCGTAACGACGAGCGCTTTATCAGCAGCTATTTTGGTCTGTTTGATGGTCAGCAGTACTCAACCTCGGACTATGCAGTGACAGATGAAGAGGGTTATTTCTACATCTTAGGTCGTACAGATGACGTGATTAACGTCGCAGGACATCGTATAGGCACACAAGAGATTGAGGAGGCCATCAGTACGCATCCAGAGATGGCAGAGTGTGCCGTGGTAGGTATTCAAGACGAGCTAAAAGGTGAGCTACCTATTGCATTCTGTGTCCTAAAAGATCAGACGCAAATTGAAACCACCGAAAACCGCTTCCGTATCGAGCAGCAAGTGATAGGCGCTGTCGTAAAATCTTTGGGCGGTATTGCGCGACCAGCTGCTATCTACTTCCCGCAAGCACTGCCAAAAACTCGTTCTGGAAAAATCTTACGTCGCTCAATTCGTGCTCTGGCGGAAAACCAACCGACAGGAGATATGTCAACGCTTGATAACCCAACCGCTATTGATGCGATCAAGCAGGCGATGAAAGATTATTGATTGGTAGAAATCAACGTCGTACAAACCAGTGATTTTATTCATTAGGTATGAAAGTCAGGTTAACTTCAAAAAGCTCATGAGTCATCATGGGCTTTTTTGCTTTTGTTATTTAAACCATTTTCATAGAAACACGTGCCATCAAAATAAACTTATATAAAAATTCGATAAAGAACTTGACCGTAAAAATGGTTTATTGTTATAGTCAATAACGATACAAAATAAATCATTTTAAAATTCAGTTTTTAATAATGTTTTATAGATAAATACCCATCGCTTTTATTTTTCTAATAAATATCTAGGTGCCGTCACACGGTAGTCTCGCAAAAAAGATAAGGATATCTTATGCACCACGTTCAACAGCTTATCAATGGTCAGTTCGTACAATCAAACACTGACGAATGGATTGATATCACTGATCCAGCGACGCAAGAAGTCATTGCCAAAGTTCCGCAAACCACCAATGATGAGATTAATCAAGCAGTCGCAGCTGCACAGACTGCGTTTGAGACATGGCGAAAAACGCCAATTACCACGCGTGCGCGTATCTTTTTAAAGTATCAGTCTCTGATTCGTGATCATATGGATGAGTTGGCAGAAATCTTGACCGCAGAGCAAGGTAAGACGATTGCTGATGCACGCGGTGATGTGTTCCGCGGCCTAGAAGTGGTCGAGCATGCCGCTGGTATTGCCAATCTGCAAATCGGCGACTTCGTAGAAAACGTTGCGTCAGGGGTCGATACTTATAGTATTTGGCAGCCACTCGGCGTTTGTGCTGGTATTACGCCATTCAACTTTCCAGCGATGATTCCGCTATGGATGTTCCCAATGGCGATTGCTACGGGCAACACATTTATCCTAAAACCGTCTGAGCAAGATCCGATGGTGACTATGCGTTTGGTAGAGCTAGCGATTGAAGCGGGCGTACCAGAAGGCGTGCTAAACGTAGTACATGGTGGCAAAGCAACCGTCGATGCTATCTGCGACCATCCAGATATCAAAGCTGTCTCTTTTGTCGGCTCTACTCATGTAGGCAAACACGTCTATGAGCGTGCTAGCCAATCAGGTAAGCGTGCCCAGTGCATGATGGGCGCGAAAAACCATGGCGTTATCCTGCCAGATGCCAATAAAGAGCAGACGCTCAATCAGCTAGCAGGCGCAGCATTTGGCGCAGCTGGGCAGCGCTGTATGGCGCTGTCAGTCGTCGTACTAGTAGGCGCAGCAGGTGAGTGGATTGATGAGATTAAAGCAAAAGCAGAAAGCTTGGTCGTATCAGCTGGGAAAAATGACAAGGATTTGGGACCACTAATTTCGCCTGCTGCAAAAGCCCGTGTCGAGCATTTGATTGGTACTGGGGTAGAAGAGGGTGCGAGTTTAATTTTGGATGGTCGCGGAATTACCGTTGAAGGGTTCGAAAAGGGTAACTTTGTTGGCCCAACTATCTTTGATAATGTCACAAGTGATATGCAAATTTATCAACAAGAAATCTTTGGTCCTGTACTGTGTATCATGCGTGCTGCGAGCTTAGATGAAGCGATTGCACTACTGAATGCCAACCCACATGGCAATGGCACCGCGATATTTACCCAGTCAGGCGCAGCTGCACATAAATTCCAGCAAGACATTCAAGTTGGTCAAATCGGTATTAACTTGCCAATCCCTGTGCCACTACCAATGTTCTCATTCTCAGGGTCACGTGGCAGCAAGCTTGGTGACCTAGGTCCTTATGGCAAGCAAGCCGTACAGTTCTATACTCAGACAAAGACAGTGACTGCACGTTGGTTCGATGATGAAGCGAGCCGCGGTGTTAATACGACGATTTCAATTTAATCGTCCGCTCATTGTTGTTTCAGTATGACATTTTGTGTTTTCGGTATGACGATAATGCGACTTGCGGTACTATTAAACGCAATTTTATTATCGTTATGCCGCTATCATGTCGCGCTAATGTCTTATAAAATCTCTGATCAACATTTTTACTAACGCTTTTATTAACGTTTATCTGAGATTTAAGCCCTCTATTTGATTTATAAGAACAAGGATGACCCTATGGATTTTTCATTGACCGATGACCAAGTCGCCTTTCGCCAAACCGCCCGTCAGTTTGCGCAAAAAGAGCTAAAGCCAAATGCTGCCGAATGGGATCGCAACTCGCACTTCCCAATAGATGTTATTAAAAAATCTGGTGAGCTTGGCTTTTTGGGACTGTACACCAATCCAGAATATGACGGCTTAGGCCTACCAAGACTCGACTCAGCGATGGTATTCGAAGAACTTGCATGGGGTGATACAGCAGTAGCAGCGTATATGAGTATTCATAACATGGCCGCATGGATGATTGGTGAATATGGCAGCGATACGCTATGCAAAAAATATCTACCTAACATGGTCAGCGGTGAGTGGCTTGGCAGCTATTGTCTAACAGAACCCAATGCAGGGTCTGATGCAGCCTCCTTACGTACCAAAGCGGAGAAGCAAGGCGAGCATTACGTACTGAACGGTGAAAAAACCTTCATTTCTGGCGCAGGCTCAACCGATGTATTGGTAGTGATGGCGCGTACTGGTGGTGCTGGGCCAAAAGGCGTGTCAGCGTTCGTCGTAGACGCCAATAGTGCTGGTATCGAATATGGCAAAAACGAGCACAAAATGGGCTGGAAAGCACAGCCGACACGGACAATCAGTTTTAAAGACGTAAAAGTACCAGTAGAAAACCTGATAGGTGAGGAAGGCCAAGGTTTTCGTATCGCGATGAAAGGACTAGATGGTGGTCGTATTAATATCGGTATTTGTGCGGTAGGTACGGCACAGGCTGCACTAGAGACGGCAACCAGTTATGTGCAAGAGCGCAGTCAATTTGGTAGTCCGATTGCTAGCTTACAATCGGTACAGTTTAAACTTGCTGATATGTTGACTCAGACCATTAGCGCGCGACAAATGCTTTATCTAGCAGCTGATAAAGTCGATAACAATGATGGGCAAGCGTCTACCTACTGCGCAATGGCTAAACGTCTATCTACGGATCTTTGTTTCGATGTTGCCAATAAAGCCCTGCAGTTACACGGTGGCTATGGTTATCTAAATGAGTATCCGCTTGAGCGCCATGTACGAGACTTACGTGTGCATCAAATTTTGGAAGGTACCAATGAGATCATGCGAGTGATTATTTCACGTCAGGTCTTGCAAGATGAAGGGTTAAGTCAACTGCGCTAATTTATATCGCTTTACTGAAACAAGGATGTTTTATGACAGATTATACAAACCTAAAGCTATCAATTGATGGCCATACCGCAACATTGACGTTGAATAACCCACCGGCACATACATGGACGATGGACAGTTTGCATGCGCTTAAGCAGCTCATCACCGACCTCAATGCCAACGACGATGTCTACGCATTAATCGTGCATGGAGATGGCGAAAAATTCTTCTCAGCTGGTGCAGATTTAAACAACTTCTCAGACGGCGATAAAGGCCGCGCAATAAGTATGGCGATTGCATTTGGTGAAGCATTTGAAGCGCTATCTGCCTATCGCGGTGTCAGTATTGCTGTCATCAATGGCTATGCGATGGGCGGCGGACTAGAGTGTGCGCTCGCATGTGATATCCGTATCGCAGAAGCGCACGCACAGATGGCATTACCAGAGACAGGCGTAGGATTATTGCCATGTGCTGGTGGCACGCAAAACCTACCTATGTTAGTAGGGGAAGGTTGGGCAAAACGCATGATACTGTGCGGTGAGCGGGTCGATGCAGATACGGCATTGCGTATCGGTCTGGTTGAAGAGGTCGCGGCCAAAGGCGAAGGGTTGCAAGTCGCTCAGGCCTTGGCAAAAAAAGTCGCTAAGCAATCACCCGTCGCCGTCAGTTATTCCAAGCAACTTATTCAAGCGGCTAGAGACACCCCGCCTGCGCAGAACCTCATCCATGAGCGTGAAGCTTTCGTGAAGTTGTTTGATACCAAAGATCAGCGCGAAGGGGTACAAGCATTTTTAGAAAAGCGTAAACCCAATTGGCAAAACAAATAAACAGCAGTCAAAACAATTGAGCCATTTTTATTATCTAATTTGTAGGTCACTTTTATGACATCAGCTATGACAGCGACGAACGATACTAAACAAGAAGCACCTGTGTTATTCAATACTGAACCGACGGATTGCGGGCATTTGATTGGGGTCGTGACACTTAATACACCCAAATCACTTAATGCACTCAGCGTTGATATGTGTCAATTGCTCTCAGCGCAGTTAGAGCAATGGCAAGCCGATGATCAAGTGGTTGCGCTTGTATTAAAAGGTGCAGGGGATAAAGCGTTCTGTGCGGGCGGCGATATTCGTAAGCTCTATGACAGCATGTCTACCAGTGCACCAATGCCAAACCCGTATGCCACTGAATTTTTTAGTCACGAGTATCGTCTCTATCGTCAAATGCATTTTTATCCGAAACCATTAATACTTTGGGGCGATGGCATCATCATGGGCGGCGGTATGGGGCTGATGGCAGGATGTAGCCATCGTCTAGTCACTGAGCGTACGCGCTTTGCCATGCCTGAAGTCACAATTGGACTGTTCCCTGATGCATCTGGTAGTTGGTTTTTGCAGCGTATGCCTGCTAAGACGGGTTTGTTTTTAGGTCTAACTGGCGCGATATGTAATGGCAGTGACGCGCTATTGGCCAATCTGGCAGAGTATGCCGTTGCTAGTCATGACTATAATGCCGTCATGCAGCGCCTCAAACAGAGCAACTGGCGAACGGTAGATAACACTAGCAGTTCAAATAAGTGCCATGATAATAATGCGCATAGTATTGTCAGTCGTGCGCTTGCTGAACTACCTATTGCCGAACTGCCTGATAGTAAGCTTGCAACTTACTGGCAGCCTATTCAGCAACTGATGAATAGTGGCGGTCTGGTCGATATCGATGGGTTGCTACAAAGCGATACTGCGCTCGCACAGCTAAACCAAGACTTTGCAGCAGACAGCTGGACTCAGCGAGCAGTTGCAACCTATCGGCATGGTTGCCCAGTGACAGCAGCATTGACCTACGCGCTCTATTATAAAGTCGCTGACCTATCGATCGAACAAGTACTGTATTTAGAAACCAACGTCGCAGTACACTGCGCGGCCAATCCTGATTTCAAAGAAGGCGTGCGAGCATTATTAATTGATAAAGATAGAAGTCCTAAATGGTCGCGTTCATTAGCAGACTGTCTCAGTATAGAAGGGCAGGCGTATATCGATAAGCACTTTGCCAACCCTTATCCAAAAGGTGAGCATCCTTTGGGCGATTGGCTGGGTAAGGATGCCTTGGGTAGTCAGTATGTCGGCTAATTGCCTAAAAGCACTCTATTAAGTAGGACGGTTAGCCGTTTTATAAAATTTTAAAGAAGTATACTAGGGCGTGAAAGAACGACATTTATAATAAGTAATATTCACTAATAAACAATGTAAGACAGAATGTAGTCATGGCTACATCATAAATCATCAAGGAGTGATGAGATGGGTACAAAGAATATAAGTACGATGGATAATAATAACTCTAAACCAAATATTGCCTTTATTGGGCTTGGTAATATGGGTGCGCCAATGGCAGAGAACTTATTAAAGGCAGGTTACGCGTTATCTGTCTTTGATTTGTCTGAGACAGCTACTAAGCGCTTGAAGCAAGCAGGGGCTAGTGTCGCAAAAAGTCCTAAAGACGCTGCAAGTAATGCTCAAGTCGTGATTAGTATGTTACCTGCAGGTCAGCATGTACATTCTGTATATTTAGGTGATAGTGGCTCTGATGGATTGCTCGCAGAGTTACCAAAAGGCACGCTTGTTATTGACAGTAGTACGATTGCGGCAGCTGATGCAAGGAAAGTAGCAGAGGCGGCAAGTAAGCTTGGTATAGAATTTTTAGATGCGCCAGTCTCTGGTGGCACAGGCGGGGCAGTTGCTGGTAGTTTGACCTTTATCATCGGCGGCGACGATGCCGCTTTTGCTAAGGCTGAGCCAATACTTGCCGTGATGGGGAAAAATATCTTTCATGCTGGCGAGCACGGCGCAGGACAAGTCGCAAAAATTTGCAACAATATGCTGTTAGGTATTCTGATGGCAGGCACGGCAGAAGCGATTAATCTAGGCGTCAAGAACGGCTTAGACCCCAAAGTGCTATCAGACATCATGCTACAAAGCTCAGGGCGTAACTGGACACTAGAAGTTTATAACCCTTATCCAAAAGTCATGGAAAATGTGCCTTCTAGTAATGGCTATCAAGGCGGATTTATGAGCAAATTGATGCAAAAAGATCTAAACCTTGCGATGCAAACTGCTCAAGACACTGAAGTAGAAACGCCAATGGGTGCTAAAGCAACAGAGTTATATGCCTCACATACTGTAGAGAATGGTGATAAAGATTTTTCTAGTATTATCGGACGTCATGATGTCTCATTATTGTCTTAAACATACTAATATTAAGAATTTTTCGTATCACTAGTAGGTGGCATTAATTAAGAGAATGCATTTGCTAAAAAGAAAAGGTCTACGCTAAAATCATAGCGTAGACCTTTTTTGATGGCTAATAGATAGTATTAGCTTTGCAGATCATATACGAGACTCTGAACGTCTTGTGCTGCTTCTTGCAGTCTTGGTACGTGCGTCAGTAAATCATCTAATGAGACGCGTATGGTGGGCGCATGTAAGTAGAGTGAGGCCAGATAGCGTTGCTTTTTATCCAAGATAGGTACAGCCACTGCGACCATCTCAGAGATAAACTCCTCATTATCGATACCGATACCAGTATCAGCAATGCGATCAAGCTCGGCATTTAATGCATCGATATCAGTAATCGTATTCTTAGTGAACTTATCTAATGGCAACCCTTGTAGGATTTTCATACGGCTAGTCGTAGATAATTGGCTTAAATAGAGCTTGCCAGTCGCGGTACACCACATAGGTGACTTTGCCCCGACAGGAAGATAAATCTGTAGTGGCAAGGTTGTCTGAGCTCGGTTGGTATAGATCATATCCATATGATAGGGAATGCCAATACCGCAGGTTTCTTTTAGCTCATCAACCAGTTTTTGCAAAATCATCTGTCGCTCGTTAAAGAACAGTCGTTGTTGCCATAGCTCAACGCTCAAGTTGCGCACGCGCTTACCAGGAATAATACCGCCACCAATATCAACAGTCAAAAAACCATCATCAACCAAATTTTGAATCAATCTATGAATGGTCGGTTTAGGGATATCTAGCTCTTGTGAGAGCTCTAGTGGAGAAAGCGGTTTTGAAGCATAGGACACTGCTTCGATGATTTCTAGGACACGGGTAATCGACGATACTTTAGGCATATATATGACTCAGTAGGAGTAAAGAAATAGAGCAGACAGCATCACAAAATTTTCATAAATAAGACAAATGGTGACAATACTGACGTTCTATAACAAATCTATTATAACAACTAATTTAGCATAATATTCGCTTGAGGCAAGCGTTAGTCGCGTTATATGAGATCATTTATATCGTTTTATTTGTTGGTGTAGATTCTCTTATATAAGTAACAATAGATACGTCAACTCACAAGCCACACTATTCTGTAAGGTTAAGCCATATAACTGTCATTGATTCAAAGTGCGTTCTAGATAATTATGTGGACATATTTTGCAATACCCTTACATAAACATTAAGCAAGCGAAGTCTCATGTTTACGCTGTTTGGTTACTTTAAGGACGTTATGTAACATAAAGG
The DNA here is from genome assembly GCF_038155145.1 of Psychrobacter proteolyticus. Taxonomy (GTDB): domain Bacteria; phylum Pseudomonadota; class Gammaproteobacteria; order Pseudomonadales; family Moraxellaceae; genus Psychrobacter; species Psychrobacter proteolyticus_B. Next base: position 78,877 of record NZ_JBAKAY010000002.1, read on the forward strand.
CGAATTTTTGCAGATTGGTGTAGCAATTATTACAGTACCTATGCAATCTTTACATAATGGCAAATAAAAACAGCATCAGTAGGGGTGACTTTTTAAGTCAGAATTGTTTTAATCACCTCAACAAAATGATGGTTTAACAAAAGCACAATCATCGTTTTTTATGGGCGGGTTTATTTCACACTTTAGGAGAATAATTATGAAATTTATTAAATTGACGGCAATCTCTGCTGCTGTTCTAGCATCAACTGCTGCATTAGCTGCTGAGCCAGTTATCGTTGTTGATGACAACGCTGCAGTTGCATATGAAGCTGAGCCAGTTGCTGTAGCCTATGAAGCAGAACCTGCTGCTTATGCATACAATGCTGACGCTGGTGTAGTACGCAACACTACTGGTGCGGTACTTGGTGGTACTAAAACTTTGTTCCAAACAGCTATCAACCCAGCATCTGTTAGTGCTGAAGTTGGTACTCTAGGTTATGGTGCGAACATTGGTTGGTCAGTGAATGAGAAAACTGAACTGCAAGCTGGTTGGGCAGGTGGCGATGCTGCTGACCTTTTCGGCGGTGACTTTGATGCAGACGACGTAAACTATGATGTTGATACTGATTTTAGCAACCCATACCTAGGCGTACAATTACGTCCTACTGGTAACTGGTTCACAATGGGTGCTGGTATCATCATTCCTGATAATGATATCGATGTACGTGCGAACTCTGAGGATAATAACTACAGAATTAATGACGTTGATTACAGTGCAGACGATGTAGGTACTCTACAAGGTACTATTGAGCATCGTAACAAGCTAGCTCCTTATGCTACTGTTGGCTTCCGTCCAAACATCACAAATAACTTCGGTGTATTTGGTGAAGTTGGTGCAGCTTATATGGGTAAAACAGATGCTAACGTAACTGCTTCAGGTAATACTCCTGAAGCAACTGCTGCTGCACAAGCTGCTGAGCAAGAGCTAGAAGATAAAGATTGGTTAGAGTGGTTCCCAATTGTTAAGGTTGGTGCAACTTACCGTTTCTAATCACAGTTTAAAGACTGTCATTAGTAGAAAACAAAAAAACGATCCTTTTTAGGGTCGTTTTTTTATGCCTAAAATAAAGTATTAAAAGGTATTCTAAAAATCAGGTTTGAACTTTGCTCAGAAGACCTTGATCAGAAAACGATGACAGTTTGCTGAGATTGTAACGTGGCAATACGATAAACAGATTGGTAATCCGTATCTTCACTATCATTGAGTACAGAGGCAGAGTTAACCTCTTTGTTATTTTCAATCAAGCTAGAAATAAGGTGAGAGTAATCCATACCCAAGCCTTGAGCTAACGTATATTGGTTCACTTTGATAAAGCTTTCTTTTATTTGCCATAACAGTTTGGCAGTGCGTTCTCGCTGATCTGTAGATAGCTCCTGTAAAATGCTCAACTCACTCTCTGAGTAGAAACGCTTGACTACATGCCACGCAATGTTATTAATTTCTATATCGATACCAGCAGGACGCTGACGACTGATCACGACAGCTATTTTGCTGTGTAAACGTGTAAAATTTGTCTGATTCGATTCTGTAGTTTGCTTCGAACTATTAGTTCCTGTATGGCTAAAGCATACATAATGCTGACTATTAACAAGCCGATAGGGAAAACTTGACTCATCCAAGGTGTCATCTATTTCTAACTTCTTAAGCAGCTCTTGCAATAGTTGCCTGACGCCTTGTCGCTGCTGCTGACGCTGTTTACGTGCTAGAGCAGGTACTGAGTGTTTAGGCACTGCTGTCGCCACCTGATAGTACCAATTTAGGCTATCAAACTTGATGATGTCTTCATACGACGTATTACAGGAGGACAACCATAATGACTTGTTCCATAAGCTTCCAGTGACTAAATGACTCACTGTCTCGCTCACTTGAGCCGTCACACACCATGTCGTGGTGTCGAGTTGAGTATACTGTATCTGGGTAAGGTTGGAAGTCGGCATATATTAATAGTCATCAAAAACGATTATTATAGAATTGAATATATAAGAATGTGTAAGTTTGAACGTAATGTACTTGAGACGTCGATAGTCATATCTCAATTGCTATGTCTAAATAATCTATATTTAATTATCGGGTCAAAAATATCAAAAGCCCAGCAATATATTATTACTGGGCTTTATTTAATCGTCGAACGTTATAAATAACGCTAAATCACAATTTAGTAAGACAGCTCAGCACGACGGTTTTGTGCATACGCGTCTTCTGTGTTACCAGCTGCTGCAGGGCGTTCTTCACCATAGCTAATAACTCGGATGTTGTTTGCAGTGACACCTTGAGCAGCGAGGTAGTTACGTGCAGCTTGTGCGCGTCGCTCACCTAGTGCCATGTTGTATTCACGGCTACCGCGCTCATCAGTGTGACCTGCGATAACGACAGTCGCTGCTGGGTTTGAATTTAGCAGGCTTACGTGTTGGTTAAGGACGCTCGCTGATTGAGCAGTAATTTCGCTGCTATCAAAGGCAAAATAGACCACTGCTTGAATATTTTCAGCGCCAGTGATGACAGCGTTTGAGTTATCAACGATAACCGCACCATTGTAGCCAACTTGGCCACCTGGAATACCTAGTGGGGCAACGACAACTTCTGAGGTAGAACGTTTGGTAGCACAACCGGTGGTTATCGCAACAGCGCTTGATAGCACAGCAAGAACAGCGATCTTAGAAAAACTGATTGACATGACGAGCTCCTAAAATTTTAATTAAATTTGTTTTTTTAAACTGCTTCCGATAAAACTTAGGCAATCTCTATCTATAATATACTAAATGTTAATTTATGTAAGTATTTTTACTGTAAATTACGATAGATAAAATTGAGTGTATTACCAGCGGTGCTTGCCCCAGTTTTCAGGGTTGGCCCAGTAATCAGCATTGAGCCAATTTGGCAGTTGTTTGTAGTCATATAGATTAAATTGCCAAAGCGTCGCAGTAACGGTTGATGAGGTAATAGATTGAATGTCATCAATATTTAGAGATGGCTCACTCAATATATCAAATGGCGTAAAGCCATAAGGTTTCAAATCTATCGAGCTGTCCAATGCAATAAGCAAATGCGCGGCATACAGGTCACGGTAGCGCATCAGTAGCGGCACATAGTGTTGAGTCAGCTCTTCTGACAAGGTAGGCAGCCAAAAGCAAGCAAGCTCATAACGATCGGGTACGTGTTGTTTAGCAAGATCTGATAACGTTGATAAGTGTCGTGCGTTCAGCCTCGCTTCAGTGTTCTCATTAGTAGATGTAGTATCGTCAAGTTGGGCTTGTAGTGCTAATAAGTCCGCATTGTTATGTGTTACCCATAATGCTTCACTATTATCTTTGCTATGTTCAGGTGATAGTTCTGTCTGAGTCGTCAGTGAGGGTAGTAGCGCGTCAACATACTCTATAAGCAAAGGTAGGGTAATGTCTGCGCGTTTCACCTTATTTTTTGTCATATAATAAGCCGTTAGTTAAATGATTGGTCATCAGTATGACTATTAAATCATTTTCAACGACATTATCCAATTGATAACGTATGTTTCATATTTAAATCATCTTGAGCCGACGATATCTTACTTTACATACTTGAAATTTAGTGATTTAGGACAATCTAGCTATAAGCTTGATGAGAAAACCAAATTAGTAATAAAAATTAGCTTAATCATTGCAAAATTTTGTGTATATGCTTAGCTTATTAAGCGCTTAGCTGATTAGTTAGCCTAAAGATAAGGTCTTGATTTGCACTAGTGCCTTTTGCAAATAGTAAAATGATATTAATCATATATTACTCATCCTCAGTAAAAATAACTTATAACCAAACCACCGATAATAATAGGACACCATATGTCTACTGCTGAAACTGATGCACAAATCATCAATCCTGAAATGCCAGATGTGCCGCCTCATGCGCCAAGTAAGATTAACTTAAAAGACTATACGAAACCAAGTTTTGATGTCGAGACAGTACATTTAGATATTAAGCTGTTCGAAGACTATGCGCAGGTAGACAGTACGCTTGAGATGGTACGTCAAACGGCAGGGGATATCGTCTTATTTGGTGAGTCATTAGAGCTGCTAACGATTACGATGAACGGTAAGGCACTGACCACTGAGGATTATCAGCAGGAAGCGGGTAAGCTGACGATTTATAATACCCCTGAGCGAGCTACTTTAGACATTCAAGTGCGTATCTGCCCACAGACTAATACGGCGCTTGAAGGTTTATATATGGCCGGTAGTGGTGACGATACAATGTTTGTGACTCAATGCGAGCCAGAAGGTTTCCGTAAGATTACTTTCTATCCTGATCGTCCTGATGTGTTGGCGATATTCACTACGCGACTCGAAGCAGATAAGCGCTATCCGACGTTATTGGCCAATGGTAACTTAGTCGAAGCAGGCGAAGTGGCCGATGCACCAGACCGTCATTACGCCATCTGGCACGATCCAACCAATAAGCCAAGCTATCTATTTGCCTGTGTGGTTGCCGATTTAGATGTATTGACAGATTCTTATACGACCAGCGAAGGTCGAGAAGTATTGCTTGAGTTGTATGCCAAGTCTGCTGATATCGATAAATGTGATGTCGGTATGCAAGCCCTAAAAGATGCGATGAAATGGGATGAGGTCAATTACGGGCGAGCCTACGATCTAGATCGCTATATGATTGTGGCGGTCAGCCAATTCAATATGGGTGCAATGGAAAATAAGGGTTTGAATATTTTTAACACCGCTTGTGTGTTATCTAGCCCTGAAACAACCACCGATGCACGCAGTTTTAGCGTAAAAGCCATTATTGCTCATGAGTATTTTCATAACTGGACTGGTAACCGTATTACCTGCCGCGATTGGTTTCAACTGTGCTTGAAAGAAGGCTTTACCGTTTACCGTGATCAGTCATTCTCAGCAGATCAACAGTCAAGTGCAGTGCAGCGTATTGATGATGTAGCGACACTGCGAGCCCATCAATTTAGCGAAGATGCAGGTCCATTAGCACATCCAGTACGTCCAGAGAGTTTTGTTGAGATTAATAATTTTTATACGACGACTGTCTATGAGAAAGGCGCTGAAATTGTACGCATGATTGCCAATACGTTAGGGCCAGATGATTTCCGAAAAGGAACAGATGAGTACTTCCGTCGCTATGATGGACAAGCGGTAACGGTTGAGGACTTTTTATCAGCGCTGAGTATCACTGATGACAAAATCGAGAATTTTATTGATTGGTATCGTCAGCCTGGCACGCCAGTGGTATCGGGTTCTCAAACCTATGATAGCGCAGCACAGACGCTGACCATCACTTTGAATCAGCAGACACGCCATGTCAAAGGCTTTGATGCGCCAAAACCATTGCCGATACCTGTAGCAACGGCATTATTTGACAAAGACTCAGGCGCTATCGTCGCTGAACGTATGTTATTGCTTGACGAGGCGACGCAAACGTTTGTCTTTGAGAATGTAGCGAGCGAGCCTGTTGTGTCATTACTGCGTGACTTTAGCGCGCCAGTACAGCTCAATTATGACTATCAAGATGTAGACTTAGCATTTTTGCTTAAGCACGAAACCAATGGGTTTAACCGCTGGCAAGTAACTCAAATGCTGGTAAATCGTATTTTGCTGCAAGGCCAAGGTGCGAAGAGCAGCCCTGATGTATACCTAGAAGCATTGGCGCAGACGCTGCCTGTCTTAGCGGCTGACGATGCGATGCTAGCGGCACGATTGCTTGATATTCCATCAGCGCAAGAGTTGGCTTCTGCTATTTCTAAAGACTACGATCCAGTGCTGGTTAAAGAGCAGCGCGATGGGCTATATAAGCAAGTAGCTGATAAATTAAAGGACCAATGGGCTGAGCTGTACAACAACCTGCCAATGCAGTCTTATAAGGACAGTGCTGAAGCACGAGGCATTCGTGCGTTGCGTAATGTCGTGCTTGATATGGCGTTGACTGCCAATGTAGATGATGCAGCAGACTGGGCACAGCAGCAGTATGACAATGCAAGCTGTATGACTGAGCGCTTTGGTGCACTGAAGGCCATGGTCAATCATCAATTGGCAGGTGCAGATAAGTACTTAGCAGACTTCTATGAACGTTTTCAAGCAAATGATCTGGTTATCGATTTGTGGTTCAGTGTACAAGCTGCCGCTGACGATGTGACGCCTGATATGGTCAAGTCACTATTGACGCACACAGATTTTGATTGGAATACGCCTAACCGTGTCCGCTCAGTTATCAGCGCTTTTAGCTCGCAACCGACGGTACTTTGGACGGCAAAAGGTCTAGAGATGTATACAGGCGTGATTCAGAAATTAGATGATGCCAATCCTGTGTTAGCGTCACGCTTACTGCAAGTACTAGCCCGTTGGAATACCTTGGCTGAGCCTCGCCGTCAAATGGCACACGAGCAGTTGGTAGATTTACAAAAGAATGTCTCATCTAAGCATGTGCTCGAAAGCTTAGAGAGTGTATTAGGTGCTGCAAATAGCTAATTGAGAGCAGTGCAATATGCATCGAAATGTAATATCAATTTTATAAAAATACTAATGTAAAAATAAGGCTAGCTCTGACCAGTTAACGAAACATGTATCATGATGATCATTGCTAACCAAGTTTTAGAATAGAGCATTTCTGATAGAATGTTCATAAATAAAAAGCCCCTTTCGCATTAGTGCAAAAGGGGCCTTTTATTGTTTGCTCGACGATAAATTATCGCTGATAGCTATTAGCGATTCGGTAGCACATCTTTTACCATGTCACGTAATTCGCGTAATGCTGTGACGGTGCTATCCCAATCTAGGCAACCATCGGTGATAGATTTGCCGTACTCGAGCTGACTTAAATCAGCAGTCAGTTTTTGATTGCCGCCTTTTAAGTGACTCTCAATCATCATACCGATAATTGATTTATTACCATTTTGAATTTGTTCGGCAACGTTTTTGATAACCATCGGTTGTAGGTAAGGGTCTTTACCGGAGTTGGCATGACTTGAGTCAATCATAATCTTGCTATTGGTCTTGCCTTTTGCCAGCTCGTTTTCAACTTGAGCTACCGCAGTTTCATCATAGTTAGGTTTGCCGTTACCACCGCGAAGTACTACGTGCGCGTAAGGATTACCTTTAGATTTGATGATAGAGACTTTACCATCTGATGATAGACCTAAGAAGCTATGACCTTCTTTAACCGCTTGCATGGCATTTACAGCAACTGTCATACCACCATCAGTACCGTTCTTAAAGCCAACTGGACATGATAAGCCAGAGCTCATTTCGCGATGCGTTTGGCTCTCAGTAGTACGTGCACCAATGGCTGACCAGCTGATTAGATCCTGGATGTACTGCGGTGTATTTGGATCAAGTGCTTCGGTCGCGCAAGGTAGACCTTTTTCATTCAGATCAAGTAGCAATTTACGAGCCGTGCGCAAGCCTTTTTCTATATCAAAGCTGTCATTCATGTCAGGGTCGTTGATCATGCCTTTCCAGCCAACCGTTGTACGAGGTTTTTCAAAATAAACACGCATGACCACAAATACACTGTCTTCAATTTCTTTTGCCAATACGGCTAAACGATCGGCATATTCGTGAGCGGCTTTGATATCGTGAATAGAGCAAGGGCCAATGACCACAAACAAACGCTTGTCTTTACCATCCAAGATATCTTGAATAGTATTACGACCTTTTAGTACGGTGTTATACGCGTCGTCTGACAGAGGCAGCTCGGCTTTTAGCTCGGCGGGGGTAATCAAAGGAATAAATTTTTCAATATTCACGTCGTCAATATCTGCATTATGGGTAACTGATGTTGTCATGGTTATATATCGTCTAGCTGATTTATAGGAATAATCATTATGCGGACAAAAGTGTTGGTTGACAAGGGTAGTCGAGCAGTTAATTGACTGATAACTGGAATGAGGAAACTAAAACTTAGTTATACTTATAGAGACTTAGCGTGATATTTGACGTTCTAAATGCACGTTTAGCATTTGGTTTTTCTATCTATTAATAAGAGTTGATTGAGTTTTTGATGCATAACGCTCAGATTTTATGCGTGAATTTCGCTATTTGTATCATCGTCAAGTATGATAGCAACATTAGCGATGGGTAGCCCAAACTGTGGCATTAAAACAGTACGGATGAGTGCTCATATTATTCATAAGGTCGTATCGCTGATTTATTACGTTATATTTTATAATAACGGTTATTTTATTTTGTGTATTTCTAATATCGAGAGCTTGTCATGACAGATTCTGCTACGTCTCATCACCATACTGACCTCATTCATCAAGCCGGGACGGATTCTCAAGTAGCAAACATAAATGCTACGCCGCTAGTGATAGGTATCGTCGCAGGTGAGGTATCTGGTGACAGCTTAGGCGCAGATTTTATGCGGCAAATGAATAATCTACGTGATGATATTGTCTGGGTAGGCGTAGGCGGTACAAAAATGCAGGCGCAAGGGCTACATAGTATTTTCCCATTAGAGCGCTTGGCAGTGATGGGTCTGGTTGAGGTCATGTCGCAGTTACCCGATTTGCTTAAAGCACGTCGCGAGCTATTGAGCGCATTTAAGGCTGCCAATATTGATTGGTTCGTCGGTATTGATGCGCCTGATTTTAATTTACGAGTGTCCAAAAAACTAAAGCCCCAAGGCGTATTCTGTGTGCAGTACGTCAGTCCTTCTATCTGGGCGTGGCGTGAGTCGCGTATCCATAATATTAAAGCGGCGACCAATTTGGTGCTATGTCTATTCCCGTTTGAGTTGCCAGTTTATGAGCGACATAACCATCCAGCGATCTGTGTGGGTCATCCATTACTACGAACCATTGATCAGAACCTGATCAATACACCAATCAATCAACGTCGCAGTGAGCTCGTTTGGGACAATGATGGGTTACAGCAGTTCTTCATCGAACGCTTCGATGATGTGAGTCAGCTTATTTGTGTGATGCCAGGCTCTAGACGCGGTGAAATTACGGCTATTCTGCCATTGATGCTTGATGGTATTCAAAAGTTAATCCTGTTAGATCCTAAGCTGTGCTTTATCATTCCAACGGTCGATCAAAACCATCAATATATCGTACAAGAAGTGATCGACCAACGCTCAGAGCAGTTACGTGCAGCAATTGTGGTGGTTTACGATGATACCCAGCCAGAATTTAGCCAACATGCCATGGCGGCATCAGATATTGTGATGCTGGCATCTGGGACAGCAACGCTGGAGGCAATGCTGCTTGAACGGCCGATGGTAGTGGTCTATCAATTAAATCAGCTAACTTACCAAATTGCCAAGCGTCTGGTAAAAGTGCCATATGTGGCATTGCCTAATATATTGGCTAATGCGCCAATCGTACCTGAACTCATTCAAGAGCAAGCGAGCGGTGACAATATTTGCCGTACCGTGATGCGATTGCTGCAACCACGCGCTTATGCCGAGCAGTTACACGACTTATTAGTGACAAAGCAGTCGCTACAACAGCAAAGTAACGGTGAGCCTGCAAATAGCGTGATTGAACAGTGGTTTATCCAAAATACCGATACCGTCAATCCTAATTAAACAAGAAAGACCTTCTAATATTATGCATATTCAACATAGTACAGAAAGCCCAGTTCAAGTAATTGATATTAATATTGAGCATATTGATGTTAAAGGACAATATCTTCAGTTAGCAGTGCCCATACGTTTATATGGGCAAATGAATACCGCTGAGTTGATCACTCAATATCTGTCTAATGATAACCAAATGACGGAGCAATCAATACTACAAATCGGCGTTGATGAAGCAGGACGCGGGCCGTTACTAGGCAGCGTCAATGTGGCGGCGGCAATATTACCTGCGACGTGGTCAGGTCTAATTGAACAACAACCGCTTAAAGACACGCCGTTGTCGATACTGACCGACTCCAAACAACTGAGTGAAAAAAAGCGCGATATCCTTTATCCACTAGTTCAGCAGCATGCTATCGGTTATATCATCACTGATATACCAGCAGCAGTGATCGATCAAGTGAACATTTTGCAAGCAACAATGCTTGGTATGCGATTGTGTACTGAATCATTGCTAGAAGTAATTTTTGAAACATTCTCGACTACTGGAAATGTTAACAGCACGTCGCTCGATCAATTTAAAGTCGAAGTACTGTTTGATGGAAATCGTTGCCCTGAGTTGAACTATGATAGCTTTGAAAAGATAGAAGTAATGCCATCTGCGATTGATTGTCAAGCATGGGTAAAAGGCGATGCGCGTCATACTAGTATTGCAGCGGCCAGTATATTGGCAAAAGTAAGTCGTGATGAATCGATGTATACACTGGATGCTCAATATCCGGAATACGGTATTGCTAAACATAAAGGCTATCCGACGCGCGCACACATGGAAGCAATCGAAAAACATGGTGTCTTGCCAACGCATAGACGTAGTTTTGCACCAGTAAGAAAAGCGCTAGAAATACAGTAGCTATAAAACAGTGTTTATGACAAAGTGAATATGAAAAAGTGACTGTATAGCGGATACAAAAGAATCGTACTTTATAGATGATATCTTTACCTTAGAAATAGTCTAAGCTTAGTGTTGATTTATAGATCTAAAAAGAAACCTGTTACTTGCAATCGCGAGTAGCAGTTTTTTTACAAAATAATGAGCAAAAGTTCATAACTTGTAATACAATAGACATTATATTGAAATAAAACACTGTTAAATCAATCACTAACTACCCTGTAACTGATTTTGACTCTCATTGCTTTTCACAAACAGGTTATTATTTTATAGGATGAGCGATGACTTCTTATACTTCTCAAAAAAATCTTGCGGCAGTGCTATTTTTAACGATATTTCTCAGCGCTTGCGGCGGAGGCGGAGATTCTGATAGTAGTTCTACATCTGCTAATACACCAGACAATTCCCAAAATGATGAAACAGCCCAACCAACAACGTCGGAACCAATTATTTCTGCTCCGATTATAGCGACACCAACTGAACAAAGTGGTGGTATTCCTAACGTTGGTGGTAATGGGTCAGCTGACAATAATGTACAAGCAGCACTGAGTGCAAATAATCAGTTCAGTCTAGCAAGAACCAGCTGTGGTCTAAATGGTCTATCCGTTGATACAGAACTAGATGATATTGCCATTCAGCACGCAAATTATATTAAACATGTATTTGCTAATAGCTCGCCAAGCAGCTTTAACGCGCATTTCGAAAATGAAATTAGCGATATTGCTAGTGTGACAGGTTCTAACAATCCTTTTTTTAGTGGATTAGATCTGGCAGATCGATTGATCAATGCGGACTATGGCAATTCTCAATATGGTGTCACTGAAAACATTGCCCAGTCTGTCTATTATAGTTCGGCAGGCAATTTTTTGAGCACAGAAGCTGTGGCAAGCTCTATGGCAAAATCGTTGTTGTCAGCGCCTTATCATCTACGCTCTTTAATGTTGCCAACCTCAGGCGTAGTAGGAACAGGAATGGTTACCTATACGCCTAGTAGTAAAAATGCTGCTAACAATAAAGGCTATGTTTTGGTAAGCAATGCTGCAGGGACAAAAACTACGACAAATAAAACGCTTGAAGGTGTTTTTACGTACCCATGTCAAGATGTGACGGGGACAGTCACTGCACTTTATAACGAAACCCCAAATCCAGTCAGAGGCTCTGGGCGCAATTTACGTACTGATCCTATCGGACAGCCGGTTTATATCAATATGCCATCCGCTGATAAAGTTAAAGTGAGTAACGTTAAATTCCGAGATGTGCAGCGTAATATAGATTTGCCGATTCAACTGCTTGATTCTGACAATGATCCGTACAAAGGTACGAATTATGCATTGCCAGCGAATGAAGCATTCATTTTGCCATTAACGGATGCGCTCAAGAGCTGTGAATCAGGTAGTAATAAAGGTGGTAATTGTGGACTTTATGGTAGTAGCGAATATAAGGTCAGCTTTGATATTTTGGTTGACGATAAAACATTAGAGCAGCAGTCATTTACGTTTACTACTGGTAAGGTAAATTACTAATAAGTATTTAATACTCTCTAAATATTTACTGTAAAAAAGAAGGTCTGAACCAGTGATATGATTCAGACCTTCTTTTTATACGATAAGTTTTGTGTAATAACTTTGAGTATCTTTAAACAGTACTAGGAATCTTGCCTAAAACGATGAATTAGGCTGTTTTAAAAAGTTCTTTTCATCTTCAGTTGAGTCGCGATTTAGTACCTCGTTGCGATGTGGATATCGTCCGAATTGATCGATAATTTGTTTGTGACGATGTTCAAAATCTAGTGTGTTTGCATCATCTAATTGTTCAAATAGCGGTAGATAATGCTTATGAATCATGGCCGACTCGGAGTGCATAAACGGTATGATAATAAATCTACGCCATTGCATTGGTAGAGTATCAAAATAAGGCTGTTGAATGGCTTCTTGGGCGAGTGCTAATGCCATACCATCTTGCGCAAATGCACTTGCTTGTCCGCGACACAAATTGCGTGAAAACTGATCCAGCACAATAATTTCTGCCAAGCGTCCTGCCAATGCCGTTATTGAACTATTACCATCTAATGAGGACTCTGCGATACGCCAAGTGACACATTCGCCTTGTTTTGCTGCGTGCCAAATTCCGCCAAACTTATCCTGTATCTGCTTATCAAAACGATCGTTTTGTTCAAACCAGTAAGCTTCATTTTTTTTATCAAACCAAAAATCCAACACGGCACGCGCATCAGGATCTAGATAAGTCAAATCTATGTTTTTCGGATCCAATTGTGATGAATGGGATCGACTGGCTGAGGTGGAATAATCGGTTGAGAGTGCCATAAGATATTCTAATTATGATGAATTTAGTCTACTATAGCGCAAATATTTATATCTGTCTGTCAAGATACCAACAGCAGAGTGTCTATTAGGTAATCTATTATGAATGCAAAAAATCTAGAGAATTCTATCAACGCGACATTGCCACCAACGCCTTACTACGTGCTTGATGAAGCGGCTATCGTTGCCAATATGAAAATCATCGCTAGGCTATGTGAGCTGTCTGGTGCAAAGGCATTATTGGCACTAAAATGCTTTGCCACATGGGGCGTGTTTGATGTGATGCAGCCTTATCTGCATGGCACGACTTCGTCTTCACTTAACGAAGTCAGATTGGGCTATGAGACCTTTGGTAATAACGATGATGCCAGTAGCAGCGATAAAAAAGAAACGCATGCTTATAGCGTCGCCTATAGTGCAGACGAGATCCCCGAAGTGCTGAACTATGCGGATAAAATCATTTTTAACTCAATCTCACAGCTCAACGCTTTTAAAGCACAAGCCGCCGCGCAAAATATACCTGTAGGTCTACGACTCAATCCAAAGACCAGCAACTCATCGTTTTTGATTGCTGATCCTGCGCGTCCATTCAGCCGTCTTGGTGAGCATGATAAAGATAAAATCGCAGCGGTACTTGGCGATATTACTGGCGTCATGATTCACAACAACTGCGAAAATGACAGCTTTGAAGCCTTTAGTGAAAGCTTGGCGGATATTGAAGCTAGATTTGGTGATGTCTTAGCGCAGCTTGAATGGGTGAGCTTGGGCGGTGGTATCCACTTTATCGCGCCTGATTATCCATTAGAAAAATTGGCTGCACGTCTAAAAGCGTTTAGCGAAAACTATGGCGTGCAAGTGTATCTTGAGCCAGGTGAAGCAAGTATCCATGGCGCGGGTACATTGGTGACTACTGTATTGGATACCATGCATAATGAAAAAAACCTAGCAGTCGTCGATGCTTCTATTGAAGCGCATATGCTTGATTTACTGATTTATCGTGAGTCAGCACCGATTGCTGCGATTAACCATACAGCTGCCGATATTGCACCTATTGGCAATCCTGCAGAAGCTGCACCGTCTGAAGCTGATGCTGAGTCGGCAGACCATACCATTATCTATGGTCGTTCTTGCTTAGCAGGTGATATCTTTGGTGAATATGCATTACCGAGTAATCTTCAGATAGGTGATAAGATTGCCTTTGGCAATGCTGCTGGTTATACGATGGTTAAGAAAAACTGGTTCAATGGTGTCAACATGCCAGCGATTGTCATCCGCCGATTGGATGGTAGTATCGATATCCAGCGTGAGTTTGATTATCAAGATTATAAAGCCAGCTTGTCTTAACGCGATATTTCCAAGGCTTTTCTACATTAGAAAACAAAGGCTTAGTCTTAATAATGGGTAATTTTAAGGTATCTGTCATTGATACATTATTTTTTACCGATAAGGGAATAAAAATTGTTATAATCGCGTCGGGCAAATAATGGAGTATTATTTGCCCGACGGGTGCGTGGGTTTTCCTCGGTCTTCCTTTTTAATTCACGCATATCATTCACTCGTTTCTGTTTTGCATAGCCACTATCAATGGTATCGACAGGGACACAAAGGAGGATTGTTCATTGAACACAAACCAACCAGTTAAGCCTAACAAAAAAGACGTACTGATCATCGGAGCAGGCGGTGTCGCTCAAGTGGTCGCGCATAAATGCGCGATGCACAATGATGTACTTGGCGAGATTCATATCGCCTCACGTACCAAAGACAAATGCGATGCCATCGCCCAAAGTGTAAAAGAAAAAGACAGCTTTAAGCAGGCTGCGGTCTTGCATACGCATCAAGTCGATGCGATGGACAGCCAAGCACTCGTGCAGCTGATACAAGACACAGGAATACAAATAGTCATCAATGTTGGTTCGGCATTTATCAATATGACCGTACTAGAAGCCTGCATTGAGACAGGTACTGCCTACATAGATACGGCTATTCATGAAGACCCACGTAAGATTTGTGAGACCCCGCCGTGGTACAACAACTATGAGTGGCAACGTAAAGAGCGCTGTGCAGACAACAATGTCACTGCCATTTTAGGTGCAGGGTTTGATCCTGGTATGGTCAACGCCTACGCGCGTCTTGGCTATGACATGATGGATGCAGGATCTGTGACGGATATCGATATCATTGATATCAATGCGGGCAGCCATGGCAAATACTTTGCGACCAACTTTGACCCAGAGATCAACTTCCGTGAGTTCACCGGTACGGTTTATTCTTGGCAAGACAGCAAGTGGCAGTCTAACAAAATGTTTGAAGTCAAACGTACAGACGACCTGCCAGTTGTAGGTGTGCAAAACAGCTATCTAAGCGGTCATGATGAAGTGCATTCATTGTCAGCCAATCTAGATGTACCAAACATTCGCTTTTGGATGGGTTTTGGTGAGCACTATATCAACGTCTTCACTGTCCTACAGAGCTTAGGATTATTGTCTGAGCAGCCAGTGATGACTGCTGAAGGTCAAGAAGTTGTACCACTAAAAGTTGTTAAAGCAGTACTACCAGATCCAAGCTCGCTTGCACCGAACTATACAGGCAAGACCTGTATCGGTGACAAAGTCAAAGGCAAGATCAATGGTGTTGAGACTGAAGTGTTTATCTATAACGTCTCAGATCATAAAGATGCTTACAACGAAGTTGGTAGCCAAGGTATCTCGTATACCGCAGGCGTGCCACCTGTTGCTGCTGCGATACTGGTCGCAACTGGCGAATGGGATGCAGGCAAGATGGTCAACGTCGAAGAGCTAGATGCCAAGCCATTTATCAATTTACTAAATAAGATTGGTTTGCCAACGCGTATCAAAGATAGCGAAGGTGATAGAGCACTTGAGTTTGATATTTAAATAACAAGTTTGATTTACAAAAGCCTGTCTACTAGAGACAGGCTTTTTTGTGTTTGACTGTATTGTAAAAAAGAGAAGATTTATTCACTATTTTTATGGGATGATTAGATACTACTAACGAGGATCAAGAGCTGAGTATTTTCAAGGTTAATATATAACGAATAAGATTTATGAAGCCCGCTTGATATTTGAAAAATAGGATTAAATATGGATATGGACGAGGTTTTTGCTGCTATAGCAGGTGAAACATTAGAGGTTTATCAGGACAAATATAAGTTACGCTCAAGAATATTAAGTGAAGCAAGTCAGTATATAGAAACAGATTCTTCAGATTGGCCACCTATCACCTTTAATTGGGACTTATCAAAAGAAGGTCAACGCTTCTCTTTAGATGGTGAGAATGAGCTGAGTTTTAAAACTCACTATCCAGAAGGTTTTATATTAGGAAAAGTTGAATTAGAGATTTTAGACAAAAAACTATGCCATTTTAGCCGTAGAGATAAAGGTGAGCTTTGGACATTAGGACGTAAAAATAGTTTGGCATATTTGATTGTCTATCTATCTCAAAACAGACCTATATCACCGCCATTGGTAAAACCTCACCTTATGGGAGAGGTTATATTAATGGGCGGACATCACCGATATGCTATTGCAAAAGAAATAGGGGAAAAGTCTATTCCTATTTATGTAGAGCCAAAGTATAGAAAAGAAATAGAAAAAATTATGGAAATAGATTGGATTAGCTAGAGTAGTGAGATACGCACTGTACTCTACATCGTACCTCTAATAATATCGTAGCTATATTTTCCTCCATTATCGCGCACTAGGATTATATTCTCGCAATGCCGAAATACGGTCATCAAGCGTGGGGTGTGAGCGGAATAGGTTGGCAATACTAAAGCCTTGAGTTTGTCCTGATGAGATCGCAAATGCTTTCATGCTCTCAGGCATTTGATCCGGTCGCTGTGCAGAAGGACGCAACGCATCAAGCGCACTGATCATTTTTTCGCGGCTGGCAAGCTTTGCGCCCATTTGATCTGCACGGAATTCACGTAAGCGTGAGAACCACATGACGATGGCAGATGCCAAAAACCAAAGTAAGATATCCATTACGATACTGGTAATAAAGTAACCAATACCGGGGCGGTCACTGGTGTTTTTAAACACAGTACGGTCAACGAAACTACCGACAATACGTGCAAAGAACATTACAAACGCATTTACGACCCCTTGAATGAGGGCAAGGGTTACCATATCACCGTTAGCCACATGGCCAATCTCATGCGCCAATACGGCTTCGACTTCATCTTGATTCATGTTTTGCAATAGACCAGACGAAACCGCTACCAGCGCTTTATTCTTATTCCAGCCAGTCGCAAAGGCATTTGGCTGCGAATTATTAAAGATACCAACCTCAGGCATACCGATATTTACGGCTCGTGCTTGTTTGGCGACTGTATCAACTAACCATTGCTCAGTAGCGGTGCGTGGCGATTCTATGACTACCGTACCAGTGGATCTTTTAGCCATCCACTTTGATATAAATAGCGACACCATCGAGCCGACCATACCGTAGATACCACACATAATGGCAAGGCTAATGTAGTTAAGACCACCTGCGCTGTGCACACCACCGATCCCAAAAAACCTTGATAAAATACCAAACACAATGCTAAATACCACAATCACTGCTAAGTTGGTTAATAAAAATAATCCAATACGCATCATGATGCTAACTTCCTATTTACAATGTCGGTATGGCCTCGATAGACGGTTATCTAAGAGGTTTGCTTGCTATGATAGATTTTACTGTGATTTTGACTGTAATGTCAGACAAAATAGCTTTTTATAAGTGGTGATAGAGATAGGGTGATTATTTTGGGAAATACCGTACAATACCTGACTGGTTTTATCGGGTTAGAAGGATATTAGACGAGGAGTAGTGATTTTTGACAGAATTAAAGACGGTTGGGCTATTTGCGCTTACTGCATTGGCTGAGATTGCAGGATGTTATCTACCTTATCTTTGGCTGCGAGAAGGCAAGTCAATCTGGCTACTGATACCTGGTGCGCTGAGTTTGGCCGCGTTTGTTTGGCTGCTGTCATTACATCCGACTGCTGCGGGCAGGGTTTATGCTGCATATGGTGGTGTTTATATATGTATGGCGATTTTATGGTTGTGGACGGTCAATGGTATAAGACCAACCATGTGGGACATAGTGGGTTCGGTAGTTGCGCTATTAGGAATGGCGATCATTATGTTTGCTCCGCGCGGAGCTTAATAAAAACCTAAGCTTAATTAAAGATAGTGCTTAGCTAAAGGCCAATGACGAACCAAAAAAAATACCAATCGAACGGTTAGGTCAGATTGGCATATTGATGTATCGATTGTTAATGTTTACCTAAAATACTACCATTGTCGTCTTTCTTGGCTTGTTTGGCAGCTTTCTTCTCTTTAGCCGTCAAAAGGGGCTTTTTCTTAACGTTCTTCTTACTATCTTGACCTTTGCTCATCATCGTTTCCTTTTTTACAGCACACTACTCATTACGCAAAGTTAAGCGAATTCAAGACAGTGTGAATACAGCTAACATAGCTGTTTACTGAATAGAGTATAGGCTTAAGCTTTAGTAATAGATAGCGCTCGCACAATTCGTCTACGATTCAAGTATCATTCAAATCATTTATGGTTTTCGTTAAGTGTTCTTTGCGCAGAATGATGAGCAATCCCAATACGGTTAGTCCTAGTTTATCAATTGATTCGTTCAATCAATCATTGTATTAATAAGTGCTTACTTACGGATACATGGCGATTTGCTATAATGAACCATAAACCGATTCATAAACGCGGCAAACTCTTATTTATTAACATTTAGCACCATAGTGCTTACTGTTTTGGTCAAATTATTATGCGTATTCGTAAACTGTTCAAATTTGAAAATGCTCACATCGTTCGTAACTGTAGTTCTGAGCGTTGTAAGCACTCGATTCATGGCCACAGCTATCAAATTGAGCTGATCCTTGAAGCCAATCGTTTAGACCATGGGCAAATGGTTTATGATTTTGGTTTGCTAAAATCTTCCATCAAAGACATTATTGATAGCTTTGATCATGCCATTTGTTTTTGGAACAAAGATGATCCTGAGTATGTCGCAGCGTGTAAGAAATTTAGCGCACGTTGGATAAGCTTGCCAGTTTCACCATCGGCAGAGCAGTTTTCACGAGTGATATTCTTTTGGGCACAAGAAATACTGCGTCAGACACAAATGCAAAACGGCGAAGCAGATGTCAGCGTTTACTCAGTGATTGCCCATGAGACGGCGACAGGGTATGCGCAGTGCTTTGCTAATGATGTTGCAAATGATCAAATGGGTAAACTAGTTCTAGAAGATTTTGAATTCAGTGAGCAGGTTCGTGCTGAGTGGACTGACTCTGAGCTATATGCCAAACTGATTCGTGGTGAAAGCTTTACCAATCCAACGGTGACCATGCAGGTACAGACAGAGCAGGTTCAGTCTGATGTGTGATGCTCAATCTATAGAAAATGGTAAATACTTAAAGACTCTGATACTCAATTCTGAGCAAGATACTCAAGCATTAGCTAAGCAATTAGCGACATTGCCGCTGACAGGTAGCGTGTGGCTGGCAGGCGACTTAGGCGCTGGAAAGACTACACTAACGCGTTATTGGTTACAAGCGCTTGGTCATACAGGTGCGGTAAAAAGTCCAACTTATACCTTGGTTGAGCCTTATAGTATTCAGCGAAAAGATGGTTCGATCAAACCAGTTTATCATGCAGACTTATATCGTCTGCAAGATCCAGAAGAGCTGTCTTTTATTGGATTTGACGAGTATCTGGATGAGCCTGAAGCGCTAGTAATTATCGAATGGGCTAGCCGCGCTGATAGCTATTTGCCGCCGCCTACGTTATTCATCGATATGACTCAAAGTGTCAGCGATGATAACGACACTGAAGCACGCCAAGTGCAGTTGAGAGTGTCAAAGGCAGGTCAAGCGCAGGGTTTGGATTTATCACAACTTATCATCTAAATGAATATCTAAATTATACCAAACGCTACTTTCTAAAAATACGACATCTATCCATGCCAGATAATCATCCTAATACCCGCATCAAAAAACTATCGCCGTTGCTGGTCAATCAATTAGCAGCAGGTGAAGTGGTGACACGTCCAGCAGCAGTGGTCAAAGAGCTGCTGGAAAATGCCATCGATGCTGGTGCGACCAATATTGAAGTGCGCATCACTCAAGGCGGTATGGGTCTGATTGAGGTAGTGGATAATGGGGTCGGTATTCATCCTGATGACATGGTCATGGCCATCACTCGTCATGCGACCAGTAAGGTTGCTGACGTTGCTAACTTGCATGGTATTACGACATTGGGTTTTCGCGGTGAAGCGTTAGCGGCGATGGCTGCTGTCTCGCGTTTGACCCTAACCAGTAGTCATGATGAGAGTGGTATTGGCCGTCAATTACAGGTCGCTGGCGTATTGGATGACACACCGAAACTGTTACCAGTTGTCCATAACCGCGGTACCACGATTGTTGTAAAAGATTTATATTTTAACGTGCCTGCCCGCCGTGGCAATTTGAAATCTATTGCTACTGAGTTCGGTCATATCGAAACTATCGTCCGAGAAGTTGCACTGGCGCGTGCCGATGTTGCTTTGACACTTTTTCATGACAATAAACAGCGGCTATCATTATCTGCAAGTGCTACGAGTATTAGTGGTAATAATGACAATAATGACAGTCGTTTGCCACTACCGCGTCTAGAACAGGCAACGGGTATGGCATTGACAGATAATGCATTAGCAATATCGATAGATTTGTCGAGTCTGGTACAGTCGTCTGTAGCGTACGATGATAGCAATGGTAATCACGCAGCGATTAGTGGCTGGTTATGGCCATTGCATCATGAAAAATCTGACTTACCCAAGCTGATTTATGTAAATGGTAGGCTGGTAAAAGAAGCGTTGATTAGCAATCAGATACGTCAACTGGCACAAGGTGCGCAGCTAGCAGGTATGGGGTATGCACTGTATTTTGATTTGCCAACGCAATGGTTAAATATCAATGTACATCCATCTAAACAACGTATCAAAATTAGTCCATTGAATAATATTATGGCGCACTTAGGTCATACAGTTCGTACGCAGTTGAAAACGATTGATGTAGCTAAGTTTGGGTCTGAGTCTGCATCTGCGTCCGTAGCGACGACAGACGCTGATAGCCAATATACTTCTGTGGCAAGAACAAGTAATGATGTTCTTCTAAGTCGTTCTTCTGAAATACCCCTTTCGAGTATTCAGCCTATCAACAACCCAAGGCAGAATAATCAAGTAGAAGCTACTAGACAGCCTTATCAGTCTACTGCAAACCAATTATCTTCAAATAATCCTTCATTGCAAGAGTCAATGCAATCTTATATCAATGAGCGATCAGACCAAAGCAACAACAGTAACAACAGCACGTCACATGATTCCGCTGTAGCAGTTCCCTATGCATTTTTGCCAATTTGCTTAGATATCATCAACGATATAGAAACTATTGGTATTGACTCAAGCATAGAGGATAAAAGTCTACCTTGGCTGTTATTTTATCACCAAGGGCAGTGTGTACTGATAAGTGCTAAAGACTGGCAGTCTAAAATAAGCCAGCTATTTGAGTCACTTACCTCTAGTCAGCAAGTATTCAAAAAAGATAGATTACCAAGCAGTGCTACTGAGTTTAATCAGCAACTTATTAGTGTCAATACGCAAATGTCTGCGCAAGATTCAATACTTCTTGTGAATGATCTTACTGAAATAATTACGAACAATGCTATTAAAGCGATAGATAGTCACCACTTAGTAAAGCTAATGCTATCCTGAATATCTGAAAATAATTACAACATCTTAAAGCAATTAAACCAATCGATATCTGAGTTATCCATATATTATGAAAGGCCACTTTATGCAACATTCGTCTGATAGCCTACCTCACAAACTGACGGATAACAGCGTAGTTTGTCTTATGGCACCAACTGCTAGCGGCAAGACATCACTGGCATACGAGCTATATGATACAGGTCGTTTTGAATTAATTTCTGTGGACTCAGCGCTGATATATCGTGACATGAATATTGGCACAGCCAAGCCAACAGCGGCTGAGCTGGCGCGTTATCCACATCATTTGGTCGATATCATTGATCCTATGCAAAGCTATAGTGTGGCGGAGTTTGTCAGTGACGTTGCCCGCCTCATTGACGAGTGTCACAGAAATGGCAAGATACCATTATTAGTAGGCGGCACCATGATGTATTACATGGCGCTACTCGATGGGTTGTCTCCTGTGCCCGATAGCGATGACAGCGTACGGGCGCGAGTAGAGCAGTGGCGTCAAGAGGAAGGTATTAGCGCTCTATATGATTATTTGAGTAGTATAGACCCTATAAGTCATGAGCGCTTGAATGCTACTGATACTCAGCGTATCACGCGAGCAATTGAAGTCTATCTACAAACAAATATTCCAATAAGTGACTGGCAGCGCAAGCCGAAGCAAGCATTGGCACATAATCCGAAGCAGCAATGGCATGCGCTATCGGTAATGCCGGATCGTCCATGGCTACATGATCGTATCGAACAACGCCTAGATATCATGTGGAATGAAGGGCTAGTGGCTGAAGTCATAGACTTACTAAAAAAGTATCCGCTCACGCCTAATATGCCTTCGATGCGCTGTGTGGGTTACAGGCAAGTACTAGAATACTTGGTGCACATTGATCATCCGATATTTAATGAGACTCATCTGGATAAAGCTCAATTTTATGAAGCTTTTGGAAAGCATTCAGCTGTCAACGGAGAAACAGAAATCACAGATAATGTTGCTCAGTCAGCTGCTCAACCAAACATGGCTAACCAAGAGACCGAGGCGCTTGCTTGTCAGGAAATGCAAAATAAGGCATTATATGCTACAAGGCAGCTAGCAAAACGTCAGTACACATGGCTAAGAAAGGTAATGCAATTGCCCAGTGCAACATCAAATGGGATGGCAGACTCTGAGAGTGGGACTGATAATAGCAGTCGTATGATATTACAAACGTTTGAAACCATGGCCGAAGCACGAGAGTACTTGTCTTAAGGTACAATAATAGCTAACACAATTAGTTTCAAAAGTTGGCATAGATAGCTGTTATAATTTAGCTCAGTGCATTGAGCATTGTTATGATGTCTGGTTTATGAACTTTTGTAGACATAAATCATTAACGAAACAACTAGTTACTTAATTATTTACAATAATAACGTATTCGCGATAAAGTGGAATCACTTAAGAGCAACGAATATTTATTTAGATACGTTTTATAAAGAAAACACCTTATTGTATCTACCTTTTAGCCATTATAATTAAATTAACACTTAAAATAATTGGCACTCAAAACATAACTATATAATATTTAGGAGAGATTTCATGTCAAAAGGACAAACTTTACAAGATCCGTTCTTGAACTCGCTGCGCAAAGATCGCATTCCTGTCTCTATTTTCTTGGTCAATGGTATTAAACTACAAGGCCAAATTGAATCATTTGATCAATATGTCGTTCTCCTGAAAAACACAGTGAGCCAAATGGTATACAAGCATGCTATCTCAACAGTAGTGCCAGCACGTAACCCGCGTAGTAGTACGACGACAGGTACAAGTGCTCAGCCTCAGAGTGCAGCACCAACCGGATATCAAGGCGGTGGCTTTGAACGTGGTAGTAACCCTGCTGCTGGCGGCTTTGAAGAGCGCGGATTTGCATCGAGTCGCAGTGGATTCAATCGTGGTGGTTTTAGCCAAGGTCAAGATCGTGGTTTTGAACGCGGTAGCTTTGGCCAAGGCCAAGAGCGTGGGTTTGAGCGTGGTGGTTTTGGTCAAGATCGTGGGTTTGATGCCACGGCAGATAGTACAGGCTTCGAAGATAAGCCAAACGATGGTTCTAATGATAACAACAGCTAACTCATTGCCATAATCGAGCATGTTATCTAAAAAAATATTAAAACATGATTTATTCGTTTAAAACCTGCTGATAATAGTGGGTTTTTTTTGTATAGATAGCAGCATGCTCTTTATTCAGTATATAGCACTATATTAGTGTAGATTTTGTAGACCATTACTAATATGAAACATAGTGTAGTAAAATAGAGTATTGATTCATTATAAAAATAGAGCGGATTCATGAGTGATACCAAAAACAACTTAACCCATGAGCAATTTATTACCACTGCTATCGAGGCCATTAATACCGAAATATCTGCGTTAGCACTGCTAACAGAACAGATTGACGACAGATTTGCACAAGCATGTGACATCATTCTGACTTGCAAGGGTCGAGTAGTAGTCACGGGCATGGGTAAGTCAGGGCTAATTGGACGCAAGATTGCAGCAACCTTTGCCTCAACTGGTACGCCTGCTTTTTTTATGCATCCTGGTGAAGCAGGGCATGGCGACTTGGGAATGCTTGTAAAAGGTGATGTGCTGCTTGCTATTTCAAACTCAGGTGAGTCAGATGAAATCAAGATGCTACTGCCAGTTGTTAAACATCTAAATATCCCTCTCATCAGTATCAGTCGTGATAAGCGCGGTATGCTACCACGAGCAGCTGACATTGTATTAACGCTCGGTCAGTCGCAAGAGGCTTGTCCGCTTAATCTAGCGCCTACATCCAGTACGACAGCTACTTTAGCGCTCGGAGATGCATTGGCGGTTGCTTTAGTACATGCCCGTAATTTTACTTCTGAAGATTTTGCATTATCGCATCCTGCTGGTGCACTGGGTCGTCAGCTATTGACGCGTGTTGAAGATTTGATGCATACCAAGTCAGAAGACTTGCCTTTGATTCATCAGCAGGCCCCATTGCAACAAGCTTTATTTACCATGTCTGCCGGTCGCTTGGGTATGACAGTAGTGACTGATGATAATAACAAGGTCGTCGGTGTGTTCACAGATGGTGACTTGCGCCGAGGGTTAGAAAAAGGCATCGATCTACAAACGCCAATGCATGAAGTAATGGTCAGCAATCCACGCCATATCAGTAAAACGATGCGTGCGTCAGATGCGCTTAGTGTCATGAATGAGAGTAGTATTAGCCAGTTATTGATTATTGATGATGAAGATCGTTTAGAAGCTATTATTACCGTGCATGATTTGCTGCAAGCTGGTGTTAAATAAGGTTTGTGAGTTGCCGTTGAAATAGTTAAGCTATATAGAATAACGCTTCGAAAATAAATAATAAAAAGAGACAAATAATGCAGGACTTGATACAGAAAGCTGGACAAGTAAAACTATTGGTCATGGATGTCGATGGTATTTTATCCAATGGTCAAATTATCTATGATGCCAATGGTGTCGAGACCAAAGCATTCTCAGTACAGGATGGTGTGGGTGTTAAGTCTCTAGCGCGCTACGGTATTTTAACAGCCATCATTACGGGCCGTAGTAGTGCAATGGTAAACAAGCGCGCAGCAGAAATGGGCGTCAACCATGTGGTGCAAGGCCGTGATGATAAGCTTGTTGCGCTAAACGAGCTGCTGTCTTCTCTAGATCCTGCCCTGAATATTACTGCTGCCGACTGTGCCTATATGGGTGATGATTTACCAGATATTAAAGCGATGCAAACAGTAGGATTTGCAGCAACCGTACCTAATGCGCATGCTGAAGTCATCAAGCGCAGTGACATGGTAACGACTCGTGCTGGCGGCACTGGTGCAGTGCGCGAGATATGTGATCTTATTTTAAAAGGTCATGGACATTATCAAGACTTTATCGCGCATTACACGCTTGATGAGGCGCAAACTCAGGATAAACAGTCGTGAATACACGTGTCTTAATTGTATTAGCCTTAATTATTGCTGGTATCGCGGGTTGGTTTTTTCAGCAGCAAGGCGACGTAACGCCGCCAGTCAATATTGAAACGACAGATGTCGATTATGAAGCCACTGATATCAAAGCCGTGCAGACCAATGAGCAGGGCGAAACCGAATACGAGCTTACCGCTGAATCTTTAACACATAATCCTGAGACCAATCAGGATGAAATGTCAGGCATTACCATGAATTGGGAGCCATCTGCAGAGCAACGTTATCGTATTCAAGCGGGCAGTGCAGCCATCAGTCAACAGACAGGGGAGCTTAGTTTATCAGGTGGATTTACACTGGTGAGCGAAGGCAATAAGAGTACCCCTGATATCGAACCGATAAAAGTAACTGGTAGTACGCTAAAAGGTAATACGAAATCAGGCAAGGTATACAGTGACGCGCCTGTGAAAATTGAACAAGGCATGAATCGATTTGAAGCCTCTAGTATGACTGCCAATCTTGAGACAGGTGAGTACGAATTTGGCCAAGTTGCTGTTGCCTTTTCTCCATCTAAACGCCAAGACAAAGCATTGTTTTAATCAAAGTCTTTCTTATTTACTGTGTCAAAAAATAGCAGCTAGCATAAAGTTTGCAAATCCTACCACCTATTATGAAATGAGTTATTTATATGAAACTTAAATTTTTGCCTACTTTACGCGCATCGTCATTCTGCTTGCAAAAATTGCGCGCACTGCCAATGGTAATGTTATTGGCGCTACCGCTATATAGTCACGCATTGCCATCAGATTCTAATCAACAGATTAAATTGCTAGCGGACAAAGCTACTTATAGTGAGCGTACAGGCGTGACCAGTTATGCAGGGAATGTCATTATCACTCAAGGTACGTTTAAGATGACGGCTGATAACATCACGGTCAATCTTTCTCAGCAGCGTAGCATTAATTCAGCGGTAGCAACTGGCCGTCCAGCGACTATGCAGCAAGTAGTCACGCAAGAGAAAGGCTTGGCAAAAGGGCAGGCTAATAAGATTGACTACAACGCAGTGTCTGGGATTATTACGCTAACTGGCAATGCAAAACTGGTTCAAAATGGTGCAAGCTTCGCTGGTAATGTCATCCGTTATAGCCTAAAAGCAGGTGATGTTGAAGCGACTGCTGGCGGCAATCAGCGCGTTGAACTGGTATTCCCGCCTAATAACGGTACAAACCAAAGTGGCGTACGTTAATCCAAATAAACAGGCTATGAGTAAATTAGTCTGCCTTTAGCAATGCTTAAATTTTGTGAAAGTAAGAGTAAGTTATGAGCGATGATAAAAATCTAGACCTATCGGCATCAAATACTAATACGGCGCCTGTCGCTCGATTGACTATGCAAAATCTAGGCAAACGCTATGGTAAGCGTTGGGTGGTCAAAGACGTTTCATTTTCTGTAGAACAGGGTCAAGTCGTCGGACTGTTGGGGCCTAATGGTGCGGGTAAAACAACTAGCTTTTATATGGTGGTGGGACTGGTCAATATGGATAAAGGCCGTGTTACGCTAGGTAAAATGGATTTATCTAAATACGCAATGCATGAGCGTGCGCGTGCGGGTATCGGCTATCTGCCGCAAGAGGCATCAATCTTTCGTAAACTGTCTATCGAAGATAATATCTTAGCTATCCTACAGACTCGTACAGAATTAAGTAAAGCTGAACAGCAGCAAGAACTTGAAAAATTGATTGGCGAGTTCCATTTAGAACATGTGCGCAAGTCTCAGGGTATGAGCGTGTCAGGCGGTGAGCGTCGACGCTGTGAGATTGCGCGAGCATTGGCTGCTGATCCTAAGTTTATCTTATTGGATGAACCTTTTGCGGGGGTAGATCCTATCTCTGTCGGCGATATCAAAGACGTTATTTTGACATTGAAAAATCGTGGCATTGGCGTTTTAATCACCGATCACAATGTTCGAGATACACTGGCTATTTGTGAAAAGGCTTATATCGTATCAGAAGGCGCTATCATTGCAGAAGGTACTTCAGCTGAAGTGTTAGAAAATGATTTAGTAAAATCTGTTTATCTAGGTAAAGACTTCCAAGTATAAGTGAGAGCGTTAAATCCCTTATCTCATACTCTATTTTATAAGATCGGTTCAGAGTAAAACAGAGCTACTAAAGTAGAGTTATGCTAGTATGGATTTTCCTTACTTCCTCTGCATTTTGCTTTCCAAACGCTGCGTAAAATTTATACCAACAATTTTGTATTTTCTAATTAACTAGTAGAACTGGCTAACACTATTATATATAGAGCCTGTAAGCCAGTTACTACTTATATCTACAATTAATCTCATCCTCTTTCAAGTACAGCTTGCAAAACCAATGGCTGACTTATCATGACAAATATTTTTGAATCAGCACTTATAAAGCGTGACAATACTTTCTTCATTATTCTCGATTGACCCTCTGAATAAGGCTTATAAGCTATGGCAAAAAATAAAAGCAGCTATGTCTGTCAGCATTGCGGTGCGCATTTTGGTAAATGGGCTGGGCAGTGTACGGATTGCGGGGAATGGAATAGCTTGGTTGAAGCCCCAAATGTCAGCATGCCACATCACAATAAAAGCACCGCGAAGCCCAATAACGCACGAGCTGCTACTCGTGGTACCAGTGCGCCAGCTGGTAACTACTCCGGTACTCACAGTGCTGTCATGCCGCTTAATGCAGTAAGTGTGACGCTCGACACGCGCCTACCAACCGGTATCAGTGAGTTTGATCGCGTACTCGGCGGTGGGTTAGTAGCAGGTTCTGTGGTGTTAATCGGTGGTGATCCAGGTATTGGTAAATCAACTATCTTGCTGCAAACCGCGACCAATATGGCACGAGCTGATTCATTGGCAGGTAGTGCATTATACGTGACGGGTGAAGAGTCACTTGCACAGGTGGCCATGCGAGCCAAACGTTTAGACTTGCCTGCTGATAGACTGCGTGTACTGGCCGAAACTAACGTAGAAACTATCTGTGCTGCATTAACGCAAGAGCAGCCAGCCATCGCTATTATTGATTCTATTCAGACGATTTATACGGACGCTAT
The DNA here is from genome assembly GCF_038155145.1 of Psychrobacter proteolyticus. GTDB lineage: Bacteria > Pseudomonadota > Gammaproteobacteria > Pseudomonadales > Moraxellaceae > Psychrobacter > Psychrobacter proteolyticus_B. The sequence continues at coordinate 107,505 of NZ_JBAKAY010000002.1, forward strand.
TAACTCTGCACCAGGTGGTGTCAGTCAGATTAGAGAGTCTGCTGCGATTTTGACTCGCTATGCTAAGCAAACAGGTACAGCGCTATTTTTAGTAGGACATGTAACCAAAGAGGGTACGTTAGCGGGTCCGCGAGTATTGGAGCATATGGTTGATACCGTACTTTATTTTGAAGGCCAGTCTGACTCGCGTTTTCGTATGATTCGTGCGGTTAAGAATCGCTTTGGTGCGGTTAATGAACTGGGCATCTTTGGTATGACTGACATGGGGCTCAAAGAAGTCGCCAATCCATCAGCGATATTTTTGAGTCGTTATGACAAACCTGTTGCTGGATCTGTAGTAATGGTCAGCCGTGAAGGTACAAGGCCGTTACTAGTAGAAGTGCAGGCCTTGGTAGATGATTCACAAGGCTCGCCTAGAAGGATGGCGCTGGGTCTAGATTTCCAACGTTTATCCATGTTACTAGCAGTGATGCATCGCCATGGCGGAATACATACCAGTGGACAAGATGTCTATGTCAACGTCGTTGGTGGCGTTAAAGTCATAGAGACAGGATCTGATTTGGCCGTACTGTTGGCCTGTGCTTCAAGTATCAAAGAGAGAGCGTTACCATCTTCATTAGCAGTATTTGGTGAAGTGGGCCTATCTGGTGAAATCCGCCCAGTACCTAATGGACAAGAGCGCCTGAAAGAAGCGATGAAACATGGGTTTAAGCATGCCATCATTCCAAAGGCCAATGCACCTTCTAAGGATGCGCCTCAGTTTAAGGGTATCAATGTGATTGCTGTCGAGCGTCTGGATGATGCTATCGAAAGCGCATTTGAGTTATAAGTTATATAGAATTAATAGTACTGTGTTTTGAGTAGCTTAGTCGCTACTGTTAGTTTGGAACGATAAATATAAACCATAAAAAAAGCCTAACTAATGATTAGTTAGGCGTTTTTTGCTATATAGGCTAGCAATATTATTGGTCTTTAAAACCGATACCTAAAATTAAGGTCCTGCAACTCGCTCAATAGCAACGTTACCTACGCCTTTGCTCGTAATACCGAGTTTTTTAGCAGCACCATAAGATAAATCTAATACACGGTTACCATGGAATGGGCCACGATCGTTCACTTTTACCACGACACTTTTACCATTGGTCTTGTTAGTAACTTTGACATAGCAATTCAATGGTAATGAGCGATGCGCTGCAGTTAAACCGTTCATGTCGAAAGTTTCGCCACTGGCAGTCTTGCGACCATGAAACTTACGACCATACCAAGACGCAAGACCAGTCTGCTTAAATTTGCTGACAGAGTTAGAGGCAACAGCTGTTAGGCGCTCTAATACATCTTCATCGTTGGTAACTTGTGTCGTATCATTGGCTAACAATGAGCTGCTAAGTGCCAATGAAGTCGGCTGACGGGCTGACTTTACCAAACTTGATGCACCATCATGTTGACGGCTTAATTCACCAAGTACACGGTCAATGTGGGAGGCGTTATCTTGCGAAATCATAGCAAGTGTGGTCTTTGCTTCTACAGCATTTGCATTGGTAGCGACTGCAGAGCCAGCAAATAGCATTGCTGACATTGTAAGTAAACCAGATAAACGCTTGTTCATAAATACCTCTATAACTTATACATCAAAACCTAACTCTAAATATTTTAGATTGAGCATGGCATTAATCTCTTGTTTTCATATTGATTAATGAATGGCTCTTATAGATATTAATATATGGTAATTTTTCATTTCATTATCATCAGTATTCAGCAGAAATAGAGCTAAAGCGACTGACGATACGCTCAAATGATAGTTAGCGATAAGCATTGAATACAAAGTCCAAAATCAGGACTGAGTGACAATGTCACTATATGTCGTATTTACATGATGTGCGATCTACAAACTTTTTTAGAATGCTACGTTAATAAAGGGTTAAGAGGACATCGCGTATCGCTTTGTTATCAAACCGTTAATTAAGTAGTGTATTTGAAAGTCTGGAATCTACAAGATGCTAACTATACGGCTACGCTACAACCTAAATATATTTAAATGCAAAGTTTATTAGTAGCTATGTACGGGTTATGTATCAGAGTACAGTAAAACGAGGTTAACGCAATTTTTTGTAAAAAACAAGGAATAAAATCTTTCTAGACTTATGGGTGGTTAACTCATATTGCAAATTATGCCTATTTACTATTAAAAATAAGAGGAGTTAAAACGAACAATTATTTCGGATTTGTAACTATTATAGTGATTGATACGAACATACATTATATGAAAACCATTAAAATAAAAAATCCATAGCGCTCAGAATAAAACTTTTCTTCGCGCTATGGCTCATTGTCTTTTATCAAATCATTTGTAATACAAAACAATTTATCTTAATGGTACTACCATAATTATTACAACGACTTACTCGAAAGACTATTTATACAGAAAGTATTTTATTCCAGTTAGTCAGATTTATGTGTATGGATAGACATGAGTAGGCCAAATCCTGCCATCAGAGTCACGATAGCCGTACCCCCATAACTAATAAATGGTAGTGGAACACCTACGACAGGCAAAATGCCGCCAACCATGCCGACATTGACGAATATATAAACAAAGAAAGACATAGCGATAGCACCAGCCAACAATCTGCTATAAACATCAGGATGGGTGAAAGCGATATATAAGGCACGTGATAAAAGGCAAAAGTAAATGAACATCAGTAGCATCACGCCGAGTAAACCAAACTCTTCAGAGAAGGCGGCAATAATAAAGTCAGTATGTCCTTCTGGCAGAAAATGCAGGTGTGATTGAGTGCCTTCTAAATAGCCTTTTCCAGTGAGGCCGCCTGAACCAATAGCTGTCTTCGATTGAATGATGTTCCACCCAGCACCTTGTACATCTGCTTCAGGATTAAGGAGTGTCAATACCCGCGTACGCTGATAGTCGTGGAGTAAAAAGTTCCAAGCAAAAGCAATAAACGGCACAGCCAAAATTACAGCAGCAGAAATCAATCGCCATGAAAGGCCTGCTAAGAAAAGCACAAATATACCACTAGCAGCGACCAGTAGTGATGTACCAAGATCGGGCTCTTTAGCAATTAATAGCACCGGTACAATGATTAATGCCAAGGTAATAGCAATGCTAGACGCTGACGGTGGCAAATCACGCTTAGACAAAAACCAAGCACACATCATTGGCATGCCAAGCTTCATAAACTCTGAAGGCTGCACACTACCGAACCCAGGTAAATTGATCCAGCGCTGAGCACCCATACGTACTTCACCGATAATATCTACCAGCACTAATAATATAAGCCCTAAGACATAAAATATAGGCGTAAAAGTACGATAGAGACTGGGCGGTATCTGCGCCATGGTAAACATCACAGCGAATGCCACACCGTAACTGACCATTTGGCGAATGACCATACCAATATCTTGGCTAGCGGCGCTGTATAGAATCGTTAGACCAATGCAACAAACCGTCAATAACAGTAAAGTTAACCATGGGTCGATATGAATACGTTGCCATAGTGTCGGTGCATGACCTTGACCCAAATGATGGCTCTGACGTGAAAAACGATATTGCGGGTTAGAAGACATAGGCAGAATTTGGCTAACAATTGGTGTAGGAGGGAAGTACTAACTAAATTGTCTCATTATAAATAATGATGAGAAGCGTACTTAAAAGTACCGACTTTAATAAAAGTATGCGAGCACGCAATGGCCATATAATTCACAAATAATAATAAAGTCACTCAATTATAAAAGTTATAAGGATAAGTGTTAATTATCAATATTGGACTTCAAATTAGAAGCGATAGTTTAGCCTGCTTGTTGAAAATTTGATAGTATCGATAAAACGTTTTTAGCGGTAGTTTCTTGCAATGATAAAATCAAAAATCCATGCGTATAGGCAAATTTGCCAACCTATTATCACCCTTATCCTATGTGCTGGCAGTGTCAGTGCTCATGCCGTTATTATCAGTGACGATAGTGAACGCCGTATTCAAATACGTCAAAGTAGCAGTACAAGCAATAACAGTAACGCTTATATAACGCCATCTACTAACAGCTCAAATCAGCGTCCTGGTGTCACCATGTTGAGTGGTGTGAGTGCATCAAATGGCGACAGTATGCAAAACTTGATTGTACAAAAACAGCGTGATTTCGAGATTGATGCTAGGTTGTCCATTGAAGAAAACAAACGTGTGAATGTAGTGAGACGTGGTACTACTTATAGTACAGCAAACAACACATATAATGGTGCTTATAACGATTCTATGAGTATGGACTTTAACGCATGGTTAAATAGCAATAGCTATCGTGCCAGACAAGTAGCAGAGTACGAACGCTATCTCAGCGCAAGAGTCGGGTCGCAGAATGTACCGCCATTGTCTCAACTGCTGACGACTGCCCGTAGTTGGAGTAAATGCGGGTATGAGCCGTATCAATTGCCGCCACAAGAGCTATGGTCTAACATTGTACCAACATTGCGCCTTTATAGTGAATTGAAAAACCAAGGTATTTTACCACTCAGCAGTGAGATACGTTCGGTATATCGCAACCCAGGTTTGAATGACTGTGCAGGCGGGGCAGACGGTAGTAAGCATATGAATGCAAGTGCTTTGGATATCTGGGTGCCTGAGTACGAAGACAATTTATGGCGCTTGAGTACCATGCATGATGGCTTATGTCAGTTTTGGCAGTATCAAGGACAGCCTTATAACTTTGGCTTAGGATTATACGCGACGGGAGCTATTCATTTAGATACGGATGGTTATCGTAAATGGGGATTCAATCACGCTAGTAGTTCTTCTTCTTGCCGCTATTAATTTACTTATCAAGAATCGAAAGTTCAAATAAATATAAAGTTAGCCGAGATAACGCTAGATATATATTCATTTTTATATATACTATTCCGGTGTTTACTAAAAATAATAATTTTGTAATTATTTGGTAGGATTTATAGGCTAGACGCATGAGTTCATTAAAAATTTGTTTAGTCTTTAAAAACTATGCTTTAATAATATGTGTTATCAATCGCCTTTATATTTTCATGGCTTATAAAGAAAACCACCAAATTTACTTTAAGCGAAAACTATGAAAAATCAGCGCTCGACAATGAAAAGCTATCATAAATTAAATAACGAGAAACAAAGTTTTTTGCACTCTAACTATAAGTATGGTGCTTTGTTTACTTCTGCACTTATGTCGGTATTGCTGATTAGTGCGTGTAGTACAGAGATGTCCTCTGAAAACAATATGATAGTGACGGATAAGGCTGATAGACATATACAAAGCTCTAAAGAGATAGAAGATAGTATCAAGAACTCTTACGCTCGTTTAGCCTCTAAGCGCTCTGATGTCTGTCCAAAATTAATTCAAGAAGAAACAGGTAATCAGGTTATCGAACGTATATCAGAGGTCATGGTAAATGACTACTGTGATTATTTTTTATATCCGCGAGAGGGTCAGCGCCTCAATGTTAAAGTAGATAACCGTCAAATAGAAGCATTGTTAATTGTGCCAACGCTACATAACTTTGCCAATGGTAATTATAAAGTGACGTCTTATGACAAGCATGTTATCCGTTTGAGCTATAACGGGGCTACCCATAAGCCTGAGCATTTTGTCTATGATGTTACGCTAAAAATTTCTGATGCCAAGTATTCTTAATACTAAGCATTCCTAATATTCCACTTCTTATTTAAAAATTATAACCGTTCAAATATTAATGGACATATTATGAGTAGTATTCTTTACCACTTATAATACGTCCACAAAATTAATAAGCCTTATCTTTTCTAAACTACTTTCCTAGCAACTTATTTCTTACTGATTTTTTTTGCCGCTTTATTTTCTTTCCACGGATCTTCTTGTCCAACTGTAACTATCAAAAAGTTATCAGGCTTCAGTGTATCTCGCATGGTTTGATTGACCTCTGAAAGTGTGACTTGATCAATGCGATTGGTATAGTCAGCTAAGTAATTATTCGGTAATTGGTAAAAGTTCATCATTCCAAGTAAGCCATTAATACCGGCATTGCTTGCAAATCCCATCGGGAAGCTGTTTTTCAGATTATCTGTAGTTAAGCGCATCTCATTATTAGTGATGCCCTTGTCCAGCGTTTCGTTGATAACCGCTAAGCTTGCATCAATGGCCGCACGCGCCTTGTCATTACGTGTCGAAAAACCAATCTGATAAGGACCTCGAGAGAGCATCGGATTCATCGATCCTGAGATTCCATAAGTATAGCCAAGATTTTGTCTCACCTCTGTCATTAGCCGCGCATTAAAATCACTGCCGGCCATGACTTCGTTTCCAACAGCAAAGTTGGTCTGCTGCTGCTGTGCTATTGGGTCGGTTGCCCTTTTGCTACCCAATTGTCCCATAAGGACAGTGGTTTGAGTGCTAGGAAATGGAATGTGGACGTGCTGCGCTTTAGTAAGCGGTTTCGGCTCAGGTAAATCAGTGGCAGCTTGGCCAGTAGGCAATTTAGCAGTGATGTCTTCTGCCAGTTTTTTGGCTTGTTCTAAGGTCAGGTTGCCGGTCATAGCAACAGACGCGTTTGCTGCTACCAGATATTTGTTTTTAAAGTCTATCAGTTGTTGTTTCTCAATCGTAGGAACGCTTTCTAGCGTGCCGACTGATGGATGCGCGTAAGGGTGAGTACCGTACAAAGCATCATTGAAAGCGATACTTGCTAGGCTATTGGGATCTTGTTTTTGTTGCTGCAGGCCTACCAATAGTCTTGCTTTATTGCGTGCTAGAACTTGCTCATCAAACGTAGGCTCGCTTACCATCTGTGTCATTAAATCAATGGCTGGCAGAAGATGCTTATCATCAGATAGGCTACGCAGTGAAACGATAAACATATCCTTGTAGGCACTACTGCTTAGATTGATGCCCAACGTTTCCACTGCACGCGTAAATGCGTTTTCATCTAGGCTTTTTGACCCCTGTTCGAGCATCGTCGCTGTCATATTAGCAATACCAAAACCATCCTTTTTGATACTACCATCACGCGCGCTACCCGCATTAAAACGTAAATCAACATCGACAATTGGCAAGGTGGTCGTTTGTACAAACATGACAGGTACGCCAGACTTGGTCTTAAACTGTTGAATGGTTGGTACGGTGACTTTTAAAGGTTTGTCATCGTCTAAGCTGGTCAGTTTAGATAAGGCAGCAATTGGCGCACTTGCATCGACTGAAGCAGGTGCGCGGTAATCTTCAGCAGCTGTTGTATCTGCCTGCGCGGTAGTAGCCAAGAGGCTAAAAGCAAAAACTACGCTAGCACTGAGGTAGGCTCGCTTTGTAGACGCAATAGTGCTTCTTATAGAGGATGAAGCAGTCTTAAAAGATTTTTTTCTTGCTTTGGAGTCGTATTTATTCTGAATCATGAGTTTCTTCTTATTAAGAATACGGTGTTATGGCCATTTTTATGAGACGTTTGATCATATATAGCGACTATTTCGCTGGGGTTTTATTGTCTTTAGGTGGCACGACATGCATCACCGTCAAGTTGTCCTTGACCAAATACTGTTTACTAGCAGTCTGAATATCAGCCACACTGATACCGTCGAGCTTAACTGGTAACTTAGCAAGCAGTCTGTCATCTAGACCGATAGATTGTAGCGAGCCAATCATACGTGCTTGTCCTTCCATGCTGTCTTGCGCGTAGATCAAACCAGTAACTGTATTAGTCTTGGCGCGACTGATTTCATCATTGGCAATAGGATCGGTTTTCAGCTTTTCTATTTCCGAAGTTATGGCTTGTTGTGCTTGCTCTAAACTAACGCCTTCACGCGGCGTTGCTTGTATTAAAAACAGCCCATCGCCGCGATCTAGTAAGTCGTAAGAAGTACCAACCGTGGTTAGAAGACCTTGCTCACGTATCAGTCGACTCTCTAAGCGTGCAGATAAGCCACCATCGATCACATCTTGAGCGAGTGACAGGGCATAAGCTTGCTTTTCATTACTTCTGCCTGCCGTTGCAAGGCTTGGCACGTTGTAACCCATCAGTATAACGGGCACTTGTACGGCTTGCTCAGAGTCTACCTTTTGATAACCACGGAAGCCTTTTTGAGTCACAGAGGTACGTTTGGGTAGGTTGCTTTTTTCTAAATCACCAAAGTAACGTTTGACTTGAGTAAGTACTTCTTGTGGTTGCACGTCACCGACGATGACTAACGTTGCATTATTTGGTGCATACCATGTCTTATACCAGTCTTTTAAATCTGAAAGTTTGATCGATTCTAGCTCGTTCATAGGTCCAATGACAGACTCACCTTTCGGGCTGTCAGGCAAAGCTAGCAGACGAAATGACTCATACGCTTTGGCAAGCGGATTGTCGTCAGTACGTTGGCGGCGCTCCTCCATGACTACTTGATGCTCTTTGGCAAATTCTTTGTCATCGAATATAAGGTTTTTCATGCGATCTGCTTCAAGCTCTAGCGCTAACGGCATACGATTGGCAGGGAACAGCTCGTAGTATCCGGTATAGTCATAGCTGGTAAAGGCATTGTTGACGCCGCCAAACTTAGCAATTAGCCGCTCATAATCATCACTAGAAACGTTGGTCGTGCCTTTGAACATCATATGCTCGAGTAAGTGAGATATACCACCTTTATTAAGAGGCTCATCTGCCGAGCCCACTCGGTACCAGATTTGTGTCATAGCGACTGGGGCACGGTGGTCTTCTTTTATAACGACTTTTAGACCATTTTCTAACTGATATTCATGTCGACCTGACATGTCCATTGTCAACTCAGACGGCTGAGTGTCTTTGCTCGTTTTATTTTCATTTGATATATTTTGAGCCGAGCTATCGGTTGCGATTGAGCTTGTCGCAGTTGCAGAATTAGTAGGCACCGTGTTGGTTTGACATGCAGCAAGTGACGCTGCTACTGCTAAGGCACAAGCAATGCGTAATGGCGCAGCTGCTAGAGGTAAAGACAATGGCATGGTATGGTCTACTTATATAAAATAATAATAGAAGAATTAAATGCTAATCATAGTGATAAATGGCATTACAAAGAGGTCTGAGCACCAACCATAACGCTAGCAGTCGGTCTAAACTCTTGCGTCGTGGTGCAACCCGTCACCAATATAGTCGTCGTTAATAAAACAGCCACACTTATGCTGCTGATTTTCTTATAGTGCTTAGAGAATAATGACATAACGGATTCCTAATAAGTATTTATCGAATAAGTCTTGGTAGAGTAGGCGAAGTCTGACAAGTAACAGGTCAGAATTTTGTGTCTAAACCTTAAGCAAAACTTTCTCAAATCATTGAGTGATTTTTTAAACAGATAAATTTTGACAATAGTCTAATAGGGTAAGGGCTGAGCATGACTTGAATTATGCTAAAATAGGTCAAAATTAAGCGTCATGTCGCTCGTAGCCAGATGACAACCTATAAATCCATTAACAATAAACAAATAATTGATCGTGATAACTTTTAGGGCAAACTTATGAACAACCCAAACAATAGCAACCGCGTAGTCATTAACCTTGATGCTGGTCTTGATGACTTAGATGACGATGATATTACCTTACCCAGTCTACCGGTGCAATCTGTGCCCATTATTGATGAAACAGAGAGTGTTGCTCCACAAAAGGACAGTACGGTAAACCAAGACGTCTCTAGTAATGATGCTGCGGACAATATTGCTTTGGCGACGCCAATTGTCATGACAGAAGAGCATAACGTCCCTAAAGGTAATTCTGAAAGCTTTTCAAGCGCTACAGAGACAGCCGCTACAAGTCAAACTAATACTGCGTCAACCATTCCTGCTATGCCGTTGCAAGAGCAATTGGGTGATACGCCAAGTGTAAACCCAGTGGCTGAAAGCGACACACAGGCAGCTACTAGCAAAGAGTCTGCTACAGAGTCACAAGAGACAAAAGAGAATAAGAAAAAGGGCAGCTGGTTTAACCGTATGAAAACGGGCCTCAGTAAGTCACGCAAAAACTTAGCCGAAGGCATGGTCAGTATCTTAATCGGTGGTAAGGAGATTGATGACGAGCTATTAGAAGAAGTCGAAGATCAGCTACTGGTAGCCGATATTGGCGTCAACGCGACGAACCGTATCATCAAGAGCCTCACCGAACAGACAGATCGTGGTGACTTGATCTATGCACACTCTTTATATAAAGCATTGCAAAGTGAATTGGTCGATATCCTCACACCAAAAGTTGAGCCATTGGTGATTGATACTAGCAAAAAGCCGTTTGTTATATTGGTAGTAGGTGTCAATGGCGTAGGTAAAACTACAACGATTGGTAAGCTTGCCAAGCGTCTACAAGGTGAAGGCAAATCAGTCATGCTGGCAGCGGGCGATACGTTCCGTGCGGCAGCTACTGAGCAGTTACAGATTTGGGGCGAGCGCAATCATATTCCAGTGGTAGCGCAAGGTCATGGTTCTGACAGCGCTTCTGTCATTTTTGATGCGATGCAGTCAGCCAAAGCGAGAAATATCGATGTGCTCATCGCAGATACTGCGGGACGTCTGCAAAACAAGACACATTTGATGGCAGAGTTAGAGAAGGTCGTACGTGTCATGCGTAAAGCGGATCCAAGTGCTCCGCATGAAGGTATGATTGTACTGGATGCTGGCACGGGTCAAAATGCTATCAACCAAGTCGAACTGTTTAATAAAGTTGTGCCACTGACAGGTATTACTATTACTAAGTTAGATGGTACTGCTAAAGGTGGCGTGGTGTTTAATATTGCCGAAACGACAGATGTGCCTATCCGCTATATTGGTGTGGGTGAGTCGATTGATGACTTGCGTTCTTTTAGTCCGAAGCAATTTGTCGCCGCTTTGTTCGAGACCGATGATAAAGAATAAAATAGCCAGTTTTAGCTGGTAAATTATTTTTAAGACAATAGGGAAGTAGACGCTATGATAGTTACCACAGCAGCCTTTGGGTTACATCGATTAACACTGATTGCTCGTGACAATGGGCATGGTCAGCCTATGCTCGTTGAAGCAAACTGGCTGCTGGCAGGTAACTCATGGCATAGCTCAAAATCTGTACCCAAACTTAAAAAGTACTATGGCCTGACAGATGAAGACTTTACCTTCATAGATAAAAATAGCCTAAGCATGAATGAACCTGCTCAAGCGTTATTAATAGAAACGATTTTTCAACTTAAAGACTATGCTGATGGTAAACGCAAGACGTTGGATTTACCTTTAGACTTCTCTATGGGTACTGATTTTCAGCAAAGAGTATGGCAGGCACTACAAGGTATTGAGTATGGCGAAACCATCAGCTATGCCACACTCGCGCAGCGTGTCAACAGTCCAAAGGGATTCCGTGCGGTTGCGCAGGCCAATGGCAAAAATCCTTTTAGCATTATCGTGCCTTGTCATCGAGTGATTGCGAGCGACGGTAAGCTCGGTGGCTATACAGGCGGGCTAGATAAAAAAGAGTATTTACTAGCACTAGAAGGAAGTTGGACATAAAACTGAGTCTGGAGCTATCTTAATAAGAAAGGGCCAAATACTTTTAGTATCTGGCCCTTTTTACTGAACAATTAATAAGCTTATGCTTCAAGCTGAGCCATGACGTCAGCAGAGAAGTTCACGTTAGTATAAACTTCTTGCACATCATCAGCATCTTCTAGCATATCAATCATCTTTATGATCTTTTCAGCATCATCGACATTGTCGATCTCAGCCGTGGTAGAGGGTGACATAGTGACCTCGGCGTTATCAGAAATAAGACCAGCCGCATTAAGGGCATCCTGAACTTGACCGAAGCTTTCCCATTCAGTGATAACGAGTAAGCTTTCGCCATCATTTTCGATATCAACGGCGCCCGCATCTAGTGCAACGAGCATGACTTCATCTTCTAAGCTGACATCGTTAAAAGTGATCTCGCCACGTTTAGTAAATAGATACGCCACTGAGCCTGATGTGCCAAGATTACCATCATTCTTGGTAAAAGCATGACGTACTTCGCTGACCGTACGGTTAAGGTTATCCGTCATGGTTTCGACCAATACAGCTACACCACCGACACCGTAGCCTTCGTAACTGACTTCTTCCATGTTTTCATTATCACCGCCGCCTGTACCACGGTCGACAGCTCGATTAATCGTGTCGCGCGTCATATTGACTGATAGGGCTTTTTCGATAACGGCACGTAAGCGTGGGTTTTTGTCAGGATCGGGATCGCCTTGTTTGGCAGCTGAAACGATTTCACGAATAATTTTGGTAAATATCTTACCCCTTACTGCATCCTGACGGGCTTTACGGTGTTTAATATTTGCCCATTTTGAATGGCCTGCCATATAACATCCTTAAGTTCTACGTACTATTTTTATGGGTAAAAAGAGTGATCAACAACAACCTTCGATATCTGATTGCCTGATTTTATACTATCATTACTTTGTCTATTTGAGGTAGTAGCGCTACTGGCACGTTAACGATTTGTATGTTGTTGAGAGTGCTTTTTTGCTACACTGTGGCAACTTATAGATTGTATTCACTGTGATAGGTGAGCGATATTATAAACCAGTTTTAGCTATTTTGACCAACTTGCCCTTATCCATCACATTTTAAGTCATTGCGTGCTATCAAGCCATTGATTTTATAAAGTACTGATTCTATGAAGCAACCAACCGCCGAAGCTCTTACACACTTGCGTAACCGTACGCATATCATTATTGAAGGCACAGACACTCGTTTGGGTAAGCTCTTTGATATTGTATTGCTGATTGCAATTTTAGCCAGTGTGGCCGTCGTCATGCTTGATAGTGTGCTATATATGCGTTTGCAGTATGGCACGTTGTTCTTTTATGCAGAGTGGTTTTTTACCATTTTGTTTACCATTGAGTATGCGTTAAGGCTGTTTTCAGCACCCAACCGCTTACGCTATGCTTTTAGCTTCTTTGGGATAGTGGATTTACTGTCTGTATTGCCAAGTTATTTGAGCTTAATGTTTGTAGGCGTGCAGTATCTACTCGTGATACGGGTATTACGTATTTTACGCGTGTTCCGTGTTCTTAAGCTCAAAGCCTATATGCAACAGGCTGGGTTTTTGGCGTCTGCATTAAAAACCAGTCAGCAGAAAATTACGGTCTTTTTCTTATCGCTTGTATTATTGGTAACCATCTTTGGTTCGATTATTTATGTGGTAGAAGGGCCGGAGAATGGATTTACCAGTATTCCACTGTCTATCTATTGGGCAGTTGTTACGATGACGACGGTTGGCTATGGTGATATGTCACCCAAAACACCGCTCGGGCAAGCAATTGCAACCATGGTCATGATCACGGGTTATTCGATTATTGCGGTACCAACAGGTATTTTTACGTCAGAGTTAGCACGTAATATGCGTCCACAACTTAACCCAGTGACTTGTCCAAACTGTGGTAAATTCGGCCATGCAGTAGGGGCAGACTTTTGCGATCGTTGTGGACACGCGCTGCATATCTAGAGATAGATTCAATCGTGACAGTCAACATACCTACTACGCATCGATATATTCATCAACCAGTGGTGACAGGTCGATCTCGACGCCTAGATTGACCAGATTCCAATATTGTCCTGATACAGTGCGGTCTAGCATCATAGTGGTGGCTGAGGGTTGAAACTGACCGAAGTACTTCAAAGACGTACGCATCTGTGCAATGGCCTCGTGATGGACTTGGCTACTACCGAAATCAAAATTTCCTTCTTGATACGGGCTAATGGATAAAGGTTTTAGACCAATCGATAGCCACTTTTCATAAAACTCACCAGGGATGTTCTTGTCATCTTCGCGGCGAATATCTAGCGCAATCAAATCCTGTTCAAGTGCGGTGACGTCACCTCTTAGCGCATGTTTGACAAAGCGTTTGAATAATTGCACTTCACTATCGCTATAACTGCGGATGCCACCAAAATCATAAGCCACGACACTGCCGTCATGACGGAACGCAAAGTTACCCGGATGAGGATCGCAGTGCATACGGTACAACCCAAACAGCTGACCTGCGGTAAAGTGAAATAGGCGCTCAGCTATTTTTTGTTTGATGTCATTGTCCCACGTCGCGGCGACAGTCAATGTCTCTCCCATTTCTTCGGTCAGCGTTAAAATCCGTCTAGAAGAATGGCTGCTAATCACTTTTGGAACAATAAGGCCTTCATCTTCTGCATGAAAAGCACCGAATACTCGTAAGTTATGAGCTTCTTTGACATAGTCCAATTCATCGTGCAGGCTCTGGCGAATCTCATTAAAAAGCTGCTCTTGTAGCTGCTTACTCATATTGAGCACGCCAGCGATTTTTAATGCCATACGTACTTGTTTGAGATCGCTATCGCAGTTTTCATCGACATCAGGGTACTGGACTTTGACCACTACCTTTTGACCCGATGGCAACGTCGCTTTGTGCACTTGTCCAATGGATGCTGCGGCAAAAGGCGTCTCTTCAAACTCGCTAAACAACTCTAAGATCGGCGCTTTCAGTTCGCGTTCAACTTGGGCTCGTATCTGCGCATACGGCATTGGCGGCGCATCTTTCTGTAGCTTTTCGAGCGCTGACGCAACCTCAGGCGGGAACACATCCTTATATTGTGAAGCAATCTGTCCGACCTTCATCACTGCGCCTTTCATCTCACCCAACGTTTCGGCAATTTGAACACCCACATCTTGCATCAGATCTGAGCGAGCTTGCAGACGTTTTTCTTCGTCACTTGAGAGATGCTTAAATGAGTTTTTGGCGGCTTTGCCAGCAATACTCGCTGTCATGCCAGCGAGTTTCATAAAGCGTTTTCCGGACGATTTTGCCATTCATGTCACCGTATAATGGGTTGTTTGCTCAGTCGTAATTCTATTATTTTAATTGCAAGATTACTGTTTGACTAATGTGTGAAGACGAGAGTAATCATTTATAAAAAGTAAACGCCGTCATATTATTTGTTTGTGTCAACTGCATACATATTGCTTAACCAGTAATTAAGCGCCATCTGATAGCCTAATTGTCCCAAGCCGCAAATGACTCCGACCGCAACATCACTTAGATATGAATGGTGACGGAAAGGCTCACGGGCATGGACATTGGATAAATGTACTTCTATAAATGGCTTTTGGGTAGCTAGTAGCGCATCGCGCAGAGCCACTGAAGTATGCGTAAATGCAGCCGGATTGATAATGATAGCATCGACTTGAGCAGATTTGTCCGCCAATAATCCATGATGTTGAATGTCGTCTACTAGCTTACCTTCATGGTTGGACTGTATACATATTAACTCTACACCGTGGCGAGCGGCGTGCTCAACTAGTTGCTTTTCTATATCAGCAAGTGTGGTATGACCATAAATGTGCGGTTCTCGCTTACCTAGTAAATTTAGATTTACTCCATTTACCAGTAGTAATTTATGAGTCAATATTTGAATTGAATTTTCGTTAGTCGATTGTTCGGCTGTTTTTGATGGAGTAGAAGAGGTCATAATGGTCTCGGTAACTATTGAGCGATGTTAATAATTTATTATAATATAAGAATAATCTAAGGTGCGGGTCACCGTACTAAACCAGCTTCAACGCATTTTGCTCTTTATCATAACAGCTTGCCAGCTAGGTTATAAAAATTTGTCTAAAAAAATTATTTAGATATCAAAAAGCATATTAAAAGTCTTTATGTTGCTAAAAACCCGTGCTATGATATTTTTTATGCAATAAATATTGCAAGTTTGTTGCTATCATCAAATTTCATGACGATAAGGGCGTTTAGCGAATTCGTTATGGAAGCACTATGTAGGTAATTGAAGTACTACATAGACGATGGTAAGTAGAGTAGTAATACTCTTAATTTTTGATTTCATAATCTTAGACCCTGTTTATATGCAATGTCGCAAAGGAAGCTAGGGCTAAGCGGACTTTTTTAGGAAGTAATATTATGTCAGCTCGTGAGCAAGGTATCGTTAAGTGGTTTAATGACTCAAAAGGCTTTGGTTTCATTCAACGTGACAGCGGAGAAGATATTTTTGTCCATTTCCGCGCGATTCAGGGTGATGGCTATCGTTCTCTAAAGGATGGCGAAAAAGTTGAGTTCAGCGTAGTAGAAGGTGACAAAGGTCTGCAAGCTGAAGAAGTCAGAAAGATAGAAGAGTAATTTACTCAGACATTAAAGCGGTTTAGTTATAATGTCTGTACAAACTACTGATATACTACTGAGTCAAGCCCATCTTATCTTACCTATGTTGAGTGAACTGCAGCATATTTGGTAGGGTTGGATTCGGGCTTGGCTTTTTTTATGCCTATATGTCTGATGGTTTTCCGCAGACTTAATAAAGCTACTCTTACTGATTACGGTTCAAGCGCTACATTTGACACTATAAATGTTCATTGTGAGCCTATTTATAATTAATAAAATACAAGTAATTCATTTAAAAGGATATTTTTTTGAGCAATTTTACAACGTTTACTGATTTGCCACTTTCAACAGCGACCCTGCGCGCAGTAAGTGATCTAGGCTTTACTGAATTGACGCCCATTCAAGCAAAGATACTACCGCATACATTGGCACATCAAGATGCTATCGGACAGGCGCAAACGGGCACAGGGAAAACAGCGACTTTTCTACTGACTATTATGGAAGCCTTGCTTAAGCGTCCATTTACCAATGACGAAGAGCGCTATCTTGGTGAGCCGCGTGCTGTGGTCATGGCGCCAACTCGCGAATTGGCTCAGCAAATATTTGATGACTGTATTGCATTAACCAAATATACCTCGCTACATAGCGTCTGTATTATGGGCGGTACTAACTATGAAACTCAGCAGCACGAGCTTGAACGTCAATACGTTGATATCTTGGTAGCGACGCCTGGCCGTCTAATTGATCTTGCTAATAAAGGCATGGTGTATCTAGATAGAGTGGAGGTACTGGTACTTGATGAAGCCGATCGCATGTTAGATATGGGGTTCATTCCTGATATCAAGCGCCTAGTTGGTCGAATGCCTGCCAATACCGATCGCCAAAGCTTGTTGTTTTCTGCAACCTTTAACCAAGATGTTATGAATTTGGCCTATCGTTGGTTACATGAGCCTCAGTTTGTTGAAATTGAGCCTGAACATAAGACCAGCGAGTTAGTAGATCAGCATTTTTATTTGCTGACAGAAGATCAAAAGCTAGACGCCTTGCAGCGTATTATCAGTGATGAAGCAGTAGAGAAGGTCATCGTCTTTGCCAATCGTAAAGACCAAGTAAAGCGTCTGTATCACAAACTACGTCAAGCGCATAATATTGTGATGCTATCGGGCGATGTCATTCAGCAAAAACGTGAGAAGTACTTACAGCGTTTCAAAGATGGTCATGCATCTATTTTGGTAGCGACAGATGTAGCAGGGCGCGGTATCCATGTCGATGATATTAGCCACGTGGTTAACTTTACTTTGCCTGATCAGCCAGATGATTATGTACACCGTATTGGTCGTACGGGCCGTGCGGGTCAGACAGGTATTAGTATTAGCTTTGTGAGTGAGGATGATGCTTTTAATATACCGGCATTAGAGAAGCATTTAGAAACCAAGTTCACGCTTGAGCAATGGCAGGAATAGTTGCTATAAACTGAGCATTATTCAAAAAATAAAAGCCCTCAATATCAAAAATGGTATTGAGGGCTTTCTATATGCGAAGTGTTAATAATATCTGTTACCGATAACTTTATTGAGCGTGTTCCATCATCTCAGTATGCTCATGGTGATTCATGTCCATTGATTCATCACTCATGTCATGCATGCTATGGTCCATATGGTTGTCCATATTTTGCATGTTATGATCCATGTCTTCTGCCATATCCATATCATGATTCATTTGGCTCATATCATGAGAGCCCATATCAGACATCATAGCAGTGTGACTACCATGGTTCATCTCACCATGGCTGCCATGCATATTTGCCATGACCATGGGCACGACCGCTACTGCCAAACCTGATATTACCATAACCGCACCGTTTAACTGTCTTAAGCGAAAACGTCCAATCTTATCACGTAGCCAACCGACCGTTTCATGCGTCGCAACCAACATTGGTATGGTTCCTAGACCAAAGACAAACATCAACGCAGCACCGCTTAATGGATTATGAGCAACGACCGCAATCAATAGAGCGCCATATACCAAACCACAAGGCAAAAAGCCCCAAAGCAAACCTGCTGTTAATGCGCGCGGAAAAGTATTGAGTGGAAATACCTTTTGACGCAATGGGCTAAGATACTGCCAAAAGCGCATACCAAAACGCTCAAGCTTAGTCAAAAACGGCGCACCAAGCATCGTCACACCGACGAATACCAGTACCAATCCTAATAAAATACGCGGTGTACTATTACCCATCATCAATGGCTTTAATACAGTAATACCGATAAGCCCTGCGATTAAACCCAATAATGCGTAACTCGTTAAACGCCCAAGATGATAAGTGGCCACCAAAGCACGACGTTTGGCGGGGCTGACATCTTTCATAGATAGGCCAAACGCGGTCACAAGACCGCCACACATGCCTAAACAATGCGGTGAACCAAAGAATCCCATTAGTAATGCCGCCACAAGTAAAGCGATGGTCATGAATGCGTCTCCTAAGAATGGTAAAGGGCGAACTTGCTAGTGCTGAACTGGTTAATAAAACAGCACCAATAAATTACGCATGTATAAGGTAGATAAATTAGATTTTTGAGTTTTTATCTATCTCAGAATGATCGTTATTTCCAACAGTTGCCGCTGTTTCATCTTGTTGCTGAGTAGGTGCTGAGCGTTCATGAGCCTGTATGGTTTGGCGGCGTTCTTGACGGTCATCCAATATAATACGCTGTGATGCATTGTCCAGATCTTCGAATTGATTTGACTTGACCGCATAACGCACTGCCCAAATAGCAACCACAAACAGCATGAGACTTAATGGAATTAATAAAAATATACTGAGCATGGCAAATCTCTTAAATAGCAGTGTCTCTTATTATTATACACCCATCACAAATGTAGTGGATGATCGGTAGCACTTAGAATGAGTTTCTCAATGGTATCGTATACATCTTTAACGTTTATTCGTCAGATTTTTTTGCAACACTGCCTCTTGGGGTCAATAGCTGCTGTGAAGTCACATCTTTGGCATGGCGGCAGTCCATCTGTGGACGTATCACATCTCGCAGGTAGGCTGCGACTTCATAGACAGCACGCCGTGAGTGACTTAAGTTGTGAGCAGGCTTCATCCAGTCGCGTCTTACTGGCAGTGGCGCAGGGAGTGGTGTGCTATTGATACCATTTAAGGCAAACTGTCTGCGTGCACGTGCCATATGATAGCTATCAGTAATCAGGTATACATGGCGTAGCGGAATACGTTTGGCCGTAAAACGGGCGTTTTCACATGTATTCATGCTGGCATTTTCACTTATCAGTCCGTCGATACCGTGTTCCATCAACCATTGACCGAGCCATGGAGCTTCGGCGCCACTCAGTACGATCGGTAGGGGTAAGTCATGATAAGCACCTGCAGCGGTACGGGCGCGATTGAGACTATAGCGATTCAAGATAATCTGGTTGTTATGGTCATTAGTCAGACCACCGCCTAAGACTACATAAGCGGTAGGCGGGGAGCTCATGGCAGCAGCAGGCATATCAGGTAGCGGCAATAGAGAAAAGATATAAACGATTGCTTGCGAAAACAGCGGGGTAAATAAGCTAATAATCACTAAAATGACAGAGGTAGAGCCTAGTATAAAAGTAATATTGATAATGCGGAATAGCGTCACCATACGTTCAGAAAACCGTAAGTAATATCGCCATAATCGTTTAGATAATAGCCGCTTAGACCATGATTTTTTAGGCCACATGCTCAGCATATCCAATTGAGCCATCGGCATTTACCCAGACTGGCTCACGTGACAATTGAATGGCAAATTTTTCATAGACAGTAGCTGCGATATATTTCTGCGCTATGGCTACATCCTCTTGCGTAGCTTGCTGAGGCGTGTGGTTGGTCAGTACTAGTGCTTGCTGCTTATGAGTAAAAATAGGTGCAATGCCGCCACCTTTTAATCCTGCTTGCTCAATAAGCCAGCCTGCAGCCACCTTTACCATTGCATCAGGCATCGGATAACCAACGATAGCTGGATAAGTTGCTTGCAGCGCCGTGAACTGCTCCTGAGCAATAATAGGGTTTTGAAAAAAACTGCCACAATTAGGTAGCTGCTTTGGGTCTGGTAGTTTTTGTTGTCTAATATCTATAATGGCTTGCATAACGTCAGCAGGCGTCGCTTGCTCGCGCCCTTGTTGCTCCGCATAGCGCTGCGCCACAGTCTGTACATCGCCATAACTGGCTAGAATATTGGCAGGATCAGTATGTAATCTGAAACCTACACGGCTAATAAGCCATGTGTTTGGTGTGCGTTTAAAGATACTGTCACGATAGCCAAATTGGCAATCAGCAGCTGACAAATGGTGCCAAGTTTGTGTCGGCAAATGATAGGCGCGTACATACCGTAAGCGGTCTTCTAGTTGTACGCCATATGCACCGATATTTTGTATGGGTGCTGCGCCCGTCAGACCTGGTATTAAGGCAAGGTTTTCCAATCCATACCAACCTTGATTGACCGTATGTACGACCAAATCATGCCAGTTCTCGCCAGCCATTACTTCGATATCAACATAATCGTCGGTTTGATTGGTCAGATGAATACCACGCATCTTTGGCTGTAATACTATGGCTTTCAAAGCGGCAGGCAATAAAACATTGCTACCGCCAGACAGTACAAACAGTGGTAGCTTGTCTGCTGTATCCTCTATATAAGCTGCCATAAAATCATCAAGCTGCGCCTCATTCTCTAACGTCACGACAGAATCAGCAACACAGGCCAGTGCCATAGTATTGTCATGCGACAAGTCGATTGAATCATTGACTACGGCAGTCGCTGAAACATTCAAAACATCAGAGCTGATGGTAGACTGAGTACTGTGGTCAAGGCGTGAAGCTTGGGTCATAACATAGCCTATGTGGCAAAAGGATAATAAATGATAAGGTAGCTATAGTTGATTCAATTTAAAAGAGATACAAGGCAACTGAGTGCAGACGTAACTGTGATACTTCAAGCGAGGTTAACGCTGTAGCTCTTTTATAGAGGATTAACTATATTATAGAGGATACCGGATGCAAGAGTAGCAGAAATATAGACGGTATGGCTAGCAGGCTTTCCAGCTTTCTATCCAAGCTTGGGCGCTTGATTCGATACGCTCGATCACTTCTTCGAAATCATCGTTATCGCCTTTATATGGATCTGGTACATCACTGCCGCAATAGGTAGGGTCTTCTTCACTGAACAGCGCTAGTGTTGCTAAACTATCTTCTGACTCTGCAATGCTGTCTTTGATCGCTTGCAGATCAGCTAAATTCTGTGAATCCATGGCTAAGATTAGATCAAAATCACGAAAGTCATTGGCACTGACTTGACGAGCGACCAGCTTATTAATTTTATAGCCGTGTGATTTAGCATGACGTTGTGAGCGAGCATCAGGCGCACTGCCAACGTGCCAATCACTGGTGCCTGCTGAGTCTACTTTTATGGATAGTCCAGCAATCGCTGCTTGCTGACGAAAAACTTCTTCAGCAGTAGGGGAGCGGCAGATATTTCCCAAACATACCAATAATACAGACGAGGGAGTACAGGCTTTCATCAGCATAATATGACCTTCTATAACAAAAAAAACATGCTATAAGAGACCGGCATTGTTAATGCGGCTTTTATTAGCATGCAATCGATTGAATCAGCTGCTAGCGTAACGCTTAATGCTTGGAATGGCAAGGATAGAGACTAAACAATAGCGTCATTTAACAATGGAAATTTGGCCATATGATGCATGGCCAAAAGGAGAGATAGTGAAACGGTTTTAATCTTGATTACTTTTAAAACGTTGTAGATCGCGGCGTTCTTTTTTGTTGGGCTTGTTATCAGGACGAGCAAGATTGGCCAGTTTGCGTTGTTCGGCATAGTACGCACGGCGGGTTTCGCTCTCTTTTGTCTCTGAATATAGCACCTCAGCGGCAGTCGCATTGCCACGCTGTGCAGATAGCGCCTCAACAACGACCGTCTTTTCGGTCATCGCGGTCGCTGAGCCTTGGCGAATGGTTAGCTCATCTCCGACAGAAATCTCTTTACTGGTTTTTACCCGGCTACCGGCATAGTGTACGCGTCCACTTTCAATCGCTTGTTTGGCTAGGGTGCGTGTACGATAAAACCTAGCTGCCCATAGCCATTTATCGAGACGGATTTTTACCAAACCTTGGTTGTTATCATCAGTATTTTTCTTCATAAGAGTTACTCTGCATTCGTTTATATATTAAATCATAGTTTTATATAAACAATATTAGGGCAACTTTCATATTTGCAAATAGATTTGATGACTGTAGTTAGTTGCACCATTGTTGTTCACAAGGCACACCATCGTGGTTACCATCCATTTTGGTATTAGGACAGTAGTTTGTGAAATAAGTGGCTTCTGCACATGATGTCATTTGTGAGCAATGTGTTCTGCCATCACATGAAAAGCTTGAAGCCGGTTGTGTCGATAAGACTGGAGTTGCAGTTGGCGCTGATGTTGAAGTGGTACCCAAATCAACGTATGTTGGCGGTATGTCATCAATGTTATCGACGTCAGTAGAGGTAAGAGTAGGTTGCGTTACGATATCTGCTGCTGCATTGGTTGCCGGCTGATGTATCGTATTTTTAGGTTGAAGGACTCTATAACCTATAAGCACGAAAATCAGACAGGTCAATATCACTAATACTTTGTTTATCACTGTGCCATACCTGCCAGCTCATAATTATTATTAATATGAAAATGGCAGTTTTTAATCGACTTAAAAACTGCCATTAGATAAGAGACATTACGTCTATTTTTACTATCTCAAAAATAACTGATAGCCAATGTTGTCATTGACCGTGGCACAGTCATAACCAATATCTAAAAGCGCGTCTTGTAGCTGACGAGAGTTACCTTCAGAGGCTTGTAAGCCAACCAGCACACGTCCTTCAGCAGCACCATGGTTGCGGTAATGGAATAGGGTAATATTGAAGTCATCACCCAATTTCTCTAAGAACGTTAGCAATGCGCCTGGACGTTCTGGGAATACCACTTGTAGCAATTGCTCGTTTTCGACATGAGCATGACCACCGATCAAATGACGGATATGTGATTTGGCGATATCATCATCAGTCAGGTCGTGAGCAGTGTACCCATCGTCTGACAATTGGTTACTGATGGTTTGACGCTCTTTTTCGCCTTCTTTTAAAGCAATGCCGACGAAGATTGAAGCAGGCTCCATTGAATCTGGTGACTTTTTGCTGTCAGCACGGTAGTTAAACTCTGTGATGTTACGGCCGTGTAGACTGCGACAGAAGTTTAAGAAAGCGCCTGTTTGTTCAGGAATAGTAACCCCAAAGATGGCTTCTTTTTTCTCACCAATTTCGGTACGCTCAGCGATATAACGTAGGCGGTCAAAATTCATATTGGCACCGCAAATGATACCGACGCAGTTTTTATCTTGAATATTATTGGCTTCGATATATTTTTTCATACCAGCGACTGACAACGCGCCAGCAGGTTCAACGATACTGCGATTTTCTTCAAAGATATCTTTGACAGCTGCACACACTTCATCATTGGTACAAGTGATCACTTCAGGCTCAACGATAGGACCTGAGTTATCGCTTTTTTGCGTACGGACAACGTCAAAAGGTAATTCACCAATCTGTGCGACTGCCACCCCATCAACGAACAATCCTACTTGCTCGAGCTTGACACGTTCACCTGTTTCAAGCGCTGCTTTTAGGCAGGCTGACTGCTCAGCTTCTACCGCAATCACTTTGACATGTGGTGCAACTTCTCCCAAAAATGCGGCAACGCCTGAAATCAGGCCACCACCACCAACGGCAACAAACACATAATCCATGTTGCGCCACTGTTGGGTCAGCTCAAGACCGATGGTGCCTTGTCCTGCGATGACCAGTTCATCGTCATAAGGTGGAATAAAGGTAAGTCCCTCGCGTTCAGCGCGGTCAATCGCATAGCGGTTTGCTTGATCGAAACTATCACCATGCAGATCTACATTGCCACCAAGTGCTCTTACCGCATCCACTTTGATATCAGGAGTCGTGGTTGGCATGACGATGATGTTATTTAGTGATAATTTGCGCGCAGAGTAAGCCACGCCTTGCGCATGGTTACCTGCTGAAGCACAGATGACGCCACGCGCTTTTTGCTCATCGCTCAATTGACTGATACGGTTATAGGCACCGCGCAATTTAAATGATTTGACCGGTTGTAAGTCTTCACGTTTAAATCGAATGTCATTGGCAAAACGTTGGGTCAGCTTGGGCGCCGTTTCAAGTGGTGTTTGAATAGCAACGTCATAGACGGTGGCTTGTAAGATGGCTCGTACCCAGTGTGACAGCATAGTAATCCCTAAACAGAGTGAATATAAAAAGTGTAGATGAATATAAAAACGAAATAGATTAGCCTATGCCGATTTTTAGTATCTTGCAAGACTCAATTGCAGTTTTCTTGGGATTTCGTGCTTGAATTTACATGAATTGCAGGTATTTGCCGAAGTTAAGCCTTAGCTACGTACTATAAGACTCACAAATTAGCGTCATGATGCGCTAACATCCGTTAATAGCATCGGTTATAATAGCCGCGCATTTTACCTCTTTTAGCCTTTTACTTTTTTTAAGACCATACGTTTATTTTCCAAGGATTTATGATGAGTGATCAGCAAGCACAAAAGCAAGCCGCGGCCAAAGCTGCTCTAAGCTATATCGAAGACGATATGATACTTGGGGTAGGGACAGGTAGTACGGTCAATTGTTTGATTGAGTTGTTGCCACAATTGAAGCTTGCTGGCGCTGTCGCTAGCTCACAGGTGACAGAAGACAAACTTCGTGCGCTTGGTATTGAAATAGTCGATTTAAACTTTGCTGGCACGTTAGATGTTTATATCGATGGTGCTGATGAAGTTAACGAGCACTTGCAACTTATCAAAGGCGGCGGCGGTGCATTGACTCGCGAAAAGATTGTGGCAGCAGCTTCAAACAAGTTCGTCTGTATGGTCGATGATAGCAAAAGCGTTGATATCTTAGGTCGCGCGTTTCCGGTACCGATTGAAGTATTACCACAAGCACGCTCTTATGTGGCTCGCCAATTGGCCAAATTAGGCGGTGAACCAGTATATCGTGAAGACTTTGTCACTGATTATGGTAATGTCATTCTAGATACTTATGATTTGGATGTGAGTAATCCAATCGCGCTTGAAAAAGAGCTAAATAATATCGTGGGTGTGGTCTGCAATGGTATCTTTGCAGCAAATCAAGCAGATGTTTTGCTAAAAGCAGGTGCTAATGGCGTGACGACGCTTACGCGTTAAACTATCTCTAAATCATTTGTATAAACAAAAAAGCCGTCCAGATCTGGACGGCTTTTTTATATAGGAACTTATTTAGGAGTGTACTAGCAAGTTATCTTACTATTGATCTCACTGTCTTTTGATAGAATAGCCTAAGTTATGCAGGCAACTTGATTTTGTCTTTGAGTAAAAACTCCATCAATGCTTTTTGTGCATGTAAGCGGTTTTCAGCTTCGTCCCATACGACAGAGCGTGGGTCATTAAGCATGTCATGAGAGATTTCTTCGCCGCGATGGGCTGGCAAGCAGTGCATAAATACCACTTCAGGATCAGCCTTGTCTAATAGAGACGGCGTCACTTGATAAGGAGCAAAACGACGTGCACGCGTATTTTGCTCGGATTCTTGACCCATACTTGCCCACACATCGGTGACAATTAAGTTAGAATCTTTTGCCGCGTCTTGTACGTTTTCTACCAGACTGACGCAGTGTGAAAAGCGTTCCATAAGTTTCGGATCAGGCTCAAAACCATAAGGTGCTGCGACACGTAATTCAAAACCAAACTGATTGGCAGCTTGCATAAATGATGAGCACATATTGTTGCCATCACCAACCCAAGTCACAATCTTATTTTCGATACTACCGCGATGCTCGTAATAGGTTTGCATATCAGCGAGTAATTGGCATGGATGATAGTCATCGGTCAACGCATTGATAATCGGTACGCTTGAGTATTCAGCAAAGGTTTCAACTTTTTCGTGCCCAAAGGTACGAATCATAATGATATCAACCATGCTAGAAATCACGCGTGCTGAATCTTCTAGTGGCTCGCCGCGACCGAGCTGCGTATCGTTTGGTGATAAAAATATGGCGTTACCACCAAATTGACCCATGCCCGTCTCAAATGAGATACGGGTACGCGTTGAAGATTTTTCAAATATCATGCCAAGCGTACGACCAACAAAAGGCTGATATATCTCGCCTGCGTGTTGCATCTTACGCAATTCGCTTGCGCGTTTGATTAAGTTTTCTAGTTCTTGTTTGGTTAAATCAGATAAGGTCAAAAAATGGCGCAAACTCATAGTAATCCTAGCAGTCGATCGCAGTCAGTGAAACGTCATCAGTCTTCAATAGCATCGCGTCAGTGCGTATACTGGGTTGACAACAAACTTTTAGTATAGCGTATTTACTTTCAATGTAAACGTTCATTTTTATCAAGATCAAATGGCTTGTTAAATAGACCGAAACCACATTAGCAAGCCGCAATACCTTATATGCTAATGACTGTGCTGCTAATGATTATGCCTGTGTACGGTTTGGACGTATGCTCAGGCGACATAATAGCTCATAGCTAATCGTCCCAGCATGACTTGCAACTTCGTCGACACGCGGCGCATCGCCCCAGAGCATGACCTTGCTATCTATAGCAAGACTCTCAGGTGCGCTACTGATATCAATGACAATCATATCCATAGCCACGCGCCCAATTACTGGGCAGCGGTAGCTTTGGCTGTCGTTAGCATCCATGACAGTGACATATGCATCATCCGTGACCACACGTGGATAGCCATCGCCATATCCAACGCTGACCAATGCGGTTCTGGTGTCTTGCTGCGCACGCCAGCGGCTACCATAGCCGATCGCATCATTTGCGCTAACGGTTTGTAGGGCAATGATTTGAGCACTGAAATCCATCGCAGGCTGCAAGTCTAGTTCTTGTGCGCTTTTATCGACGACAGGTGAGCTACCGTATAAGATAATGCCTGGACGTACCCAATCATAATGATGTTCTGGAAAGTTGACGATACCAGCAGAGTTGCATAATGAGCCTTGGATATCTGGACTAATGGTGTCTTTCAAAGTCGCTAGTACGCTCGAGAAACGCTCAATCTGCATGGCATTTAATGGGTGATCGTGGTCATCAGCATTGGCGAAATGCGTGGCTAGGATCAGCTGATAACCCGCTTCATGTAGGCGTTTTGCTGCTGATAGCACACCTTCAGCGTTAAAACCCAAACGGTTCATGCCAGTATTGTATTTGAGCCAAGCTACTCTAGTTGCACTGCCAGCTGGCGGGACATTTTGCAGGGCCCACTCTAGCTGTGGTCCGTGGTGAATCACGCAGCTGATCTCATGATCAATCGCTTGCTGCCACTCATCAGCGGTAAACGCACCTTCTACTAGACCGATGGTTTTTTCCCAACCTAACTGTCTGGCTTCCAGCGCTTCAGTCAACGTAGCGACACCGATACCATCTGCTTGCTGCAGGGCTGGCAAGACTGCCGCCACGCCATGCCCGTAAGCATTGGATTTGACCATAGCTAATACTTTAGACTGAGGTGCTCGTTGTTTGACTTGATTTAGGTTATGAGTAAGGGCTTTTGGTTTTATCGTGATTGTGCGCATAATCGCCTTCTTTATGAGTAGAATTATGAAGTTATAAAGCCAGTACTACATCGATTGGATTGATGCGGTACTGGCTATTGTATTAAAACTGGTTATATAAAATTATTTATTAACCTATGATTAGACCTAATTTTGATGCTTAGTATTGATTAGGGTTAAATTTTATAAGGTTAATTACTCATCATTCTCAAAACTCACGCCTTGGTAGTACTCTGGCGTTAGATTGATAAAGCGGGTAAATTGACCTTCAAAGCCTAGACGAATAGTACCAATAGGGCCGTTACGTTGTTTACCAATGATGATTTCCGCCACGCCTTTATGGTCCGAGTTTTCATTATAAACCTCATCACGATAGATGAACATAATCAAATCGGCATCCTGCTCAATCGCACCAGATTCACGTAGATCCGACATGATAGGGCGTTTATTTGGACGGTTTTCTAGACTACGGTTAAGCTGTGATAGCGCAATCACAGGACATTCAAGCTCACGTGCCAATGCTTTTAGACTACGAGAAATCTCAGAAATCTCGCCAACACGGTTACCATCTAGACTTGGTACTTTCATCAGCTGAAGATAATCGACTACGATAGCACCCAAGCGACCGTCATGGTTTTTGGCGATACGGCGGCAGCGAGAACGCATCTCAGACGGCGGTAGGGCAGTACTATCATCAATATATAAATGCTTTGATTGCAAATGTTGAATGGCGTTCATCATCTTTGCCCATTCATCTTCATTCATTTGCCCAGAACGCAGGTGCGTCTGGTTAATCGCGCCCCATGAGGACAGCAGACGCATGACGATAGATTCGGCAGGCATTTCCATCGAAAACACCACAACGGGCAAATCTTCATTAAACAAGATCCCTTCTGCCAAGTTCATCGCAAAAGTGGTTTTACCCATCGAAGGACGCGCAGCGACAATAATTAAGTCACCCGCTTGTAAGCCTTGAGTTTTGTTATTCAGCTCGGCAAATGGTGTCTGCAAACCAATCATGCCATCGGGATTAGATTTTAGTTCTTGAATTTTATCGATAACATTGGTCAAGACAGAAGTGATACCGACAGGGCCACGCTGTTCCGCGCGTTTATTATGCTGCTCATTGATACTAAATATCTTGCCCTCGACATTGTCTAGAATGTCACTAACGCTTTGGTCTTTTGGATTATAGGCAAGCGTCAGCATGTCATTACCAGTGGTAATTAACTGGCGTAGGGTTGATAGCTCACGCACACGCTGGGCATAGGCTGTCAGGTTAAACAAGGTTGCAGGGCTTTGGCTCAAAATATCAGCCAAATAACTGTCACCACCTGCACCTTTGAGTAATTTCTGCGCTTCTAACCAGTCGTGTACCATGACGGTATCATAAGGCTCATTCACTGCCGCCAAATGGGCAATGGCATCAAAAATGTATTGATGTCGCCCAGCATAAAAGTCATCTTTGGTGACAATATCGGCAATCTTGTCGTACGCCTCTTCGATACTCATCAAAGACGCTAGCAATGCCTTTTCAATATCAATATTGTGCGGCGGTGTCTGATTGAGTAAGTCGTCGGTTTTGTCGTTTTCTGCCATGAGTGCCTAATGAGTTAAAATGGGTATGAAAAAGGATGTCGATGATAGAGCAATACAAACATAGAGCGCCTCTACGATAGAAGTACCAAAACGCGGTCTCAGGTTTGTCTGTAAATGCTACAATCAGATGCGAAAGTTTAACACATAATGTGGTTTTTTAGACTTGATAAAGAACTAAATCTGAAGTGATTGTTTTTAATGAAATAAAAAATACCATAAAGCATCTAAGTGTAAAAACTTAAAATATTAATTATAAATACAATAAAATCAATAATTTGAATAAAATAAGGCTATTGTTATGACAGAAGAAAAACGACCGCTATTAATCACTACAGGTGAGCCTGCGGGCATTGGCATGGACGTAGTACTAGGACTAGCAGCAGAGGGTAAGTTACAAGACTTTGCTCGGCCAATTTGGGTGACTGCTGACGCTAAAGCGATGCAAACTCGCGCAGATGAATTGGTTGCAGCTGGCGTGCTCAAAAGTATACCTAGCTGGCATACTATCAATACAGATATAAATGCCGGTAATTTCGATGTTAACTTGGTAGAGCAGATATCGCAGCAAGATATAGACGCTGATAGCTCTTTCATCCTACTGAATATTCCTTGTGCCGCACCAGTTATCTGCGGGCAAATCAATATTGCTAACTCAGTGATGGTGGCTCAGCAGTTAGATATTGCTCATAAACTGGCAGTAAATAATACAGTCGCTGCCATCGTCACTGGGCCATTGCAAAAATCAGCGTTGATAGATGCTGGTATCAAACTATTAGATGGCACCATGTTTAGTGGTCATACTGAGTTTTTTATGCAGCAAAGTGGCTGTGAGAAAGTCGTCATGATGCTTGCCAACCAAGCGATGAAAGTAGCGCTTGTCACTACGCATTTACCATTAAAGGATATCCCTGCTGCGATTACTGCCGATAATGTACGCCAAACGGTACAAATTGTCATCGATGACATGAGAGAGAAGTTTGGTCTCGCGCAGCCTCGTATCTTGGTTTGCGGCCTCAATCCACATGCAGGCGAGGGCGGCCATTTGGGTATGGAAGAAATTGAAATTATCAATCCAGTACTCAACGAGTTTATCAATATGGGCGTCAATATTTCAGAGGCAATGCCAGCGGATACGTTATTTACTACCAGACATTTAGCAAACTGTGATGCGGTCATTGCCATGTATCACGATCAAGGATTGCCAGTATTAAAATCGCACGGTTTTGGTGATACGGTTAATCTAACCTTAGGCTTGCCTTATATTCGTACTTCTGTCGATCATGGTACGGCACTAGACTTGGCAGGAAGCGGCGGTGCGAGTGCGACTAGCTTATACCAAGCACTAAATATGGCTAATGAGATGGCGGATAAGTCGCTTACTCATTGATATACCTCTGTTATGACTCATCGCCTAATAGGTATTGTTCACATCGTACTTGATGGTTTTAGTGTGAGTAATACCTACTTATGAATAATTAAACGTAATGTAAGTGGTTCTATTGATACATATAATCATCTATATCGCTTAAAAAAGTATTTAACTTTTGAAATAGGCTTGCTAGATTAAGGTTTCTTGATAAAAATAGAAGTGTAAGCTATGTCTGATATTGAAATCAAACTAGTACGATCTCGAGTGGAAGAAATCCTTGCACGTTATAAGCATCTGATTGATAAGGACTTCCCAGGCTATCGTAACCATGTTTATCGTGCCATTACTTATGCCATGCATTTTTTGGACAATGAACCTGAGTATGAGGCTTTAATTGAAACAATATTTGCCTATCATGACGTAGGATTATGGACAGATCATAAACTGGCTTATTTGGAACCCTCTGAAGCAGTTGCACTTGCAGATAATGAAAAATATGACTGGGGATTTGATCCTCAACTACTTCGTAATGCAATTCACTGGCATCACAAAATCACCCCTTATTCTGGTAAAAATGAGGCAGTTATTGAGGCTTGTCGAAAAGCAGACTGGGTTGACATTTGCTACGATTAACTAAAGATTATGAAGGTTCAACGCTTGTTGGCAGTATCAAGGTGACACGAGGTATTATGAAATGGTGATTAACTCACTGTGCCATCTTTGAATAATCTTTTTAAAATAAAGTAAGATAATCCCAAATTTTATGTGATCGCTTATAAAGAGTACGACGACTATCCAGAGCACTCGAACCATAACCACTATTAGCCTACAGTCAAAGACCTAAGTCCTCACTAGGGAGCCACTGTTGCTTCCCTAGAAAGACTTTCATGTTAAATGATACGAGAGCAAAGAGCTGCTATGTTGGTTGCGCTACATTTGAGATAGTTTGTAGATAAAATATCTGAAAAACACAGTCTGAGATGTTCTCCTACCATGACCTTGATCCGTTGAACGAAAACTTTCATCTGCACGGTGAAGAATGGAAGATTGAGAAGCCGATGGACCAAAACCGATGCCACCTCCTTCATATTATGGCGGCGGTTATGGTCTTAAACGCAGGCTCGAAAGCCTAGGGTCAGGTTCCTAAGATTGTCTGGTCACGGATACCGACTGGTTGACCAGCTCAATGGATCCGAACGAAGTTAAAAACGCGACGCTGGACGCATCGGACCCAACACCGATGCGGGCCATTGTGTCGGCACCTGCCATGCCAGTCGGATCAATGAGGTGCCAGCTCCCTTCAAGATAGACTTCGGCCACGGCATGAAAGTCTTGTGGTGTCACATCGGGTGCATAAACGCTCACAAACCTAGCTGGTATCGACGACGCGCGCGCTAATGTTACGAGAACATGCGCAAAGTCGCGGCATACGCCCTGACGTTGAGCAAAGCTGTCGAGCGCGGTGGTTTGTGCATGGCTCGATCCGGGTACATAGCTAAATGCCGACTCGATCCAGTCGCGCATCGCGGCAATCCGTGCGCCGCCAGCGAGATTGCCAAACTCGGCGTCCACGAAGGCATGGAACTGTTCTGACGGGCAATAGTGAGACGGCATCAAATGCCTGATTGTCTCTCCGGGCAAAAGATGCAGGGGCGTTTGGGACAGTGCCGATATGTCTAAGGCAGGACGGTCAACGGCGATTTCTGCGAGATAAGTGCAGCTAAAATCCCCTTCAGCGTGAATCCAAATCCGCTCTCCTATACCGTCATCGGCGGTAACCCGTGAAAAATGCGCAACGTCTGATGTCCAAATCTCGGTCGAACGTACCCGTTGATCCGCAAGATCGGCGGCTTCGATCTGAAGCAAAAGATCCATTGGCTCTGAGAGTCGATAATGGAGGGTGACGTTAAGTTTCAGGATCATATGTGAATTCCCTAAGGGTATTTATCTGGCGGGCTGACGATTGCGTAGGGCTGAACCGCCTCGACTATATCAGAGACTGGCTTACTGGAGTCAGATAGCAATGCCTGACAGGTTTAAATTATCATAATACCGCTTTTCAGAATCAAAAGGTGAGACATAACCAATTGCGTTATGCAGTCGGGCTTTATTAAACCTGAGAAGTGTTAAAAATCGATTAATTATCGATTTAGTTTTACGCTGCAATCGTTATGATGACGCCGTCTTTGGACCTGTTTCTGTCTGCTAGCACTTGATTTGACGCTGCCATTTAGCATAATCAGAGTTTATATTAAATGGATGTAGAGGTAAGAAGTTACCGAGTCAGTTGCTCGAAAGCATGGCTCGTTTATCGATAATAATTATTCAAAAACACAGCCTAATTATGAGCTGTGGTATAATTTGTCATTATAAAGTCAGCGTATCGCTGCCATTACATTATTATCGCCCATTTATCTTTTATACATTAAGACTCTTTTATGTCCAAAACTTCATTTGATGCTCAAACTATTTCTAACAGCTTACGTGCTGCCAAACATCAGCCGCGTAAGCGCTTTGGCCAAAACTTTTTGCATGATACTAGCGTCATTCGCGAAATCGTCGAAAGTATTCGTCTAGAGCGCGATGACAATTTGATCGAGATTGGGCCTGGTATGGGCGCATTGACCGAGCCTTTATTGGCAGAAGTGGATGCGATGACAGTGGTGGAGCTAGATCGCGATTTGGCAGATAGCTTGCGTATTCGTATCGGCGCCAATAGCCATCCAAACTTTGAGATTATCAAAGACAACGCGATGCATGTTGATTATCGTGAGCTATATAGTGAAGAACGCGGTAAGTTGCGCGTAGTGGGTAACCTGCCGTATAACATCTCAACGCCTATCTTATTTCATCTGCTTAGCTATGCCGATGTGATTCAAGACATGCATTTTATGTTGCAAAAAGAAGTGGTCGAGCGTATCACAGCCGATGTGGGTAGCAAGACCTATGGCCGTTTATCGGTTATCATGCAGTACCACTGTGATACAGATTATTTGCTGACCGTTCCTCGCGGTGCGTTTAATCCACCACCCAAGGTGACCAGTGCTGTCTTTCGTCTGACGCCGCATATCAACAAACCAGTAGTCGCAAATGATGAAGAGCATTTTGCTATTGTCGTACGTGAGACTTTTAACCATCGTCGCAAAACACTACGTGCTATCTTCAAAAAATCAACGTTGCTGCCGACATTGAGCGAAGACGATTTTGCGGCTTGTGGTATCGATCCGCAAGCACGACCCGAGACATTAAGCGTCACAGACTTTGTGAACCTGAGCAATCATTCACAACAGCTAGACGTATAATGTATTTTTGATAAATAAAAGCATGCTACTAACCGTCAATTATAATGGCGGTTTTTTATGCTTTATTTTTATGACCAGTACTTAAGTATTTATTTCTTATCGATCTGTCTTTAACTATCGTGTTTAAATCATTGAGGTATTATGAGTTTTCGCCATCAGTATGTTATCGGTGACTTACAAGGTTGCTATGCTGCGTATCTACAATTGCTAAAAACACTGGATTTCGATCCTGCCCAAGACAAATTATGGTTTGCTGGTGATTTGGTAGCACGCGGCGAGGACTCATTGAATACGCTGCGCCATGTCAAAGCGTTGTGTGAGCAGGGCGCTGCGGCAACGGTATTGGGCAATCATGATCTTAATTTGATAGCAGTCTGGCGCGGTGTAGCCAAGCTTAAAAATAAAGACAAAACTGCACCTATCTTTGCTGCGGATGACTGTGATGAGTTGCTCGAATGGTTACGCAGGCAGCCAATATTGGCTTATCCTGATGAGCACACGGTGTTGGTGCATGCGGGTATTCCACCACATTGGAGTATCGAAGCCGCCGCAGGATACGCACAGCAATTAGAAGCTCAGCTGCAAAGCAATTTGGCGCAGCTAGATCAATTGCTACCGAATCTATATAGCAAAGAAGCGGATGAATGGCATGCAGGTATCGAAGGATTTACTAAGATGCGGGCGATTGCTAATTACTTTACGCGTATGCGCTTGTGTAAGCAGGATGGGTCGCTTGAGTTTAGCTTTTCAGCAGACTTAGATGAGGCTATGCCAACCGATTTTTTGCCTTGGTTTGAGTGGCAAGTACCGCGCACTCGTAAGATACTATTCGGTCATTGGGCTGCGCTAAAAGGAGAGATTGATGTGCCACATGCGCGCGCACTCGACGGTGGCTGCGTGTGGGGTAATTATCTATTGGCTTATAGATTGGGTGACGGCAAGGTAATGACCTCAAGCGCACAGTGCCCGAGTCCATAAAGAGAGTTATAAGCGTCTCAATATAAAAGGCTAAATAAACAGTCTGTTATAAGTGGCTCCATTATATCAGTCTGTTTTAAGTAGTCTGTTAATAGGTTTGAAGGGTGAAATAACTGGTTCCGCTGGGATATACCTATGGCTAACAATTGGGTGCTTTCGCTGATTCGATACCCTACATGGAAACTATGCTCTCAAATCATAAACTCATGCTAATCAAATAGCTTTTCAACAAACAGTTCATAATTAAAATCACCTTCTCTATCCAAAAACTCTGGATTCAAAACACCTGTATTCGAATATAGGATTGCCCACCAATTCTTATCAGGAGATAGTCTATCAATTTCAGCGCTTACAGCGATGCTAGACTGTATCGGCAAACCTGAAAAATCATTTGTTATTAAATGTGCCAACAGTCCTTTGATTTTCTGTTTTTTCTGTTCTTCATTTGATTTAGAACCGTTAAATACCTCATCAAAAAACTCGTCGTGCTTTAACTTAAGATTTCCATCAATCTCATCAACGTAGTCGTTAGTCCAGAAAATTAAATCACTCCAATATTGATATGGAGAAATTCGACTGATTTCATCCAAAACTTTGTCATCTTCTTGCTCACTTAAAGTATTTGATAATAACTTATCAATAAGAATGGTCATTTTTTCTCTAATTTCTTCTTGTTTCATATGATCTTCGTCTCAGAGTAATTTAGTCAAAACCGTTTAGCATAACAGGTCTTATGACAAATAATTCTAATATCAACAGTCGATCGAGAATAAAGCCACCGCAACTACCTATTTAACTAGGTAGCTTTGGCGGTTTTTTAGGTTTTGGCAAAGGTGTTTTGGCGTCACCAGTCTGCTTATCATCAGAGTCAGTATGGTGTGGCTCATCACTAACAACGTCGCTATCAACCGCACTTATCGTTTTGGTGGCCTTATCGTATTGGATGTCATCGGTATAAGGAACGCTGTTTAGTTCGTCATCGACTAAACCATCGTCCAAATCCATTACCTTTTCAGGAGAGCTATACGGCTGCGTATGCCCATCTGTCGGCTGCTTTTCATAGTTGATATCGGTATTCGTCTGGGAATGTTGAGCATCAGCATGTTTAGATTCAGGCAGTATCCTGACATCAGACAGACGCCTTACCACATAATTACTTGGTATAGATTTGCCATTTTTTTGTGCGGAAGTATCATCAAATATCATGTGTCCCTGACTATCGATACGCGCATATTTCATTGGCTTATCACGTGGCCAGAAAAAGTCAGACGGATGACTAATAATATGACCAAATACGAGTTTTGTGAGGCGACTCCATTCAAAAAAGCGAACTTCTTTAGAACGTAGGGCGACAAACAGTGCCAACGAAAAGCTAACGATTAAGTTGACCAGACCAATAAGTGCCACGCCAAGTATAGAAATTAGGATGAGACTCCAGCTGATGTCATCAGCAGATATGTTGAATAGTCCGTGTGCCAAGTTTGCTGAAGCAAAGGCAATGTGACGAATATCAATGGGTAAGCCGAAGATATAGCCGATAGTCGCGGTACTACCTAAGAACACCCCGAATAAGAAGTTACCCATGATAGCGCCCAAGTTGGCTTCTATAAAGCCGCCTAAACGCTGAAGCCATGAGCTAGGCAATATGTATTTTAGTAATCTGTGGCGTTGTATACGTGCGCCTACATTGTTATAAACTGCCAAGTTATCGTAGTAGCCGGCAATCAAACCAGATAAGAACAGATAAACCCCAGCAATAGCAGCATGGGGAAGTGCTAATGAGTGAAAGGGGTCGAGATCATGTAGCAGGTGTCCTGCTTTTTCGGTATCAATCATTGGCGCGCCAGTATATTGCAACCAAGCAAAAGAGATAATCAAAGCGACGGGTACGGCTAACATGACGTTACCCATGATAGCGATAAACTGGGTACGCAAGATATCGACCACCAATTCTGATAGCTTAGTTAACTGATGTGATTTTTTACCAGAGCCTTCAGATATGGTAGAGGCGATTGCAGCCGCGGTCATGGCTGGCTGCTTAGTCGCGACTGTGCCGCGAATAACATGAATAAATACGAAACCCAAACCATAAATCATACTGTTGATGAACGCGCGACCCATGGGTGCGAGCGCTAAGTGATACGCCAGTATTTTTATGGTTGCCATAAATGCAATGATAAAGCCACCAATAGAGGCTTTTTTGAGCATTTTTTGATAGCCTGCTTTATCGGTACTAATATAATGCTCACCGACGCGGCTGGCATTTTCTGTGACTTTGCGAGAGAGCAGTTTAGTATTGTTATCAATCAAATAACCAATACTATAGCGCTGGTTGGCCGTAGTGATGAGCGCCTGTATCAGTTCGATAACAGCACGATCTCGTTTTTGATTATCGTCTGTGACCAGCTCAGTCAAAATCCGCATACGCTGCAAGCTTTGATCTAGACGCAGCATCATATTAGTCAAACGGATAGAGATACCAGTTTTGTAAATCCGCTTGCGTACGGTAGCGACGATATCTTCGCACTGTTCAAGCATAACCAATAGAGGTGCAGGATCGACTGCTTGCTCAGGCGTGATATCTGTCAAGGTATCAAGCTCATGTGCTTGACGATATTGATTGACGAAGAGTACGGCTTCTTGATTTTGTGCAACAAAAGATGCGGAATAGTTCAGTATTTGTGGATAGGATTCCATCAAATCAGGATGCAAGCCGATACCGCTGATGCGATAAGACAAAATGATAATGGCATTTAAAATACTGTTTTTTGCAGTAGCTACTAGATTTAAATGTTTCTCTTCTACGCGAACCAGCTCAACCAGTTTGTCCCATTTTTCCTTTTCAATATTGGCCAGCCAACGTTCATCAGAGCGTTTGTTAAATAAGTAGCCCACCAGTTCAACGACAGAGTCATCTTGTGGCAATAATGGTAAAAACCGATGGCCAATCAAACGGCGTAAACTGTTAAAGAATCCTTGGT
Organism: Psychrobacter proteolyticus; assembly: GCF_038155145.1. Classification (GTDB taxonomy): domain Bacteria; phylum Pseudomonadota; class Gammaproteobacteria; order Pseudomonadales; family Moraxellaceae; genus Psychrobacter; species Psychrobacter proteolyticus_B. The sequence goes on from NZ_JBAKAY010000002.1 coordinate 145,485, forward strand.
CGGACATAATACCAGTATCGGTATACAGCGCAATTTGTCGATATTGGATAATCAGTTTTAGCACAAAACTAGACAGCCCATCTCCATATTCTGGATGCTGATGTATGATATCAATAAGGGATTGAATTTTTTCGTTGGCCAATGCAGGTTCTTTATCACTGACTCGTAGCTCATCAATCAAGCGTTTGAGTACCGCAGGATCTGGCACGTCGCTCAAAGCGGTAATCTGTTGTAAAATGCGTTTTAATTCTGACACGTCGCACCCTTTATCATGGTTGTTTCAATCGTTTTTATTATTTAAGTCGGTATAAGTGGTTGAGTAATGTTTACCAATCGTTCAATTGTAGTCGAGCGACATCTTGTCTTGCGTTATTTTAATCGGAACTGCCAATTGATATTGAATTATTTTGTTAGCAGTTATTTTGACAAAAAAAAGGACAGTAACACGACTGTCCTTTTAATCAAGGTATTTTAAGTTAGTTCTAAAGCTAGCTTAGCTTGCAGGAACGTCGAAATAAGCAAGATCAAAGTTCATCATTGGGTCACTACCAGCTTTGACCATCTGTGCATGAGCATCGATACGCGGTAGGACACGACCAACGAAGTAATCTGCAAGCTTGGCTTTGTTGGTATAAAACTCACCTTCTTTGCCATTAGCAGCTTCTACCATCAACGCAAACATGTATGAATAGGCAAGGTAGCCAAACGCATGCATGTAGTCAACAGCACAGCCATTGATTTCGTTTTTGCGTTCACCGATGTTATTAAGCACAGTGGTGGTTAGCTCTTCAATAGTATCCGCTGCATTCAACGTAGCTTGTTTGATAGCATGGTCTGCTTGCATATTGTTAACGAAGTCACGAATCTCACCCAAGAAATGAGTGACGTACTTACCATTGTTACGAGCAACTTTACGACCTAATAAGTCAAGCGCTTGAATACCGTTGGTGCCTTCATAAATCTGCGCAATACGTGTATCACGAACGATCTGCTCCATACCCCATTCGCGGATATAGCCATGACCACCAAAGACTTGCTGACAATCAACAGTGGCTTCCAGTGCTTTATCAGTCAGGAACGCTTTAGCAACTGGTGTCAGTAGGGCAACACGAGCTGCAGCCGCTTTGGCTGACTCAGGATCGGTACTAAATTTCTCTTCATCAAGGTTTTTGGCAACATACATCGCAAAACAACGTGACGCTTCGGTATTTACTTTAGCATTCAATAGCATACGACGGACGTCAGCATGATGAATAATAGCATCAGCAGGTTTTTCTGGGCTTTGTAGCTGGGTATCGCTACGGCCTTGACCGCGGTCATTGGCATATAACGCTGCATTTTGATAAGCAAGCTCAGAACCACCAAGGCCTTGCAAGCCCATAGTGACACGCTCGTAGTTCATCATGATGAACATTGATGATAGACCAGTGTTTTCCTCGCCAACCATCCAGCCTTTGGCATTATCAAAGTTCATGACACAAGTCGCAGAGGCTTTGATACCCATTTTGTGTTCGATAGAACCGACCGCTAATGTATTGCGCTCACCTAAGCTACCATCTGCATTGACCAAGAATTTTGGTACGACAAATAGTGAAATGCCTTTTGAGCCTTCTGGTGCATTAGGTGTTTTTGCCAATACCAAATGAATGATGTTGTCAGTAAGGTCATGCTCACCACCAGTGATAAAGATTTTGGTACCAGAGATATCATAGCTACCATCATCATTAGGCACGGCTTTTGTTTTGATAATACCCAAATCAGTACCAGCATGTGGCTCTGTCAAGCACATGGTGCCCGCCCATTCGCCGTTGTACATTTTTTCTAGATAAGTTTGCTTTTGCTCTTCAGAGCCAGCTGCATTTAAACAAAGCGTCGCGCCTACTGTTAGGTTTGGATACAGGGCAAATGATTGGTTGGCAGTGAAAACCATCTCTTCGGTGAGCATGGTAACCATTTTGGGGAATCCCTGACCGCCGTATTCAGCATTACCGCTTAAGCCGACCCAGCCGGACTCAGCATATTGCTTATAGGCTTCTTTGAAGCCTGTCGGCGTAGTGACGACGCCATCACCTTCGAAAGTTGCGCCTTCTTCATCACCGCTACGGTTAATAGGAAGTAGAATGTTTTTTGACAGTTTTCCCATTTCTTCTAAAATCATATCGACAGTTTCCATGTCGACATGAGCCAAGTTTTCGTTGTTTTGCCAAAACTCTGGCGCCTTGAATACGTCATTTAAGATAAAGCGCATGTCATTAAGAGGGGCATTATAAACAGCCATAAACATTCCTTTGGTTCAAATAATTAAAATTGAAGTTGTTAAGATTATCAACTGTTCTCTTGGTATAACCTTAGCGATTAATAATCAAAGTTTAACAAATAAGCTTGTGAGCGAGTGTATTTCTTCGTGAATTGTGCGTACACCAAAAGTTAGCAACGGCTATTGAAGTGCTTATAGACACCTCACTGACAATTAGAATGTGAGAAGGTAGGCGGGTCGGTACTTATAGACAGTTGCTACTGTTAAAACTATGTCGATAGTCGTCATAAGCACGCGCAAAACAAAGCGGCAACACACCGAAGTATGTTGCCGCTTAAGATTATATGATTGCGAAGTTTAGCGCTTTAATTAAAAGGCAAACTGATCAACGTCCATGCTCATGTATGGTTCTACACCAGTGCTGATACGCTGTACGTGCGTAGTCGTACGTGGCAATAGCTTAGCAAAGTAGAACTGAGCTGTTTTAACTTTAGCGTCATAGAATGCTTTTTCGCCAGTACCGTTTGCGATAGCAGTCTGAGCAACCAGCGCCATGCGCGCCCATAAGTAGGCTAGGGTCACATAACCGCTGAAATACATATAGTCTACCGCAGCGCCGCCGACAGCGTCTGGCGTTTCAGTTGCTTGCATGCCGATGCGTGCAGTCAAATCGCCCCATTCTTTAAGATGCTTGGCAAGTGGGCGAATGAACTGACCCATCTCGTCATTTTCTTTGTTTTCTTCACAGAATTCTTGGATAACGTTTACAAAGTTCGCAAGTAGCTTACCTTGTGAACCTAGGACTTTACGACCTAACAAGTCAAGTGCTTGAATCTCTGTGGTACCTTCGTACAAACAAGAAATGCGCGTATCACGTACGTTCTGCTCCATACCCCATTCGCTAACGAAACCATGACCACCATAAACCTGAATACCATGGTTAGCAGCTTCCAGACCTGTTTCAGTCAAGAACGCTTTAGCAATTGGCGTCAGTAGTGACAACATTTGATCAGCAAACTTCAACGCTTCGCCTTCGCCTTTTGCGACGGTATCTGCAAAGTGTGAGAGATAATAAACTAGCGCACGACCACCTTCAGCAAAGGCTTTTTCCGTCAATAGCATGTTACGAACCGCTGGATGTACGATAATAGGATCAGCTGCTTTCTCTGGTGCTTTCGTACCTGATAGTGAACGCATCGCTAAGCGGTCTTTTGCATAGGTCAATGAACCTTGGAATGCATACTCTGCTGCAGTCAAACCTTGCACAGCTGTACCGATACGTGCCACGTTCATAAAGGTGAACATGCACTGTAGGCCGCGGTTTTCAGGTCCAATCAAGTAGCCCGTTGCGCCATCGAAGTTCATGACACAAGTTGCAGAGGCTTTGATACCCATTTTGTGTTCGATAGAGCCACAAACGACATTGTTGCTTTCCCCAACGCTACCATCTGCGTTGACCGTCATTTTCGGGACGATAAACAACGAGATACCTTTGGTACCAGCAGGTGCGCCTGGTAGACGAGCCAATACAATGTGGATAATGTTACCGGTTAGGTCATGCTCACCTGCAGAGATGAAAATCTTTTGACCCGTGATGCTATAACTACCATCTTCTTTAGGCTCAGCTTTGGTACGGATAATACCCAAGTCAGAACCCGCATGTGCTTCAGTAAGACACATGGTGCCTGACCATTCGCCAGTGACCATTTTTTCTAAATAGGTTTGTTTTTGCTCGTCAGTACCATGATGCTCGATGGTTTGAATAGCACCATGTGAGAGGCCAGGGTACATAGAGAATGACCAGTTAGCCGTACCAACCATTTCATTGATGACAGTAGACAATGAGAACGGCATGTTTTGACCGCCGAAATCTTCTTCAGCAGATAAAGCAGGGAAGCCAAGCTCACAATACGCGTCATAAGCTTCTTTAAAGCCTTTTGGCGTGGTGACCTTACCATTGTCAAACTTACAGCCTTCAGCATCACCGCTTTGGTTCAATGGTGACAGTTCGTTTTCAGCAAAGCTTGCAGCCATTTCAAATAGGCTGTCCATTAGCTCGCGGTCAGCTTCTTGGAACGCAGGCAAAGTTTTGTAGTGGCTTTCACTATCGAGTAGTTCATGCATAACGAATTGGATATCACGTAAGGGCGCTTTGTATTGCATAACTTCCTGTCCTTTTTGGAATGTAACCGATCATAGCCAATAATGAGTATATGGTCGCACTATCCTCTAGTGCGTTATTCTTACCTAGCCAATCTGAAAATCTAAATAAATGATAAACAGTAGAGCAGGTCAACCATGCTATCGATTACATAAAATAGTGTTAAAAAGAGTGGTGATTGTCAGAGTCAATGATAGATTAAATGTGCTCTAACAAATTCACTATAAAAGATAGGCTTTCATAGGTGATTATACAAGTTTGGTGACAGGACTGATAAGTCATGAACCTATCTTGCATCGGTTATGCAATCGACGTTAGGCGCTAGGAAACAGCAGCATTAAGCATATGAAAACCCTAACGTTACTAAGACAGATAGTCCTTTATATGATTAGTATTAACATGAAAAAACGACAGCCAAAAAAATAGCGTTCGCCAGAAAGACAAACGCATTAGTATAAATTACAACACTATTTGGTAGAACCGAGCCTGTAAGTTATTTCACAGATATAAACGTGATTAACATTAAACATGCTCGTATGCTAGGAGTCTTAACATAGTAGTTTATGATTAATAACGTATAGCGAATAGCTTAGCGTTTACTCAGAAGCATTTTGTTTAATCAGCATCGCAGTGGCAACATCAGCAGCCACGGGTTTGCTAAACCAATAGCCCTGACCAATTTTGCACCCCATATCTAACAACACATCACGCTGCTGCTCAGTTTCGATACCTTCAGCAACGACCTGCATGTCTAAAGCGACTGCTAAGTCTAAAATGGCTTTTACAATCGCGTGCTGGGTACGATCGGTTTCAATATTGGAGATAAAGCTCTTATCGATTTTGATAAAATCAAATGGGTACTCTTGCAAGTAGCTCAATGACGCATAACCAGTACCGAAATCATCGAGCGCTAGACGTACGCCAAGCTCTCTAAGCGAGTTAAGCTGTTTTTTTACATTGTCATGACGCTGAATCAAAGATGATTCGGTCACTTCGATATGCAACTGATGGGCAGCAACGTCATTCTCTGTCAGTAGTGTGCTGACCATATCAAAGAAGTCAGGGTGGCTAAATTCCGCGGCATCAGCGTTGATACAGACGTGTTGATGAAACCCTTGCTGTTGCCAAACGGCTAGTTGTTTGACGATTTTAATAGCCAGTTGCGAAAACAAATCAAAGGAGAGCTTGTGCGCGATAATGGCATTGATAAAATGAACGGGTTTGAGTAATCCGCGAGTAGGATGTTGCCAACGTACCAATGCTTCAAAACCTGTGATAGCACCAGTCTCTAATGAGAACTTTGGCTGATAATAGGGAACGAACTGGCCTTCAGTGGTAGCAGCTCTAAGCTCAGACTCTAACTCTAAGCTACCAGCGGTGGCGCTTTCAATGGCCTCATCGTACCAGCGTATATCATCGCCACCGTGTTGCTTGACATAGTCTAATGCTTTTTCCGCTTTGGTCAATAAACCCGTTACTTCATTATCATCTTTTGGAAAACAGCTGACACCCACAGAAATATGGTAATAGATGTTTGCATCTGTTGCATGGCTCTTATCAGTAGAGAAGGGGCGTTCACACATTTGCATAAGTGTGTCTAGCTGATGACGTACCATATTGGCATCTTTAACTTCAAACAGTAGCGCAAAATCATCACCACCGAAGTGAGAAAAAGAGCGTAAATTATGCAGCTTGAGCTTTTCGACTCCTTTTACAAAGTTTTTTATTAAATCATTGGCACCATCAGGCCCTAGTAGGCTGGCAAGATTGCGATAGCGATCAATATTTAAGCGTACAAGGACAACCTCTTGGTAACTATCCAATAGCATGTCACTTGTCTGACTTAAAAATACTTTGCGGTTAGGGAGACCTGTGAGCTGATCATAGTTGAGTAAATGCGCAACCTGTTTTTGGTCTTTTATAACGGATGACATATCACGCAACATACCGACATGGTAGGCTGTCTGCTCAACATAAATCTTGCGATAAGTGACATGACAATCAATAGGCTCGCCGTAACGATTGATCATCGCAAAATCAAGTTCGTAAAATCCATGACTGTCTAGGTTTTTACTGATGTCTTTCAAGATCAGCTGCTCTGCTTCTGACAAAAACTCAGCAGCGTAGATACCAAGTGGCCGACCAACCAAGAACTCTTCTTTGTAGCCAATCATAAGCTCATAACTGGCATTGACCGCTAAATAACGTAAATTGTCATCTAATACAAATATGGCGTCTTCAAGCTGTTCACATAGCGTACTCATCAACTGCTGCTTGATTGATACTGGAATAGTGTCAAAATTGCTCATAATAGTGGCTCACAAAAGATAAGGGCTTATAAAAATAAGAACTGCATTATCAATTTATTAACATTGAGTTGGCGTCGCATTTTACTATGTACGACACAGAACAGACGTTATTTTTGACTATAAGCATAAAAGATAAAAACTACGATAGTCATACTAGTACTTATCAGTCTTTACTAGGTGCTTAAGGCATGTAAAGTAGCTAACGCTACCACTGGTGCAGTCTCGGTACGCAAGACTCTTGTGCCGATTTGCCAAGGCTCAAATCCAACACTCTCCGCCTGCTGACATTCATCGTGACTCAAACCACCCTCAGGCCCGATCAACAGTTTGATATAAGGGGTCTGTTGTTTAAGAATATCAGATAGAGCGTTAGGCATGGCAGGTTGTCCTGCTGCTGGTACACTCATTTGCATACATAGATCTGGAGCGTTCGCTAATACTTGGTAGTAAGGATCATAACTAAGCACAGAAACGATAGAGCTGACGGCCATTTGCACCTTCGTAACGTCAGTAGCCGTAGCCTCAGTAGTCTTAGTATCAGAATTGGTATTGCTTAGCCATTCGTTGATAGATTGTGGCGCAAGAATGAGGGGCGGACGATTAAGACCGCATTGTTCACAAGCTGCAATCGCTATTTGTTGCCAATGCACCAGTTTCTTTTCAACTTGAGTAGGTTTTAATGTGACTTCACCGTGGTGGCTGCTGAGCAACTGAATAGCAGTCACTCCAAGCTCAGTTGCTTTTTGAATAGCATAGTCCATACGCTCACCGCGGCTCATTACCAAACCAATCTGAGTGATAGTAGGCGGCGTACGATCGTCGTCTATGTGAGCAAGTAAAGTAGCCGTGGCATTTTTTTTACTGATTGCCTGTAGCTCTACTGTATATTCGCCGCCAAATCCATCGAACAAAATCCCTTGATCACCAATATTGGCTCGTAGTACACGGCACCAGTGATGGACAACGCTATCTGGTAATTCGACATTGCTACCTAGCGGTAACTCACCCAATTTAGGTAGTGGTGAGGCATCAGCATTGTCGTTGTTAACGGCATAAAAAAAACGTCGCACGTGGTCTTATTCCTATTATTTGATTGAGTATAGTTATTATTAGATCTATAGAATATCACTTGAGACAATTAATGACATTTGTTTTATGAGAATTTTTCTTAATAAAGATAATTATTTTTAGAGCAGCATTATTACACAGTGAAGAAATTTTTAAAAATCAAATAAGATAAAGTGTATGAATAAAACGGTAAAGGGTTATTGGTCAAAATTTTGACAATAAAAAACTGGCGCTCCTAGAAGCGCCAGTCATTAATAATGTATTCAGGAATGATGAAGGGGTATTTTAGAATGCTTACAAATTTAAGCAGTCAATCCCAATGCTTCTACTAAGCGTTTGTTTGGCTCAACTTTATTCATGCTATAAAAATGCATGGCAGGTACACCCTCGGCAATCAAGCGTTCACACAAGCGATAAACCACATCAAAGCCAAACTCACGAATAGCCTTACGGTCATCACCAAAATCCGTCAACTGTTTGCGTACATAGCGCGGAATATCAGCGCCACAGCTATCAGCAAAACGCAAGAGATTGCTTGAATTGGTAATTGGCATGATACCAGCGACCAAAGGCTGAGCTACCGTGTCAATACCGCGTTTCTCTAACTTATCACGCAAGTACAGATAGCTGTCAGCGTTGTAGAAAAACTGAGTAATCGACGCATTGGCACCAGCTTGGTATTTATTTACCAAGTTATCGATATCAAACTCAAAGCTACGCGCTTGTGGGTGCATTTCAGGGTAGGAGGCCACTTCGATATGGAAGTGATCACCTGAATGCTCACGAATGTACTTTACCAAATCTACCGCAAATGGTAGTTCACCCATGCCCACCTGACCTGATGGCAAGTCGCCGCGTAGCGCTACTAAGCGTCTAATACCTAAAGTCTTATAATACTCGAGCAATTCAGCGATTTCACTTTTGTCATCACCAATACAGGACATGTGCGGCGCGATTTCAGTGGTACCACGTGCACTTAGCGCTTGTACGATATCTAAGGTGCGGCTACGGGTTGAACCGCCTGCACCATAAGTTACCGAAAAATAAGCTGGTGATAACTTATTAAGATCATCATAAGTGCTGAGAAGCTTTTCGTGACCTTGCTCGGTCTTTGCAGGAAAGAACTCAAAGGAGAAAGCAGGCTTACTCACAGTCAGGCTCCTTTTAGTATTTATAAGCGTCAGGCTTGAATGGACCTTCAACTGGCACACCCAAATACTCAGCTTGCTTTTGGGTCAGCTTGGTTAGCGTACCGTTAAAACCTGCAACCATCGCAGCGGCCACTTCTTCGTCTAACTTTTTAGGCAATACTTTTACGTATAGGTTGTCAGTACGTTGGTCAGCTGGCAAGTCAGCGAATTTTTCTTCGAACAGATACATTTGAGCCAATACTTGGTTGGCAAATGAGCCGTCCATCACGCGTGATGGGTGACCAGTTGCGTTACCTAGGTTTACTAGGCGACCTTCAGCAAGCAAGATCAAATAGTCGTTCTCATCGTCTGAGCGGAAGATTTGATGCACTTGTGGCTTGATCTCAACCCAGCGCCAGTTGTCACGCATGAATTGTGTGTCGATTTCGGTGTCAAAGTGACCGATGTTACATACCACAGCACCAGGCTTAAGGGCTGCTAGCATATGCCTGTCACAAACATGGTAGTTACCAGTAGTCGTGACGATCATGTCAGTGTCTTCAAGTAAGCGCTTGTTGATGCTGGCTGCGCCGCCCGTGTTATCACCGTCGATGTATGGTGATAATACTTCAAAACCGTCCATACATGCCTGCATAGCACAGATAGGGTCAACTTCTGAAACACGTACGATCATGCCTTCTTGACGTAAGCTTTGTGTAGAGCCTTTACCCACATCGCCATAACCGATAACTAAAGCGCGGCGACCAGCAAGGAACATATCGGTAGCGCGTTTGATAGCATCGTTTAAGCTATGACGGCAGCCATATTTGTTATCATTTTTAGACTTGGTAACCGCATCGTTGACGTTGATGGCTGGTACTTTAAGTGTACCTTTACCAAGCATCTCAACCAAGCGATGAACGCCAGTAGTGGTTTCTTCTGAGATACCATGGATGTTATCAAGCAGCTCTGCATAATCGCTGTGAATCAAAGCGGTCAAATCACCGCCATCATCCAAGATTAAGTTAGCATCCCAAAGTTGGCCTGACGCTTCGCCGCCAACATGTACTTGCTGACGTAGGCACCATTCATACTCTTCTTCTGTTTCGCCTTTCCAAGCATAAACAGAGATACCAGCAGCAGCAATCGCAGCAGCAGCATGGTCTTGAGTTGAGAAGATGTTACATGATGTCCAGCGTACTTCAGCACCTAGCGCGACTAATGTCTCGATAAGTACGGCAGTCTGAATAGTCATGTGGATACAGCCAGCGATTTTTGCGCCCTTAAGCGGTTGGTCGGCTTCGTAGCGACGACGCAAGCCCATTAGGGCAGGCATTTCGGCTTCAGCAAGGGTGATTTCACGGCGGCCGTAATCAGCAAGGCTGATGTCAGCGACTTTGTAGTCAGTGAAAGAGGGATCGATCGTATGGGCAGATGGTGTAGTAGACACTGCGTCCATAATATGCTCCTATCAGTGGTTAACGAATGATAAAAAGAATAAAAACGCAGGTGCCGTTGTTTGCGCTGTGAGTGACCAAAAACATGGACTCTCGACAGTTAACCGAGCCTAACATAACCTGTGATTGCATAACTATAGAATGTTAATGCAGTAAATCACTGTTATGGCGCAACACCTCTCGGAGGTCGTTATTGTAATAGATGAGTGGTTAATTGTCACCTATTGACTGAGATAAATAGCTGATGCCTTAGACAAACAAAACCTCAAACAGGAATCTATAGCCATAAAAAAGGCCATCGACTGATGACCTTTTTTGTTTTAATGTTTTTTGATACTACTCAGCCAAAATTAGTACCAGTTGTAGGTTAGAGAGGTAAAGTAGTTAATACCGTCAGTATTATAGCCAATATCTGTTATATAATCTTCGTTAGTGATGTTGTTTAGACGTGCAGTCATAGACAAATTATCAGTAAGTTTGTAGTTACCACTGATGTTCAGCAATCCATAGTTGTCTACAAATTGAGAGTCAGTATTGGTAATTCTGCTGTAATAGTCCCCTACATACTGATATTCAGCGCGTATATCTAAACTTGGCAGACGGTATCCGACATATACCAAGCCCTTGTGTTCAGGACGGTAGGGAAGAGAGTTGCCATCATCACTTCCGCCACTACTGTCTTCTGCCTTCTGGTAGTCATAGCTGCCGCCAAACAGATAGTCGTTCATTTCCCAGTCAGAGGTTAATGATATGCCTTCAATCTTAGCGCTATTGATATTCTTTGCTTTGAAATTAGAGTAAGCAATTAAATTATCCACATCACTGCGATAACCTGTCAGACGTGTGCTGTGCCGAGTGCTATCGTACTGAGCAAATACTTCATAGTTGTCGCTAGTCTCAGGATTAAGGTTAAGATCGCCACCATATGCAGGACTTAAATCATTAAAGACAGGTGCGCGGAAGCCTTTAGCATAGCTCGCACCAACACGAAAATTAGGACTAAGATGCATCGCACCGCCCAAATTATAGGTGGTTTCATCACCATAACGTGAGTCATCATCGTAGCGTAGGTTAGCTTGGGCATCAAAGCGGTCATTGGCGACGACATAGCCAGCAAAGGCACTTTTGACATTACGGTCATCAATACTGTAAGCCGTACTGTCTAAGTCTTGAGTGAGGTATTCGAGACCATAAACAGCTTCACCAGCTAGCAGCTTGTTTTTACCAACTAAGCTAATCTGGTCTTGAGTACCATCGAATACGTTCGGATACTTAGCATAAGACTCACTTTTATCAACAGAGTGACCATATTGGATCTTAACAGAGGCATCAGGCATATATTGCCAGTCGACATAAGCTTGCGCTGCGCCGTTTTCTTGATCAGCATGAACGTCTTCAAAAATACCGTCGTCATATTCAGTAGTGGATTTACTATACAAGATACTAGCACCTGTCAGTAACGTATCGCCAAAACGCTGATTGACTGCTAGGCTTACACTGTCGCTCTCAAAACCATCAGCGTCTTTGTTATAAGGGTCGTTTTGATTACTGGGATCTGGTCGGGTCGCATTGATACCATCTGTTTCGTTGTGACTGGCTGAAAGACTTAATGTAGTACCATTAGTATTGGCAAGTTGTGCGCTTGCACCATATACGTAATGATCGTTTGAGCCGATACCCGCGGTAACTGACATGCTACTTCGATCTATATTGCTGCCTTTAGTGAATACTTGAATCACACCGCCCATCGCATCCGCACCATAGATGCTAGAACCTGATGCACCATAGAGAACTTCAATTCGATCAATTTGATCAGCAGGTAGCAAGTTTAAAGCGGCGCCTCCAGCACTGACTGAGCTATAACGTATACCATCAATCAATACGAGGACTTGTTTGCTATCGTAGCCGCGCATATAAAAGTTTGAAGAAGCGCCAAGACCACCGTTTTGTTTAAAAGCAATGCCTGGCTGACGTTTGAGTACGTCCAAAACAGTTTGACCTTGATAACGTTGTAACTCTTCTTTATTAATTACTCGTGTTTGCGCAATTACATTGCTTGTCTTAGTAGGTGTGCGAGTGGCTGTTACGACAATTTCATCAAGCTCAACTTGTGGCAAATTGCTATCGTTGATGGAAGTGTTTTCAGAGGTAGCTGCCATTGCAGTATTTACTGCAAGTAAACCAAGCGCGCTCAAAATACTTAAACGAAGATAGGTACGTGAAGATGCACGTGTTACAGACATAGTCGATTCCAAAGTAATCAAGTTAAAAATGCAGAAATGAGAGGTAACTATTATGACGTAAAAGGGGTCAAAAGTTACAAAAAACAGTATATAAGCAAAACTGCGCTCATTATCTACAAATTAACCCGCTTTATAAACTACTTTAACCTAATGTTTATTCAGGGTAGGCTGAATGGTATTCATGTTAGTTTGCTAAATAGTTTATTAAAAATTAATTTACCTAAACATTCTATGAGCATCTTCTTAGTTTTATAGGAGAAACCTATCCTTAAAAATACCTACTATTAGAAGCGTACATAGAGTAAGAAACCAAATATCAATACAGTTAGCTACAAAATTGCGTAATCAAAAGCACTGCTGTTATAAATAATTGTTACTATAGTATGGACGCCGCCTGTCATTTATCATGCCATTTTTAAACTAAGAGGTTTGTTTTGTCTATCAAGCATAATCTGACTCCCAGTCCTTCGCCTAATTCATTTCCTGCTATTACTAAAATACCATTTATAGTCGCAATGCTATTACTAGCTATGCTGTTGAGTATTGCCTTGCCAAACAATGCTTATGCTGTTGAGGCTGGGGCTCTTGGAGTGGGTAATGACAGTAGTGGAGAGGCAGTAAGTACGCCATTGCCTGATTCATTCGGACGAGATACGCCGCGTCATACGGTACAAGGGTTTATCAGTGCGTTGGGCGAAAATGATTATTTGCTGGCAAGTAATTATCTCAACTTATCAAAGTCCGATAACCCAACGACCGTTGTGCGACAGTTCAAACAAGCACTGGATGCAGGAGGGCGTTTTCAGCCGGATCTACAGATTAGCAATTCACCTGAGGGTAATCTAACTGACCAACTGCCACCTAGCCAAGAAAATGTCGGTGTGATTAATATCGGGGAGCGAAGTGTTCCGCTATTGCTAGAAAGGGTGGTCTCAAAACAAAACGAACAATATTGGCAATTCTCTAGCGATACGCTGACCTCAGTACCAGAAGTAATAGAAAATACTGAGCCGACCTTGGTCTCGCGCTATACGGTCGATTCTTTAGATGGCAAAAAGCTTTTTGGCTATCAACTAGCTGATTTGGTCGCCGCGCTCACTATGATTGTGACCAGCTTTGTACTCACTTATGTCGCGGTATGGTTGCTGTACCATTTATTAAGGATTGTCTATCCGTACTTGCGTGGTACGCCATTGCCGTTACCTAATAAGGTAATATTGCCACTTTCTGTGGTCATTATGGCCCTGATACTATCCGAGGTGATGGTTTATGCAGGCGTATCGGTGACCCTGCGTGAGCCGGTCAATCGCTTTACGGATATCGCTTCTTGGTTAGCGCTGACTTGGCTACTATTGCGAGTGATCGACGCGATATTTACCCGAGCGGTAAATCTAAGCTACAAGAAAAACTATACTGAGCGAGTCTCAATTTTGGGACTGCTGCGTAAGGTCGTCAAAGCGCTATTACTGATATTTGCAGTGATTGTTATTTTTGGCAATTTGGGTTTTGATTTGACCACTGGTATTGCCGCACTGGGTGTGGGTGGTTTGGCGTTGGCCCTTGGTGCGCAAAAGACGATTGAAAACTTAGTTGGTAGTGTCGTCGTCGTCGCAGATTCACCTGTGCGTATCGGTGACTATTGTAAGTTTGGTACTTACGAAGGCACAGTTATTGATATTGGTATTCGCTCATCGCGCGTACGAACCTTGTCGCGGACGATTGTTACGGTACCAAATGGTGATTTTTCATCGATGCAGATCGAAAACTTTACCTCTCGCGATATGTTTCGTTTTTTCCATTACTTATATATTAAGCGTACCGCTGATCTTGACGTAATATTCAAAATGGTTAATGACTTGGATGAATTTATAAAAGAGCATGATTTGACCAATCAAGAATGGAATCAGGTCAATATTTTGGAGCTGCGCCAAGATTGCTATGTTATTCAGTTGCAAGCTTATGTGAATGCTATTGGTATCATTGAGTTCTATGACAAACAAAACGCTTTGTTTGTAGATATATTAAAGAAAGTCGCGAAATATAAAGTAGAACATGCATTGCCGACTCAGCAGTTGATTGTTAATCAAACGGAGCTTGAACATCATGTGGGAAGTAGCACTGATGAATCAGCAGAAGGAAATGAATCAGATAACAGTAGTAACTCTGCTAATAATGAAGTGTCTGATAACAAGGAAGTAAACACAAGCGTATACAGGAAAGATTACAACGACGATGGCGTTAATATTCGTAAAGATAGCGACAAGGCTAAAAATGATGTTGCAAGTCACCACAAATTCTCTATGGCGACCGTCAGCAGAAGTGGTGCGCTTAAGGCACTAAAGCATAAAAGTCATATGCTAAGAAAAAGTAAGTTTAAGCACACTAAAAACAAATCTGGCTTTTCTATATGGAATCAGCCTTAAAGGAGACTTTTTGCTCACGAATGGTAGTGAATAACACTGGCTATGTTTTTTGCTCAATTAGTTATAAAGGTACTGCGGTTTTATCACGTAATAAACCGTAGTACGACCAAAGCAGTAGACTGGCAGCGCTACGATAAGGTGACCAATGCTGAGTTAAGTCTTTTAGCTGCTTGGGTGTTGGGCGCTCTGCTAAGCCTAACAACTCCATGGCTGCAACTTTAATGGCCAAATCATCGACTGCAAGTATGTCTGCACGTTTTAGCGAAAATAATAAATACATCTCAGCTGTCCAACGTCCAATCCCTGTCACGGCTGTCAAGGTTGTTATGACTTCTTCATTTGGCAAAGTTTCTAAGGCTGCAAAGTCTATATCATGATCTACTAATGAACGCACATAACGAGTTTTTTGCTTAGACAATCCTTGTGTCTTCAAAGTATCATCTGTCGCCTCGCGTATAGCTTGCGGGGTGATTAATTCTGCATCAACCAACCGTTTCCAAATGCTGGCAGCGGCGGCAACTGATAACTGCTGACCGACCATCGCTCTCATCAACTGCTCAAACCCACCTGCGTTGTGCCTAAGATTAGGTGTGCCGACCTGCTTATGGACAGGGGCGAACCTTGGTTCAATGGTAATCAGTGCAGCAATTTGCTGTTCTAGTTCGTTAATGTTTTCAATAGTCTGTATGTTCATAGTGATTTCGCTTTGCTAATTAGAAGGTGCTCAAGTCTATATATTAATAAAAGGTGAGAAGCTCACATTAAATGGAATGTACATTAAAGAGAGCGTTCATTGAAGGAAACATCGTTGCAGTCTACCTCTAGACCATAAGTGATTGATAAAAAAAGGACTGCAAATAAGCAGTCCTTTTGATGTAGTACCGTATCACTAACAGTAGACCTATTCACCATCTGCTTTAGGTTTTTTGAGTAGTACTAGTACCGCACCGTTACCACCATCTTTTGGTGGCGCAGAGCAAAAAGCTAATACTTCTGGCAATTGACGCAACCAACCATTGATACAGGTTTTTAGAATCGCTTCGCTACCCTTACCATGGACGATTTTTACCATGGTTTCGTTTTTCTGCTTGGCTTGGCTCAATAGTTGAGTCATCGCTTCGCGTGCTTCTTCTATTGTACAGCCATGGATATCTACCGCATCATACCAACGCAGCTTGCCTTTTTTGAGTTGATCAAAGATTTTATTTTGCAGTGTGGGCTGCTTATAAGACAAATAAGCTTCAGCAGCGACTGGGTTTAGTAGTGCTTGCATATCTGACAAGCCTGCGCCTAGATCATTGGCTTCACTACCTTGAGCTGCGGCACGTTTTGATAGTGTCGCTGCATCAGGCTTACCTGCTTTAGTTGCGCTGGCAGGTGAGCGGACATTTTTATCTTCTAGCTGATTGACACCGTGCATGGCTTGCATAAACAGAACTTTATCGTCATCAATATGTTCACTATCTAGCTGCTTGACTGTCTTTTTTACTTGCTTTTGAGTCGGTAGCGATACCGGTTCAGTTGGCTTTTGATTCTCACCTTCAGGTGAATTGGTATCACGGCCCTTGCTCAGCTGGCCTTTGAGTTCTTTGAGCTGGTCTTGCATTTCTTTTGAAAACAGAGAGTTTGACATAAAAGTTAACGTATCGTTGATTGATGAATGGTTGATTGAACTATGTCTATAGCGCAGACATTGTTCAAGCTATTAGCATATATTTAAGCATAAATTATTGAGTTACTTTACCCGTCTGCTGCGACGCCCGCAAGTAAGGATTGTAACGCTTGCCCTGGATGGTCGGTTTTCATAAATTGTTCACCGATTAGAAAGTGCTGAATCTTATTGTTTAACATGAGGCGAATATCATCACTACTATGAATACCACTCTCGGTCACGATAAGTGGTTTTTGCTCAGCACTATCAGTAGTAAGTGCGTCGTTTAAAATATTCTTAAGATCAAGCGTGTTTTGCAGGTCAACATCGAAGGTATTTAAATCACGATTATTGATACCGTAGATATTGTGTACTGAACGTGGCAACTGTAGCGCACGCTCAAGCTCAGATTGGGTATGCACTTCTATCAATACGTCCATACCAAGCTCAATACTGAGTGCATGTAGCTCTCGTACTTGGGCATCATCTAGGCAAGCCATAATGAGTAGGATGCAGTCAGCGCCCATTAGGTAAGATTGATAGATTTGATAGACATCAATCATAAAGTCTTTACGTAATATCGGTAGGCTTGATGTATTAGCCGCTTGAACAAGGTAGCTGTCATCGCCTTGAAAGTAATCACGGTCGGTCAATACAGACAGACAACTAGCGCCTGCTTGCTCATACTGCTGCGCAAATAGAGCAGGGGTAAAGTTATGATTGATAATGCCTTTAGACGGTGAGGCTTTTTTAATCTCAGCAATGATACCGATACCATTTTCTTTAGTGCCAGCAGCACGTAGCGCCGCAGCAAAACCTCGACGCGGTTTATCATCAGCTGCGACCTGTGCTTGCAAGTCCTCTAGAGACAATGCTTCGCGAGCGGCTTTTACTTCTTCTACTTTGGTGGCGACAATGCGCTGTAGCACTGACGGTATGTCTGAATGGATTGTGGTCATACTGGTATCCGAATATCGTTAAATGTAAATATAGTCAGAGAGCTATTAATAACTACTAAATGGCTACGGCGTTTCCCTTCCTAGATGTACAATCTATGGTTGGCGGCCTTGCATCCGTTTTAGGTTTTCTTGACTATAGACAGTAGATTAGTGCTTATAAGTTAACCTTGAGCGACTAACTGTTGGGTATAGTTGGCCAAAGACTCAAGTTTTAGTAAAGCATCGCCATTTTGAATAATTTTTTGTGCTCGGCTAACACCGTTAGGGTAGTTGCTGGCAAGTCCTGCGGTGTATATCGCGGCACCTGCATTTAGCGCAATCATATCACGTGCTTTAAGTACGGCACGGTCATGAGTGTCGGCTCCAGATAGCGCAGCACGAATCAACTCAAGACTTTGTGCTGGAGAGTCGACATCGAGGCCAATAAGAGTTTGTGACTCGATACCCGCATCTTCTGGCATCATGTCATAGACTGATATCTCGCCATCTTTTAGCTCAGCGACTGTGGTCGAAGTCGCAAGACTGATTTCATCAAGACCATCTTTCGCGCCTACTACCATGACATGACGTGCGCCTAAGTTTTTCATTACTTTGGCAATCGGCTCACATAGCTGCGCAGTAAATACACCAATGACTAAGTTTGGCGTGCCAGCAGGGTTGGTCAATGGGCCTAAAATATTAAAGATGGTACGTGCCTTTAGCTCACGGCGTACAGGGTTGGCATAACGCATGGCACTATGATGATTGGGTGCAAATAAAAATCCAATACCTTGGTTTTCGATACAGTCTTTCGCCTGCTCTGGCGTGAGCGCTAGACTGATGCCTGCTTGCTCAAGTAAGTCTGAGCTACCAGATTTGGTTGAGACGCCGCGATTGCCGTGCTTAGCAACTTGTGCACCAGCTGCCGCAACAACCAATGCCGACGCAGTCGAGACATTGAACAGATTAGCACCATCGCCGCCAGTACCAACGATATCTACCAAGTAGTCGCAGTTCTTTGGTTTAATGTTGGCGGCTAGTGCACGCATGGCGCTGGCTGATGCAGTAATCTCGTCGATGGATTCGCCTTTCATGCGTAGGCCTGTCAAGATAGCGCCCATCATAGCGTCGCTACATCTACCTTGCATGATGATGAGCATCACTTGATACATCTCATCAAAGGTTAAGTCAATGTGTTGAAATATTCTACCCAAAGCTGTGGTTAGCAATTGATGCGTTTGCTCATCAGACAATTCTGCAATACTCTCTGGTGTGTGCGTTTCTTCTATTGTTGTCGTACTCATTGTAGTCTCACTTACTATTATTTTTTATATGAATCTGTGTGGAATTTGGCATGGGCTTATGAAAGCAGTATTTTTTACCGACGTGCTTTTAGTCAAATCTAGCCAACTTGTGGTAGCTCATCGGATGTCAGAGTAGCCAATCCATGAGTCTGTAAAAAGTTATTGAGCAATTGATAACCTGCTTCGCTCAATATCGACTCAGGATGGAACTGAACACCTTCTACAGCAAACGCCTTATGACGAATACCCATGATTTCCTCAATACTACCATCAGTATTCTGTGTCCATGCGGTGAGCTCAAGGCAGTCTGGTAGGCTTGTCTTGTCAATGACGAGCGAATGATAACGCGTAACCTGTGACGGGTTAGGTAATCCAGCAAACACACCTTGCTCGTTGTGATAGATAGCTGATAAGCGGCCATGCATGACTTCGCCAGCTTTGACCACTTGACCGCCAAAGGCTTGACCGATAGCTTGATGACCCAAGCAAATACCCAGTATAGGAATAATCCCTTTAAATGTCTCAATGGCTTGCAGCGAAATACCCGCACGGTCAGGATCGCAAGGACCTGGGCCAATCACAATGACATCAGGTGCGAGGGTTTTAATCTGCTCAATGCTGACCTGATCATTACGCCAGACAGTGATGTTCTGCTTTAGCTCACCGAAGTACTGTACGATATTGTACGTAAAGCTATCGTAATTATCGATCATCAAAATCATTAAGGCTTCAACTTATCAGTTTTATTATATTTTTAACATAAAATTTGTTCTCACTGTTATCAAGTCACTTGATTGCCGGACACAAGCAGCTATGACTATAACAGAGGAGGTTATTGCGCGCGGTTATCTTACCACTATTTTGTTTTCTATCAAATGTAGGGTACGGGCTATCTAAGTAAGCACCAAGTAAAAACATATTTTTTATTATTTTGTCGATAATAAGAATAGTTTGATTCCGGATAGTGTTATAAATTCAGCTATTAGCGGCGCACCAATAGATAGCATTATAACGATAAATATATTTTAATTTGCACCAATTAAGTGCTTTTGGCTCTCAGCTGGTGCTCTAATTAAGTGCTATTCTAAAACTGAACTAGATGAGAATTAATTAATATCCAATGATGTTGAACATATAAATAACTGTAATTATTGATAATTAAATCTATCTATAACTATGTCTGTTATCAGAGTGTCAATACATTGGCATAGCCTTTGCATTGTTGCTGTTATGATTATTTTTAAAGCCAAAAAACTGGTTAAAAATAATTATTAACAAGAGCCCGAAGAGTTCAGCATTATGAGTTGTATATTGCTAGAATGTCGTTAGGATTGAATTGGCGTATGTTAGACCATGTGCACAAATATTGGTCTGATTGAGTAAACGCTTTAGATGAGCATCTTGACTAATACGCAAAATAGTGCTGATAATAAGCATAATATCGAATGCGCTGTTTTAGTATTGAGAGCACATCTGACATTCTTGGACAAGAACATCATATTAATAATTTTAAATCGCAATTACGTGATCAACACAACGGAGACTATTCATGTCGAATAAACTATTAGATCTTATCCAATCCTCTAATGCTAAATGGGTTGATTTTCGCTTTACTGATACACGCGGCAAAGAGCAGCACATCAGCTTCCCAGCGCATACCGTTGATGAAGATGTCATGGAAGATGGCAAAATGTTTGATGGCTCATCAATCGCTGGTTGGAAAGGTATCGAAGCGTCAGATATGATCTTGCGTCCTGATCCAGAAACTGCTTTTGTTGACCCGTTCTTTGACGCGGTGACTGTGGTAGTGACTTGCGATATCATCGAGCCATCAACGCTACAAGGTTATGACCGTGACCCACGTTCTATCGCACGTCGCGCTGAAGAGTATTTAAAGTCTACTGGTATCGGTGATACTGCTTATTTCGGTCCAGAGCCTGAATTCTTTGTATTTGACGATGTTAAATGGTCAGTCGATATGTCTGGCGTTAGTCATAAAATCACGGCTGAAGAAGCAGCATGGTCGACTAATGAGACTTACGAATGGGGCAACATGGCGCATCGCCCACGTGTGAAAGGCGGCTATTTCCCAGTACCACCGATCGATAGCTCACATGATATGCGTGCTGTTATGTGTGAACGCATCGAAGAAATCGTTGGTGAAGGTTCGGTTGAAGTTCATCACCATGAAGTTGCTTCTTGCCAGTCTGAAATCGGTGTTGCATTCAACACGATGGTACGTAAAGCGGATGAAGTTCAGCAATTGAAATATGTTGTTCATAACGTTGCGCATCAGTTTGGCAAAACAGCTACCTTTATGCCTAAGCCAATCGTTGGTGATAACGGTTCAGGTATGCACGTACATATGTCAATCTCAAAAGACGGCGTAAACACATTCTCTGGTGATGAGTATGCTGGTCTGTCTGAAACAGCATTGTATTTCATTGGCGGTATTATCAAACATGCTCGTGCGTTGAATGCGATTACCAACCCATCAACGAACAGCTATAAGCGCCTAGTTCCTCATTATGAAGCGCCTATTAAACTTGCTTATTCAGCATCTAACCGTTCAGCGTCTATTCGTATTCCACACGTAAGCAGCCCGAAAGCGGTACGTGTAGAAGCACGTTTCCCTGATCCAACGGCTAACCCATACCTAGCATTTGCTGCACTATTGATGGCTGGCCTTGACGGTATCCAAAACAAAATGCATCCAGGTGAAGCTGCTGACAAGAACTTGTATGACTTGCCACCAGAAGAAGAAGCACAAATCCCAACGGTTGCAGAGAGTTTAGATGTTGCATTGCAAGCACTGCGTGACGATCATGACTTCTTATTAAAAGGTGATGTATTCACTGAAGACATGCTAGAAGCGTTTATCGCTTTAAAAGAAGAAGAAGTACAACGTTTGAACGTAACTGTACACCCTGTTGAATTTGACATGTACTACAGCTGCTAATTAGTCGCTAAAGCACTCAGTTATTTTGAGTCATAAAAACCAGCTAAGTTATTCTTAGCTGGTTTTTTTATGGAATTTAATCTAACAATTATCTTAAAATAATAAATTAATACCAAACCCAAAAAACACGATTAGCTGCGTCAAACTCGTTTAGTCTACAATGCGTAGTACTTGTACTTGTTTTCCTTGCTACTCTAATTTTTGTGAATGGTATAAGAATGAATGCTCGATAGTAAATACTGGTCGTAACACCCAATGTTTCAAAATCAGCCATCATAATTATAACAACAGGCACTACCATGAAGCTTTCAACGTTAAGCTCTTTAGTAATAATAACCTCGTCACTGTTTCAAATAAGTTGTATGACAAAAGATAAAAAGCAAGACCCTTATAAAGAGGGCGATATCGTTACTTGGAAGATTAATGACCATCTTATTTTGAAGGCTGAAGTCGGAGAAAGGCGAGAGCATGTCGTTACTCGTACTCCTAAAGGAGAAGCTGAGTTCTATCGTCCACAGTATGAGCGTTATATTGGACAATTTCCTATTGACTACCAGCCTACGAGATTTGAAAAGATAAGCGAGTCAGAGGCAAGAGACATGCCTATCTCCAAGCACTCAGGCAGAAGATATGAGTTTAATCTGATGCTTAATGGCTCATGGGTGCAGGCTTCGGATAGAAGTGTCTACTCTAACGACACCTTAGATCATCCTGATCAGGTGAAGGTTGTTGTAAATAATTATTCTCTAGGGGGAAATACCAAGCAGTCTTTTGATAATTACTCAATGTTAGAGTTGGATGCTGATTCTGCAGAGACTAATAATAGGGTGACTTGTTATCCTTTTAAAGGAAAGCATGATAATCAAAGAAGGTGCTTTGGTGAATCTGAAAACTCACTCATTTCAGGTTATGAAATTTATATTCCAATAACTAAGCAAGTTCCAATGTTTGTTGAATATAGAGAGTCCATTTACAACGGTGTAAAAATTAACTGGTATGCTGATCGCAAGAACCTTGACCAAGCACAAGCCATTGATGCTGCCATTTGGAGATTGCTAGATACATGGAATATATCGTCGATAGAGTAAGTGCTGAGTACTTGAATCAACCATCATAATTATAATAACAGGCACTGCTACGAAGCTTTCAATGTTTAATACTCAGATTGAGGATACGCCCTAGTGTTATTCACTGAAAAATACCCCATAATAGTACTATCATATTTGTTAAATACGCGCACTTATTAGGTTGACTGACTATGCATTCACTCTCAAAACATTCCCGTTTGATTCAGACCGCCATGACCATACGCAGTCATACAAAAAATAAGATGTTATTTACAGGTTTACTCGTCTTTACAGCCAGTCTTTGTACATCTCTCACCAATGCTGCGCCTATTTATAAGGTGGTCGATGAGCAAACCGGTCAAGTCACTTTTACCGACCGTCCACAGGATTATGAGCAGCAAGTTGGCAAACAAGTCAGTCAAATGGCTATTACGACGGGTAATGAGACGAGCAGGTCAACTAGTCTGAACACGACAACCAATTCTAATACAAGTCGCCAATCATCAAATGCGTCGCAGACAGCGACTGCTACTGAGTCGCCTGCGATAAATACTAAGGTGACCACGCCAGTAAACTATCAGTTAGCCATTACTGAACCTAGCGAAGAGAGAGCCTATCGTCGTCCCGTACAGAATATCGATGTCAATGTACAGATTAAGCCTGCGTTACAGGCAGGTGATAGTGCCCGTATTTATTTTGATGATAAAGAGGTTGCACAAGGTTTGAGCGCATCTATTGCTACTGTTGATGTTTTGCCAGGCGCTCATACAATCAAGGCTGTCATACAAAGCGAAACTGGCCAAACACTTGAGCAAATCACACGTACTGTATACGTGATTCAAAACACGACCACATTGCAAGACAACAAAAGAAAGGCAGCGCAGCTGTTGGCTTATCAAAAGCTAGCTTGGTATCAAAAATTGATGCTAAAACTGCGTCAACAGGAAGTTGCTCAGTCACAATAATGGTCTCAATAATGATTGAATATAATGAATAGACATCGCTAGAAAAATAAAAAGGCAAGCACCGTTAACGATGCTTGCCTTTTTTGATATAAATCACTTATTTTATTTAACTATAAGCTGTTTTATTTAGTTAACTCGATGGTACCGTTAGCAGTCACCGAAATAGTGCTATTGCCAGACTCAAAGCTTTGGCTTGGTACTGACTCGTCTGCCATTCCTGATTTCATGCTCATAGCGCTATACATCGGACGTGGATAGTTGCTACCCGTGTTTAGGTTAACATTGACGACGCGGTAGCCACGAGCATCCCAAGCACGGGTAAGGCTCTTAGCTTGCTGTTGAAAAGCGCGCGAGGCTTCGGTCATTAATTTTTGCTCTAGCGCATCCTTTTTGGTATCTGATACACCAAAGTTAAGATTGTCCATCACTAATGTTTCTTGCAAGTCAGCAATGAGTTGGCTGGTCGCTGAAAAGTCTGTACTTTTTAAGTCTATGTTTGCTTGACCTGTCCAGCCGATGATTTTATCGTTTTTGTCGTAGCGTGGATAGGTGCGCTGTTGCCCTGTGCTCACGGTCACGCTAGGGTAGCGCTTGGCAATTTTCATGGCATTGTTGATTGAGGTGTTAAGCATTGTGGCTAAAGTCTTAGAGTCAGTGGCCTGTGCTTTTTTGTACAAGCTGGCGCGTACTTCGTCGTTCTGAATTTCTTCTTTTATTTCTGTCTGAAACGTAAGTTGATCATAGCCAGTGGGTTCTGCATGGGCGCTACCCATCATCGCTGTCATAAGACAGACCGTACCAGAAGCTAGTGCTGCTTTATTCAATAAAGTATTTTTCATTATTATCTCCTAAGTTGATTCTAATAATATATAAATGACAATTATCAACGCTCATTTATACATGAAAAGCTGTCCTTATTGTTTTTTAAACATCGACATGGGTGCAACTTCATTCACTAAAATAGCAAAATTCATATAAGTTGCTGTGAGAATTTTGTGACCTAAGTTACTGATATAATTTGTGCTCATACATTGCGGACATAAGCTAATGAACTAAAGGACAGTGCTATTTAAGGTCTAAAGCAAACAGTTTTAAGATAGGGGTTGTAAAATTAAAAAATTCTTGTATAATTTGCGACTGGTGGCTCCATTGGTAGCCTCGCAACATTGTTCTATGAATCCCGCCAGGACCGGAAGGTAGCAACGGTAATAGTTATAGTGTGTGCCGAGGATGTGCTGATGGAGTCGCTTTTTTTTGCCTAAAATTTGATATAAATATCAATAAAGTACAAAAGATATATTTGTGATGTATGAAGCCCTTTATTGTAAAGGGCTTTTTTTTGGTCAAAATTTTGTCTGATGGTTATCTATTTGCTTATGTAGTTTTCAATTTAACTTCCTGTTCGATTTCCTTTGTAGTTCCGATCTAGTTCTAAGGTTTTATTGATTAATATGAGTTAAAATACAATGTATTAACTTTTTATTAACATTCTAGACACCTTGGAGTTTGATTATGAAGATGTTTGTTTGGCTATTCATTGCGTTTGTGGTGTTGGTAGTTGTGTTTGGAGTATCCATTTTTAATAGATTGGTACGCGCACGTAACCAAGCAAAGAACGGCTTTGCTCAAATAGATGTGCAATTAAAGCGTCGTCATGATCTGATTCCAAACTTGGTCGAAACCGCTAAGCGTTATTTGAGTCATGAAGAAGAAACACTCACTCGCGTCATTAGCGCGCGCAATCACGCCCAAGATCTACAAGACTCTAATAAACATCAGCCAGACTCGCTAGAACACATGGCACTATTTGCAAAAGCAGAAGGTATGTTGTCCAAAGCGTTGAGTCAATTTTCCGCTGTCGTCGAAGCCTACCCAGAGCTAAAAGCTGATAGTATGATTAAGGAGCTCATGGACGAACTAACCAATACGGAAAATCGCATTGGATTTGCGCGTCAGCATTATAATGACAGCGTGATGTTTTATAATAACGATCGCGAAGTATTCCCAAATAACCTCGTTAGTACGACTTTTGGCTTTCGTCCACTCAGTCCGTTGGTATTTGAAGATAGAGAAGCGATTGCTCAGGCACCGATTGTCAATATGGGCTAAGGTTTAGATAATTTTGGCGAACTCTAGGCAGCCTAATCTGATGGATTTTTTTGGTGAACAGCGGATACGTACACGTCGCAGTCTATTACTTTATGGACTGTTTTTCTTGATTGTACTTGCTCATATGGCTGTAGGACTGGCTGTCATGTCTATACTGCTGACAGTATTTACAGGCGGTATATATCATTGGGTATTGGTTCTGGTCATTGTCTTGACGTTAGGTAGTTTCATTGGTGGTAGTTTTTTAGAGTATCGACGTCTGCGAGCAGGTGGCCGCGCTATTGCTCAGCGAGTAGGAGCAGTTAGGCTATTCATTGATAATAGTCAAGAAGCATGGGAGCACAGTCAAGGAGTCGCTCATCAACACGAAGCTGAAGAAAAGGTTCGCTATCGTTCGCGTCATATAGCAGTACGTGACGAGCGCGATTTTCCACCCGTTTATCGTCGCTACTATGAAATTGCACAGCAACTGGCCATTGCTTCAGGTTTGCAAACCCCTATTTTGTACGTGCTACCTGACGAGCAGGGTATCAATGGTTTTGTCGCTGGTCGACATAATCAAGATATGGTACTTGTCGTTACCCAAGGTGCGTTAGATAAACTGTCTGATGAGGCGCTATATGGACTCATCGGTCATGAATATGGTCATATATTGCACGGCGATGCCAATTTTAATTTACAGCTGATGGTGGTATTGGCAGGCTTGCAGATACTGTATGACTGGAGTGACCCAATATCCAATCATATCTCTAATCGTCTCTCTAATTATAGTCACTTTGATAGCGATAGTATTTCCCAAAAGTCTCTATCACAGAGACAGGTTGATATGTTGGCACGCAATACAGAAGCGCAAACCGCCAATTTCACCACGCATAGTGAATGGGTCGCTTACTGGCAGCAGCAATCACAACAACAGCAGTCCTCAGCCAAGCGTCAGTCTAAATGGGTGCAAACGCCACCTATAATAGATCGTCAAGCCTCGCGTAGTGTTTGGACATTGCTACTGCATGGTTTAAGCTTCTCTAGTATGGCAAGCGCGCAGTTGATTAAGCACAGTTTTAATCGTGAGCGTGAGCTACTTGCTGATGCCACTAGTGTTCAATTGACACGTACACCTGCGATTATCGAAACCTTAAAAGCCATTCATCAAGACTCGCTCGGCTCGCGTTTGTCTGGCATCGCCGATATCAATGGACTCAGTCATTTTTTCTTTGCTAGTAGTGGGGCAGACTTGGGTGATGTATCATGGTTTGCCACCCATCCAAGCTTGACTGAGCGTATGAGCGCTATTAATGCGGATGCTTATCATCAATTCGCAGTACAAGTCGCCAAAGAAAAGCGAATAAATCAGCAAAAAGTTAAAGAGATATATAGGCAACGCCGCTTAGGTGATTGGGGAGCAACAAAAGAAAATAGCCTAAGTGAAGATTTCCCAGAAAAAAACTTGCAGCAGTCGTCGTTACTTGGATCTCAAACAGCTGCGACGATTAATACAGGTGACAATAAACAGACAAGTGACGAAGAAGTTCTTGCTGAGTCTATAAGCGACGGTCGTAATACGGATAGTAGCGAATCAGGGATTGATGACGGTTTAGAGTTTGCCGTAGAAGCTGATGTGGTAATTGATGGGCGACTTCAAGTACAGGCCGAAGACGTTGGCGCTCATCAGCTGTTAAAACCGTGGCAGTCCAAACCTGACGCTGATCTACCAGAAAACACGCTAATTGAAGTTAGCGATATTCAAAAGGTATCACTACCGCAGTACATACTCAATCATAGTCATCATCCTTTAGGTGCGCTAGCATTAGTCGAAGCTGTCTTGCTTTGCCATCAGCATCAGCCCTTATCAACGACTGTCACTTATAGTTTGAATGATATTTGGAGTGATGGCTTCTCTGTTGCGACTGACTCGACTTCCCATGAGCAAGTATTGCTACATAAGATAGATACTAAGCTGATGACAGTAGTAGCCAGTTTGGACAGGCGTTTAGACAGCGCTTTGATTGAGCTTGCTTTAAACCAGTTACGTCAACAGAATTTATCTGAACTATGTATCGAAGATCTGAAGCTCAAAAGTAAAGACGATCATAGTCACGACAGTCATCAGTACTATAAAAAACAAGAAAAATGCCGTACGATGTTGTGGCGTTATCAGCAGGGCATATTTGAGTTATTTAGCCAACAGCTGACATCTGACTTAACCAAAAGCTTAGCTTATGATTTGTCAGATCAAAATATACCTAGTGATAACGCTCATGCTATGGCTCTGAATAATTCGTTAGCTTTAGCACATCAAAAATCGCCAATATTATCATTATGGCAAGCGTTACATTTGCAGCAGTTGCTACCAATATTATCTGAAGTTTTACAAGATACAGACGCGCAGTCTCTATGGCCGCAAATACTGAATACTGGTATGGAAGACGTAAGATCGCAACTAGATCCTTCGGGTCAAGTATTTACAGGTCTTAATAAATCAGAAGTATCAGTTGTTGTCTTATTGGCTTATCGACTATCAAAAGATGCAAAAGGTCAGATGATCTCAATGCATGACCGATCGTTATTGAGTGAAGGTAACGACAGTGTAGCGCATTATATTGTAGATTTGAGACGACATGCGCGCTTGATTGATATTGATCTTGTGACAGTAAGCGATGTTAATTTGCAGTGGCTATTATTGACAGCACAGCATTTGAATGGCATTCAGTTATTGGCGATTATTTCTGCGGTTCCTGTCTCTGCCAATCACTCTCTCAAGCGCGTGGTAGGTGCTCAGAATGCTGATAATTATCGAGAGAAGCAACAGGATGGTAGCCAAATAGATTATAATGAAAGTGAGATGAGCCAGCCGACGCATAATGAGTATCGCCAATGGCTAAGTACGTTGCATACGGTGATGTTACACGATACGATAATCAGCCAAGATGAATACGATTGTTTGTTGGTAATATCAGAGCGTTGGCTCGGTATTCGACAGTTGTTTTGATTGGTATGTATTTAGTATTTGATTAATAGTGTGATGCATAC
Organism: Psychrobacter proteolyticus; assembly: GCF_038155145.1. Classification (GTDB taxonomy): domain Bacteria; phylum Pseudomonadota; class Gammaproteobacteria; order Pseudomonadales; family Moraxellaceae; genus Psychrobacter; species Psychrobacter proteolyticus_B. Next base: position 174,553 of record NZ_JBAKAY010000002.1, read on the forward strand.
TCAGTGAGAGCTGCCAAAATAATAAAAACATTTATAAATGATATAAACAAAATGAGTAGGGATAGTAGAGTCAAATGAGTGATACCCAAGACCCGCTAACTGTATTACAGCGCCGTGTGCAGCAACGACAAATTCTAGCGATGATGGGTATCAATCAGTGGGTACAGCCTGAGTCAGAAACCATCAATATGGCTGACATTGCGACAGCTTCGGTTGAGCAATCACATATTGATTCCATTGATATTGAGTCTAACAACAATGAGGTAGCGAGCGCTAAAGCTGTAGGCACAGTTGATCAACCGACTGATGGCTATGATATCAGTGATTATAACGCTAGCGACTATGTTGCCGATGAGTATGGTACTGATTTGCAAGCTACCACTGAACAGACGGCTAGTGAGCAAAGCCCTGTTACCTATAGTTTTGATTCCGTTGATTCAAATACGGTCAGTTCAGATGCTGTTAGTTCAAGTGCTGGGTCTATCTATCATGACATCCCAAGTACTGCATCGAACCAAACTGCTGTAACCTCTACGAATGCACATATTGAGCAACCTCAATTTGCGCAGAGTAATTTTCCGCAAAGTAGTTTTCCACAGAGTACTAGTGATGACAGCATAAATGATGATAGCTTAAAAAAAGTAGCACCATTTGACCTGCAAGGTGGCCGCTATGGTGACTGGGTAATATTGGTTGATATCAAAGCGCTAAATAGTGACAGTCAAAAACTATGGCAAAACATCACTCAAGCGCTATCAATCACTTGTGAGACAACATCATTCCCGATTTGCGACGGTATGGATACTGCTGAGCTTGCCAATGCCAGTCTTGCAGGATATATTTTTCGAATTGGCCGAAGCGAAGAGATACAAGTTGTTGCACTGACCGCGCTGCCTGACGGCCTCCAACATCCCAATCTGACCACTGTGCCGACATTAGAAGAAATGCTCGCAGACAGTGATGCTAAACGTCAGTTGTGGGAGCAGATATCTCATTGAGTTGTATGAGAACTAACGTCGATACCAATGCCTTTATCAACAAACTGAAATAAAAAACATCCTTTTATTTCATCATACCTAGGACTGTGATTATGCCTACAACCCCAACGTCTACAGCAACTGCCACACCGCATCGTCTGCCAAATTTTTGTGCTGGACCTGCTACCATGCCAACAGCCGTATTAGAACGCGCGCAGAGCGAACTGCTTGATTGGCAAGGTCGCGGCCTGTCGGTCATGGAAGTCAGCCATCGTAGTAAAGAGTATATGGCCATTACTGACAAAGCGGAAGCTAAGCTACGCACGCTTATGGAAATACCAGATAATTATAAAGTGCTGTTTTTGCAAGGTGGCGCTAGCTTACAGTTTTCTGCGATTCCATTGAACCTGTTAAATGGTGGACGCGGTGACTATTTGACGACAGGCGCATGGTCAAGTAAAGCGATCAAAGAAGCCAAGCGCTATGAAGCGTTGGGTCTGGGCGAAATTAACCTAGTTGCAACTGGCAAAGAGAATAACTTTACTGACGTACCAGCGCAAAGCGATTGGAGCATCAGTGAAGACGCGGCTTATTTTCATTACTGTGCCAATGAAACGATTCATGGCCTACAGATATTTGAGCCACCACAAGTAGATGCGCCAATCATTGCTGATATGTCATCTTGTATCTTGTCACAGCCGATAGATGTGTCTAAATTTGGCATGATCTACGCGGGTGCGCAGAAAAACATCGGTCCTGCAGGCCTAGTCATTGTCATTATCCGTGATGATTTGATGGGGCAGGCCAGCGAATGGTGTCCTATGCTGCTGAACTATGAGCATCAAGCTGACAAAGAGTCTATGTCTAACACGCCAGCGACGTATTCTTGGTACTTGGCTGGGTTAGTGTTTGATTGGTTGGAAGAGCAGGGCGGTGTGGCTGCTATCGGTAAAATCAATCAGCAAAAAGCCGATTTACTTTATAAGACAATCGATGAGAGCAGTTTTTATAATAATCCAGTAGATTCTAAGTATCGTTCTATCATGAACGTGCCGTTTACTTTAGCAGACAGCAGCCTTGATAAAGTATTCTTAGAAGAGTCAGAAAAAGCTGGCTTGTTAAATCTAAAAGGTCATCGTGATGTAGGCGGTATGCGAGCCAGTATCTACAATGCCGTACCACTTGAGTGGGTACAGCAGCTGGTTGACTTTATGATTGCTTTTGAAAAAAAGCATGCATAAGTCATAATAGCCTTTAAAATAAAAGACGCTGCTTTTACAAGTTGCGTCTTTTTTTATGAGTATATTTGTCGATGCGCAGTTTTAGGAAGAAGCGTTTAATATCTGCTGCCATTATATCTAATATCAATGATGTAGTACTGATAGATGTCGCACTGATGCCGCGTAACACGGCAAACCATTAGGATGAACTACCCACTACCTTAGAGGTAGGGGTTTCTTAGGTAACGCTCATACTTGACACGATATTCTGTATCAGCGGTTAAGCGAATTGACTAAGCTAACCCTGTCGCACCGACAGTTTTTGAGTGTTTAGCCAGTAGCAATCCTTGATTTAAGATGTTAATACTGGCGTTGAGGTCTCGGTCATTTTCTTGCAGGCAACTTGGACAATTCCAAGATCTTAACGACAGCGGTAATTCAGCTTTCGTTAGCAAGTGACTGCATCCTGAGCACGTTTTAGAGGATGGATACCACTGGTCTATTTTAACAAGCGTTTTACCGTACCATTCCGCTTTATATGCCAGCATGGTGGTAAAGACCGACCAAGCGCTGTCCGATATGGCTTTGGCAAGTTTCCTGTTCTTAACCATACCCTTTACATTCAAATCCTCAATAGCAATAACATCGTGGTTTTTGATGATATTGAATGAGAGCTTATGTAGAAAGTCTTTGCGGCTATTGGTTATTTTCTCGTAGACTTTAGCAACTTTAAGTTTTTGCTTCTTGTAGTTACCGCTCTCTGATAGTTTACGTTGATCCGCTTTGGCCACAGCTCTACGTTTGGCTAAAATCTTTTGTTCTCGCGCCAGTTTATCTTGCAACTTTGCCAGAAACTTAGGATTGGCAACTCTGCATCCATTTGATAAGACGATGAAGTGGGTCAGTCCTAAATCAATGCCGATATTAGAGTGAGTCTTTGGTAGTGGCTCAACGACCGTTTCAACCAATAGGCTGACGTAATACTTGCCTGATGGGGTTTTGCTTATGGTGGCACTTTTTATTAAGCCGTTTATTTTACTGGGGAATTTGGCGTTGATGTGGCCTATTTTAGGCAGTTTAACGGTGTTTTTTGTGACGGCTACCGTTCCCTTTTGATTGTTGGTGGTGTAGCTGTCTTTAATGCCTTTTTTCTTGAATTTAGGAAAACCTGAGCCTTGTTTGAAAAACTTGCTATAGGCAGCTCTTAGCTGTTGCTGTACGTTAGCCAATGCCAGGCTATCCACTTCTTTGAGCCATTCAAACTCTTTTTTGTACTGAGCTGGGGTGTTGTTTAGGGTGGTTTTAGTAGCTTTGTAATGATCAATCTTATCACCAAGCATTTTATTCCAAATAAAGCGCGTACAACCGAATGATTTAGCAAAGAATACTTGCTGATCGGCATTAGGATATATCCTAACTTTATGGGCGTTTAGAATTTGAGTGGGCATACAGACGGTGCTTATATTTCGTGCTATATTTATTATTAATAATACCACATGTAGAAATAGTTACTACCAACAATGCATTCATCCCACTACTTTAGAAGTAGGGAGCTTCTGCGCTAAAGTGTTAAAAAACCTAAGTTTGCTATGATAAAATTTTGCTATAACGCTGTTTTGCTGTCAGGCTTTACGTTTTGATATTTATATTGGTTAGCATAGAGGTTTGTTATAACGTCATGATAATAAAAAATGCCCTGTTAAAAGCTGTATTGCTAACCATCACCGTCAGTTGGATACCGAGCAGTATCGCTGCACCTATCACGAGGACCGCGCTTGGTCACAATAGTCCTACTGAGTACATCAATGCACCTTACTTACCTTATGCCAATCCAAAAGCGCCATCAGGGGGCACGCTTTCTCTAGATGCTCGCGGTACGTTTAATAGCGCCAATAAATGGATGACCACAGGCGTGGCGATGATTGGCACAGACTATCTGTATGATACTTTGATGACTGGTTCATTAAATGAAGCATTTACCATGTATCCACAGTTGGCAAGTAAAGTAACATATGATCCAGACGATACAAGCTGGATTATCTATCATCTCAATCCTAATGCTCGTTTTTGGGATGGGTCGGGTGTAACCAGTCGCGATGTCAAAGCGACTTTTGAGGCGATATTGAACAAAGGCCCCATGTATATTCGCAGTTATCTAAGTGATATCAAAGACATTCAAATCATTAATGATCAACAAGTAAAGTTTGTCTTTGCCTCTGCTGACAACAAAGAGATTTTACTGACCGTTGGGCAGTTTCCTATATTTGCCAAATCTTCCATTGATACCGATTTTGAGAAAATCAGTCTATCACCATTGATGGGTAGTGGTCCTTATAAATTGGGTCGCGTCGATGCGGGACGTTCGGTAAGTTATATACGTGATCCCAATTATTGGGGGCGTGATTTGATGGTCAATCGTGGCCGCTACAACTTTGATATGATCAAGTTTGTTTATTATCAAAATGACGAGATTGCCTTTGAAGGTTTTAAATCTGGTCAATACCGCTTTCGCCCCGAAAATAAAGCATCGAACTGGGTGACTGGGTATAATTTCCCCGCAGTGAAAGCAGGGCTTATCCAAAAAGAGACGATAACCAGCCAAAATCCAGTACCGATGCAAGCATTAGTGATGAATTTGCGCCGCCCAATTTTTCAAGATATCAAAGTTCGCCAAGCACTGACAGCTGCTTATGATTTTGAATGGATGAATAAAACCTTATTTCATGGGCAATATGAGCGTTTGCAAAGCTTCTTTCATGGCTCAGAGCTCGCTGCAACGGGTACGCCATCTGATGTAGAAATGCAGGTATTGACACCGTTATTGTCTGAGCTCGAACCGACACAGCGCCAAGCAACATTAGCAAAATGGCAGCTACCCACTAGCGATGGTAATGGTTTTAATCGTCAAGGGCTATTAGAAGCGCGTAAGCTATTGTTAGAGGCTGGGTTTTATTATGAGAATATGAAACTATATCAGCCTGATGGATCGCTTGCCCAGATTGAGATTTTGATGACAGGCGAGACCATGGGCCGTGTATTGTTACCTTATATTCGCAATCTAAAACGCTTGGGATTTGATGCTACTTTGCGCCAAGTCGATGGGCCGCAATATTATGAGCGTATGCGCCGTTTTGATTATGACATGGTCGTGGACGTGTTTGCCCAAAGTCTATCTCCTGGTGCTGAGCAAGCGGCATTTTGGGGTAGTGCTGCTGCTGACGAGCCTGGCAATCATAACAGTGCTGGTATCAAGAATGCAGCTGTCGATAAGGTCGTTGCTGCCCTTGGTAATGCTAAAAATCGTGACGAGATTGTACTGTATACGCAGGTGCTAGACCGGTTGCTGCGCGCAGGTCATTATGTCGTACCGCTATACGGCAAATCTGGTACCAATGTCGCTTACTGGGATCAGTATCGCCATACCGAAAAACTACCGACCAATGCTGTTGGTATCGATTACTGGTGGGTGGATAAAGAGGCAGAAGGGCGTATCAATAAATATTTAAAACAATAAACAGTATTTACTACAGGGTTTGACCCGATAACAACGGATAGCAATAGCATATATGCTGCTGTTATCGAATATATGCTATTGCTATCAAATAACAGTTAGATTAGGGCGTATCCTCATTTTAAAAATGGTGATAAAAATGAGATAAATTGCCGTCAAACGAGGAAAATAGTGCAGATAATATCGAGATATTGACCAACTATTTGACGATGTTTGGCAAAATTTAGCTGTTTTTAGCTCATTTAGAGGACACTCGTTTGAATTGAGGACACGCCCTAGATAATTCAAAATAACACGTAACAAAAATAACTACCGGTAAGGATTTAACATGAGTATCCGTATTCACCCAATCAAAGCATTTAGCGATAACTATATCTGGACATTGATTAATGAAAATAATAAGCAAGCGATTGTCATCGATCCAGGCCAAGCCCAGCCGGTCATTGATTATCTAGAGACGCATGAGCTCGAACTAACATCGATTTGGACGACTCACCATCATCATGATCATATCGGCGGCGTCGCAGAGTTACAGGAATCGTATCCGATGACTCATCTGGTTGCGCATAGTGAACATGGCGTCGATGAAGATCAAACCATCAAAGATGGTAGCACGGTGAGCGCATGGGGCTGCTCTGCGCAAGTTTGGGATGTGTCAGGGCATACCGCTAGCCATATGGCTTATATCTTAGATATCGATGGGCAAAAGCACTGTTTCTGCGGTGATACGTTGTTTAGTGCAGGTTGCGGACGTGTGTTTACTGGTACGATTGAGCAATTGCATGAGAGCTTTAAGCGTTTGAACGGCTTGCCTCATGAGGCGCTACTGTATCCTGCGCATGAATATACAGTGAGTAATCTGCGTTTTGGCCTGTCTATTGAACCTGACAACGAAGCAATGCAGCAAGCATTAGCACGAGCAGAGGCTCAAACTGAGCAAGGCATGGCAACGCTACCAGTGACACTAGAGCATGAGCGCGCGATAAATGTGTTTTTACGTACACAAGAGCCAAGTGTAATCGCAGGGGTTAAATCAAAAATGCCTATCGATGATGAGAAGTCATTGACGGTATTTGCAGCGTTACGTGAGCTGAAAAACAACTTTTAAAGTAAGTTTTTAACAAATAGTTTGCTTTTAAGCACCTCTTTAACACAACGCAATTTGCTGCTGAACGTCATTGCTATCTCTCTTTATTTAGGAAGTCGCCATTATGGGTCGTTATATCTTAAAAAGACTACTACTGATATTGCCGACACTATTTTTGATATTGCTTGCCAACTTTGTGATCGTACAGGCCGCACCAGGCGGGCCTGTTGAGCAGCAGCTGGCACTTATCGAACAGGGTGCAAAAGAAAATGCGCTTGGCGGTAATATCGGCGCGGGCAGTGCAGGTGGTAATGACAGCACTTATCAAGGCACGCGCGGTCTCTCTGAGGAGATGGTCGCCGCGATCAATGCCCAATATGGTTTTGATAAATCTGCCCCAGAGCGATTTTGGCTTATGTTAAAGAACTACGCTCAGCTAGATTTTGGTGAGTCGTTTTTTAAAGGGCAGTCGGTGACCGACCTTATTATAGAGAAGCTGCCAGTCTCGATATCGCTTGGACTGTGGAGTACACTGCTGATTTATATGATAGCCATTCCACTGGGTGTCTATAAAGCGATGCATCATGGCTCAGGCATTGATAAAGCCACTGCTATGCTGCTGGCTATCGGACATGCGATACCTGTGTTTGTCTTTGCAGTGATTTTACTGGTGTTCTTTGCGGGCGGCAGCTATTGGAATATTTTTCCATTACAGGGACTGACGTCCGAGAATTTTGATCAGCTCAGCGCGCTTGGTAAAGTGAAAGATTATTTTTGGCATTTAGCGTTACCGCTGCTGGCGAGTACTGTAGGCGGTTTTGCAGGCTTGACTTATCTGACAAAATTCAGCTTTTTAGAGGAATTGGGCAAGCAGTATGTACTGACCGCTCGCGCTAAAGGCTTAGGTGAGCGTCAAGTGCTATACGGACATGTGTTTCGCAATGCAATGTTGATTATCATTGCAGGTATCCCAGCTGCTATTGTTGGTATTTTCTTTGCGGGTAACTTTTTGATTGAGATTATCTTTAAACTTGATGGTTTGGGCTTGCTAGGTTTTGAAGCCATTCAACAACGCGATTATCCAGTGATATTTGGCACGTTATTTATCTTTACCTTAGTAGGGCTACTACTGCAATTAATCAGTGATTTAAGTTACCACTTAATTGATCCTCGTATTGATTTTGAGGGGCGCTAATGTCAAATAATCAACCTTTATCAAAGAGCAGTCCTATTAATAGCGAACCAGGTAAAGCGCCAATGCCTGAGCAGCTATCTACTTCTAAAAAGCCTCGCTTAAACCCTATGTGGCAAGCACGACTCAATCGCTTTCGTCAAAATCGACTTGGGATGATATCGCTGTTTGTTTTCGCAGTAATATTTGTCATCTGCATGGCGGCTAATGTCATTGCCAATGACAAACCATTATTAGTGCAGTATCAAGGCGATTATTACTTTCCGGTATTAAAGGCCTATCCTGAAACAACGTTTGGCGGTGTATTTGAGACCGAAACCAATTATAAAGACCCTGCAGTGCAGTCGCTGATTGATGAGCAAGGGTTTTATATAATGCCGCCTATCCCGTTTGCCGATCAGACGCCCAACGTCGAGCTTGGTCTGCCTTATCCAGCAGCGCCCAATGCCCAGAACTGGCTTGGTACTGATGATATGGGGCGTGATGTGCTGGCACGGATACTTTATGGTATGCGAGTGTCGTTACTGTTTGGTCTGGCCTTGACGCTTGCAGGCGCACTGATTGGGATTATCGTTGGTGCGGTACAAGGCTATTATGGCGGCTGGGTAGATCTGGCAGGGCAGCGATTTATGGAAGTGTGGGGCGGTATGCCTCAGCTATTTATGATTATTATTTTGGTCAGTCTGTTTAGTCCCAGTATTATTATGCTATTCGCTATGATGCTACTGTTTGGTTGGATGGGACTGGTTGGTTTGGTACGGGCAGAGTTTTTGCGAGCCCGTAATTTTGACTATGTGCGAGCTGCACGCAATTTAGGCGTTTCGGACAGCCAAATTATGCTCAGACATATCTTACCCAATGCGTTAGCTTCTAGCTTATCGCAGTTGCCATTTATTTTAACGGCCAATATTATCGCTTTGACCGCGCTGGATTTCTTAGGATATGGATTGCCGCCTGGCTCACCGTCTCTTGGTGAGCTAATGGTACAAGGGAAAAACAACCTCGATGCACCTTGGCTTGCTTTGTCAGGATTCTTTAGTTTGACCTTTATTTTGTCATTGCTTATCTTCGTTGGTGAAGCACTGCGTGACGCATTTGATCCGAGACGCTCTTAATATGACTGAAAATATTATCGCTACCGAGCACAGCAATGCGCCAAATGAAAGTCTTCATCGTGCACAAGATAAGCTTATGCTAACCGTAGATAGATTAACTATCACGACGACTACAGGTGTCCAGTTGGTCGATGCGCTGTCTTATCAGCTAAGACAAGGGCAAACTCTGGCTATTGTAGGTGAGTCAGGCTCTGGCAAATCGATCGCCAGTCTTGCGCTACTAGGTCTGTTACCAGATAGCTTAACGATTACTGGTGCAGTGCAGTTGGCAAGTACGGCAGGCATGTCTACATTGCCTATAGCGAATGATAAGGCGCGTAATGCTGCACTACGGTCTATTCGTGGACAGCATATCGGTATGGTATTTCAAGAGCCGATGACCGCACTGAATCCGTTACATACGGTCGCCAAACAAATTGCTGAATCGTTGCGTCTAAGCGGCGTAGCTAAAAAGCAATGGCGAGAAATCAGCATTGCTTTGCTAAATGATGTCAATATTGCAGATCCTGCTGACAAATTGAATCGTTACCCACATGAGTTATCAGGTGGTCAGCGTCAGCGAGTGATGATTGCGATGGCATTGGCTCAGCAGCCTGATATTCTAATTGCTGATGAGCCAACGACTGCGCTCGATGTTACCTTGCAGCATGAGATTTTGGCGCTACTAGATGATCTCAAACGCAAGCATAATATGGCGATGATATTAATCAGTCATGATCTCAATCTGGTCAGGCGCTATAGTGATGAGGTCATCGTTATGCGCCAAGGTCAAATGATTGAACAGGGTAAAACATCTTCGGTATTTGATCAGCCTAAGGCCGATTATACTCGCACACTTATCAAGCAAGACTTTGGGCAAGCATTAACCATAGAAGACGATAACATAGATAAACAATCAAGCGTATTAGAAGTGAAGCGTCTTAACGTACAGTTCCCAATTGAAAAAGGTCTGTTTGGTGGTACCAAGCGCTGGTTCGATGCGGTCAAAGATGTCGATATGACACTACAAAAAGGTCAGGCATTGGGTATCGTCGGTGAGTCTGGCTCTGGCAAAACCACCATTGCGCTGGCGCTTAGCCAACTACTGAGCAACCAAGCACGTGTGAATGGGCAGATAGTGGTCAACGGGCAAGATATTTCGATATTGTCCAAAAAAGCGCTACGTAACTTCCGCTCGCAGATACAGATGGTATTTCAAGATCCATTTGCCAGTATTAATCCGCGTATGACGGTCATGCAAATCGTGGAAGAGGGATTGTTAGTACAAGGCGTGGATAAGGTCGCCCGTCAGCAAGCGGTGCTAGATAGTCTCGCTACGGTACATCTGCCTTTAGTATTTGCGCAGCGTTATCCTCATGAGCTATCGGGTGGTCAGCGTCAACGCGTGGCACTGGCGCGTGCCCTCATTATGAAACCAAGCTTACTTATATTGGATGAGCCGACCTCCGCGCTCGATAGCACCACACAGGTCACAGTAGTTAGTTTATTACGTGAAATCCAAGAAAGACTGCAAATCAGCTATGTCTTTATCAGTCATGATCTCAAGGTAGTACGTGCACTGTGTCAGCATATCATGGTATTGAAACAAGGGGTGTGTGTGGAATCTGGACGTACCGAAGATCTCTTTAATCAGCCACAACATATTTATACTCAGCAACTGTTAAAGGCAAGTACTGACTAGTTTAAACGACTTACTGTAGCCACTTAAATTGATCAATCAAATCAAGCGACTAAAATAAGCGGCTTGGTATAAAATTGACACATCGCAGTTCATAATAATAGCGACATATTGAAAAAAGCAGTGGTACAATAATTTTAGAGAGCTGCCCATTTTATAATGCTGTGATACGTATCTTTATACATTCTGGCGCTCGTAAATTAGTAATATTTAACTGGCTGCCCAAAACGGTCTTTATTGCAGTTAAAACCATCATTAAAAAGGATTTTTGTGCTCATGAAAACACAAAACAGTATTACTAAATTGGTAAAGAACAACAGTTTGCAGCATGCTGGTTATTTGGCTGTTGCTAAGACTCGGGCAAAGGTATTAAAAGCAGTGTCTTATGTGATACCTATCAGAAGACCAATGCTCTTTGTCGGTGAGACTGCCTGTGATGAGCTATGCGATATGCTGATTAATGAAGGTAATACCAATGTGTTTATCGTCACGGATACGGTGCTCAACAAACTGGGCATACCTGCGAAAGTCACCGATTATCTAGATGCGAAAAATATCAGTTATCACATCTATGATGGCATTACGCCAGATCCTACTTTTAAAGTAGTTGAAGAAGGGCTACGTCAGTCTATAGAAGCTAATTGTGACTCTATCGTAGCCATTGGCGGCGGCTCAGTGATCGATGCGGCCAAAATGATTGCCATGTCTCAAGGCAACAAGTGCAAGCCAAAGCAGCTAATCGGTATTCTTAAAGCAAGAAAGCCTGCGACTCCGCTATACTGCGTACCAACGACGGCTGGTACGGGTTCAGAAGCGACGCTTGGCGCAGTAGTATCGGATGATAAAACGCATCAAAAGGCATTGTCTATCGACCCAAGAATGGTACCACTAGCCGCCGCGATTGACCCAGTTATCATGAAAGGCATGCCAGCTCATATTACAGCAGATACTGGCATTGATGTATTGACCCATGCACTAGAAGCATGGATGAGTGCTAATGCCAGCGTAGAGACAGATTACTATGCAGCCTCTGCCATAAAATCTGTTATGCATTATCTACCACTAGCTTATAAAGATGGTGGTAATCTAAAAGCAAGAGAAGAGATGGGTATCGCTGCTCATTACGGCGGGATTGCTTTTAATAAAGCAGGTCTGGGTTATGTGCATGCTATCGCGCATCAGTTAGGCGCTTACTATAGTATTCCGCATGGCCGTGCCAATGCCATCGTGTTGCCTTATGTACTTGACGTCAATCGAAAAGCGAGCAAAAAGAGACTGGCTGCACTGGCGAAAAGAACTGGTATGGTACAGAATGGTCAAGCAGCTAATGGCGATAGTGAGATAGCAGATAACCTGATTGCGCAAGTTAGAGATTTGATTGCAGATCTAAATATTGATCCAACTGTCAATGGTATGCAAACTAGCGACTTTAATGATATCGCAAAGGCAGCAGCAAAAGAGGTCAGCGATACTTATGCCGTGCCAACTTATCTATCAGCCGCTGAAATCAAGGAAATTCTAACGAAGATTAAGCAGGCTAGTGATGAACGTGCTGATAGTAATAATGAAACAGCGTCATAGTTTTTTATAGAGCTACTGATATTAAAATAAAAAAGTCTATTACTCTTTGGAGGATAGGCTTTTTTAATGCATTGAGATAATAAAGCTTCTGTCTTATTTTCATAGTTAATTCATACTAAAATATATAATCGTTATCAAACAACCGTTTAATTTATCTTGCTATTACACTTAGTTGATAAAAAATATCTTAATAAACTGTAAATATATAACAGTATAGGAATGTTTCAGTGATACAAAAGCGTTAAGATATTCAAAGGACATTACGCTTAGGAGATTTTCATGAACCGCATATTACCATCTAGAATTATAGGGTTAGTTATCATAGCGAGTAGTGCGATTTACGCAGGCTGCGCATCAACTGAAAACAGCTCTACTGTAAAGAACACAACTGCCGCTAACCCATACGCACCGACTACGCCAGGATTGGCAGTAGCCACAGTAGCGGGTGGATGTTTTTGGTGTGTTGAAGCAGGTTATGAAAAAATCCCTGGCGTGGTAGAAGTAGTGTCTGGCTATACGGGTGGCACCGCTGAAAACCCAACCTACAAGCAGGTGTCAGCAGGTGGTACTGGGCATACCGAGGCAGCGCAAGTGTATTATGATCCTAAGAAGATTACTTACAACGGCATAGTACAAGCGCTATGGAGAATCGCTGATCCTACTGATGATAAAGGGCAGTATGTTGATCGTGGTACACAGTACCGTCCAGCGATTTTTTATAACAATGCGCAAGAAAAGCAAATCGCAGAAGCGGCCAAGCAATCACTGCAAGCATCTGGCGTGTATGAAAAGCCAGTAGTGATCGAGATTGTACCTGCTAGTACTTTTTATCCTGCTGAAGAGTATCATCAAGATTATTATAAAAAGAACCCACTACGCTACAAAGCTTATACCTTCAATTCTGGTCGATATCAATTTATCGAGAGTATCTATGGTAAAAACTACGAGCTTGATTTTAGTAAGTTTACGCCCGAATCAGACAGCACACAGCAAGTGACGTCAAATAACACATCAGATAGCAAAGTAAGCAAAGGTTTTAACCCAGAGACATTTGTAAAACCTTCACAAGATGCGCTAAAGAAGTCCCTTAGTGATATTCAGTACAAAGTCACCCAAAAAGAAGGTACTGAGCGCGCCTTTGATAATGAATATTGGGATAACAAAGAGCCTGGATTATATGTAGACGTCGTATCTGGTGAGCCACTGTATTCTTCGCGTGATAAATATAAATCTGGTACGGGCTGGCCGAGCTTTACTCGCCCATTGGATACGAGCTTAGTGGTTGAAAAGCCAGATCGAGGAATATTTGGAACCCGTACTGAAATTCGTAGCCGTTACGCGGACTCACACGTGGGCCATGTATTTGATGACGGTCCAGCACCGACAGGTAAGCGCTATTGCATGAATTCAGCAGCGCTCCGCTTTATTCCGCTTGCAGATATGGAAGCTGCTGGTTATGGTGATTGGATCGATGATGTAAAACCAGTTGGTTAGTGCTATTTCCTATCACTCAACCAAATAAAAAGGACGCATCATATGCGTCCTTTTTGTTTGGTTGTTATTCACAACAGACTAAACAACTAACATCAACTTAAAATGCTGGCTGACGCTTAGGTACCGCACCCAAAAATTCATTACGGGCTTGATTATTGTGTTGATATTCGCCAAGCATCGCGGTGCTACGCGTGGTTGAATGTTGTTTGCTAACACCGCGCATCATCATACACATATGTGATGCATCCATAACGACTGCTACGCCGCGGCAGCCAGTAACATCCATGATGGTCTGCGCAATCTGCTCACTTAGGTTTTCTTGTATTTGCAAACGACGAGCAAACATATCAACGATACGGGCAAATTTTGACAGTCCCAAGACTTGACCGTCAGGTAAGTAGCCGATATGAGCGACACCATGGAACGGTAGCATATGATGCTCACACAATGAATAAAACTCAATGTTCTGTACCAGTACCAGCTCGCGATTGGCTGATGGAAACACAGCATCATTGACCACTTCATCTATACTTTGATGATAGCCTTGGGTCAGATGGGCAAAGGCCTTTGCAGCACGTACAGGCGTATCTAGCAAACCCGGACGATCTAAGTCTTCGCCAGTTGAAGCAATCAGTTGGCGATAAGATTCGGTACTTTCTTTATAATCTGGGGTTATGATGGGGGTGTTACTCATAAGTTTGGCAGCCATCCAAAATGTGGGTGTAGCTTAACGTTGAATCCTATCATGTGAGGATTCTTATAAAAATTGTGCAAGCTGGGAAGGGCTGTGATTATACTCGAAATCTGCTGAACTTCATACTGCTGTGGCTAGCAGTTGAGTCTTTAATCAATAAAGGGGTGCTTGGTACTCAGTCTGAACGATTATAGTGTTAATATTCGAAGTGCGATTTTTTCATAAAATAAGCAAACTACTATAGCCTGAGTATTTTATCTTGAAGCGTTGATGCTAAAATGTATTCTAGTAATTCGCGAAAAACTCTCACTGTCTATACTATTTTAAGTGATAAGTTGCTATTGGTCATTTTGACATCATTAGTTGTTTTTATTAGTCAATCCAATAACAAGAACCAAATACAGTTTACGACTGTTTACTTAAATTAATTCGTGTATAATAACTCATCTTTTCATTTGTACTATTTAGTAGTCTCAATCTTCTAATTACTCTAAATAAATTCTTATTCTAAATCATTTCGATTGATTCAAAAGGAAATCTTATGCTATTGCAAGGACAACGATTTGTCGTAACTGGCATCGCAAGTAAACTCTCTATCGCTTGGGCTATCGCAGAAGCGCTGCACCGCGAAGGGGCTTCACTAATTCTGACTTACCCGAATGATAAAATCAAAAAACGCGTCGATATGGCCGCTGAAAAATTTGAAGCAGATTTGGTTCTAGAATGTGACGTAGCTTCTGATGAGTCAATTGCTGCATGCTTTGAGCAAGTGACTGCTCACTGGGGCGACGGTATTAATGGTGTGGTACATGCCATTGGTTTTGCACCGATGGATCAGTTGGATGGCGATTTTGTCAATGCCACGACTCGTGAAGGCAGTCATATCGCGCATGATATCTCTAGCTATAGCTTCGTTGCATTGGCTAAAGCGTCTCGTGAGTTACTAGCGATGCGCCATGGCTCTATGTTGACATTGACCTACGAAGGCAGCATTTCGGTATTGCCAAACTACAATGTCATGGGTATGGCAAAAGCCAGTTTAGAAGCCAGCGTTCGTTATTTAGCAACGTCTATGGGCGGTGAAGGTATTCGTGTTAATGCGATATCTGCAGGTCCTATCCGCACGCTAGCGGCTAGTGGCATTAAATCTTTCCGTAAAATGCTCGATATCAGCGAAAAAATTGCGCCACTACAGCGCAACATCACACAGACAGAAGTAGGTAACGCCGCATTGTTCCTATTGTCGCCTTGGGCATCTGGTATCACAGGTGAGATTATGTTCGTTGATGCAGGTTTTAATACAGTTGCTATCAGTGAGCAGTTGATGATGCTTGATGAACCAGCACAGTAATTGTTATAAATGATTCGTTTGATAATAGAAAAGACAGCCAATTGGCTGTCTTTTCTAGTTATACTATGAGTCTTTTTGGCTACGTGCTTTTTTTAGCAGTGTGCACTTTTAGTTAAGTGCTTTTGAGCGAGGGATATGATAACCAAGTTACCAAAGTGGATACTATGGGGCGGGGCGGTATTGGCATTTAGTGCTGGTTGCGTGAATACGACGGCATTAATGGGGTTTGCCAATTTATCAGTGTCGCATGTCACGGGCAATGTAAGCTTGTTTGCAGCAGCAATCGCTCATTCAGACGCGCGTAGTATTTTATATATTGGTACCTTGTTGCTGTCCTTTTTGGCAGGGGCTATACTAAGCGGCTTTGTCATTGGACAGACATCATTGAAACTCGGTCGTCGTTATGGGCGAGCGCTATATCTAGAAGCAGCACTACTGTTGGTGAGTTATTGGTTATATCAGCAGCATGATTACTTGGGGCAATTAGCAGCAGCAATGGCATGTGGACTGCAAAATGCGATGGTGGCAACTTATAGTGGGGCGGTCATTCGTACCACTCACTTAACAGGGCTGACATCAGACATGGGTGCAGCAATCGGTAACTGGCTTGCTGGTCGTTCTATTAGTAAGCCAACCTTGGGGTTCCAAGCCATTATCTGGTATTGCTTCTGCGGTGGTAGTGCAGTAGGTGCTTTCTTGTTTGCAAAAGTCAGCTATGATGCTTTGTTTGTTCCCATCGCCATTGTGTCGACAGCAGCATTTGTATACAACTATGTCTCAGATCATCTGCCAGAAGTGAGAGAACCAAAAAAAGATAGGCGCTTATCATAGTGATAAACGCCTATCGTGCCTATTATTAACCATATTGGTTTTTGCATGTTTATTTAGGTGTAGAATAGCGAGCTGTTAAAACATGCTTTGGTCTTATTCTTTATGATCTTCGTGCTCATGCATCCCTTGCATCATATCGAGCATAGAGTCGTCAGTACGTTGTTGATCTTCTTTAGCTAGGCCATCTTGATTGATGTCTTTTGGTGCCATTTTGGTCGTTGAGTCCGTTTTATTTGAGTCTGTCATAAAGTACTCCAGTATTTTTATTTACTTCTTAATAGAGATGTTTTAATTAAATCTTTATTTGTTGACGCTCGTATTTAGTAGCGCTTGGCTTTTATTTAACTTATCTAGTATGCAATGTGGTCATAGTCTTGTACATATACAGAGTACACTTGTTTAGTGACTATGTGTAACTAATGATGCAATTAACGATGCAACTAATAATGAAGCTGATCACATGATTAATGACTAAGTTTGCGAATTACTAGCATAAGTTGTAGAAAAGCGAGTTTCGACGTATATATCTCAAGTGATGTCTGCAGATAATTAGATTTACCTCAGTGGTCATGTGTATTATCAAAATACATTAACCAACAATTTATGTTTTATTTTTAGGTTTCTTACACCGTCTTTGATTCAATAAGGACATTCTATGTCAGAGCAAAAGCTAGATAGTCATCTTCCTAATGATGGCAATGAATATTTATTTACTGATACCTTCCCAAAAGGTACAGGCAAAGGGCTGATCGTTGTCGCGATTGCCGCGATTATTGCGTTGATTATTTACAATGTGTTGCCGTTCGATATCAATGCTAATAAAGGTCTCGCAGTCCTGTTTTTTATTGGGGTACTTTGGCTTACAGAAGCTGTGCACGTCACCATAACAGCGCTACTTGTCGTAGTAATCGGTGCCTTGGTTGGCATACCAGACTTCGATGCTGAAATCGGTCTGCAAAGCTTTGCCAATCCTACTATTTATCTGTTCTTTGGTGGTTTTGCTTTGGCAGCAGCATTGCATGTGCAGCAGCTAGACAAAAAGATCGCACTAAAGATTCTATCGATGTCTGGTGGCAAACTGAGTACAGCTGTATTTTTGATATTTGGTGTGACGGCATTTTTGTCGATGTGGATATCGAATACTGCTACAGCTGCGATGATGCTCCCATTGGCACTCGGTATCTTGACGCAAGTTGATCGTGAAAAAGACCGCGGTACGTTTGTTTTTGTACTATTAGGTATTGCTTATTCAGCCAGCCTTGGTGGTCTAGGTACGATTGTTGGTTCGCCGCCCAATGCTATTGCCGCAAAGGCGCTCGATATTGCCTTTGTAGACTGGATGAAGTTTGGTATTCCGATGATGTTGGTACTGTTACCATTATTGTTGGGTGCGATGTATGTGTTCCTAAAGCCGAACCTAAATCGTACTATTGTCCTTGTTGATGATGCGCCGATTGCTTGGAACAAGCCACGTATCGTCACTATCATCGTCTTTATCGTTACGGCATTGAGCTGGATATTCTCCAAAAAGATCGGAGCAGCTTTAGACATCACGGATACTGATGCCATCGTTGCACTATCAGCAGCTGCAGCAGTAGTGAGCTTAGGGTTGGTATCTTGGAAGCAAGTATCAGATAATACGGATTGGGGTGTGCTCATGTTGTTTGGTGGTGGTATTGCGCTATCGACAATTTTGAAAGTATCTGGGGCGTCTTTGGTACTAGGAGAAACCGTAGCAACTGCGTTGTCTTCGGCACCACTTATTGTTGTGATGATGGCAGTCTCAGCATTTATTATTTTCTTGACAGAATTTGCTTCCAATACTGCCTCGGCAGCATTGCTAGTACCTGTATTTGCCGCTATTGCAGAGCAGATGGGTTTGCCACATGAAGTGCTCGTATTGGTCATCGGTATTGGTGCATCGTGTGCCTTTATGTTGCCAGTTGCCACACCGCCAAATGCTATTGTGTTCGGTACAGGTTTGATCAAACAGACAGAAATGATTCGTACAGGTATCATATTAAATATTATTGCTACTATCGTTATCGGGCTATGGGCGTATTTTTTCTTGATATAATCAAGTAGTCATTACAATCCTAGTCATATCTGCTTAGTATAAATGAAACCCCGATGTTCAAGACAAATTGAACGTTGGGGTTTTTTATGGCTTATCATATGAGCTAACGGTATAGAATATTTATTATTAACGTCATCTTATTAAATGGAATTGATTACATGACACAGTATTTATTGAAAACAACTATTCTTGTAGTGCTAGGCACAATTGCTGTGGTAATAGTATTTATAGCAAAATGCTGGGCACCTGATCGTACCGTCGCTGAGCTAAAACAATGGCAACTACCCAACAGCGAATTTATAGACATACAAGGTATGCAGGCGCATGTAGCGCAGTCAGCTAATTGTTATATACACCGTGGCGATGCAGACGAAAAAAAACAACCTGAAACAATCGTTTTATTGCATGGTACATCGGCAAGTTTGCATACTTGGGAGGGCTGGACCAAGGTGCTGTCTGATCAATACTGTGTCGTGAGCATGGATTTGCCAGGGTTCGGTTTGACCGGTCCTTACGTGGACGAAAGCACGCGATACAGCAGCGAAAATTATGCGGCATTTGTTATTGAAGTACTCAATCATTTGAAGCTGGACCGTGTCACGCTAGCTGGTAATTCATTGGGAGGCAAGGTAGCGTGGCGTACTGCAGCTTTGTATCCTGAGCATGTCAATCGATTGATATTGGTAGATTCAGTTGGTTATCTAGCAACGCCCAAACATATTCCTATTGGTTTTAAACTTGCTAAATATCCAATGATGTCACCAATTTTAAATCGTATCCTACCTAGAAGTGTTGTTGAAAAAAGCGTTTTAAGCGTGTATGCCGATGACAGCAAAGTAAACGATGCCTTGGTTGATAGATATTATGAATTGACTTTGCGCCAAGGTAATCGTCAAGCATTAAGTCGTCGCCTAAATGAAACTGATGATGACAGTGACCAAGCGCAGATAAAGCAGCTCGACATACCGACTTTGATCTTATGGGGTGCAAAAGATGACCTTATTCCTGTAGAAAACGCCGCGTTATTTCATAGAGATATACGTGATAGTCAGCTTAAGGTATTTGATAACTTAGGTTATGTACCGCACGAAGAAGATCCGTTAGCAACCGTTGACGTTGTAAAGCAGTTTTTGATTAGTGAGTCAGGAAATGGATAACTTAGAAAAGAAAAAGATAACAACCATCGCTGCGATTTCAGATATTCATAGTAATGTCTACGCCCTTGAAGCTGTGCTTGCGGATATAAGATATCGAGATGTTGATCAGATTGTCAATCTTGGTGATATTTTATATGGGCCAATAGCGCCTCATGCTACTTATGAGCTATTAATGGCAAATCGAGATGATATTATTACCATTAGAGGCAATCAGGATAGGCAGATTTATGAAGCCACTACGGCAGAAATTGATAATAATCCAACCATGGGTTTTATTATCAAAGATCTCTCTAAAAAAGCGATTGAATGGATGCGGTCTTTACCATTTGATTTTCATGTAAATGAGGATGTATACCTCTGCCACGGTTCGCCGACCGATGACATGATATATTTACTAGAGGATATCGAAACGGGTCAACCAATAGTGCGTAATGATGCGACTATATTGGCGTTACTTGATGGTATTGATAATGATGTTATCTTATGTGGTCATACACACATCCCGCGAACAGTAGTACTGTCGTCAGGACAAACTATTGTGAATAGTGGTAGCGTTGGCTATCCAGCTTACGAAGATGATTTGCCTATTATTCATAAAATGCAAACTTATTCGCCTCATGCTAATTATGCTCTTATCAAATGTATTGAGACTCAACAAGGCAAATATTGGCAAACTGAGCATGTCAAGGTGGCTTATAACTATGAAGCAGCAGCAAATATGGCTCTAAGAAACGGACGTGAAGATTGGGCATTTGCATTGAAGACGGGTAGAGTAGTTCCAGTATGACAGTACTTAAAAACATTCTATCCTAGCAATAACAGCATTACCTTTAGATTAACTATGGATTTTGATTTAATAGAGATTACGTAAAATGCTAACACTATATATGGTTCAGCTGGGCGGTCGTCCTAAAGGCCGTCTGATTGAGCAACACGATATTTTCTTTGGTGCAGCCAATCAGGTGAGTGACTTGATAGGAGATATCAATGCACATTGGCCTGAGGTAAAAAATAAGTGGCATATTGATTCATATCGAGCAATTACTAAAGTGGGTAGTTATGCCATCAAGTTAATTGAACCAAGTGAGCAAGTAAAGGCTGCTACTGACTTAAGGTTATTCTTTATTAATCTAGGTGGCTATCAGCAGGGGAGCTTTGAAGAATTCCATCATAAGCTACTCATCGTTGCACCTAACCAAGCTGACGCGATCAAACAAGCAAAAAAAAGTGATTTTTATAAGCAGTTTACTTTTAAAGATGAAATGTCACCTTTTAATGCAGCTTCTCATATTGATGATAAGTTTGCAGTAGATATAGATGACATATATAACGTAAACGATCTTATCTCCAATGTTCAGCTTTCGATTGAGCCTATTAGTGATACAGATGAGCTGAATGCTAAAGAAGACAAAGAGTACGTCGGCTATCTAAGCATCAAGAATTTAAAGAAATTGGCGCTATAATAGATTTATCTAAATTGTATAAAAGTAACCCAATACACGCCTGATTAAATGAACTTAATGGATAGTTTAAGTTCGGATACGTTCTGTAATGTGTGATAGTTTCAGCATTATTGATACAAGAGCAATCAGGACTCGACTAACTTGAATCATGTCCCAATTACCCCCATAATCTAACCACTTCTACATAATAAATAGCCTAAGCAAATATGCCCAATACTTCTAAGCCCAATATTCCTGAAAACAGCAATTCAGATACATCTACTGTAAATGAAACTCAAGATACTAAGAAGCCAGCAGTACCACTGGCGGATTTACCAGTTCTTGCTAAAGACAGCTATTACTTAAGCCGTCTTGAGCGAGAGCTGGCAAGTGCTGCCGTGTCTAAGAATAAA
The DNA here is from genome assembly GCF_038155145.1 of Psychrobacter proteolyticus. Classification (GTDB taxonomy): domain Bacteria; phylum Pseudomonadota; class Gammaproteobacteria; order Pseudomonadales; family Moraxellaceae; genus Psychrobacter; species Psychrobacter proteolyticus_B. The sequence goes on from NZ_JBAKAY010000002.1 coordinate 196,373, forward strand.
AAATCTGATCATGATTCTGAGCAAAAGAATAATTCAGATGATGTACTTGCCAAGAAACGTGCTCAGTACGAGAAAATAAAGACACGTTCTCAACAAGCTGTGCAGGCACGTATCGATAGTATTCCAAGTGATCTACCTGCCAAGCTAAATCTGGATTTGCCTGTTAGCCAACGCGCAGAAGACTTAGTACAAGCGATTATCGATAATCAAGTCATTATTGTCGCTGGTGAGACCGGTTCTGGTAAAACGACGCAGCTGCCTAAGCTTGCGATGTTAGCAGGGCGTGGTATCACAGGGCAGATAGGACATACACAGCCGAGACGATTGGCCGCTCGTAGTGTGGCAAACCGTATTGCAGAAGAGCTGGGTGAGCCATTAGGTAATACGGTCAGTTTTAAGATTCGCTTTAATGAGCAAGGGACAGCACAATCTGTTGTAAAGCTCATGACGGATGGTATTTTGCTCGCTGAGTTGGGTCACGATCGGTTCTTGAGTAAGTACGATACGATTATTATTGATGAGGCGCATGAGCGTAGTTTGAATATCGATTTTATTATGGGTTATCTCAAAAAGATGCTGCCCAAGCGCCCAGATTTAAAAGTTATTATTACCTCGGCGACCCTTGATACCAAGCGCTTTAGTGAGTATTTCAGCCGTTATGACAATAAGCTCAAACGACAAGTTCCTGCGCCTATTTTTAATGTAGAAGGGCGTAGCTTTCCGGTGGAAGTCCGTTATCGTCCGTTGACAGATGAGCCAGTGAATAGCTCGGAAGACGACAGCTATGATGATTTTGAAGAAAACCTGCCGCGTGCTGTGGTTGCCGCTGTTGAAGAGTGTTTTAGCGATGCGCAGAGTAAGGGTCACGCCGATCTAGCTGATATTTTGATATTTGCTGCGACTGAAGCGGAGATTCGCGAAACGCAAGAGGTGCTTGAGCGTCATGGCCCGCGCCATACAGAAGTACTGCCATTGTTTGCACGGCAGACTTATGAAGAGCAGCAGCGTATTTTTCAACCATCAGGTCGAGGTCGCCGTATTGTTATCGCGACCAACGTTGCTGAGACTGCATTGACCGTGCCGGGTATTCGCTATGTGATTGACTTGGGTTTTGCGCGGATTTCGCGTTACTCGTATCGCTCTCGTGTACAGCGCCTACCGATTGAAGCAATTTCGCAAGCAGCTGCCAATCAGCGTAAAGGTCGCTGTGGCCGTGTTGCTCCAGGTGTTTGCATTCGTCTTTATAGTGAAGAAGATTTTAGTGGCCGCCCTGAGTTCACTGAGCCTGAGATTTTACGTACCAACTTAGCGTCAGTAATCCTGCAAATGGCCAATCTACGTCTAGGTAGTGTGGATGACTTTGAGTTCATTGAGCCGCCTGATAGCCGATTGGTCACTGACGGTCATAAATTGCTAGATGAATTGGGCGCTATTACTTCTAAGAAAGATACCGCTGCTCAGGACAAAACCAATAAGCCAAAAGCTAGAAAAGGGCTTGATCATCTGCGTTTGACAGCAACTGGTCAGAAAATGGCACGTATGCCAATCGACCCAAGGCTGGCACGTATGCTGGTGGCTGGTTCCGACTTTGATTGTATTCGCGAAATGCTGATCGTTGTGGCAGCGCTTGCGGTACAGGATCCACGCGAACGTCCTGCTAATAAACGTACGCAAGCGGATCAAAAGCATGCGGTCTTCCGTCAAGACGACTCTGACTTCTTATTTTATTTGAGCCTATGGAAGGCGCTGTTTGAAAAAGATGAAGACGGCAATAAACTGTCTGGCAATCAGCGTAAGCAGTTTGCTAAGAAAAACTATTTAAGCTTCCCGCGTGTACGTGAATGGCATCAGACACACCGTCAATTGGTGCAGATGGTCACTGAGCTGAAATTAACTGATGTCAATGAGTCAAAAGCTTCTGATAAAAATGTGGCTGTTAATGATCCGACAGCGATCGAAGACGAAGAGTTAAAAGCGGTCAAATATGCCAATCTGCATAGAGCATTATTGACCGGTTTATTGTCTATCATCGCGCATAAGACTGAAAGCCGCGGTGAATATTTAGCTGCGCGTCAGCAAAAGGCCAAGATATTCCCAGCCAGTACGGTGTTTAAACAAATACCCCCTTGGGTGATGGCGTTTGAAATGGTGGAGACTTCACAAGTCTTTATGCGTACTGTTGCCAAAATCGAACCAGAATGGATTATTTCAGCGGCAGGTGATTTGCTGAAATATCATTACTTTGAGCCACATTGGTCCAAGAAAACAGGACGAGTCAAAGCTTACGCTCAGATCAGTCTGTTTGGACTGATTATTATTAGTAAGCAGCTGACCAACTATGAGCAAGTTAACTTAGTTGAATCACGAGAGATATTTATCCGTGATGGCTTAGTGACAGGTAATTTTGGTCGTAATGCACCATTTTTGCAACATAACATGGATAAGATTGCTCATGTTGAGCGTATCGAAGACAAGCTGCGCCGCCGTGATTTGTTGGTAGATGAAGAGACGCTCTATCAGTTCTATGATAAGAAAATTCCTGAGCACGTTGCCAGTCGTAAAGCGTTTGAGGATTGGCGTGCAGAAGTCGAAAAGCATGATGCCAAGCATCTATTCTTTACTGATGAAGATGTACTTAATAGCCAAGCGCCGACCACAGGGGATTTCCCAGAAGTGTGGAAGCTGGGCGATTTAAAACTGCCACTCCGTTATGTCTTTGATCCCGCCAGTGATGATGATGGTGTGACCATACGTGTGCCGCTTGCCGCATTACCGCAGCTAGACGCGATTGAGCTACTGTGGGGTGTGCCCGGTTGGCGCTATGAACTGGTTCTACAACTGCTCAAGTCACTGCCAAAGGAGATACGTCGTCAAATCGTACCGATACCCAATACTGCAGACAGTTTGTTTGATGAGTTGCAGCCAAAGGGTGGACAAGGATTGCTGAAGCAGTTATGTCAGGCGTTGCATCGTCGCGGTATCATGTCGGTGACGCCAGAGAACTTCAATCCATCTACGATTGATCGCTATTTACAGCCACAAATCTGCGTAGTCGATGAGAAAAACCGTATCATCGAAAAAGGCCGTGATCTACAAACCCTACAGATTCGTCATGCATCTGAGACCAGTCAAGCGGTAAATGAGCAGCAAGGCGTGCATACTGAGTTCCCTGAGCATTTTGCTTTTAGCAAAAATCATCATAGCGCAGGCGTGGTGATGAAACAGTTTGCAGCACTCGTCGCTGATGAAGCGGGAGAAGCTGTATCGATTCATCAATATACTGATGTCAATGCAGCACTTCAAGCACATCGTATCGGGGTACTGACTTTAATAAAAGGCAAACTTGGTGCAAAGAAAAAGCAGTTAACGAGCCAAATCGACAGTATATTTAAACTGGCATTTGCGCCACTTGGCGACATGGATAAACTCAAGACGATCGTTATAGATGCTGCGTTAGACGCGGCTCTCGAAGAGCACTACGTCTTATTCGATCATTCTGAAAATTTACCAGAAAGCGCCGATGACATCGTAGTTGGATTGAGCGAAGAGCTACCGTTTACCTCTGAAGAGTATGCCCAGACTCTCGAAGTGGTAGTGAATAACTTCTTATTAACTGGTCAAAGCGTTATCAAAACGCTTAAGAATGTCTACACTCGTTGGCAACGTATTCGCCAAGGGTTATTGATGCTAGATCGCGAGATATTTGGTGAGTCTATCGATGATATTGAAGATCAGTTGGAAGATTTGCATTTGGCAGATTTTGTTTATCGGATGGATTATAGCCATTGGCAACAGTACCCACGCTATCTTGAAGCGTTACAGATTCGACTAGAGCGTCTGGAGCACAATCTCGACGCTGACCTTGACGGTGTTTACGCGCTTGACTTGCATATGGAACGGTTAGCAGGGCGTGCAGATAAGGAAGCCATCAGTGAGTATCGCTGGATGGTGGAAGAGTACCGTATTCAATTGTTTGCCCAGCCTATGAAAACTCGTATGGCAGTATCGCCCAAGCGTCTAAGCAAGATGTGGGATAAGGTGAGTTAGGCTAAATTTTAGTTTTGTATGGTACGTTATGTTATAGAGCGCACATCAATTTCAAGATAGGGGCTCTATGACTAAGTGTTCTAGGTGCCATATATTACCTACTAAATTGGATATCAATCTCAAATAAAAGGACGATTAAAATGTGGGATGAACGCTATAGCGGCACAGAGTTCGCATTTGGCACCGAACCTAATGATTTTTTGAGAGAGATGTTTGAGCAGATACCTGTAGGTGGACACGTACTTTGTCTAGCAGAGGGCGAGGGTAGGAATGCAGTATTCTTAGCTGAGCAAGGCTTCACTGTAACTGCGATGGATATGTCCGAAGTAGGGTTAAACAAAGCGAACAAGTTGGCAAAAGATAGAGGGGTAGCTATTACTACCCAAGTAGCTGATTTAGCACATTATAACTTTGGTCAGGATAAATGGGACGCCATAGTTTCTATCTGGGCACATGTACCTAAAACGGTACGTCAATATGTACATGCACAAGTTGGCACCGCTCTCAAGCCAGAGGGAGTATTTATCGTCGAAGCTTATACAGAACGACAGCTTGAAACAGAGGCAGTCGGTGGACCACCAGCCAGTCAAAGGGAGCGTTTTGGCGCTTTAGAGAACTTTCAAAATGAGCTTGTAGGGCTGAACGAAGTGATTGGTGTAGAAAAGTTGCGTATGGTATCAGAAGGAAAGCGGCATCAAGGGCTTAGCGCTGTAGTACAGTTTGTTGGTAAAAAAGTCAGCAACTAGCCGTTGTAAGTTAAATCTATTAGTCGTTTTAGTCGCTATATACATAGTTAGAGAAGATAGTTTGCAAACCATCTTCTCTATGAGCTATTGAGGCTTAATGTTTGATAGTTAGTGACTGGTATCTAATGACTAGTATTTAATGATTGGTACTTAATGGCTCATCTTTTCTGTCAGTACACCCATGCTATAAAGCACATAAGCAATCACAGTTAATGCGACGATAAATGGAGTAAGCATCCAAATCACAATATTAATCAAAAGTGATGGTAACAATCCATTGAACAGCTCAATATCTGGTGCGAAAAAATCGGTCATAATATCGACTGCACGCTTAGCAATAGGGAATAGCAAAGTGCTAAAAGCCAACATGTAAATGTACTTACTAAAGCCAGGGTCACTCATGACTACCATAAAGTAGAACACTGTAAAAAACGCGATGCCAAGTGCCCAGCATTTGAGAGTGTAGCTTAAACGAATCATGTTATCTCCTCCCTAAGCTTTCTATTGATCGCTTTACATCGATCGTATACAGAGTAAAGCTGCTCCTATATATTCATTATTTTAAATATATATAATATGTTATAATACGAATATATAGTCACGTCAACCAATTTTTCTATTTATTTAAAATACTCCACAAATTATTCAACTTAAAAATGATGTTTTTTAAGGAATGCTTTCGTAAATATAATAGTAAATAGCCTAAGCAAACTAAATTAATTCTATTTGAAAGCAGAATTATAACTACAACTCATTACTTGGACTTAGACCAAACAATCGCTTATATTCTCGGCTGAACTGACTAGGACTTTCGTAGCCTACTTGCATTGCTACTTGTGATATTTGCGCCCTATGCATCTTAATTAAGCGTCTGGCTTCCATTAAACGTAAGCTTTTTTGATACTGTAGCGGACTCAGCTGGGTTATTTCTTTAAAATGCTGATGAAACCCTGAGACACTCATGCCGCATCTACTAGCCAAGCTCTCAACCATAATAGGTTCATCTAGATGTGCCTTTATCCAGTCAGTCGCTTGGGCAATGCGGTGTGTATGGCTACCGCTAATGACCAATTGCTTAAGTTTGTTGCCTTGCTCAGCCAAGAGTAGGCGATAGTATATTTCTTGTTGAATTAAAGAAGATAGAAAATCAATATCGTTTGGATAATCAAGCAAGCGTATCAATCGATCAAACGCGTCCATTATGGTGTCATCTAAGTGCCACTTTATTCCTAAATGACTGCCTGCTACTGGGTGTGTGGTCGGTATCTGCGCTAAGACGTCTCTAATCATAGCTAAATCTAATTTCATTGATAAAACAATGACAGGGTTTTTTATCGAAGCGTGCTTGATATGCATACTTAGCGGTATGTTAACAGGACAGAACATCAAGTTACTATTGTCAAACCTTTGACAGTCAGCACCCAAGTAAATCTCCCGCTCTCCTTGCAGTACAATACAAATACTTGGCTCTTGAATATAACTCACGGCTTTGCTTGGTTTGTCCGCGCAGTAAAAGAATAAGCCTGAAACAGCGGATTCGATGGTTCTATTTCTAGGCAGTACTGCTAAAAGTTGGTTAATAGTCGTTTGATTCATCACGAGTGCTTATTTTATAAGATTGCCTGATAGTATAAATATTTGTAGGATTAGGCAAGAGTTATAGAGGTTTGTTCTAACGTATAAATGTAGACGGTTCTATAATAATCTCGTCGCAACAGCGTAAGTACGACCTCTAATAATATGAAACAAGGAATAATTACTCATGAAAATATTTTATAAAACGCGCGCAACCGCTACTGGTGGACGTTCTGGCCATACTGAATTAGACGATGGTTCGTTAGGATTTGACTTGGTATCTTTTCAAGAGCAAGATAAAGAAGGTGTTAATCCAGAACAGCTTTTTGCCATGGGTTACGCGGCTTGTTTTGATAGTGCTTTGAGCATGACAGCACAGCACATGAAATTGCCTGTTACCTCTTCAAAAACCTCTGCGCAAGTGGGTATCGGTATGAAAGCTGACGGCAGCTATAACTTAGAGGTAGAATTGTCTGTAGAGGTATCAGGTATTGATGAAGCACAGGCGCAGCAGTTGATCGAAGCCACGCATCAGGTGTGCCCGTATTCTAATGCTACTCGCGGCAATGTCGATACTCGTCTAGAAGTGACCGTCGTTTAAGACTGTTGTTTAAAGGCTATTGTTCAACGACTTTTGACCATAGACTAGCAATATTAAAATAATAACTCATATACTCAAACGCCCCGATTTATAAGAGTCGGGGCATTTTTTTATGTTGTCCGGTAACGTAATTAGTTAGAACCTTTTCTGAGCAGATTATTAATGATAAATTACTAATAGTCTTAATTTATACTGGTACTTTTTTATTTAAGGTAAATACCAAGACCGCGCCCAAAATGACTGTACTTGCAACTATAAATGGAACAGTCAGCTGTTCAGACAAAAATATCACACCTAGCAACGCAGCAATCACAGGGACACATAGCTGAACGATAGCGGCTTGTGTGTTTTTCAATAGTGGCATCGCTGTATACCAGATACTATAGCCCAACCCTGAGGCGATCGCTCCTGATGCACAGGCGAGTAGTACACCTTCAATGGTAATACCATCCAAATTGATATTCTTTAAGCCCATATCGTCTAAATACGTCATACCTACCAGTAGTAGTATAGGCACAGCGACTAAGCTACGCACAAAGTTAAACCCTGTCGCTCGAAGCGGTGAGACACATGATTTGCCGCGTATACTATATACTCCCCAAGCTACGCCGCTCATAGCCATTAACGTTGCCGCCAATGGTGATGGTATGGCGGCTGAGGGCAACATCAAATACACGAATCCTGCGACTGCAACGGCAAATGCTAACCATTGTAGTGCGCTGAGCTGTTCTTTTTTATAGATACCCCAGCCAATCATCGTCAGCTGAACCGCTGAAAATAAAATCAATGCACCAGTGCCAGTATCCAGCTCTACATACGCAATTGAAAAGCACAGCGCATAAATCACCAAGCTGAGACTACTTAACCAACTGCCTTTATCACTTAATATAGCGTGAGCAGCAGCGCTGTCATGATTAGACGTTTGGCGTCGCAGTCTGTAAGCATGTATAGCCATGATAATGCCTAGACAAGCTGTCGCACTCACTAGCCTGATAACTGTAAAACTCCAAGCATCGATGTAGCCTTCCGCCAATGCCATTCGGCAAAACAGGGAGTTTGCGGCAAAGGCGATTAAAGCAATAATGGTATAAATAGTGGCTTTCAAAAGTAATTCCTACAATGAATAAATGACACAAAACAGGCAAGCATAGGATTTCAGTTTTAGGTCTCGAGATACGTTGTTATAACGAACGCTTATTTCTTAGCAAAGATAATAGATTGATAACTGATTAATCTATTCGATAGCTGTCTCACAAGACAGGATATTTTGTCGTACTTATGGCAAAAAGTCTCTTTTAAATCAGAATAACGATAGTTGTATTGACGATAAGGTCTAAAAATAGGGATGATGTGCTTCGCGTCAAACGAACTATTAGAACAACACTCATTAAACACAATAAATCAGATAAATAAATAGGAAAAGATAGTATGGATTGGGCAAGTATTTTTATTTATGACACAACTTGGTTGTTTGCCGTAGAAATTTTAATACGTGTCACTGTAATGTTTGTATTAATTATCACATTTTTACGCTTCACTGGTAAGCGCGGCGTTCGTCAGCTCTCTATTTTCGAGCTAACCATTATTTTATCGCTAGGCTCTATTGCAGGTGACCCTATGTTCACCGAAGACCTGCCTATTATCCAAGCGGTACTCATCATGGGTACGGTCATTTCACTTTATAGGCTGTGTACTTGGGCGATGATGAAATTCCAGCCTTTTGAGGACCTGCTAGAGGGGCGCTCAATGTATATTGTAGAAGATGGCATGTTGGTACTTGATAAGATTAAACAGGGGGAAATGTCACACGATGAGTTTTTTGCTGAAATGCGCCAACAAGGGGTTGAGCATTTAGGACAAGTTCGTGTCGGTTTGCTCGAAGCTGATGGCAATTTTAGTATCTTGTTGCACACCTCTGAAAAGACAGACTACGGTATGCCACTTTTCCCTAAGCAATATCGACCGGTCGAGCAAGTGGAAGCAGGGGTTTATTATGCTTGTATGTATTGCGGTTACGTCGATGAAATCTCTGACCCTAATCAGTGTTGCCCGCGCTGCGAGGATAATTGCAATAATTGGGCTAAAGCGTTAAACAATCATATCGTCAAATAATATTACTACTTAGCTGCCTTAGCTCAGTTGATAAGCTAAGGCAGCCAAGTTTTTTCAAATTATTAGATAAAAACTTTTCATTTACTGACAGTTATCTGACTTGCTTCATACAGCGCATGGCTTTCATCGTTTATGTCACTTTATACCAGTCAAGTTTGCGAGTCATCACCATCACGCAGGCAAGTATCACAAAGCAGAATATCGCACCTAGTAATAGATTGAGATCTTCTGTACTTAAAATACCGAAAAACGCAGCGTATAGCCCAGCAAGTGTCGCAGTAAAGATTACTGCCCGTTTGAAACCGCCGAATACATAGTAGCTATACCAACCGATAAGCCCAACACAAGCACTGGCCGCTACCATATAGGCTTGCCAAAATGCGATTTGTTCTGCAAGTGGTAGTAATAAGACATAAAAGACAAATAGTGCGCAGCTGACGAGCAGATACTGAATAGGGTGGATACGACTTGATTTGAGCACTTCAAATAAAAAGAAAGTACCAAACGATACCAAAATTAATAACAAGGCGTACTTCATGGCTCGTTCAGTTTGTAGATAGACATCATTTGAGCTTGCAAAACTAACGCCAAAGCTGTTTAGCAGAACACTTTGATTGCTACCAACTACTGCTGCACTGTCTGTCGTCAAACCTCTTGATGCCTCAAACGAATCAGGATTGTACGAATGACTATCGGTATTGAGCGTTGATTCACTTATGACAGTACATTGATGGTTAGGTGTGCTGAGACATTGAGAGAGGTACTGATTGTTTGCAACGGTTAAATACTGATTTTGCCAACTGGCATCAAATCCTTTAGCGGTAATGCTCTTGGTATTTGGTAATGCTTTACCGATGAAGTTTGGAGTCTGCCAGTCACTGTGCATAGATAGAGTAAAGTTCTGCCCAGTTGGGACAGTCGTTATATTACTAATACCAGCTAATGGCAAGTCGATCACAATATTCAGCGCTTGATTGTCTTTAGGATTAGATAACTGGCTATTTACCTCTGATTTATCTAGATCTGCATCTACTGAACCTGTAATAATAAAGCTATCTTTATTATGCTGGCTAGTAGGATTGATTAATTGCTCCAATATACCTTTAGGTATATCTTTAGGTATATCTTTAGGTATATCTACTTCGACATAGGTTAAGTTCTCTATCATTGGTATCTGCGGATAGTTTGCTGCAATTGATTTTTGATTAATTGTGACAGTAGGCAAGGTAGCGACACCGCGTAAGTCAGACACGGGAATGATAAGTTTTGCCTTGTTCCAGTGGGTAATGGTTTTGGCTAGTTGTGTCTTATCTGTATCATCGTCAATTGTAGTGCCAATCTGATCTAATTTTTCTAAAGACTCTACAAACGTATAACTCTGATCGAATGTCAGCTGACCATCATAGCTAGTAGCACTATAGATACCACGTTTATAAGTGTCTGTATTTACTTTCAGGTTCTGTACTGCCTGTGTCTGAGTGGCAAATATCGTCTCAATCTTCGAGTATGACGGTTCGCATTTGCCCTTTATATTTGGTGTATCAGATGCATTTGACTGACATGCCGGTGTGACTGTCGTGGGAATAGCGATAAATGGGTTAATGACTTCTTGTGGATTGACATGCTGCTCGGTGATTTCTTTTATCACTGACTCTGCGTAGTATTGCCTCTCGTATATAATATCGCTAATCATAGTGAGACCAATCGAAAAAACGATACACAGTCCTATAATAATGGATAACTTAGTCAATAATGTTTTTTGCATGTAGTCGCCTCCTAAGTGTCTTTAATCCACAGCTGCCGAGATAGCAGACTGTGGCTTTAAAAGACATCATAGAGAGGGCATGAAGAGAAAATGTGCAGGAAATATGGAATAACTGTGAAAGGGTAAAAGTTGATATTTTCGGATAATTATTTTTCGATTATTAATGTGTTTAATGCTTTTTCGTGTCGCCAACGACTTTATCCATGATAGCGAATAACAAGCCAGACAATACAAAGGTCATATGAATAATAACCTTCCACATGAGTTTGTCGGCATCAAGTTCACTCATTCCGCTAGATATATCCATAAAGGATTTTAAAAGGTCAATCGCTGAGATAGCAACGATCGCTCCGATGACTTTGAGCTTTAGACCAGAAAAGTCCACTTTGCCCATCCAGCTAGGACGATCATCATGGGTACCAGTATCGATTTTTGAGACAAAAATCTCATAGCCACTGAATATAATGATAAGCAGTAAACTAGCAACCAGAGAGATATCAACCAATACCAATATATCTACAATCACACTGGCTTCAGAGGCCGTCAGAATGTCAGCGAACATGTGCCATAGCTTTTGGACAAACTTAATAAATAATAAAATAATGCCTAGCACTAATCCTAGATAAAAGGGTGCCAGTATCCAACGGCTATTAAATATGGTTTTTTCTAAATAAAGCTCAAACTTCTTTAGCATGGGTATCTCTTAAGTCTTAAAGAATAAATAACGTTGATTATGGGTATGGTTCATTTTAGCTTTAGTCAGGCGATATTTTATCTATATTAGCGAGCTTCGCTACTACTTGCTGGACGCGTTCTTTTCTATTGCCACTAATACGCTGAAATGATTTCTGATGCTTGCTTAATTGACTGGCGAAGTAGTCGCTTATCTCATTGCGTTGGTGTGGACTGTCTCGCAGGTTATCAGCCACCCAAGGCGTATTAACATCAGTCAATAATATCAAATCATAGTGATGCGCCAACGCTGCTTGCTCAAGGGCCGTAGGGCAGTCGCCATAATACCAATAAGAATAAACCATCAGCTCAAACAAACTGGTATCGCAAAACAAATAATGACTGGCATTAGACGACTGAGCGACCTGTTTGGCTAAGGTATTCTCTAGTGTAATCTGTCCCTGTGCGATAGGGAGCAGATCTTCCCACGTACAAGTCAGCTGTTCGTCATCCCATTTTGCCTGTAAGTAGGTACGCATATATTCTGACACCCAAGGAGTATCAAAATGCGCGGCCAAATCACGACATAAGGTCGTCTTACCCGTACTTTCTGCCCCTAAAACCGCGACGTTGATGACAGATTTAGGCGTATGCTGCTCGAGGTTGTACACGGTAGCGTCGTTGCCATTCATAGTATGCCCAGATTGCGATAAGAGTGAAGACTACATATTGTAGCGCGGTAAAAGTAAAACCTTTATAGAAGTATAGCGGTACCGATATCGCATCAGCGATGATCCATAATATCCAATGCTCAATCTTGCGTCGTGCCATGAGCCACATTGCCATCAAAAATAAAGCCGTAGTGAGCATGTCGGTATAATCGACCCAAGTAAATAGATGGATTCCAAGTACCGCACCATCGAAACTAAAGCCATTATTAATCACGGGACGGAAATAATAAACCAATCCTACAAAAGCTATCGTTCCCGCTGCCAAAGCAGAAAGTATAGGGATGTCACCTGCATGCAAATGCTCAATGCGAACATTATTGGTATCTGACTGCTTATGCTCAACAGACTGGTTTTTCTTGTTCTTTGACCAGTTAATCCAGCCATACAAGCTCATCACGGTATAGTAAGCATTAATGAACATATCGCCAAACAGCTGCCACTTCCACAGTAGGTACACAAATATAGCAGTGCTGACCAGACCAATAGGGAAGACTAAAATATTGGTTTTGCTGGCGAGTAAGACACTTGCTACGCCGAAGACAACGGCAATCAGTTCAAGAATGATAAATATCGTAGAGTAGTCAGCGTATTGACCAAATAACCAGTTGAGAAGTTCTGCCATTAGCATTCCTAAGTATGAGCGTGTATCAATGTTTTGAATAATTAAGATAGTTCGACGAATAGTACAAAATAAATGATGCCAATTATAACGTAGCTACCGAAAAAGGACGGCAGTCTTTGCTAATTTATGGCAAGAAACAGATTATTTGTAACAAAGTATTAGAAAAATTATAATATTCAGGCATAATAAACACACTGATTTTAAGTTTACAGTTATTCACTGAATTTGAATGGCTATTATTTTTCCACTTTTATGCTTATTCCAAGCACCACAGTAGTAGACAAGGAAGCTTATCATGACGACTTGTATCACAGGCACTGGTCTTTATATCCCACCTTACAGCATTAGTAACGAAGAGCTAGTTGAGTCATTTAACCAGTATGTTGAAAACTATAATACCGAACATGCTGAAGAGATAGCTGCAGAGACAGTGACGGCACTTGAGCCTTCTTCAGCTGCCTTCATCGAAAAAGTATCTGGTATCAAATCACGTTATGTGATGGAAAAAGAAGGTATCTTAAATACTGAAATCATGGCGCCAGTTATCCCTTACCGCAACTTGGGCGAAGAGTTGTCAGTCATGGCCGAAATGGGTGCAGCAGCACTTAGAGACGCTTTGGCTGATGCTGGACTTGAGGCCAACGACTTAGATGGTATCATCCTTGCTTGCTCAAACTTCCAACGTACTTATCCTGCGGTTGCCATCGAAATCCAAAACGAAATTGGTATGATTGGCGGCTTTGCTTATGATATGAACGTTGCGTGTAGTGCGGCGACGTTTGGTCTGTCACAAGCACACGGTTCTATCATCTCTGGTTTGGCCAAGCGTATTGCTGTGGTCAACGTTGAAATTACCTCAGCGCATCTAAACTGGCGCAACCGTGACAGCCACTTTATCTTCGGTGATGTAGCGACCGCTTCTATCGTTGAAGAATTAGATACGCCAAAAGGTTATGAGATTTTAAACTCTAAGCTATTTACTCAGTTTTCGACCAACATCAAAAACGAATATGGCTTTATGGATCGTTCAGAGTACCTAGCGGCACAGACTGAAATGTATCCAGATATCAAAGCACCGGTCACTGATAAGCTGTTTTTGCAAAATGGTCGCAAAGTATTCCGTGAAGTCTGTCCAAAAGTGTCAGAGATCATCACTGAGCACTTGCAAGAAAACGACATCCCAACATCTGATGTTAAAATGATGTGGTTGCATCAAGCCAATGCCAATATGTTGGATTTGATTCTGCGTACCGTGGTTGGTAAAGATGCCGATAAGTCGATTGCACCGAGTGTTATTGCTGAATTTGCCAATACCAGCTCAGCGAGTCCTATGATTGTATTCCATCGCCACAAAGACGACTTAGTATCAGGCGATTTGGGTGTTATTTGCTCATTTGGTGCAGGTTACTCTATTGGTTCGGTCTTAGTTCGCAAGGTCTAATACTTTAACTACCTGTCCTGATGAAAATAGCTAAGAGTCTTCTTAGCTATTTTTTTGTCTGTTGTTTTTGCTATTGAAATTAAGCTGTGACATCTAAATATAAACAGAGATGTTTGAGAAGATAACGTCGAGATTACCGACAATATCAACAAGAATGATTAGAGGTTTTAATTTACCCCAAAAAATTTGCTATAATCACGGGCTTATTCCTCTTATCCAATTAAAAGTCCTTTTATGAAAGAATCCTTACGCCTGCGTTTAGACCAGATGGTAGACCGTTATGAAGAGGTCACCGCTTTATTATCAGATCCTAGTGTCATCAGTGATAATAACAAGTTCCGTGAGTTGTCTGTTGAGCACAGCGACTTGATGGAGATCACGACGCTGTGGCAAAACTACGTGGGTGCAGAAACGGATCAGGCTGATGCAGAAGCGATGCTAGCCGATGCAACAGATCCTGACATGAAAGAGATGATGATCGATGAGATTGAGAGTGCGCGTGATACCATCGTAGAGATGGAAGAAGCGCTTAATCTGATGATGCTACCTAAAGATCCTAACGATAAAGTACCAGCGTTTTTGGAGATTCGTGCCGGGACAGGCGGCGATGAAGCAGCGATTTTCTCTGGTGATTTGTTCCGTATGTACCAAAAGTACGCGCAGAGCCAGGGCTGGACACTAGAAGTGCTCTCTGCAAATGAAGGTGAGCATGGCGGTTATAAAGAAATCATCACTCGCGTATCTGGCAATAGTGTATATGGTCGCCTAAAGTTTGAATCGGGTGCTCACCGTGTACAGCGTGTCCCTGAGACCGAAAGCCAAGGTCGTGTTCACACGTCAGCTTGTACGGTCGCAGTCATGCCAGAAGTTGAGATTGATGATACCGTTGATATCAATCCTGCTGATATCAAGATGGATACTTTCCGCTCAAGCGGTGCTGGTGGTCAGCACGTGAACACAACTGACTCTGCCGTACGTTTGACGCATATTCCAACGGGTACCGTGGTAGAGTGTCAGCAAGAGCGTAGCCAACACAAAAACCGTGCGCATGCTATGAAAATGTTGGTCTCTAAAATCCAACAAGCCAAAGTGCAAGCACAGGTCGATGTGGCGGACTCTATACGTCGTGACTTGGTCGGTAGTGGCGATCGCTCAGAGCGTATCCGTACCTATAATTTTCCACAAGGCCGTATGACCGATCATCGTATCAACCTTACCTTATACAAGCTCGACTCTATTATGGAAGGCGACTTGGATGAGATTCTTGATGCACTATTACGTGAGCATCAGGCTGATTTGATGGCCAGTATCGGTGGCAATGACTAGTAGCTAGTCTTTAAAAGCACCAACAGTTTTATCGTTTTTATCACCATGTCTGTTCTTATAATAATAAGTATTGATTTAATTTTTCTGTTTTCGTTTATCCATTTAATTACCTAAAAATATTGAGAGTGTTATGTCAAAGCACAATAATCAGAACCAAGATCAAACCCCAGTCGTAGAAGATGCTAACGAGCTAATCGCACAACTGCAAGCCAAGCTAGACGATATCAGTGCTTCAGGTAAACAGCCGTATCCTAATACGTTCAAACGCACTGATTATGCGCAAGACTTACAGACGGCTTTTGATGGTGTCTCAAAGCAGGAAATTGAAGAAAAAGCAGCGAATGGTGAAAAAACACAAGTAAACGTGGCAGGTCGAGTCATGCTCAACCGTGGTTCGTTTATCGTGATCCAAGATATGACAGGCCGTATTCAGCTATATGTAGCACGTAAAGAGCTTGATGAGGAGACGCGTGCGAGCATCAAATCACTAGATTTGGGTGACATCGTTGGTGTATCAGGCTATATCGGTCGCTCAGGTAAAGGCGATTTGTATGTGCATATTGAAGAAATTACGCTACTGACCAAATCATTACGTCCAATGCCAAACAAGTTCCATGGTTTGGCTGATGTAGAAGCGCGCTATCGCAATCGTCATCTTGATTTGATGACCAATGAGACGACTCGCAATACCTTTATGGTTCGTAGTCAGATCGTTAGTGGTATTCGTCAATTTATGCTTAATGAGCGTTTTATGGAAGTTGAAACGCCAATGATGCATCCGATACCAGGCGGCGCAGTAGCTCGTCCGTTTGAGACACATCATAATGCATTAGACATGCCTTTATACCTACGTATCGCGCCTGAGCTTTATCTTAAGCGTCTGGTCGTTGGCGGGTTTGAGCGCGTGTTTGAGATTAACCGTAGTTTCCGTAATGAAGGGGTTTCAACCCGCCATAACCCTGAATTCACTATGATTGAGTTCTATCAAGCATATGCTGATTATCATGACTTGATGGATTTGACTGAGCGTCTGTTTAATCAGTTAGCAATAGATGTGTTGGGCACAACGGAGCTTACTTATCAAGAAGAAGCCATTAGCCTAAAAGCACCATTTGCTCGTCTATCAATGTCTGATGCGATTGCAAAATATGCTGAAAACTTTGACATGGCGCGCATCAATGATCGTGAATACCTAGCAGAATATGCATCTACGACACTTAAGCAACAAGTCAAAGAGGTGTTTGGTGCGGGTAAACTACAAACGATTATCTTCGAAGAAACGGCTGAGCATCAATTACGTCAGCCAACGTTCATCACTGAATATCCTGCTGAGACATCACCACTAGCGCGCCGTAGTGATGACAATCCTGAGATTACTGATCGTTTTGAGCTGTTCGTTGGTGGTCGTGAGTTGGCTAATGGCTTTAGTGAGCTTAATGATCCAGCAGACCAAGCTGAGCGTTTCCGTGGTCAGGTTGCTGAAAAAGACGCTGGCGATGATGAAGCTATGCATTTCGATGAAGAGTATATCGAAGCATTGTCTTATGGTCTGCCACCGACAGCCGGTGAGGGTATTGGTATTGACCGTCTAGTAATGCTATTTACCGACTCTGCTAGTATCCGTGATGTGATCTTGTTCCCGCACATGCGCCGCAAACAAGACAGCTAAGGTGGATTTGCTTGCTGTAAATCCAAACTGATACTTAACTCAGCATAAAAAGCTTTTGCTCATTTTCACAGAATGGGTATAAGCTTTTTTGTGAAATATCGTTTATAGAGGTATTATGGATATTCAGCAAGCATCACATGCGCTTTGGCAAAAAATGATTCAGCAATGTTTTTTATCATTGTATGAGTTGCCTGATGACAAAATCACTGACTCTGATCATTTTCAGGGTTATGATTTTGTTTTTGAGTTTTCCGGCGCTACTATTTATTTGCTCGTCAATACGGTTGTGATGCAAGCGAATAGACAAGAAGTGGATAATGCTAGAGTTCGTGAGTGGAGAAAGGAAGTTGTTAACCAACTTATCAAACGCCACGCTCAGATTTATCAAAAAAACGACAGCCTAATTGTAAATAGAAGTGCCGCGACAACTGATAAAGCAGTTTATTTTATTGGCTTAACGTCATTGTCTATCAATCATCAAGATGATCAGTCGGGCCACTCATCTTATGCAGTTGGCTACGAATATGGCAGTCGGTTTTTTGCAGAAGACTGTGTTTTAGACTTAGATGATGAGCAAAGTATCCTACAAGTCTTTAGTCATCAAAACTTCGTTGATATCCTCAATCAGTTAGTGACGCCAAGTGATTTGACAACCTTTTTAGATTTTCATCGTCGTCAACTATCTAGCTTTGCATCATTTCAAAACGAATCGACATTGCTTAAACAGTTTCTACAATCACCTGACTTTCATCAAAGAGCGATTAGGGTGCAAGAGCAGCTAATCGATAACGAGTTAATTGAGCAAGTTGAATTACGCTTACTTAAAGCAGTAGAGCCGAATCAGACTGTGTTTGCCGATGCCTTAATGGCTGAGATGCAAAAAAATACTCGGATGTGGTTCAAGCTGTTTAACAGTGTTCTTGAGCGTTATTATGAAGCGAGTAGACCTTTACCAAATGAGCAGGTTGATATTTTGGTAGATGAGTCAATGTATACCTATGCGTGTCTAGTAGAAAAAATCTTAGCTTATAGAACCATGGATCAAGACTCGCGCTGGAATGGTTATGTCCGTCATGAGCATTCTTATCATGTATTTGGACGCCATTATCTCATGGTGTTTTATGCGCAAGACGATAGCAGTTCGCTGAGCGCAGAGAATGTTCGGCTCTCTTATAAGGATTTATTGTCAGATATTAATGTCCAGTTACAAGAGCCAGTAATGGACGATTTATTTTTACTGGGCGTAGAGTTTAGACCATGCGAAGGCAGTGTAAACACTGAGGTTTATCTGGATATATTTCATCAAGCAGGCTCATTGATTGATGAAAGCACTCAGCGCTTATATGATCGACTGGCCCAACTTCAAGCTCAGTTATAACCTAAACATAGTATGATTCATTAGTTTGACGCTTCCTTTATATTTGTATTATTTACATTGGCATTTCTTATGACGCAGCAATATCAAGTTTTAGCTCGCAAATACCGACCAAAAAACTTTCATGAGTTGATTGGGCAGACGCATGTGTCTCAAGCGCTGATTAATGCGATTGATTATAATCGTTTGCATCATGCCTATCTGTTTACAGGTACGCGCGGTGTGGGTAAGACAACGATTGCGCGTATTTTATCTAAATGCTTGAACTGTGATACAGGTATTACCAGTACCCCTTGCGGCGTATGTGATAACTGTGTTGCTATTGATCAGGGGCGTTTCATTGATCTTATCGAGATTGATGCTGCTTCTCGTACCAAGGTCGAAGACACGCGTGAGCTGTTAGACAACGTGCCTTATGCGCCAAGCCAAGGGCGTTACAAGGTCTATCTGATTGATGAAGTACATATGCTGTCTACGCACAGCTTTAACGCGTTACTTAAAACGCTAGAAGAGCCACCGGAGCATGTGAAGTTTTTATTAGCGACGACTGATCCACAAAAGCTGCCGATTACGATTATTTCGCGCTGCTTGCAGTTTGTACTACGCCCATTACCTCAAACGTTACTTAGCGAGCACTTGGCAAATATCTTGACCAAAGAGCAGGTTGGCTATACTCAGCCAGCGATTTGGCAATTGGCAAGTGCTGCTAAAGGTTCTGTGCGTGATGCGCTATCATTGACCGATCAAGCCATTGCTTTTGGTCAAGGCACATTGGATGATGCGACTGTCAATGCAATGCTTGGTCTTATTGACGCTGCTGATTTAGTACGTCTAATCACAGATATTTATAATCATGATAAGTCTGCTGTTGCTGCTCATATTGAGCAAATGCGTGCGCAAATGGTCGATGCGACTAGTATGTTTGACGGGCTTGCTGAGCTGTTGCATCAGTTGGCATTAACTCAGCTGTTACCTGAGGTCGCTCTTAATGTTAATGAGGCGCAAGCAAAAGACATTTATACGCTAGCTCAGCATATTAGCCCTGATGTCTTGCAGCTGTATTATGAGATTGTTGTGCAAGCCCGTGAAGGTGTTAAGCTTGCAAGTACGCCGATGCAAGCGCTTGAGATGTGCATCTTGCGTTTATTGGCGTTTCGTCCATTACCAGTCGATGAAGTCTTGAGCAATACTTATGATAGTAATGGGTCTGCTACCAAAGTACCAGCTATAGAACCAGTTTCTTCTACATCAGCCTCAGATGCTATTGCACATGAAGCGTCAGCACCACCGCCAGAACTTTATAATGTTGATTATCAGACTTCAAGTCACGATGAGTTGCAAAGTGGTATTGATGATAATGACAATTTAGCACAGTCAGTTAATAGTGCTATGCCTGAACCAGTTGTTGAGCCTGAACCAGTTGTTGAGCCTGAACCAGTTGTTGAGCCTGAACCAGTTGTTGAGCCTGGCGCAAATGATTCTCAGTTAACAGCACACCCTGATGAAGACCCACGCACATTGCTGCGTTGTCCACCTCAAGAACTGACAGGCGAGTGGAACCCAGAAAAGTGGGATTACTGGTTGCAAACTGCTCGTGAAAGCGAGGTGTTAGCACAAGATGAGCTAGCACTAGCACGGCAAGGTACAATGACTGGTCAATGCAATGGCAAAGCCACGTTTTTGACCAGTGTTGATAGTAAGCATTTGCAAGTCACTTTTCAGCAATTGGCAGCTAAGCTACAACAGCAATTTACTCAAGCTGACATTGACTTGAAAATTGATAGTAGTATCATGCAGACCGAAGATAAAACCCCAGAGCGCCGACAGAAAAAACGTTTAGAGCAAGCGAAAATCGTTGCTGAAACGAAATTACTAAAAACACCAGTAATGCAGTATTTAACTGAACGCGGTGAGGGGAAAATGGGTAAAGTACAGCTGTATTGAGATTTGGAGCATTAATTGCTCAAAATATCTAAAAGTATATTTATATATTGAACGTAGTTTTATATTAAATATCAAGGTGATAGCAATATATCACCTTGATATTTTTGTTTTTATTACGGGTCAAAATATATTTATCAAACAAGAGAGAACCATTTGATAACGATAAGATGAGTGCAAAGTCGTTATAATGGTTAAGTTATATTAAAAACTGAAATGACGTTTAGGTGAGAATATGTTGGATAATTTACGCGGTATGGCTGTGTTCGCCAGTGTGGTCGGACATGGCTCTTTTAGTGGCTCAGCACGTGAGCTAGGTATTACAACCAGTGCAGTTAGTCAGCAAATTCGTTCGTTAGAGAACGAGCTTGGGGTGGTATTGCTACATCGCTCAACTCGTAAGCTAAGCTTAACAGAGGCTGGTGAGAGCTTTTATGAAGCGGCAAAAGATGTCGTCAGTGCAGCGGAGCAAGGGCGTATTAAAGTCAATCAATTGCGTGATGAGCTAGCAGGTAGTTTGCGTGTATCGACGACTCCTGAGCTCGGTGTTAATCACATATTGCCTGCACTCTCTACTTGGATGGCGGCACATGATGATCTAAGTGTCACCTATCTAGCTGATAATCATTATATTGATATGATTGATGAGCGTATTGATATTGCTATTCGCATGAGCCCATCGATTAATGATTCTAGTTTGAGCAGTCATCCATTGACTGATGTGCGCCAACTACTGGTTGCTTCACCTCAGTATCTACGTCAGCATAGTAAGCTAAATACGCCTAAAGATTTGGCTGAGCATCAATTAATCTGTATTGAAATCATGAAAGATGCCAATCAGATTGATATGATTCAGACTGAAACTGGTAAAAAAACGCGTGTCAAAATGAACTCACGTATCTATACCAATAACGTATTCATGGCAACAACGTTGGCCAAAGAAGGTCACGGTTTGGTTAGAATGTTAGAAATGGATGTCAAAAAAGAGCTTGAGAGCGGTGAGTTGGTAGAAGTGTTGACTGGCTATCAGTTACCAAGCTTTGTGCTATATGCGGTCACTTTAAATCGCGACCAACAGCCAGCTAAAATCACTCGTTGCCTAGAAGTACTGAAGAAATACTTCCATGCGAATTAAGTGTTGTTCTCACTACGCACGAAACGTTTTTAGTTAGCAAAAAGCCTATAGATAATGAATCATCTATAGGCTTTTTTATTGTCTATTATTAACGTTGAAGCATGCTTTAAAATGATGGCTTCAATAGGTTGATTAAACGCTCAGCGACTTGTGTGCTTTCATCACGGCTCATGTTAAGTGGTGGTAGTAAACGTACAACATGACCACCCGTCACATTGATGATTAGCTTTTGCTCATCACGGGCACGATCTACCAGTTGGCTACAATCCATATCTTCAGGTAGCGCGATACCAATCATCATACCTGCACCGCGACTACTAACGCCATGTTGGCCAAATGTATCAACGATACTTTCTCTGATGAATAAACCCTCAGTCACTGCGTTTTCCATGATATTACTATTTGCTAATACGTCATACACGCTATGTACCACACGGCTGGCCAATGGCGTACCACCATAAGTAGAGCCATGGCTACCAGCACCAAACAGACCATTGGCACGGCCACGTACCATGCACGCACCAACTGGGAAACCATTACCTAGGCCTTTGGCTGTTGTCAACACATCAGGACGAGCGTTACTGTGTTGATAAGCAAAGTATTTACCCGTACGGCCATTACCTGTTTGTACTTCATCTAGCATAAATAGCCAGTTATGAGCCTCACATTCTGCTTGCAACTCTTCAAGATAGGTGAAGCCATTGGCGGCAGTATTCAGGCCGCCTTCACCTTGGATCGGCTCTACAAAAATAGCGCAGATATCATCATGTTCTTGAGCGGCTTGTTTAACGGCAGCGATATCGCCAAATGGCACACGAATAAAGTCTTCATCTAGTGTATAAAATCCTTCGCGCGCTTTTGGATTTGCAGTAGCTGACAAAGATAATAACGTACGACCATGGAACGATTGCTCCATCACGATGACTTTTGGACGTTTAAAACCTTGCTTGTACGCGTATAAACGTGCCAGTTTTAATGCAGCTTCATTGGCTTCGGCGCCGCTATTGGCAAAAAACACACTGTCCATTTGGGCGGCGGTACATAGTATCTCTCCAGCACGCTCTTGCCAATCAATGCCAAACAAGTTACTTGTATGAATTAACGTACCTGCTTGCTGCTGAATCGCGTCAGTGACTTGTGGATGACAGTGTCCTAAGCCGCATACCGCGATACCAGTTAAGGCATCTAAGTAAGGCGTGTCATCTTTGGTATAGAGCCAACTGCCTGCACCGCGTGTAAAGCTGATTGGTTGACGATTATAAGTGGGCATCAGGTAAGTAGCAGACATGTAAAGCATCCTTGGTATAATAATTGAGTAAGAGTGTGGGTTATAGCTCGTCAGAAAAAGGCGTGGTTTCTGCAGGTAAGGTGTAATCTTCGTTTGCCCAAGCACCTAAGTCGATCAGCTTGCAGCGACTGCTACAAAACGGCTTATATTTATTGTCTTGCCAGGCAGTCTGGGTGCCGCAACGTGGACAAGGGTAGGTCTTTGGGGGCGTATTTGCAGTAGAGTCAGTCATAAGAAAAGAGCAATGTCCTAAATGTTATTAGTATCGGTTGCATATGGCACGAGCATAAAACGCATCCGTCATTTAAATTACGATGAAACGAGGCGTACTTACTGTCGCTGTATTACTATTCAATTGGATTGACTATATAATAGCATGGGGCCGAATAATGACAAAAGACAAATGCTTTAAGGATAGTAGATGACCGACAATATTGATCTCACGCATCAGCAAGAGCGTGCCTTTCAACCACAAAAACTGTCAGCACCGCGTGACTTTATTATTCCAAATATCATTAATGACAATAAAAATGAAAAACCGTTGATGCTAGAGATTGGGGCAGGGAAGGGTAAGCATGCACTTAGCTTTGCCGCACAAAATCCTGATAAGCATCTGATAGCCATTGAACGCACGCGTAATAAATTTGAAGCGTTCTCAAAATTAGCCACTCTACAAAATCTATCAAACCTAGACGCGATTCATGCGGATGCGATTGCATGGACAGTGCATGCCATTAAACCAAACAGCTTGGCTAAAATCTTCATTCTTTATCCCAATCCTGAACAGCACAATCCAAATCAGCAATGGCTGAATATGCCTTTTTTTGAGTTTCTATTATCACGCTTGCAAGTGGGTGGAGAAGTGATATTAGTGACCAATATTGAATCCTATATGGACAATGCAGAACACCAAGCAACTAAAGTATGGTGTCTACCATCAACACGTTCTCGAGTACCAGTGACCAGTCAGCGCACTCATTTCGAAGTGAAATATCTTGCACGACAAGAAGTGTGTTGGGAGCTAAGTATTCGTAAGCCAAAATGGTATAAAACAAGATTTGATGATTGGCAGGTAAGTGCTATAAGCGAAAAATAATAGCCTAAGTAAATATAGGGCTTATGTCAGTGATACACAGTAAAGTTAGTAATATTAGATATAAAATAGCCTAAGCAGATAGAATAAAAACATTAAAAAGCCGTCACTAAAGGACGGCTTAAAATTTGCACGGTTTATAAATAAGGTTTTACGAGGCTATTAGAGTTGGTATGCGCATCTAAAACAGTCAGAAAAGTATATGCACCGATAAACTTACGGCTGATAAACATAAATTCTTTTGGTGGTAGATTAAATTCAAAAGATTGCATTGCACGTGTGGCCGTAGTGGATAGGCGTGAATGTAGTTTACTGTTGGCCCAAATATAGCGATTCTGTTCATCTAAACATTCGCTAGGGATATTAGTGTTTTTCTCAGGGTCACTAAAAGGCTCGGTAGCAAGTAAAAATAACGAGGCAATATCCGAACGTACTTTATTACTCATGCTATCGAAAAAGTCGTATCCTTTCATAGCAATGCTCATTGCTTGCTGATCATGGCGATATCCCGCGCGTAGTAGACCACGAGCAATCGTTAATAAGTTACCATCAAACTGACGAATCGCTCCAAAATCTAGCAAAACCAATCTATCGATATCTTCTTCGTTTTCGCTCACACGCACTAAATAATTACCAAAGTTGGGATCTGTCTGCATTTCACCCCATACAAAAATCTCTTGCATCATGATTTCAATGGCCGCTTGACCAATGGCATTGCGGCGTTCATGAGGTAATAGCTGCAATGCTTCTGAAACCACAGTGATACCTGGCTCGTATGACATGCATAGTAGACGCTTTTTAGAATAAGTGCGATTAATCTTAGGCACGATATAGCGGGGATCATCGATTAAACGCTCGTAAAAACGTTCTGTCGTAGCCGCTTCCGCTTCATAATCAACTTCGTGATGGAGTAGGTCACGTATTTCCTCAAACCAAGCATCGAGTGCGCGTGTTTGGGGGACGATATTACTTACTTTTAACAATCGTTTGAACAAGGCAAGATCAGAGTTGATAGCATCTGCCACACCCGGATACTGAATTTTTAACACAACTTGTTCGCCAGTGGCGAGCACGGTCGCACGATGAACTTGGGCAAGAGAAGCAGTTCCAATGGGGACAGGATCAATGTCTAGCTCGTTTAATTTATTGCCCAGTAACTGGCGTAATGTTTGCTCAATCGTCGGCCAAGTCAATGTTGCTGTATCATCATTAAGAGTTTGCAAAGCGCGTGTGATCTCTGGCGGCAATATATGCTCACCATAAATCGCTAGCATTTGACCAATCTTGACGACCGAACCTTTCAATTTACCCAGCTCTGATGCCAGATAATTTGCCTGCGTTTCCATAAACGCCTGATTACGTGCAGTACGTGCTTCTTTGTTTAAGAACATACCAGACACGCTATTACCCGCCCAACGACGACCAATATTCAAAGAAGTT
The DNA here is from genome assembly GCF_038155145.1 of Psychrobacter proteolyticus. Lineage (GTDB taxonomy): Bacteria > Pseudomonadota > Gammaproteobacteria > Pseudomonadales > Moraxellaceae > Psychrobacter > Psychrobacter proteolyticus_B. The sequence goes on from NZ_JBAKAY010000002.1 coordinate 221,952, forward strand.
TTTGCAATCGACATACGACGATCAAACCCTGAGGTTTTTAGGCTATCGATTGACTGCTTGTTGCTAAAAGGTTTAGACGTATCATTTGCCATAAGTATAATCATTCATCCAATTGGTATTGATTTGCGGGTTCGAAACCTACAATACAAGGGAGACGTGATGCACAGGTACAAAATTGTATCATATAAAGCGCGTTGGTTTTATGAGCCTGAGCTGGCCATTGATAGTTACTTTGTAAGCTAATATCTAGCAGTAACTATTGATAAATAGGTGCTTACTAATTTGAGTATGATTCATAAATAGCTAGAATTTTTTAGCAAGTTCACTGGTTATTAAAACTTAGAAAAATCTATTTATAACCAATAGATTAGTATTAAAAAGATACTAAAAAATAAGACCTAGCATGATGCTAGGTCAAATAGTGATGTAGAGCTATAAAATATAAAAATACTATTAATCAAACACATTGAGCGAAACTTTCGCATTATCTAAAATATTGCCTGAGGCGTTACTCCATATGTCTCTTGGGATGCCTTAACTGCTAAGCGTTTTCGCGAGTGATGGCATGGTGACCAATATCACGGCGGTACTGAGCACCATCAAAACTGATAGCAGCGGTGACTGCTAATGCTGCTTGCTGAGCATCAGAAATACTATCTGCTAGCGCAGTTACACATAAGACGCGCCCACCGTTTGTAATGACTTCTTTATCATTATCGTTAGAAAATGCCGTGCCAGCATGGAAAACTTTCACAGCATTGTCGTTGTTAGGATCTAGTTCTGGCAAGCCAGCAATCACATCACCTTTAGATGAAGTTTCAGGGTAGCCTTTTGATGCGACAACGATACCTAGAGCAGGGCGCGCATCCCATTTTGCTTCACTAGGTAATTGACCTGCCAAACCTTGTGCGACCAAATCGACCATTGATGACTGCAAACGCATTAAGATAGGCTGCGTTTCTGGATCACCAAAACGGCAGTTAAATTCGATGACATACGGGTCGCCTGCCTTATCAATCATAAGACCAGCGTATAAGAATCCAGTATAAGGATGGCCTGCGTTTTTCATGGCCTCGACTACTGGTTGAATCACTTGCTGCATGACTTTGTTATGAACATCGCTGGTAACAACTGGAGCAGGGGAGTAAGCACCCATACCGCCAGTGTTTGGACCAGTATCGCCTTCAAAAGCACGTTTGTGATCTTGGCTAGTTGCCATTGGCAAGATGTTATCACCATCAATCATGCAGATAAAGCTGGCTTCTTCACCCTGTAAGAACTGCTCAATAACCACGCGGCTGCCAGCATCACCAAACTTATTGTCTGCTAACATATCGTCGATAGCTTCATGTGCTTGTTCGATCGTTTCAGCAACGATAACGCCTTTACCTGCAGCAAGACCATCTGCTTTAATAACGATAGGCGCGCCTTGCTCATCGACATAGGCTTTTGCAGCGACTGCGTCTGTAAAACCTTGATAAGCAGCGGTTGGAATATTGTTTTGCTCCATGAACTCTTTAGCAAAAGTTTTTGAGCCTTCTAACTGTGCACAGTACGCTGTTGGGCCCCATGCTTTGATACCTGCTTCACGACAAGCATCAACAATACCCGTGACCAAAGGCGCTTCTGGACCAACAATTACCATGTCGATATCATTATTTTGACAAAACGCGATAACAGCACTATGCTCGCCTGCGTCAGCGTCGGTAGACTCTAGCGTAACGTTTTGGCATTTAGGCTCAAGGGCGGTGCCAGCATTGCCAGGAGCGATGTAGACATTTTTTACATTGTCATCTTTTGCACATTGCCATGCCAATGCGTGTTCGCGACCACCTGAGCCAACCACCAAAATATTCATCATACCTTTTGCCCTTAGCATTAAAGTTAATAGTGAGCGAGTCGTACGCTCTTAAATATGTTGGCATATTCTAACAAAAAAACGCCTTCAATTACCATGAGTATCCGCCTGCCAGCACCGAATCATCCATATCGATGTCCAAAACCGCATTGTCTCATTAGTAAAGGTTATCGACACATCGCTGATTCATGAAATGATGTTGTACACTTTAGCTCGCGCCTTATGTGCGTTACACTTCACTATATTGGTAGTATTAAATTCTGATGGCTACATATTAATAAAAAATAAGAGCAAAAAAGGAGAAAATTTCTAACTGTTATAAAAATAAAATAAGTCGCGTGAATGGAAATACTGCACCGTTGCACCAATGATGAATATGCAGTAACAGTAGTCAATCTAAATCGATAAACTTAAATGAATAAATGTTAAACCAAATCTATAAAAAAAGGACGCAGGAAATGCCAAACTCCCTCAGTATCGCAAAAGAGCGCATTAGCCAGATAAGCGATATTGCTACCAGTTATGTACAAAAAGACAAATCACTATTTGATCATTTTATTCATAGCTATTATCAACCGCTGCATCAAGAAACTGCAGAGGCGATTAGTAATGCTGACTTGGCGGGCATGGCGCTACATCACTTTACACTACTCAAAGCTTACGACGGCAGCAAGCCGCAGCTGACAGTACTAAACCCAGCAGCAGAAGAGCAGCACTTTCACAGCTCGCACACTGTCATTCAAATCGCAGCTTATGATAGACCATTCTTAGTTGATACGATTTTGATGAGCCTAGAAGCTGAAGGTATCGATGTTCATCGTACTTACAACATCATTATCAGTGTTGAGCGTGATGACAATGGTGATATTACGCATATCGAAGGCGCACATGAAAGTGCCACCTCACATATGTCATTGATTCATTGCGAAATTGCTTACCAAGACAACGAAGACTTGGAAGCACTTCAACAGATGCTTATGTCAAAAATTGACACGCTTGATACAGTCGTTGGCGACTGGAAACAGATGCGTGCGCAGTTAAACGACATCAAAACTGAGCTTTCGACGAAGCCGCTACCAGAAGTATTCTACTCACAACAAGAAATCCAAGCATTTTTAGATTGGATCTTAGACGATCACTTTATATTCTTAGGATATCGTGAATACCGCTTGGAAGGTGGTCAGTCTATCGAAGTGACTTCTGAGCCGACCGATTTGGATTTATTCGCAATAGGTAACAGTGGCCTTGGTCTATTACGTGGTTCTGAAAAAGACAAGCTATCAGAAAGCTTTAGCCAATTGCCTAGAGGCTTAAAGCAATTGTTGACTGAGCCCCGCGTGTTAATGCTGTCTAAATCAAGCCGTGTATCACCTGTGCATCGTTCAGTATATATGGATTTTTTGGGCATTCATAAGTTCGATGATAACGGTAACCTAATTGGTGAATACCGCTTTATCGGTTTGCTAACGTCACAAGCCTATCAACTGACTGTACAGCAAATACCGCTATTGCGCGAAAAAGCCAATAAGATTATGGCAATGGCAGACTTGCCACGTGACGGTCATGCCCATCATAAGATGATGCATGTGATTAATACCTTGCCACGTGATGATTTGTTCCAAGCCAGCGTCGAAGAGCTATATCCAATTGTTTCGGGCATTACTCAACTACAAGATAAAAAGAGCTTACGTCTATTTAGCCGTATCGACCATTATCAGCGTTTTGTTTCGTGCTTGGTCTATATCCCACGTGATAAGTTCAATACCGAGCTACGTATCAAAGTACAAAACGTCCTAAAAGACGCCTATAACGGTATGTCTTCAGGATTTACCACTGAGTTCAATGAATCTGCGCATGCTCGTGTACACGTCCACGTACGTACCGTGCCTGGTCAAGTAAATGATGTCAATATCGCCACACTTGAAGCCAAATTATCAGCACTCATGCAATCATGGGATGATAATTATCAAAAAATGCTCCTCGACAATGTAGGCGAGCAACAAGCCAATGCTTTAAATCGTCGTTTCTTGAACTATATTCCTGCTGCCTACCAAGAGCGTTTTGATGCTCGTACTGCAGTTGAAGACACTAAGCGTTTGGCGGGACTAACCGCAGAGCAACCGATGCTTTGGCACTTATACCAGTCGACAGGCGATGCACGTAATCAGCTCCATCTAAAACTGTACGGTCGCGAACAGCCGGTTATCTTGTCAAAAGTATTACCAATACTTGAAAACTTTGGTGTGTCAGTTATCTCAGCACAGACTTATGAGTTTGACTTACCAGAGCAACCTATCTGGATGCAAGAGTATGAGCTGACCTTAGAGCATGTCGATACGGTCAATATGCAAGTCGTGCGTGGTCAGTTCGAAGATAGCCTCAAGCAAATCTGGGCAGGTCGCGTTGAAAGCGATTCATTTAATGAATTGGTATTAACGACCAAGCTCGATACTTATGATGTCGTCGTATTGCGTGCATTGTCTCGCTACATGCTGCAAGCACGTGCGCCATTCTCGAGTGCTTATATTCAGCAAACTGTGGTCAAAAACAGCGATATCAGTGTCGCGTTAGGTAGTTTGTTTGACGCACGTATGAATCCTAAGTATAGCGAAGAAGAACGTCAAGAAAAGGCTGCTACCATTCAAGAGCAAATCACCGCTGCGTTAGCAGATGTCGATAGCCTAGACGAAGATCGTATCTTGCGCTGGTACTTAGATTTGATTAATGCGATGGTACGTACCAACTTCTATCAAGTGGATAGTGATGGTCAGCGCAAAGATCGTCTGTCATTTAAATTCTTGGCAGCAGACATTCCAAACTTGCCTAAACCAAAGCCAATGTTTGAGATATTTGTGTATTCACCACGCGTCGAAGCTGTTCATTTACGTGGCGGCAAAGTCGCTCGCGGTGGTCTGCGCTGGTCAGATCGTATGGAAGATTTCCGTACTGAAGTACTTGGCCTTGTCAAAGCGCAGATGGTCAAAAACGCAGTAATCGTCCCTGTAGGTTCTAAAGGCGGATTTATTGTAAAAACCAAGAGCATGGCTGATGGCCGTGAGGCATTCCAAGCAGAAGGTATCGCTTGTTATCAGACATTCTTACGCGGCATGCTTGATGTCACAGACAATATTGTAGATGGTAACATTGTCCCGCCAGCCAACACGGTACGCCATGATGAGGACGACCCGTACTTAGTTGTTGCAGCAGACAAAGGCACAGCTACTTTCTCTGACATAGCCAATGCGTTAGCAGCAGAGTACAACTTCTGGCTAGATGATGCCTTTGCATCAGGTGGCTCAGTAGGTTATGACCATAAAGCAATGGGTATTACAGCGCGCGGTGGTTGGGAGTCGGTCAAACGTCACTTCCGTATGCGCGGTATGGACATTCAAAATCGTGATGACTTTACCGTTGTCGGTATTGGTGACATGAGTGGGGATGTATTCGGTAATGGCATGTTGCTATCAACGCATACTAAGCTCGTTGCTGCCTTTAACCATTTGCATATCTTTATTGATCCTAATCCAGATACGGCGGCCTCGTACGCTGAGCGCGCACGCTTATTTGAATTACCACGCTCCTCATGGGCAGATTATGAAGCATCATTGATCAGTCAAGGTGGTGGTATATTCTCACGCCAAGACAAAACCATTGCTATCAGTCCTGAGATGAAATCGCTCTTTGATATCAGTGAAGATAGCCTTGCACCGAATGATTTGATCAGTGCGTTACTACGTGCGCCTGTCGATCTTATCTGGAATGGTGGTATCGGTACTTATGTCAAAAGTGCAAACGAAACGCATGCGGATGTTGGCGATCGTGCAAATGATTCGCTACGTATTGATGGTAATGAGCTACGTGCAGCCGTCGTTGGTGAAGGGGGTAACTTAGGTCTAACCCAACAAGGTCGTATCGAGTACGCTCAAACGGGCGGACGTATCTATACAGATGCAATCGACAACTCAGGCGGTGTTAATTGCTCGGACCATGAAGTTAATATCAAAATCCTACTTGGCAAAGTGGTCGAGCAAGGAGACATGACACTGAAGCAACGTAATGAGCTGCTTGAGAGTATGACTGACACCGTAGCAGAATTGGTACTACGTCAAAACTATTTGCAACCACAAGCGATTGAGCTAAGCCATATCCGTGCAGCAGCTAATTTGAGTGATCATCAACGCTTTATTCAGATGCTAGAGAGTGAAGGGCGTCTGGATCGTGCGATTGAGTATCTACCATCGGATGAAGAGATTGCGAAGCGCCAAAAAGCGGATACTGGTCTGACCAACCCTGAGCTAGCAGTGGTCTTGGCTTATGGCAAGATGTGGGTTTATGATAATCTACTACTATCTGATTTACCAGATGATCCGTACTTTATCAATGAGCTACGTAAGTACTTCCCAGATGAGCTTGCGTCACGCTTCTTTGACGAGATGACTGAACACCGTTTGCATCGCGAGATTATCAGTACTTACTTGACCAACAGTGTAGTCAACCGCTTAGGTATTGAAGCGCTATTCCGTCTCTTTGAAGAAACCGATCAATCACTAGCTACTATCGTACGTGGTTATGCGATTAGCCGTGATGTATTCAACGTATCGCGCGCTTGGAAAGCACTTGAAGCCCTAGACAATCAAGTTGAGGCGACGTTACTGCTGAACCTTGAGCTACGTCTACGTGATTCACTTGAGCGCGGTGTGGTTTGGTTTATCAATGCCTTCGGTCAAAACTTGCAAGTCGCTGATATGATTAGCCGCTTCAGTGAAAGCGTTGAAAAACTGACTAAGCCAAGTGGTTTTATCGAGCAGCAATTTGCCCAATATCTGCAAGAAGATACCAAGCGCTTGATGCAAAAAGAGCTGTCTGATAATGACGCTACGCTATTTGCGATGCTACCGTATCATGTCGATGCGCTTGATGCTGCATTGCTGGCTGAGCAATACGAGCGTCCTGTTGATGAGATTGCAACTTTATACTTTGAAGCTTATCAAGTGTTGCAATTAGACTGGATGATGGAAAATATTGCCAGCCTACCACAGCAAGATTATTGGGATCGTCGTGCACGTCATGCGTTAGTGAACGAGCTGTCACGCAGCTTGCGCCTATTGATGGATGCGGTACTCTCAAAACCAGATGCTAAGCAAGCATTTAGTGAATGGAGAGCAAGACACGTCGATCAGCTTGCAGCAGTCACCACAGAGATGAATAAGTTGGATGAGCTGCACAGCAACGACGAAGAAGGTCAAATCGGTCTTTCAACGTTGTCCGTATTGATGAGTGAGCTTAGTGGTTTAGTTACTAAGTAATGAAGTAATATCACTCCTAAACTGTCGCACAAAAAAACCACCGTTCTTAATGTTCGGTGGTTTTTTATTGTCCAAAAGAAATGGTTTAATTGAATGTATTAAGTAGTAAAGTGATTAACCTAACTTATGATGCTTTTTCACTGACGACTTTATGACACCCTTGTCCACTGATTCGGCTAAATCCACCCGAGAGCTTTTCGACTTTAATCTGGGTTAAAATGCGATCTTTTAGGGCCTGAACATGGGATATCACCCCGATTAATTTACCTTCTTGCTGTAAATTGGTCAGCGTATCAAGCGCAATGTCTAAGGATTCCTCATCCAATGTACCAAATCCTTCATCCAAAAATAGCGAATCTACCCGAATATTTTGACTGGCCATCTGTGAGAGACCTAATGCCAAGGCCAGACTAATGATAAAACCTTCGCCGCCTGAGAGGTTTTTAGTACTGCGAATTTCACCACCTTGATAGTTATCAATCACATTTAGCTCAAGTGGACTATTATCATCACGAGCCAGCAAGTAGCGATCGCTCATTTTTTGCAGTTGCGTATTGGCTTGAGTGACCATAAGGTCAAAAGTAAGTCCTTGAGCAAAGGTGCGGTACTTCTTGCCATCGGACGAGCCAATCAATTTGTGCAGCTGTTGCCACACTTGAAGCTTATCCTTTTGAGTATTGATGGCATCAATCTGTGCCTGTTGGGTATTTTTTTTGTCCTCATTGTCTTTTAGTCGCTGACTGATGGCACCAATCGATTCAATTCTTTTATTAGACTCATCTTGGGCTTGTGATTGCTGTTGGGCAAGCGTTTCTCTATCGTCTACTGTCAGCGGATTGGCTTGTTTATCTGCAAGTGTTTTTTGTGTTGCATCCAATAAAGACTGCGCTTGCTTTAGCGCATAATCGATATGCTGTTGCTGCTGTCTAAATGCATTGCGTTCATCTATGGGCAGGCGTGCATTAGTAAAATCTATTTCATCAGCGAAATCAGAGGCGGCAAGCGCTGACTTAAAGGTATCTTCTTGGTTGCTAAGTGTAATCTTTACAGTAGTCACTTGCTCAGTCACCTGACGTTGCTTATCAAGCAATTGACTAAGTATGTGCTCAGCATTGTCTAGCTGTCTTTGGGCAGAGATCTGCGTGGCTTTAGCCTGATCTAAGGCATCACGTAAACGCTTTTCTTCTGCTTCAGGATCTTTATTAGCAAAAACATACTTTCTATCTGTTTGTAATTTCTCAATCGCCTCAGTTCTTTCTGCCACGAGTTGAACTAGTTTAACAAGCTCATTTTCTTCTTTGTCGAGCTGAGACTGCTTGGTCTCGATTTGTGTTTCTAGTCGACCGAGTGATGTCTTTAGGGTTTGTTGATCCTCTCTATAGTCGTTGAACTGTTTCTTGATTTCTAAAAGGGCACTGTGACATTGGCGCAGGGTATTGATATGTGCCTGAGCGTCAAAATTGTTTAGTACGGTTTGATTTCCAATGCTGGTTATCAGCGGTTGTAATGATTGCAGTGAAGAACGTATCACCGTTTTTGCGTCTGACTGATGTTTGCCAGTGGAATATTTATTTAACAGGGCTAATATATCTATTTTGAGCACAGTCAATTCAGAAAAATTATCATGATATTTTTTGTCTAAGTTTTCTATAGCCCATGTTGTTTTTTCACTATTGCTCTCAATCTCGTTAATAGTGCTGGCCAGCTCACGCTGCTCCTTGTCTAACGCTTCGATGTCATTACGTATCGTAGAGAGCGACTCGCTAAGCGTTTCATATTGAGTTAACGTATTTTTAAGAGATTCTTTACGCTTACCTAGCTCGATTTTGATATTGCTTAATAATGACAACGCATCGATATGTACATCAATCTGCGCCAGTGATTTTAATATTTCAGCGATAAATTGAGAATAACCTTTATTTAGTACTGAACTGACCAATTGGTCGATATCTTTCTTTAATTTTTGGATTTGATCACTCAGTAGGCCTTGTTGCTCTTCCTGCTGCGAAAACTGCTGTCGTACAGTTGCTTGATTAATACGATGTTTAGATAAAGTATCTACTAAATTGGATACAGTCGTATCCAGATCTGTTATCTGTTGCTGAGTTTGCGTTGCTTCCGTCTCTTGCGTTAAATGTGGGTGGTCTGCACTATAAGGATGCTCTAGCGACCCACAAAGCGGGCAGGGATGGCCATCTTTTAGGTCAGCGATATAATCTTCTAATTTGGCGACTTTTTGTAGTAAATGCAGCTGGGTTTGTTTGTCTTGACGCTTGTCTTTGGCAGCGCTGATAGCCGATTCATTATCAGCGATTAAGCCTGCCAGCTTCGTGAGGTCGTTACTCATGACTGGCAAGACGGCATCTATTTTCTCTACTTGTACGCTAAGATCCTTGAGCTGTTTTGTCTTAACGCTCGCTTGGTCAAGTTGACGGTTGATATCGTCAATCTGCTCTTGCTCATCTCGCATATCAGCCAATGACTGCACTTGGGTTAATGCTGCTTGCTCTTGCTGTAAAGCGGCCAATTTATCCTGTATAGACAACATGGTGGTGTCTTTCGTCTTTTTCTGTTGATTTAAGACGTCAAGATTGGCGCGATACTGGTGGATCTGTTGCTGCTGGCTTGTTTTATCATCTGATAGGGCGGTATTCTCTTGCAATACTACTTTTAGTCGGCCGCAATGACTTTTGAAATTCGCTATGTCACTATCGATATTGTTTAATTCATGGGCGTCATTAAGATAGCTTTCGACACTTGTGAGCTGGGTTTTATTTTGTGCAGCCTGTTGTTTATGGTTGTCTATCTCTTTATTTAGATGCTGGGTGCTACTCGTTAGAGTTTGCTGTCTTTGCTCAATGTCTTTTAAGATATGCGTGTTCTGCGCAATCTCCACATCGAGTCTACGCGCCTGCGCAATATTGGGTAGAGCCGTTTGCAATGATTCGTGAGTAGCTTGTGTATGAGTTTTTGCTGTCTCTAGATGTGTGGTTGCTTGCTCTAAGTCATTTTGTTTTTGCGGTAAGATGCTGCTGATTTGCTGCTGTTCTTCTTTCAAGCGTTTTAGGTTATCGCGACTATGGACAAGTTGGCTGAATTGACTATCAATCTCCAACGCTTTATTAGCAGCGGTTAAGCGTTTGGCATTAGGAATAAAGCCTTGCTGCGCCTGCTGAGCCTGCGCTAGATCATCTTGATAAGTATTTAGCTCTTCTTTTGTTTCTGTGACGCTATCTAGCCATTTTATCTTTTCGGCCAAATCTTGAATGGTCCGCTGTTGCTCACTTTGTGCACTTTGATATGATTTTAAATCGGCTTTTAGCTGATTTTCTTCATCGGTATCTAAAAGCATCAAACCGTCTAAACCGTATTGCAGCTTATTAAGAATTTCTTCTTCAGTACGTTTTTTATCATGAACCTGTGTTGAGATGGTCGCGTAAATATCAGTGCCCGTAATTTTTTCTAAAATATCTGCGCGTTCATCAGCCCTTGCCTTTAGAAACGCTGAAAAGCTACCCTGAGCCAGCAATATAGAGCGAGTGAACTGCTGAAAATCCATCCGAGTCAGTTCAATGATTTTATTCTTGGTATGCTTTAAGGTGCTCTCTAACAGCTCATCCTCTTTTGACGATTCATCAACGTTTATCTTAGCGATTTCATGAGTCGCATCTTGCAGATTGCCATCTGGTTTATTGTAAGCACGGCGCTGTCCCCAGCGGCAGCGATATTGCTCGCCATTTAAGTCAATCACTACTTCAGCGAAACACTCTGCCGTCTGCCTCGTCATCACCTCATTACTGCTCTTACTGATACTATTAATCCTTGGCGTCTCACCATATAGCGCTAAGCAAATAGCATCCAATATGGTGGTCTTGCCAGCACCAGTCTGTCCTGTGATAGCAAAGATACCTTCATTGGTAAAGGCAGTATCAGCAAAATCAATATGCCATTCGCCTTTTAGGGAGTTGAGGTTTTTTAGTCTGAGTTCGATTAGGCGCATGGATAAGTCTTAATATTAGTAATAGCCGCAACTGCGAAAAATTTAGGAAGTGTGGTCATGATATTTCGCTTTTATTATTCTGCCTGTTTGTCTTCATGACGTAAGTTATAAAGTATCAGACCATAGGCATCGCGCAATGAGTCTTTTTGCGAATCGGGTATGTCATTGAGCGTCAAGCACCGCTCAAACACTTCCATCTCATTCAAATCCTGCAAGTTCTCAGATGTTTGCTGTTGATTGAGCACTTTATTATAAGTACGAGTGTTTTTTATCTTAAGCACTTCGCATGGTAACCCTTCTACCATTGCTTGCACTTGCTCACGCAAATTACTGACAATCTCATCGCCTGTATAGACAATCTCTAGCCAAATAGAGTCCGATTGCGTAAGCGCTCTAATGGTTTTCTCAATCGTGGTTAAGTCACCAGATATTTGCGCCAGTTGTTGGAACTTTGGGATGGGCAGGGACACTACTTGCATTTGATTAGCGTTATCGCGATACAGTATTTTATTGCTAGTCACGGCGTCATCTGAGGTTGGTTGATTGTTTGTATCTTGCTTAACAGGAATATTTTCTACGGCAGTAGATTGTGCCACATCTTCATCATCTGAAGGCTCATCAAAGCCAAACAAGTCATCCATGAAAGGCAGTTCCTGACTCGCCAATTTTTTAGCGGATTTTTCTACTAATTTATCTACTGATTTTTTCACTTGGGCGACTTCAATGTCAGCAGCTGTACGGATAGCATGAGGAGTAATACTATCAGGTGCGACATTCAACTCTGAGATACCATTATTAAAATGTTCTGCAGCACCAAACTGTACCAGTAATACTTGCTTTTGCTGTTTGGCCTCTCCAAAACCCATCGCAATAGGTGAGCCTGAGTAGCGAATACTCTCACGACCGCCAACACGCTGCGGTACGTGCAAATGCCCAAGTGCAACGTAATCGAAGCCATCATTGAACATATCGGCGGAGATTTTACCTAGTGAGCCGACATAGAGCTCGCGTACACCATCATCTTCGGTTGTTTTACCACCAGACGCGAATAGATGTCCTGTGGCAACGATAGGAATATATCGCTGATGCGTTTTGATTAAGTCGGCTTGCTTAGCCTTCGCAATATCTGCAACATTGTCATAATGCGCGCAAATACCAGCGATAACGTTGGCGTCTTTGCTATCTGCGGACTCGCCAGCGCTACTGCTACGCACATCCCGATCGCGCAGATAGGGCACAGCGGCGATAATACAATGAGGGTTGTTGTCATCATCACCCAAGACCAATACTTCGTCATCCAAGTCATCACAAGCAGTGCCAATCACATGCACATTCAAAAACTTAAGCACATTGCTTGGCGCATCTAAAAAAGTTGGTGAGTCGTGATTGCCTGCGACAATAACCACATGCTGACAGCAGGAGCGTGAGACCTTACCCAAAAACTCATAATACAGCGCTTGGGCTTTATTGCTTGGGGTCATGGTATCGAAGATATCACCTGCGACGATCAATATGTCTACTTTTTGTGCGCTGATGGTGTCTTGTAACCAATGCAGGAATGACTCAAACTCTTCGTAACGAAGACGCCCATACAGACGTCGCCCCAAGTGCCAGTCCGAGGTATGCAATATGGTCAAAGGTTTCATTTGCGTGGTTAAAGAAGAAGGCAAGCTAGCATCAGGTATGGGCATAAGTAGACTATAAGTGTGAGCAGTAGAAAGTCTTCATTCTAGCAAGAATCGTTGAGATTTGCGCTGTTGCCAAAAGAAAACCCTACCAATAATATACTGGTAGGGTTTTCTTCTTATTCAAGACTCATCGTTTTGCAGGTCAGTAGTAATCGCTAGTCAATAATCAGTTGCTCCAGACCATCTCCTTGCTGCGTCGCAAGATTTGCGACCATCGATAGGGCGTGCGCTTGTTGGTTTATTGGTTGTTTTACTGCTTTACCTCTTGACCCTTCACGCAACCAATTTTTAGCTATATCATCGCTGTTTTGACTGTGCTGCTGATTTTGCAAATTATACCAAGCCAAATCATGATGCAAGCTGACCACGTCGCCCATAATTAGGAGGGCAGGCGTTGGCAATTGTGCTTGTTCTTGTTTGGCAACAATCGTTGCAAGCGTACCTGTCAATACTTGCTGATTGGGCATACTCGCATTAGAGACGATAGCAATCGGCGTCTCGCTACTGCGTCCAGCATCAACCAAGCCTTCAGTCAAACGTGTCAGCGAGTGCAGACCCATATAAAATACGACCGTCTCATCAGTATTTAAAAAGTTCTCAAAATTACTATTGGGTGCACCAGCTTTCAAAAATCCTGTCACAAAACGCACTGACTGTGAATGGTCACGGTGAGTTAACGGAATGCCTGCATAGCTAGCAGCGGCATTGGCAGCGGTGATACCTGGAACGACTTGATATGGCACATTATGTGCCCGCAGGCTTTCGATCTCTTCGCCGCCACGTCCAAAGATAAACGGATCTCCACCTTTTAAACGCACGACACGGCGACCTTGTTTGGCATGATTGACGAGCAGCTCATTGATACCCAATTGCGCGACCGTATGGTTGCTGCGTTTTTTACCGACAAATACTTTGTCAGCATCACGGCGGCATAAGTCTAAAACTTGCGGTGAGACCAGCGCATCATAAAACACCACATCCGCTTGCTGCATTAGACGCAAGGCTTTAAAGGTCAACAGCTCTGGATCACCAGGGCCTGCGCCCACGATATAGACCTCGCCAACGGCTGGTAAGTTTTTTTCTGACTCATCGGATAGAGTAGCAGCAATCGTGTCTGTCTCTCTAACCGCATTTGCATCGTCGCTTTTCTTACTGATAGCAGCAGCAGCACTGTCCAAATCAGCTTGCAGTTGTGCAGTCGCTTCAGTTTCATTGCCTGCAAACATGAGCTGGCTAACTTGACCTTCAAATGCGCGCTCCCAAAACTGACGACGGCCAGTAAGCGTTGGTATCTTGGCTTTTACCTCACTGCGGAATTCACCTGCCAACTTTGCTAATTTTCCGTAGCCTTGCGGGATTAATGTCTCAAGACGTGCACGTAATAGACGTGCCAATACTGGCGCTTTACCATTTGATGAGATACCAATCACAATGGGATTGCGATCGATAATGGCTGGAAAGATAAAGTCACATAAATGCGGGGTATCGACCACATTGACTGGAATGTTTAGCTCAGTCGCATCTGCATGAACCTGGTGATTAAGTGTTTCATCGTCAGTCGCGGCAATGATTACCCGTGCGCCTGACATATAAGTTTTATTATAATTCTCGTAGATAAACTGGTGTTTATCATCCGTTAGCAAAGCTTGTAGCTCATGGCTGATATCTGGCGCAAGAATCGTAATGCACGCGCCAGCGCGGCTGAGCAAATCCGCTTTACGCAGTGCCACTTCGCCGCCGCCCACGATGAGCACTTTACGGTCTTCTAATTTAAAAAATAGCGGGAAGGTGTTCATAATGTCACCATATATTTAATTGTTTATTATAAAAGGTAGAAAAGATATAAGGAATGCCGCCATTATGAGGTATCACAAGCATACTCTCACCTAGTGAATTGGCATTAGTATATTCGTTTTTGTCATGTTAATGATGGTTTTTTGTGAGAAAGGGAATAGGTTTTATAAGACATGATAGGCGTACTAGAGGTTTAGAAGGGCATAATTTTATATTTTTTAATTCAGAACAATTATGAAGGCATCATAATGAGTCGAAACAATACGTTTAATAGACTAAAAAAATCAAGTACTGTCTTTTTCGGACTGATTTTAGGGTTGCTAGTTAGTTCAGATGTACTAGCAGAATGCGCGTTGGCTGAAGGTTATAAGTTACCAAATGGGGTTGTATTTGATGAACACTGTGAGTTTGATGGTGAACTCGCGCCCGTAATAAAAGGTAGTAAGTATGGATTCATCGATAAGCAAGGTGTGATAAAAATACCAACACAGTATGACTTTCCAATTGCTTTTGTAGAAGGTCTAGCAAGTGTTCATAAGGACAACTTATCCGGATACATTAATATGCAGGGTGAAGTTGTTATACCTCTCAAATACAGCCTTACTTATCCATTTGAAGATGGTTTAGCTGTGGTTGAGGTAGATAATAAAAGAGGAGTCATTGATAAACAGGGACAGATAATTATTCCGATAATGTACGATGATTTAATGGGTTTTAATGAGGGTTTATCTGCAGTTGAGAACGAAGGGAAGTATGGATACATTGATATTAATAATAAGTTAGTTATTCCTTATGAATATGATTCTACTATTTCCTTTACAGAAGGCCTAGCAGCGGTTGAAAAAAATGAAAAGTTCGGATTTATAGATAGGCTAAATAATATCGTGATACCCATTGAATATTATAGTGTGACTTGGTTTTCAGGTGGTTTAGCCGTCGTTAATAATGATGATAAGTTTATGATCATTAATAGGTCGAATCAAGTAGTCAAAGAGCTAGACTATGCAATGGTCTTCCCCTTCATTAACGGATTAGCACTTGTCTATGATAACGGTAAGCATGGATTTATTGACAAAAATGGTGATGTAGCAATTGAATTAAACTATGATGACATTCCATTTATTGATCCTTTTAAAGATGGTACCGCCTATGTCAAAAAAGATGGGGAATGGTTCTACATTAATAGACAAGGTAAACGTGTAGGAAAAAAGTTTTAAGTTCAATGAAAAACTGAAAAAAGCCCTTTCTTAAATCAAAGAAAGGGCTTCTCAAATTCATAAACAGCTAAAATTACAGCTGAGTATGCAAACCACACTCACGGCTTTCTTCTACTTTCGTTGGATCAAAGTAGTCATGCTCGTTTGGCAAGTTGTGCTCATCTAAGTACACGTCTAGATCAGCATCTGTTTTTTCAAACAATGGCGCTACCTTTAGTACGCCGTCTTTCGATAAGCTAAGTACATCAAGACCTTGGCGGAACTCAGTTTGGTCTTTACGAATAGCATTGAACCACACATCTGGTTTTAGCTCATCTAATGCACGGCGGAATGGCTCAAGTTTAACTTGCTCAGTGAACTCGTCATGCTGTGGGTTATCGATACCTGGGATACCATTCATCGTCGCGTCACGGTGTGCAGCCGTTTGCTTAGGAATGTAGGTAACAACGTTTAGGTTCAAGTCATGGATAAGCTTGTTGGCAAACTGATAAGTAGCATCAGTGTTGTAGCCTGAGTCTACCCACAATACCGTGATATCAGGGCGCTGTTTAGCAACTAAATGCAAAATCGCTGATTCATATGGACGGAAGTTGGTCGTGATGATTGGGTTTTTTGCTTGAGTCAGTGCCCACTCAACGATTTGCTCAGGTGACTTACCTTGCAAGTCTTGGTTGGCTTGGTCAAGATCTAGGTTTTGGTGTAATTGGCTCACAATACGTTCCTTAATGGTTGTTAATATAAAAGTGTTGATTAAAAATATCGGGTATTACTATAAAATTAATGGTCAATGCGACAACTATGCGAATGAAGGCTCTGACGGTTGTGCAAACATCGGTAAATCTGAAGCGCTTCGACCGTCATAGCTACTAGCAAGGGCAGTAAAGGCTTGCTCAATGCCAAACTTAGAGTCAGCTTCTAGGTCATGCTCGCTCAATACAAAGCTATCAACGCCCGTGCGTAGCATATAAGCAATTTGATCGCGGCCAAACGCGCCAGCAACTCGAATCTCGCCTGTATAACCGATCTGGCGCAGCGTACGTGCAAAGCTAAAGTGACGACCATCAGCGAACTTAGGCACATCAATCACGATAAGCGCGTGCGTTGATAAGAACTCACTAAGTCCTTCTAGTGCATCAGCGTCAGTATCGGCAGTAACCCACAGTCCAAGTCGACTACTGTGCTGTACGATCAGCTCATAGACTTCTTTGATCAGACCACCAGCCTGTGCGCCTGACGTATCTAATAAATCAACGAGTGGCACGATGACGTCCGGCTTCTCTTGTTTTTGTAGTAGCTCAAGCAACGTAATGTTAGTCGATACAATGCTTTCTGGCAGTGCATCAGTAGTAAGTACATGCCATGTATCTTGACTGCCAATATCGACGCCATGACTGTCCAAAATATGGTGATTAGCCATAGACCTTCTCCTTAAATGGATCAATACCAACGCGCTCAACCAATTGACCAAAGCTTTCTACATCATTGTCAGTGCTGGCACGTAAGTCCACATAGACATCAACAATCTGCTGTATGGTATTGGCAACCTCAAGAGCCGGCACAGACTTTCCTAAGATTTTGCCAAGTTTGGCATCGTCGCTAGAGTTACCGCCAAGGCTAATCTGATACCAATGTTCACCTTTTTTATCGACACCCAAGATACCAATATCGCCTGTATGATGGTGCGCACAAGCGTTGATACAGCCAGACATGTTTAGGCGAATCTCACCCAAGTCATATAGATAGTCTAGGTCATCGAACTGTTTTTCGATTTGCTCAGCGATGTTGTGCGTCGTTGCATTGGCAAGCGAGCAGTAATCCCAACCTGGGCAGACAATCATATCTGTTAGGGTGTTAATGTTTGCGCGCGCTAAATGCAATTCTGATAGCTGCTGCCATAACTCATAAAGTTTATTGGTCTGCACATCAGCGAATACTAGATTCTGCTGATAAGTACCACGTAGCTCACCAAAGCTATACTTGTCAGACAGGTCAGCCAGTGCATCCATTTGTGATTCACTGACATCGCCGGATGGTACATATTTGCCATCGACCAAACCTGCCTTAAGAGAAATAACCACGGCACGATAGCCAGCTATTTTGTGCGCTACGGTATTTTGGTTATACCAATTGGCAAAGTCTTTATCAGCGCTCAGTTGCTGTTGTAGCTCAGACTGTACTTGTAGTGCGTCGAATGAGACATAGTCAGGCTCACTAAAGAAGCTGCTCGCTGTTGCAAAGTTCTCATCAGTCAAAGTCAATGGGCCGTCTTTGGTATGGGTTTCCCACTCGGCATTGACCAATTTGGCAAACGCTGGACCGCCCATGCTTTCGACCAAAATTTTGATACGCGATCTGTATTTACTGCCTTTATCACGGCGACCATGCAAGTTATAGACACGCAAGATGGCGTCTAAATAACTCAGCAGATGCTGACGTGGCAAGAATTTATTGATAACTTTACCAAGGACAGGAATACGTCCAAGACCACCGCCAACCAATACTTCAAAACCAATCTCACCTTCATCATTTGTCTTTACATGTAGACCGACATCATGTACTTGGGTTGCCGCACGGTCATCATTGGTACCGATCACAGCAATCTTAAATTTACGCGGTAAAAAAGCAAACTCAGGGTGGAAGGTTGACCACTGACGGATAATCTCACAATAGGGACGTGGATCAGCGATTTCTTCTTTATGGATACCAGCATATGGATCGGTGGTGGTGTTACGGATACAGTTGCCTGAGGTTTGGATGGCATGCATCTGCACTGAGGCTAATTCAGCCAAAATATCTGGCACATCTTCTAGTTTTGGCCAGTTTAGCTGGATATTGGTACGCGTCGTGAAGTGGCCATAGCCTTTATCATACTTGCGAGTAATTTCAGCCAATTTGCGCAACTGGTAGCTGGCAAGCAAACCGTAAGGAATGGCGATACGCAACATCGGCGCATAACGCTGGATGTACAGGCCGTTTTGCAACCGCAATGGCAAAAACTGCTCTTCTGGCAGCTCACCTGCCAAAAACCGCTCGGTTTGGTCGCGAAATTGGGCAACTCGTTCCTCTACCAAAGTCTGGTCAGCGTAATTATATTGATACATGACGTAATCTCAGTTTTGTTTTTAATCTTAAAATCAGCGACGAAAATGATTTGCGTGTGTAATAGGTTTTATTGCCGTTCGCAATGTAAATAATTCAGCTATACATCATATAAGCTTGTACCCAGAAACATAAATTCCTTTCAGACATATCCATATCCAAACACAGCATAAATTTTCATAACGAAAGTTAGGTAGCCTATGCGTATCAAATTTAATGCCCAGTCGCTAGTACGCTACTTATTATCTAGCTATTTATTATCTAGCGACGGCTTTCTTCTCAGTTTTGTACATTTAATCGCTTTTGCATTTTTGCTCATCTCTTCCAACCATTCTTTTTATAAGAGGTTTTAATAACTATATGTCTCAAACTCAAAGCCCAACTCAATCAAAACTTGTTCCTCCACACGGTAGTGACGTGCTTAAACCTTTACTATCAAATGATGATGCACGTGCTCAAGCATTAAAGCTTGCCAGCACATTGCCAACCATCACTTTAAGCTCACGTGAGCGCGGTGATTTAATCATGTTCGGTATCGGCGGCTTCACTCCGTTAAATGGCTTTATGAATCAAGCGGACTGGCAGGGCGTAGTAGACAACATGCGCTTGCAAAGCGGTGAAAATGCTGGCTTGTTTTGGCCAATTCCTATCACTTTGTCTGCGCCAAAAGAGACTGCGGATAATTTAAGCCAAGGCGATAAAGTAGCCTTGGTCGCTCAAGATGGCGAAGTCATGGGTATTTTGACGGTAGAAGAAACCTATACCATCGATAAAGAACATGAGTGCCAGCAAGTATTCACGACCACGGATTCAGAGCATCCAGGCGTACAGCAAGTATTGAACCAAGAAGCCGTCAATATTGCCGGTAGTGTTGAAGTATTGAGTGAAGGCGAGTTCCCAACGTTATATCCAGAAATCTACAAAACGCCAGCAGAAACACGCGCAATCTTGGATGCTAAAGGCTGGAAAACAGTGGCTGCATTCCAAACGCGTAATCCAATGCACCGCTCCCATGAGTATCTGGCTAAGATTGCGATTGAGATCTGTGATGGTGTATTGATTCATTCATTATTAGGTGCATTGAAACCTGGCGACATCCCAGCAGAAGTTCGTCAAGAAGCCATCAAAACGCTAATTGATAACTACTTTAGACAAGATACCGTTATCCAAGCGGGCTATCCATTGGATATGCGCTATGCTGGCCCACGTGAAGCATTGTTACATGCGCTATTCCGTCAAAACTATGGCTGTAGCCATCTGATTGTCGGTCGTGACCATGCGGGTGTCGGCGATTACTATGGTGCGTTTGATGCGCAAACTATTTTTGAACATGTTGGTAAAGACGACCTTATCACCCAACCGCTCAAAATTGGCTGGACGTTCTGGTGTAACGCTTGTAATGCGATGGCCTCTGATAAGACTTGCCCGCATGACGCCTCTGAGCACGTTAAAGTGTCAGGTACTAAGCTGCGTAAAGCACTATCAGAAGATGAAGTGGTACCAGAAAACTTTAGCCGTCCAGAAGTACTACAGATCTTGCGTGACTACTATGCTGGCATTGCAAAAGAAGAGCGTGCTGAAGTTAAATTAACGGGTGCATCTGCGGTATAAAGGCAGATCATCAGTATAAATAACTCGTACTAAGCCAGTCATAAAGGAGGTGTCAGACTTATGGTCTGGCACCTTTTTGTTTTTATCACTACTTTTGAAATGAAAAACACGTCCTAACACATGCTAGTGATGACTACTAAATCTCTAAACCTGCTGCCAGCTTTTTATATTCTCCAGCAAGAGAGCCACCACCTGAGCAAAAATAGTTCAGTGCATACTTATCTGGGCTGTCGATGATGAGCTTGTCGTCCTTAAATTGCAAAAAAGCTTTACTGTCATTTACCTTTGCCTGAAAAATCGTACCGTGAGCAGTATCTTGCCCCATTAATATTGCCTTGCCATCAAAGTGACAAGTAGGTTTTTTGATATCGCTGCGTGAGCGAACTTTAATGTCAATCTGTCGATCACCATCTGCTCGTACCATCACGCCAACCCAATCATAGCCTTGTGCTCGTTTGTCGTAGTCGGCAGTAGCGTAATCCGCCGAAACCTTGTTTGTTGAAACTTCATCTGTTGAAAACTTGTCTGCTGAGACATTGTCACTCAAATCATTACTTTCAATAGCTGGCAAAGCAGATATCTTACTAGCGACTGATTCAACCGCACTGTGGTTAGCGCTGTTCATAGTGGGCGACACGTTATTACAGCCTGCTAAAGCAGCTAGGGTAGAGGTCATCATTATCAGCCCTACAATAGAACGAAATTGATGGTATGAAGTATTCATATAAGGGCCTTTGGTCAAGTAGGAGGGTAAGGTTTGCATAGTATCGGAATAATGAAAGTATCATTAATACAGCAAACTTTATGACGTACAAATAATGGTACAGCCTACCCAAATCATAGTCTACTTAATAAACCTGTCAGCAACTACTCAACCCATTTTATTCTTAACGATGCAAAATGATGCAAAACGATTGCTCCTATCACTTATGCCAACTTCACTAGTCGATAAGCTAATTCGTCACTAAGCGTTTGCTATTTATGCTGCTAGCATAGCTTGCATCATCCCGACAACCGAACTCAAAAGATTGTAGGCTCTGTGATGATGGTCAAGATTTTGACAAAACGCTTCTAATACTTTTATCGAGAGCATCATGCAAAAAAAATTCCAACAAATCAGCATTGCTAGCATTCAATCAACTAATAATAAGCCTGTAAAAGCGCGTGTACTTGCCACCAGCGGCATGCTCGCAGCAGCGATGATAATGACAGGCTGCAGTCCAACAGAAGCAACGCAAGATGACGCGGCAAATAGTGCCAATGGCGGGACACAGGATGTCAATTTACTCAACGTCTCCTATGATGTGTCTCGCGACTTTTATAAAGACTACAACACCTTATTCAGTACCGACTACCAGAAGACTCACCCAAATAGCAAAGTAAATATCAATCAGTCGCATGGTGGCTCTAGTAAGCAGGCGCTCTCTGTTGCCAATGGTCTGCAAGCGGATGTGGTGACCTTTAACCAAGAGAGCGATATGAATCTATTGGTGGAAAAAGGCTTAGTCGCTGCTGACTGGCAGCAAGCACTACCAAATAATGCCGTGCCGTACACCAGCACCATGGTGCTACTGGTTCGCGCTGGTAATCCAAAAAATATCAAAGACTGGTCAGATTTGGCCCGTAATGATATCGATGTGGTCATCCCGAACCCGAAAACCAGTGGTACAGCGCGTTATGCCTTCTTGGGTGCTTATGGCTACGGCTTGCACCAATTCAAAGAAAGCAGTAATGAAAATCCTGTAAAAACTAATGACTTTATCAAAAAGCTGCTGGCAAACGTGGTCACTTATGACAATGGGGCACGTGCTGCGACGACTAGCTTTACCCAGCGTGGTCTAGGAGATGTGTTGATCACGACCGAAAATGAAGCACATTTGACTGCAGAGCAATTTGCAAAGGGTAACGTTGACATCGTATATCCGAGCTATTCGATTACGATTGCCAACCCAGTAGCAGTCGTAACGGCAGTGACTGAGAAATCTGGTAAGACGGAAGCGGCTGGTACTTATCTAAAAGGCTTATGGGATAAGCCTGCCCAAGAGCTCATGGCAAAAATGTACATGCGTCCAAGTGATGAGCAAATTTTAGCTGCTCATAAAGATACTTTGCCTGATATTGAGACGTTTGAACCTGTGGCTGTGTTTGGCTCATGGGCAGAGATTATGGATGCTTTCTTTGTAGATGGTGGCCGTTTTGATCAGCTGGCAAGTACTAAGTAGTCGTTAATTCTTAGTTTATATAACTATCTATCTTAGCTGCTTTCAATAAAACACGACAAGATAGATAGGGCGCATGCCAGTACTAAAACCATTAATAAACAAACAGTCAGTTATACATAGAGATTATTTTGACAACTTATTGATATGTCTGGCTTTGTTTACTGGTTATTCCCTTTTGGCAATAACATACGCATATTCATCATTAAACATAATAAGATGGCGCTGTTAGCATACTTGCATTACACAACAGACATCTTTGAGGTATTTATGACAGACGTAGCTCGTTATCAACAGAAAAGTAAAACTCTTAGTGCCTTGAGTATTGCTGGCGTTGCTTTGACTCTTGGTCTAGCTGGCTGTAGCAACAGTGAGACTACTGAGGCCGCAGCTGATGGTTCAGCGACGACAGAAGGGCAAAATATCGAGCTACTTAATGTCTCATACGATGTGGCACGTGACTTCTATAAAGACTACAACCCGTTGTTTGTGGAACACTACAAAGCTGAAAACCCAGACAGCAATATCCTAATCAAACAGTCACATGGCGGCTCAAGTAAGCAAGCACTATCTGTTGCCAACGGTCTACAAGCCGATGTTGCTACCATGAACCAAGGTTCTGATATTGAGCTGCTCGAGAAAAAAGGCTTGGTTGAGTCAGATTGGGAAAGCAAATTCCCAGACAATGCGGTTCCGTTTACCAGCACGATCGTATTCTTGGTGCGTAAAGACAACCCAAAAAACATCAAAGACTGGGAAGATTTGACCAAAGACGGTGTTGAGATTGTCATGGCCAATCCAAAGGTGACGGGTAACGGTCGTTATGCGTTTTTGGGTGCATACGGTTACGGTCTACATGCTTTTAATAAAGATGAAACAAAAGCTAAAGGCTACGTAAAAGACATGCTAAAAAATGTCAAAGTCTATGAAAACGGCGGACGTGCAGCAACGACGACTTTCGTACAGCGCGGTATCGGTGATGTACTGGTCACGTTTGAAAATGAAGCCAACCTTGCAGCGACTGATTTTGGTGCAGGTCAAGTAGACATCGTGTATCCAAAATACTCGATCAAGTCAGAGAGCCCTGTGGCAGTTGTGAAGACGGTAACAGATAAAAAAGGCACTACAGACGCTGCCAAAGCGTATCTTGATTACTTATGGAGTGAGCCTGCTCAGCAGCTAGCGGCCAATCTATATCTACGTCCTAGCGTTAAGAGCGTGCTTGACAAAAACGGTGACAAATTACCGCCAGTTGAGACTTTCCGCCCGAATGATGCCTTTGGCACATGGGATGAGATTATGAGCACTTACTTCAGTGATGGCGGTGTATTTGACCAATTGGCAATTAATGCACCTCAGTAATTGCTAGCCAATTACTTAGAGCAGCTACTACGCTAAACACTTAAACGGATTAACTCAATTATTCGTACAGTCAGTCATGAAGCACCCCATAAAGGACATGGTCGTACGCACTATGTCCTTTATATCATAAGCCGACCAATAATAATTTTGATAACAATGGTAATAATGGTCTTACAGTGAGCACCCTCGCTAAGTACCATCAGTTAGGCAATAGGACATCACTATGAGTGCAACATCTTCTTCTGCCAGTAAGCCCGGCAATAAAAAAGGTTGGCTGACCCGTTTGCGTCAGCGCAATGTGCTACCCGGGTTCGGTCTGAGCATGGGTATTACTGTCTTTAGCTTGTCGTTATTGGTGGTACTACCGTTTGCCATGATGGCTTATACCACGACGCAGATGGGTTGGACGGGCTTTTGGGAAACCATTACCCAGCCACAAGTCACTGCCGCTATCAAGCTGAGCTTATGGATGTCGTTTTTGGCGATGCTGACCAATATGGTATTTGGTACGTTGGTCGCATGGGTGCTTGTGCGCTATGAGTTTTGGGGTAAGTCACTGATTAATGCCTTGGTGGATTTGCCATTTGCACTACCAACAGCCGTTACAGGTATCTCGCTTGCCACTTTATATGCGCCTAACGGCTTGATTGGTCAATGGTTTGCCAAGTTCGATATTCAAGTAGCCTTTACGCCGATAGGTATTTGGCTAGCACTGGTTGTGGTGAGCTTTCCCTTTATCGTCCGTGCAGTGCAGCCCGTACTCGCTGAGCTATCGGTTGAGTTTGAAGAAGCGGCTGCGGTATTGGGCGCTAATCGTTTGACGACTTTTCGTAAAGTGATTTTGCCAGAGCTATTGCCAGCTTTGCTGATGGGCGCAGGTATGATGTTTGCCCGTGCCACTGGTGAGTATGGCTCAGTTATCTTTATCGCGGGTAATATTCCGATGCAGTCTGAGATTTTGCCGCTCATTATTATCAGTAAGCTTGAGCAATTTGATATTCAAGGGGCTTCTGCGGTTGCATTATTTATGCTACTCATATCATTTGTTATCTTGTTGACCATCAATATCATGCAGTGGAAACTGTCGCGCCGTGTAGGAGCTCGCTAATATGCAAATATCTAATAGCTACGACTACCAAAGCAACGCCGCGACCAAAGATACCCCATGGATACGTCGTACTTTTATTGTTATTGCGGTGCTATTCATGATTGTCATGTTGGTCATTCCATTGCTAGCTGTGTTTTACGAAGCCTTTAAAAATGGCTGGCAGTTATATATCGCCTCGTTGGTCGATCCTGAAGCCTTACAAGCCATCAAGCTTACGCTTATCACGGCAGGCATTGTCTTACCGATTAATATGGTAATGGGCATCGCAATTGCATGGTTGGTTACACGCTATCAGTTTAAAGGTAAGCAGCTGGTCACCACTTTGCTAGATTTGCCATTTTCGGTATCACCAGTGGTTGCAGGTTTGATGTTTGTGCTGCTGTTTGGACTGAACTCTACTATCGGCGGTTGGCTTGAGAGTATGGGTTTCCAAGTAATATATGCGGTGCCTGGTATTATTTTGGCAACGTTGTTTGTGACCTTTCCGTTTGTTGCACGTGAGCTGATCCCATTGATGCAAACTCAAGGCGACTCTGAGGAGCAAGCAGCATTAACCTTAGGTGCGACTGGTTGGCAGACGTTTTGGCATGTGACACTGCCTAACATCAAATGGGCGCTGCTATACGGTTTGATTTTGACTAATGCACGCGCGATGGGTGAATTTGGTGCCGTCAGCGTGGTATCTGGTCACATTCGCGGCGAGACCAACACCATGCCGCTATTGGTTGAGATTGCCTATAATGATTATAACTTTACCGCTGCGTTTGCCTTATCGAGCATATTGGCTGCACTTGCCTTGGTGACGCTACTGATTCAGCAAGTCATGACCAAGATACAAGAGCGTAAATTTGCCAAGTCTGAGCGGCTTGCCAGCGCACCTGAACTACCAGTGAGTGCCAACGCAACGGTCGCTACTGAATCGACGAGTGCGGACAGTACTGGCAAGGCATAACTGCCATTATCTGATGAATGATGTTAATACTACGGATGCAGTCGCTACTCAGCTACTTGCCACGATACGACAAAAGATATAATAAGAGATACGATTATGAGCATTGAGATTCGCAACGTTAATAAAAAATTCGGCAATTTTACCGCTTTGGACAATATCAATATTACGGTGCCGACTGGCAAACTGACGACGTTACTAGGCCCGTCAGGCTGCGGTAAAACCACCTTGCTACGTATTATCGCGGGTCTGGAATATGCCGACTCTGGACAGGTATTGTTCGATGAGCTGGATGTGACCAATACTCCAGTCCAAAAACGTCATATCGGCTTTATGTTTCAGCATTATGCGCTGTTTCGCCATAAGAACATCGCGGATAATGTGGCGTTTGGATTGACCTTGTTGCCAAAAAACGAACGCCCGAGCAAAGCTGATATCAATAAGCGCGTGGCAGAGCTGTTAGACCTCGTACAGCTACCACAAGTTGCCAATGCTTATCCGCATCAGCTATCAGGTGGTCAGCGCCAGCGCATAGCGCTAGCACGTGCACTTGCTGTTAAACCGAAGCTACTGCTGCTAGATGAACCGTTTGGTGCACTAGATGCCAAAGTCCGTAAAGAGCTGCGCACATGGCTAAAAAACATCCACCATGAGCTTGGTATCACCAGTATCATGGTGACGCACGATCAAGAAGAAGCACGTGCGGTATCAGATGAGATCGTCGTGATGAATCAAGGCCGAGTAGAGCAGGTGGGCACGTCAGAGGAGCTGATACACCAGCCAGCCAATGCCTTTATCAGCGACTTCTTAGATCTTGTATAATTATTTGACCTAGCGCAATTTAGGTCGAATTATCAATAGCTGAGCCAAAAAAAAGACCTACGAAAGTAGGTCTTTTTTGGTCTGGAGCATTGCCGCAGATTTATTGTCTTAAACGCTTTTTATAAAGCACAGTCAAAGAACCAAAAATCTAAGCGGACAATAGTATCTAAGCAAGATCCGACACATCTCTACTAGTGCCTCTAGGAGTGATTTGCTCGTAGGTGATGTCTAAGATATCTTGACACCAATCTGGTAAATCATCAGCGACCTCATACCACATCCAAGTACCATCACGTACACAGCTCAAAATACCCAATTTTTTCAAATGGTTTAGGTGGCGTGATATCGTTGGTTGTGGCTGGTCAAGCATATCTACCAAATCACCCACGCAACGTGCTTCTTTTTTAAAAAGAATTTGAAATATTTTTAGACGTGTCGGATCAGATAGGACTTTGAATAAATCGATAGGTCGTATCGTAAAATTATTATCAGACATAGGAGAATTCCAATGGGCTTCGTTAATAGGGGTTCAATATAACAGCAGTTATCTACAAAATCGATTAAAAAATAAGCAAATTTACAGTTCATCGTCAATTCACTACCTTTGACAATATTCGGTTACACGCACACTTATATCCACTTACATAAATGAACTGCCTGTAATACAAGGATACTGTCTCAACGAATAAATATATCGAATGTGATTGAAAATGATAATAATTATCGTTATTATACTGCAAGCGATAAACGTGATTTCAACGGCTAATTTTTAATTGCTAGAAAACAGTAAATTATCCGTTTATCAATGACACTTATCACAAAAGTTTTTTATACAAGTGTCGTATGCCGTCATTATCGAATAGTGGTATTCCGAGGAGCCAATCCATGTACGTATGTATCTGCAACAACGTAAAAGAAAAGCAAATCAAAGCAGCTATTGCTGCAGGTGTTGATACGCTCGATGGTCTAAAAGATACGCTCGATGTAGCAACGTGCTGTGGCTGCTGCGAGCCGATGGTCAATGACTACCTAGACGAACACCATGCAAAACTCGATAATCTAGCGTACGCCGTTTAAACACTGTTAATCACAAATTCTCATTATCTAATGCAATAAAACCTAACACGATAAATTATATTCAGTATTTTGCATTTAACTCTATTTATTATACATAAGGAGCAGGGTGCAAGCGTCCGTATAACCTCAGTCATACACCAACACGAACTATATTAAATAGGCTCATACTAGTTGTAGCTAATTATGATTCTCAATTAGCATCTTATTCTTAGTTCATAACGTTACACCCTATACTGCGCCTGTATGCTACTATATTTACCTGAGATTAGAAGCCATTTTATTGATTTTGATTTTTACTGATCAGTTTGCCAATTATGCTATCCTTATATAATAAATTGTGGATGTATGGTGATCGGTAAAAATAAATAGGGGAGTACGCGTTATGATAGGTAGCCAGAAAGTCATTGATTATTTGAATTTCTTACTAGGTGGTGAGCTTGCCGCTCGTGACCAATATTTTATTCATTCAGAGATGTACGCTGAGTGGCACTATGGCAAGTTATACGACCGTATCCATCATGAAATGGAAGACGAAACGCTACACGCACAGAATATCATCCGCCGTATCTTGATGTTAAGTGGCACGCCAAAGATGTCGGTCGACGCTATCCATATCGGTGCGACTGTCCCTGAGATGTTGCAGTTTGACCTAGATTTAGAGTACCAAGTACAAAAGCATCTAAAAGAAGGCATCGCACTTTGCGAAGCAGAGCATGACTATGTCACGCGTGAGATGTTGGTCGAGCAGTTGAAAGATACCGAAGAAGATCATGCGCATTGGCTTGAGCAGCAGCTCCGTCTCATCGACATGATTGGTCTACCGAATTACCTACAAAGCCAGATGGCTGAAGTCACTCCTAATATTGTCTAATATCATCCTACATATAAGTAGCATTCACAGTATTTAGCATAAATAACAGAGATTAAGGGAGAAAGGTAATGACAGGGGATAAAGAAGTTATTCGCGCGTTAAACAAAGTACTTGGGCAGTCATTGATTGCCATCAACCAGTATTTTTTGCATGCACGTATTGCACGTCATTGGGGTCTAGAGGCGCTTAATGACTCATTATATAAGCAATCTATTGCTGAGATGAAATGGTCAGACGACCTAATCGCTCGTATTTTATTGCTAGGCGGTTTGCCAAACTTGCAGGAACTGGGCAAGGTATTGGTCGGTGAAGATGTACCAGAAATTATCGAGTGCAACTTACGTCTTGAGAGACAAAAGTTCGATATTATTACTGATGCCGTCACCTTATGTGAGACCAAGTCTGACTATGTTTCTCGCCAACTATTAGTCACGCTAAAAGATGGCAATGAAGAGTATGAAGACTGGTTAGAGACGCAGCAGGACTTGATAGAAAGTATTGGTGTAGAGCGCTACATCCAATCGCAAATGAGTGATGATGACGCATAATATTTGTTGATGTAAGTCGTTATAAAAAAAGCCAGTATGAGATTGATAATCCAATCGCATACTGGCTTTTCTCTGTCTATAGATAAGCTGTTTTTAACATTTTGGCTATACAGAATAGAGACGTGTCGTACGTAAAGTCTCACTTAATAGAAAGCTTGTCTCGATTGAAGACACATCCTAATATAAACCGCGTCCATCCTCAGGTTTCAGACGTAAAAAATACAGCCCCGAGAGAATGGTCAAAATGCCCAATATCCAATAAGTGGTTTGGAACGCTACTAGGGTATCCATCTGCAGACGCTCACGTAATAGATTCAACACAGCAGCACCGAACGCAATACCAAAGCTAATCGCTAATTGCTGATTGACCGCCATTAAGCTATTACCGCTACTGGTTTGTGTGCCCTGTAAATCGCCAATCGTAATCGTATTCATCGCACTGAACTGCATAGAGTTGCAGGCACCCATGACGGTCAAGATGGGTATAAACCATAGCCACTGCGAGGCATCATTAAACTGCGCTAGCACAATGATAAGCGAACCCATAAACAAGGTATTGTAGACAAGAACCTTACGATAGCTAAACCGTTGAATAATCTTGCTAACCCAAGGTTTGATACCTATAGCACCAACCGCAATCGGGGCAAGCAACCAACCTGCCTGCGAAGGCGAGTACTCAAACACCACTTGGAGTAATAAGGGCAGCAGAAATGGCACTGCACTGATACCAAGCCGCGTAAACAAATTGCCTGTAATACCAATTCGAAAGGTGCGAATATCAAACAAGCTCAGTGGAAACAGGGGAGCTGCTCGCCGTTTGGCATGCCAGACGTACGCACCGATCAATAGACTTGCGCCTAACCCAAGCAACAACCCATAAACCCCGCGACCTGTCTGCGAACCAAACTCAACAGCCAGTGTGAATCCGCAGGCAGCGGCGGCAAACAATACAAACCCTGTCCAGTCAAGACGCTTAGTATCTTCATATAGCGCTGGCACCAGTTTTTTGCCCATGATAAAACCTGCCACACCCATCGGTATATTGATCAAAAATATCCAATGCCAGCTGGCATATTGCACAATATAGCCACCCAATACTGGACCGACTAGTGGTGCAACCAAAGCAGGTATTACAGCGAAATTCATCACAGTGAGCAGCTTATTGCGCGGATAAGACTTAACCAATATCAAACGAGCGACAGGCGTCATCATGGCACCGCCGATACCCTGTACCACACGTGAGGCAACCAAAAAATCTAGCGTTTGTGACGCCGCGCACAGTAATGAGCCAATACAAAAAATGATGACCGCTGATAAAAATACGCGGCGTGTGCCATATTTATCCGCTAAAAAACCACTGATAGGGATAAAAATCGCTAGGGTCAATGCGTAGCTGATGACGGCCCACTGCATCTTTAGTGGCGACTCACCCAGTGCTTGCGCCATTTGTGGCAACGAGGTATTCAAAATAGTAGCGTCTAAAATTTGCATAAATAGCGCTACCGCTAGTACGTAAGGTAGGTATTTCTCTTGAGTTGGGGTGAGCGTTACCATGTGAGTCCCATTGAACGTCTCGTTATGGAATAAGAAAATAGCGGATTTGCGAGCAGATCACTATGCAAGCTGAGTAGTATAAGAAAGCCTAGCTCATAATAAAAGTGACTCAAAGTAACTGATATAAGATAACTTATATAAGAGCAACGATGCGAAAGGTAGCTAATAAAAAGGCAAAGAGGTGAAATAAGACAAAAAGCCGGTGCCTGCTAATAGCTTATCTTCTTTTACTTTAGCAGTAGAAACACAACATTGATTACAAGAGAGGACTTTAATATCGTTACGAGTTCTCGTTATAGTAAACCTTCGCGGCAGTCATAAATACAAACCGAGGATAAATTATGAGTCAAGATAATAATAAATACGTACCACCAAAAGTTTGGACGCAAGATAAAGATAATGGCGGCAAATTTGCTAGTATTAATAGTCCAACGTCTGGAGCTCGCTATGATAAAGAGCTGCCTGTTGGCGATGCTCCGTTACAGCTGTACTCATTAAACACACCAAATGGTGTCAAGGTAAACATACTATTAGAAGAGCTGGCCGAACTTGGTATTGACGGGGCAGCATATGATGCCTACAAAATTGATATTTCTAAAGGTGAGCAGTTTGGCTCAGGGTTTGTAGAGATAAACCCTAATTCAAAGATTCCAGCTTTGGTCGATCATTCTACTGATACAGCAGGCGAGCCGATAGCACTGTTTGAGTCGGGCGCTATCTTAATGTATCTAGCAGAAAAGTTTGATAAGTTCCTGCCACTGTCTACTGGCAAAGCGCGAGCAGATTGTCTGTCTTGGATTATGTGGCAAATGGGTAGCGCGCCTTTCTTAGGTGGCGGCTTTGGGCACTTTTATGCGTATGCGCCTGAACCTTTAGAGTATCCAATCAACCGCTATACGATGGAAACCAAGCGCCAGCTCGATGTATTAGATACGCATCTAAAAGACCATGAGTACCTATGCGGCAATGATGAATCTGATTACAACATTGCGGATATGATTGTCTGGTCTTGGTATGGTCAGTTGGCACTAGGTAAGCTCTATGACGCAGCAGAATTTTTACAAGTAGAAGACTATAAACACTTGCAGCGTTGGGCTAAGAAAATCGCTAAACGTCCTGCGGTTAAACGTGCAGTAGCGCTAGAGCTAAAACCAATCGACTAAACTAAGTATCCAATACAGTTTAGATCTAGTAGTACAGTTTAAGCATAAACAAACCTTAAACACAGCAGCAAGGCTGATAAGCAAATAGCTTATCAGCCTTTTTATTTATATTCATAAAAATGAATATATTTTATGCTAGGTCTTCCTTTTGTCTTTACACAATGATACATTAGTACAACAGATAGAAACACTAGTGCGTTAAGATAGCCGAGCACCATTACAATAGACAGGTGTTTATACTTCTTCTACTGAAAGGTGATGATTATGAAAGACAATAATTATATAAACGATATGTCGCTATCAAAAGGCGCTGATTTAACTGGTGTTAGTAGGTCAGGGATTACCTATGACGATAATAAGTATGATGACAATAGCTATAAAGATAGTGCCCAGTTTAATAAAAATCCCAAAAACATCACTGTAGAGTATTATTCAGACAACATACCTAAAAAAATAAAAGAACAACCCGCCTATATGATAAAAAATAAAATATTACTGCCTGTACTTGCAGCGCTTAGTACCGCTTTATTTAGTGCCACCAGTATGGCCAGTACATCGACTGAGTTTACCAGTCAAGACTGGCAAGTCGCCTGTGATAATACGCGTACGTGCCGGCTGGCAGGGTATCAAGCAGAGAATAACAGCGAGTTCCCGGTTTCTATATTGCTCGTACGCCGTGCAGGTGCGAATGCTGGCGTGGATGGTAAAGTAAAGCTTGGCGGGGCAAAGGACAGCTCGTCTAAGGCCCTAATGCAGCTCGGTAATCGTCATCGCATCTCGTTGTTTATTAATGACAAGGATTATGGCGAGACTAAGCCGTATTCAGCGGCCGCAGGTAACGCTGAGCTTACTCAAGCGCAGGTAACTGCATTGTTAGAGGCGTTGACCAAATCTAGCAAAATTACGTTGGCCTTGCGCAATTCACGTTGGCAGCTCTCTGACAAAGGTGCCAGTGCTGCCATGCTAAAAGCCGATGAGTTCCAAGGTCGCGTTGGTACATCCAGTGCTTTTATTAAAAATGACGATGCTGTTAAATCTAGTGGCGGTATATTGCCTCCCAAAGCTGCGCCAGTACTGCGGTTTGCAGTGCCAAGTGCCAAGGCTGATGATGGTAATGACAAAAAGTTTGTGATGAGGTCCTCTCAGTTGGCAGCGTTGGTAAAAGGCACAATGAAAGATGCAGACAGCGTTTGTCCCAATCTTTCAGACAAATCACCTTGGCGTATCAGTCGTCTAAATGGCTCGAAACTGTTGGCACAGCATGAGTGCTGGACGGGCGCTTATAACGCTGGAGCAGGGGTTTGGGTGATCAATGATAGTAAACCTTATAAGCCAACGTTGGTGACGACCAATGCTACTGGCTACGATAAAGGCAAGCTTACCTCTGTACAAAAAGGGCGCGGCATCGGTGATTGCATGAGCAAAACTGATTGGCTATGGACGGGCCGTGCATTTGAAAAAAGCCATGAAAGCACCACTGGACTGTGCCGCTTAATCGAGGCAGGCGGGGCGTGGCAGCTACCTACTTATGTAACAGAAGTTAAAGTAGTACGATAGATAAATCGCTAATAGTTCATTTACTTTAGTTATTCAATTTTGCTTTAGTTATCAAATAAAATACCTAAACTTGTTTATTATCAACACTGTTAGTGCTTATTTACTCAGTAACTGAAGAAATAGGTACATATATTTTTTTATTGTGCTATACTGCGTCGCCACGTTAGCTTAGGCTTTCGTGAATTATGAGATTGATAACATCGCCTGCGATTTTGGGTCTAGGATGACCATAAGTAATTGTTGCCGATGATTTTGTGTACTTAAATAACCTTTAAAAATATCCGTTATTTTTGACTCATATCTTATCTACTGGCCTATAACTAGGGTCTAGATTGGTTGCTGTTTGCCTTTATCTGCTTTGGACAAAGCATTGATAATGAGCGTATATCAAGCAAGGATAAGACACTCGGCACTACCACCAAAATACGTCAGACAGCACGAACGCATTTATTATAAAGACGCTAAGCTCTATTGGCTTGGTTTCTAATTATCGACAATTTTATATTGCTCGGTAATGCTAATAAGAGCAGCGTGGTGAACGGTTATCAGTGGTATGCATCAAGTTTGCTGAATTTACAGCAACTTATACTTACCAAGGATTCTTATGACTGACATCTTATCTGCAATCGCCGCTGAAAACGGCATCATCGAAAGCACTGACACTCCAAATACTGATAATAATACTCAAGCGGCTGCTACTGACGCCACTGAAGAAAACAAAATCACTTTTACTGATCTTGGCATTGCTAAGCCAATTCTTACTGCGCTTGATCGCAGTGGCTATACCAATCCAACC
Organism: Psychrobacter proteolyticus; assembly: GCF_038155145.1. Classification (GTDB taxonomy): domain Bacteria; phylum Pseudomonadota; class Gammaproteobacteria; order Pseudomonadales; family Moraxellaceae; genus Psychrobacter; species Psychrobacter proteolyticus_B. Next base: position 256,551 of record NZ_JBAKAY010000002.1, read on the forward strand.
CCTATTCAAGAACAAGCTATTCCTTTTGCTCTAGCCGGTCGTGACCTTTTATTGTCAGCGCAAACGGGTAGTGGTAAAACAGCGGCTTTCGTTATCCCTGTACTTGACCGTTTGAGCCGTGCTACTAGCTTTGACAAACTAACCAAAGCACTTATCCTAACGCCAACGCGTGAACTTGCTCAGCAAGTACATGACAGCGTTCGCACTTATTCTAAAGACATGCGTGGTCTATTTTGTGTGCCATTAGTTGGCGGCGCACCATACAACGGTCAGATCACTGCTTTGAAAAAAGGAGTTCAAGTAATCGTTGCAACTCCTGGTCGTCTACTTGACCATATCAATGCAGGTCGCGTTGATTTGTCAAACCTAGAAGTATTGGTACTTGACGAAGCTGACCGTATGCTAGACATGGGTTTTGCTGATGACATCAGTGATATCCTTCGTGCAGCGCCAATCGATCGTCAAACGATCATGTGTTCAGCAACTTGGGATGGCCCAGTAGGTAAAATCGCTGCTAGCTTCACTAAGAACCCCGAACGCGTATCAATCAAAGTAGAATCTGCACATATCGAAGAAAAAGTGTACTACTGTGATGACTTTGATCACAAAAACCGTTTACTTGACAAAATCGTTTGCCAGCAAGATATGGAACAAATCATTATCTTTGCTGCTACCAAACGTAGCACTGAGAAATTGGCTAAGCAGCTACAAGAAGCGGGCCATAAAGCAAGCTTCCTACATGGTGACTTGCCACAGAGCAAGCGTAACCGTATCGTTCAAGACTTGCGTAATGGTAAAGTAAAAATCCTAGTAGCGACTGACGTTGCTGCTCGTGGTCTAGATATCCCAGCTATCTCGCACGTTATCAACTATGACTTGCCGCGTCAGACTGAAGATTACGTCCATCGTATCGGTCGCTGTGGTCGTGCTGGTCGTACTGGTGTTGCTATCAGCCTATGTAGCATGGATGATCGTCCACAGCTTAACGCTATCAACCGTTATTTAGATCGCAAAATGGAAGTATGTGTTATCGAAGGTATGGAGCCTAAGAAAACTTACGTACCTAGCGAAAACAAAGGTAATGGTCGTGGCCGTGGTCGTGGTCGTTCTAACGGCGGTGGCGGTCAAGGCCGTGGTCGTTCAGGCGGTGGCTATGCTGGTAAATCTAGCGGTGGTGGTCAAGGTCGTGGTCGTTCAAGCGACAGCGCTCCAACTGGTCAACGCGCTAGCAACGACAGCGGTTATCAAGGTAAGCCACGTGACACGTCAGGCAAACCAAATGAGCGTTCAGGTGGCAAGCCGTATCAAGGTAAGCGCACTGGTGGCCCAAGCCGCGGTGATAGCAATGGCGTTCCACGTGGTGAGCGTGCTGCAACTGGTCGCGGTCGTCCAAGCGGTAGCCAAGGTCGTCCAGCTGGTCGTTCTGACAGCCGTGGCCAAGGTCGTCCAAACGGCGGCAACCGTGGTAACAACTCGTAATACAGCTATATTTGACGATTAAAATCATTGATTCATTAATCATCTAAAAATAGCAATAAAAAAGCCAGATACTTGTTATCTGGCTTTTTTGCGTTTACCTGTTTTATATTGCTCAATAACGGGCGTATGACGTTACGTGTCTAGCCGTCACCTTGCTATTTATCCTGTCAAATACTACTCGGCAAATCCTAGCTAATAGTCGATGGCTGCTTGCAGGAGTTTTTTGCCTTGTCTATACTGATTTACTTTTGCCCGTTGTCACTCTTGGAGCGCCTTGATGCCTGCCACCTCAAACTTAGCGATTGATAATTTGCCATTAGCCTTTGGCATTATCATGGCCATTATTAGTCTGGTTTTTTATACCCAAGGCTTACCGGGTAAGTTTTGGCGTCGATTTTATGCCGTACTGCCTGGTATTGTGCTTTGCTGCTTTATACCAGCCACTTTGAATAGCTTAGGCGTGTTTGCCGATGGTATTGGTTCGCAGATTTATGGCTTTACTGCAACTTACTTACTGCCAGCAAGTTTGCTATTAATGACCTTATCCATGGATGTACCTAAAATATTGGGCTTAGGCTGGAAAGCGATCGCGATGTTTTTTGCTGCCAGTATTGCTATCGTCATCAGTGGTCCGATCAGTTTAGGCGTGGCTAAGTGGATATCACCTGCGATGTTTACCGATGATACGTTATGGCGTGGGTTCTCGGCCGTAGCGGGCAGCTGGATAGGCGGCGCGGCCAACCAAGCAGCGATGAAGGAGCTGTTTGGGGTCAGTGATGATTTGTTTGGTATGATGATTTTGGTCGATACGACCAATGCCTCACTGTGGCTGCTGGCTATTTTGGTAATGGCTAAACACAGCGATAAGATAGACCGTTTTTTGCGCGCTGATACCAGTAGCATTGATAAAGTAGTCAAAGCCGTCGAAAGCTATGAACGTGATCATGCCCGCCCAGCAACCATCAATGATTTGATGGTGATGTTTGGTTTATGCTTTGCCATGGTCGGCGTTGCGCACTTTGTCGGTGGCCAGATTGCAGAGTTCTTTGCCCCTTATAGTTGGGCCGTTCAATATAGCTTTGCCAGCTCGTTCTTTTGGATGGTGGTAATTATTACGGTAATAGGTGTTATATTTTCGTTTACTAAGATACGTAGGCTTGATCATGTTGGCGCATCAAAAATCGGCACGGTATTTATCTTTGTATTAATCGCCGCAATCGGTATGCAAATCAATCTGGCAGGTATCGTCTCACAGTGGCGTTTGCTGCTTATCGGTTTACTATGGATGAGCATCCATGTCGTTATCATATTTGCTGTCGCTCGACTCATTCGAGCACCGTTTTTCTTTTTGGCAGTTGGCTCTAATGCCAATACAGGCGGTGCATCGTCAGCCCCGATTGTCGCTACTGCCTTTCATCCGTCGCTAGCGCCAGTAGGCGTGTTTTTGGGTATTTTAGGTTACGCAGTAGGGACATTTGGTGGTTATATCAGCACCCAATTGATGCGCTTGGTTGTGTCTTAATACCTAAGTTGTCAGCTTCTTAGCAACTTAATAGCATTTCTTGCTAAACGAAACCCGCCTTGATGCGGGTTTTTTATTATTAATGATTGGGTGACTTGAGTTATCGTTTTGTCTATCTATGCTATTGATACGTAAGCCTAGCCATGGCCACGCATGAGTACGTGTTAACCTTTCTGCTAATTGGATAAAGACAAATAGGCATGTCAGGAATAAACAGCGACTTAATAGGAACAGTAGCACTATGAAAAACCCAAAAAAATTAGAAGAAAAAACAAGTAAAACAAACACAGTGAGAAATGCCCTTTATAACCCTAATCAAGACAATATTCAGGTCAGAGGCGCGCGTGTACATAACTTAAAGAACGTTGATGTTGATTTGCCTCGCAATGCACTAGTGGTCTTCACCGGTATCTCCGGCTCAGGGAAGTCGTCATTAGCATTTGGTACGTTGTTTGCCGAGTCACAACGCCGTTATCTTGATTCTGTATCGCCTTATGCTAGACGCTTGATCGATCAGGTCGATGAGCCAGACGTTGATTCTATAGAAGGATTGCCACCAGCAGTCGCCTTGCAGCAGAAGCGGGGTACACCTTCAGTGCGCTCGTCCGTGGGTAGCGTAACGACGATATCCAATGGTCTGCGTATGTTGTACTCACGCGCAGGAGAGTATCCCGCTGATCAAGAGATTCTATACGCTGACGCATTCTCCCCCAACACCCCAGATGGCGCTTGTCCGACTTGTTCAGGTATCGGCCGCATATTTGAGGTCACTGAAGAGCTGCTGGTACCAGACAATACCAAGACCATCCGTGAGCGTGCGATTGCAGCATGGCCACCAGCATGGCAAGGTCAAAACCTCAGCCGTATATTGACTACATTGGGCTATGATATTGATAAACCATGGCATACATTGCCGAAAAAAACGCGTGATTGGATTTTGTTTACGGATGATACGCCAACAGTGCCTGTCTATCCTGAATACAACATTGAGCAAACGCGTGATGCGATAGAAAAAGGCGAAAAACCAAACTACATGGGTACTTTTACCAGTGCTAAAAACTTCATTTTGCACTCTTTTGCTACCACTCAGAGCCCGCGTACTAAAAAACGCGTCTCGCAGTTTATGCAGATATCTGAGTGCCCAGAATGTCATGGTAAAAAACTAAAGAAAGAATCGCTATCGGTTAAGTTTGCAGGATTGGATATCGGTGAACTGTCACAGTTAACACTGACTGAAATGGCAGAAAAATTAGAAACAACCGCTCGTACCAAGGTAGCCGATAACACACCAAACCGTGAAAAAGCCATCGTTGCCCAGCGTATCGCCAGTGATATTCTCTCTCGTGTTGAAGCGCTGACAAGATTAGGGTTAGGCTATCTCTCACTTGAGCGTACCACACCGACACTCTCTCCTGGTGAACTACAACGATTACGATTAGCCACTCAAATTCGCTCGCAGCTATTTGGCGTAGTCTATGTCCTTGATGAGCCATCAGCAGGTCTGCACCCTGCTGATACTCAGGCACTACTAGGTGCACTGGATGAGCTAATCGCCGCTGGTAATTCTGTGTTTGTTGTTGAGCATGATGTTAGTGTCATCAGACATGCTGATTGGATAGTCGATGTCGGGCCAAAGGCAGGCACGCATGGTGGCGAGATTGTCTATAGTGGCCCTGTAGATGGACTTCGTAAAGTTGAACAGTCGCATACTGGTCAATATCTATTTGCCAATACTACGTCTAACGCACAGTCAAAATCTAATACAAGGCAGCCGATAGAGTGGCTTAAGCTTGCCAACATTGAGCGAAATAATATTACAGGATTAGATGTTGAGTTTCCGCTTGGGGTCATGACCAGCGTCACAGGGGTCTCAGGCTCAGGCAAATCAAGCCTTGTCAGCCAAGCGTTGGTAGAGCTTATCAATGAAGCGTTGGGGCAGAAGACAGTTACAGAAGCGCCTGTCGGTGAGGCGGACTTACTTGAGCAGGAGCTTGAGTCAGTAACTGGTGGTGAAATCGTCGCTGGCATGGAGCACGTCCGTCGTCTCATTAATATTAATCAAAAAGCAATTGGTCGTACACCGCGATCTAATTTGGCAACCTATACGGGTCTGTTTGACGATGTGCGCAAACTGTTTGCAGCCACTAAGCAAGCAAAATCTCATGGCTATGATGCTGGCAGGTTCTCATTTAATACGACCAAAGGTCGTTGCCCAAATTGCGAAGGGTTAGGGTTTGTCAGTGTTGAGCTGTTATTTTTGCCAAGCGTCTATGCGCCTTGTCAGGTTTGTCATGGTCAACGCTATGACGAGGATACGCTAGCAATCACTTATCAAGACAAAAACATCGCTGAAGTTTTGAATTTAACAGTTGAAGCGGCACATGAGTTTTTTGTTGATGAAGCGCCTATTTTGCGTGCATTAGAAGCATTACTACAGGTTGGACTTGGCTACTTACGTTTGGGTCAGCCTGCCACCGAATTATCAGGCGGTGAGGCACAGCGTATTAAGCTTGCCACTGAACTGCAACGCACGCAGCGAGGCGACACGCTATATATATTGGATGAGCCAACCACAGGCTTGCACCCTTCTGATGTATCTATGCTCATGACTCAGTTAAACGGTCTTGTCGATGCGGGCAATACCGTCATCATGGTTGAACATGACATGCAAGTGGCGAGCAACAGCGATTGGCTCATTGATATTGGGCCAGGAGCAGGGGAAGCGGGCGGGATGATTGTCGCACAAGGTACGCCATATGACGTTGCCCAATCAAAAGACAGCCGTACTGCACCGTTCTTATTGGTGTGATAGCAGTATATTTATATCAGTGTCTTTACATCAGTACATGTTACTGATGTAAAAACGAGTATTAGAAATAGAATTTTTCTAATACTCATTTTTTTATAAATATAAATAAATATTTATGCAGATGTCTCTTGCTGCACTTGCAAACGCTCAATCCTAGTCAGGTAACTGTGTCCTAGCTCTGGCTCTGCCGAGGCTATCCAAGCGGCATATCCTGACAGCGTATTTAAAGTCTCATCAGCGCGTAATGTACCGCCTGACTCTAGGTTATGAACAGCTGCTCGTAACATGCGCTTAATCTGACGAGATACCCTTGGCACGCCGCTACCATTGACCACCATGCCTGTCACTTGTTGCTGATTGCCTTTACGAATCACGCGCGTTTTATCATTATTTAATGCAAAACCTTCTTCACGTAATATCTTATGGACTGAGCCGAGCAGTTGCCCGATTAGCTTATTATGCTGCGTATCGGTTTGTTTCTTTGCGGTGCTAGTCATGGCTTTAATCGTTGTTTTAGCCTTCGATTTGGGTTTGGTGTCTTCAATAGCGGGCACACTAAAGGTCAAGTCGTCGGCATAACGGCTATAACGTAGGCCCAACTTTTCTGCCAATCCTGTCAAGCGTCGATCCAGATTTAAGCAAACAATGTTCGTTAATGCAGGACTGGTAGGCGCACCTTGTGGCAAGGCTCTATCGCCTAATGCTACATAGTAGGTAACGCCATCTTGCTGCACCACTTGTCGGGGCGACTCCGTACACAATAATGCCAATAATGTGGCAATTTGCTCTGGGTAGCCAGCATGACGGAATACTCCTTTGACACGGCGCCAGCTCACGCTAGGAAAGAAGTCTTTAACATCAAGCTTAATAAGCAGCTCACTGTTGCTGTGTACGGCTGCATTGGTCACGATAGATTTACCGCGTACAAAGCCATGGGCGGCACCATGCGTCGTTAAGTTATTCAAAATATTGTGCAAAATCCAGCGTTGCACAAACTTCAAACGTGGTATCGGCGACCATATTTGACGCGCTGCTCCATTGCGTTTGGCAATAGTGAAATGCGAATAAGACAGATTGGTGGCGACCTCTCTTTGATAGCACAATCCTTTTAACTGCGGTATGGTGAGATTAACCGCTTCTGCTAACTCATTATGTTTACGCAGCAGTGGCAGTTTGTTTTCAATCAGCCGATTGGCCGCGTCTTTGATATCCCATTTATCGGTACTGGTATCGTCCGTCCAATATACATGACGACCAAGATAAACCATGTGATGCGCTTTGTATGCTTGCCAAGCAGCCTTTTTGAGACTTTTTCCTTCAGCTGCTTCCCTTTTTAAGGCTTTCTTATAGCGTTCACGTTCTTTCGGGCTCATATTGTCGACAGGTTGACGATTGACCATAAAGCCTTGACTGACTAGCTGCTGCTGAACATATTGGTAACGTCCGCCCGCCAGCTCAATATCTTGCCATAGTTGCTGCCACTGACGCTCAAAAGGAGTGGGTGCTGGCTCAGGGCTGATGTAATCGTTATTGTTGGCTGTTTGTGTGGTCATACATTACATCCCTTGGTTTTCGATAAAGCCTTTGGCTTCAAATCTGGCAATATGTTGTAAAAATGCGGCTTTGGCTTGGGCAGGCTGATTGAACACCAGCTGCTGGCGCGTATCCTTGTCACCTATTGTTTGTTCAATGGTGATCTTCTTATGGGCAATGGTAATGTAAACATAAGCAATAGCGGTCTCTTGTGTCTTATTGCTTGCAGTTGCATGTGACTGGGCGGCTGGTTGTGCTAAGGCTGTTAAATCAAGCGTTGGTGCAACAGGTAATGTCATCAACGAGCTATTGGCTGTTTTTACTTGTATGCTTTCTGGTTTATTCTTGAGTTGATTAAAGCGCTTACTCGGTACACGTTTACTCAAGACACGAGTGTCATGCCAGCTGTCATTACCCGTGTTATTTGGGTCGTATTGATTATATCTAAGTCGTAGCGCGATAAGATGCGCGCACACGCCTTGTGTGAGCCGGTGCTGCAAGTACTGCGGACAGCTGCATTCCGCCTTGGTGACTAGCCCTTCATCGCCTAATTGTAGCTGGCTGTGATAAGTGCGTCTGTCTTCTTCGACATGAATATCTGCACGAATGGTAATACCTTTGACGGCAACAGTCTCAACAGAGAATTTCTGCACGGCATCCGTACGGCCAATCAAATCAAAGGCATGTTTTTCTGCTTCATTGTGGTAAGCAAACTGCGCCATATCAAGCGGTGTCTGCGTCAAAGGTCTGTAGTGATACAGCTGCCTCGCCATCTCATAGCGAATTAAGCCTTGCTGAGTACCTGACAGTAACCATTGCTGGATTTGTTGGCGAGAAACAGGCACAGACGTTAATGAAGCATCTGCTGATAGCGACTTTACCAAATCTTCTATTGTACTAGGAGTATTTGCCAGTGTTTTAATCAATACAGACAAGCCATTATGCTCATCGTTATTATCATTATTACTATCATCTAAGGTTGCTTTACTACTGTCTGATAACCCTTCACTAGCAGCTAATGTATTGTGTAATGGGCGCTTTGGCAGTAACAAGTCAAAGTTTAATGACTGTGACCAATTGGCTTGGCTAAAGCCTGTCATGGCAAAGGTGAAATGAAAGCCTTTGCCTTTTAGTGTCCAATAGCTTGGCATGCCTTGCCCCAGTAGCGATACCGAAACGCTATCAGTATGTGGCAACAGGCGTTTTAATAGGCTGAGACGACGGCGACCCCATAAGCGAATCAGCTTTGCTTGTTGACCTTGATAGGGCTTTTGCTGTTGGCTGACTTGGCTAGTAACAGTGATGTTAAAAGGCTCTAATATAATCACCGGCAGCTGCTGAGGTCTAAGCTCAATTAATAATCCACGGCGTTTGCCTTTGATATCAGCATGCATACGCAGCTCAAATAGCACGTTGTATAGTGCGATTGGATCGAGATGGATGGTGTCTTGTGGTAATTGACCTGCAGACTGTACTTGTAGCAGCGCTCTGATCCAGCTTTTGGGCACGTTGATGCGCTTTTCTATGATCTGTTTTTTTACTGTGGGCTTGGTTACTGTACTATCAGTATCTGCTTCAGCTGTTTCTGGTTTGGCTTCGAGCAATTGTAAGCCGACCGCTTCATGACCGATATCTAGTATCGTTTGTTGATGATCTCGTATTTTCTCAATACCGTTAAATAAGGCCGTACTATAATCAATACTCGTAGTGCCAAGGGTAGCTTCGGCACTTTTCTCAAAAATCTCATTGGTCAATGTCAGTTGAGCATAGCAGCCTTCATCACGGCTAAATACCTCAAAGCTAACACCTTGCTCATGCACCTGAATAATCGGGTCCAAAATACAAAAGGCGAGCGGGTCGTTATCGAATAGCCACGTGAAATAATCACGCTGCGCAGTAAATAGGTTTTTATTGCTGCTGGCACGGCGCATCTGCATAAATACCGTGTACGCTGAGCGGTCTTTTGGCACATAGCGATAATCACTACTGACCACATCAAATAGGGCTAGCAAACTGTCACGAAAGACAAGGGGAGACTTGACCTTACCGTGGAAGTTAACCTCCGATCGATTCAACTGAGCAAATAGTGCCACATGCTGAGTATGTTCGGTCGTTTGCGCCTCCGACAGTGAGTCTGACGATTCGTTAACTTGACTGATTTGGCTAGGTGCGGCGTAGTCTAACTGCATCATCAGGCCATCAGTGTTTGCCACTACTTCTGATTCTGTTTCTGATGCTTGGTCTAATTGATTGTCTATAGTCATTGACTGTCTCCTTCACCCTGATTGCTTTTTTGACTGCTGTCCTGACTATATGCGAACGGACGCTTTTGCTGTGCTCGTATCATGGCACGTTGCCAGCGGCGTAGTACTTTATAAGCAAGCTTCTGAATGTCTGAATTTTCATGTGCCATGAGCGTCGTCAGCCATTGTTCAATATTTGGATCATGTAGCTGTCCAAGCGCTTCGATAGCACGGATACGAACCGTCATCTCTACGTTGTCATTACTTGCACAATAATAAAGTGCATCAGCGTCTTTTGCTCTGATCCATTGTAGCAGCTGTTGATTGATTGGTATCTCGGTAGACGAGCCCTTATGCTTCAGCGCATTCTTTACTACCGTTATTATGGATTTTTGGGTAGATGTACCGCTTTGTTCAATACGAGTTAGTAGCGTTGATAGTAAGGTTTGGTTATCATAAGTGAGCGGTGGTTGAACCGTAGTTGATACGCTGCTCAATGTTGGCACTATATTTGATAACACCTTATCTTCAGCGACTGGTCTGGCCAGTAGTGCCAATAGCGCTTGCTGCCACCAACCGCTAACAGTCGTAGAAAGCAGTGGAATAGAAGTGATGGTCAATGGTTGACGAGCATCATTGAGCCAATCAAGCATTGCCTCGATTTGCTTAGTAGCCGCTTTATCGACAGCGCCTTTGGTAGTTTTGATGGACACATGACGCATGATTAGCCAAACCAGTTGTCTGATGGTGCCACCCACTTGCTCAACCATGCTAATCCACTGACTATTGCTGATAGTAGTTGGACTGCGGCTGATGGTGTCGATAAGCGTATGCCATTGCTCGCTTGCAGTGTCAAAACGCTGCTGCAACGTCGCAACCATCTCTTTATCAAGATAGTTGGTCGGATATTGGGTCAGATAGCACAGTCCAATATGCTGTGTCAGGGAATTACTACTGGTAATCAACGCGGTAAGCTGTGATGTTGGCATGTCTTGCTTGGCCATAATGGCATTTTGCAGTGCCATCAAGGTATCGGCTGGCAAGTGCGCGCCATGCTGGGTGATAAATGCTGCCAGCTCATCGATGCTGCTATTATCAATGATACGCTTTAGACTCAAATGCTCCGTCTCTTCTACAAAGTCATCATTATGGCTTTGGATAGCTGCCCAATCATAAGGATAAATCTGCGACGCGAGACTACCCCAGGTTTTCTGTGCCGCAGTATAAGCCACCATAAGCACAGCATGATCTAGGTTGTTTTGCTTTAAGATATCTAATATTAATGCTTTATTGGCATCGTTATTATTCATCTGCAGTAGCCATACCGCATGCCTTTGCGGACGGAAAAATATGGCTTTATCAAGATGAAGGCGTATATAGCTGCGGATTTGTTCCCAAGCCGGCGTTGTGTTCAGCCAGCGCAGTCCATTTAACCAATGGACAATGGCGGGATTGGTGAAATGGACTGCGGGGTCTGACAAGTGCGATTTTAATAGCTCAAAAATATGCGGACTATGCTCAAAGTCACCACCTTGTGCAAGGCGACCTAAAGCTTCACTGGCCACGTCTTGTAAGTAGTGCTCGTTGTCCTCGGCCAGTTTGATTAACTTATCATAGGCTTTGTATAAGGTATGAACCTGTAAGTTTTTAGCAGCGTTGTCCGCAGGCGAGCTAGCATTAGGCGAGTCAGCATTTTGATTGTTATTGCTGCCTAGTAGCTCGCCAATGGCTAACACACTGCAGCTGCGGAACTCAGCATCAGGGTTATAATCGATCGTGGCCATCAAGATATTGACCCCATCAGCGTGACCACACTTAGCCAGTCCTTCAGCCGCGGCAAATTGCACATCGGCGTCTTTATTACGCAGGGCATTTTGTAATGAAGCAATGCTGCCGTGTCGTCTTTTGGCCCGATATGCCAGTGCCTCGACCAATTTAAAAGTATGCTTAGCTGGCATCTGCTCGTAGGCTAATGCTAAAGCGCTATCAATGCGCGAGGAGAAATCACTGTCATCCGATTTTGCCCATGCCAGTGACGGTAATAGCTGCGCGGCAAGCGCATAATCACTATGAGTCATAAGCGTAGTAAACAGTGACAACAAGATTTGCGAGTCTCTAGGGTGCTGACGTTGTAACCAGCGCGTGTCTTCACGCTCGTCCAAATAATCATCGATGTTTTGATCGTAACCGCTGATTTTTACTAAGGTATCAAATAAATATTTACGCTCTTCTTTATTTTTTTGCGGCGTGTGCTCAAACAGACTTTCTAAACGCTGTAGTAATGGCGCCACGAGATTCGTGTTACGTAGGTCAGCAATATCACTATAAATAAACTGTTTGGGTTTGTTGATATGTGGGTCATCAAGTAAGGCTAATAATCGTAAGTGCGCTTCATTAGCAACTTGTTCAGCAGTAGCAATATCAAAGCTGCTCTCCAAACCATTCTTTAAATGACCCTCTAAAGTGTTCTTATTGATGAATTGGTACGACGTGAGTGCATCGACAAGCAGCTGCCAGCTACGGTATTTCTCATTACTGGCCTGAGCGTCTTCAGCAAAATCAAACAAGCTATCAAATAGTGTGCTGTCCGCAAAGAGTACGTCATGAAACTCGATCAGTTGACTCAGTGCTTGATATTTTGCATTCCAATCATCACTCTTCACAGCGTGCAGCAAAAACGTCAGTTTGTCTTGGCGCTGCACTGACGGCGATTGACTGTTTGCAAAGGGCGTGACGATGACTTGTTTCCATTCAGCAACGATCTGAGGCAGTAGCGACTGACAATAAGTCTGTAGCCCAAGTAAGCTAGCAGGAAGATGGCCTAGTCGGCCTTTTAGCAGCTGATAGGTCTCTTCTGCTAAGGTGTGATTATTGGTTTTTAATAAATCAATGAGTTGTTGATCAGCGCTACTACTGACAGTCGCTGTATCCGATGGTTTGCTTTGCTGCTGTACGGCATTGTTATTTGCGGTATCTAACAATAGATCCAAGCCGCGTTTGACCATATCACGGTAGGGCGTGCTCATGGCATAGTCAGCCAGCTTTTTGGCAGGCATGTTTAGCTTATATAAACATTCCCAAGCCAGCTCACGAGTATCAAAACTACTGTGGTTGAGTAATGGTAACAACACGCGACTGGTACTGTCTCGCCAGTCCTCATTGTTATTAGTGTTGTTATTAGTGTCAAGCTGCGATGATTGAGTAGCAAGCCACATTAGCCCTCGAATGGCTTGGTCTGTGGTGCTGCTATTAGCATAATAATCATCGCCTGCGCGTATAACGCCAATCCAAGCGCCAAAGGCAAGGGACTGGTATGGATAATGCACCTCAGAACTGTCTTGTTTGTCAGTAGGAGAGTCACCTGCATCCCGAATGGAGGCTGATACGGGGTGAGCACTTAGCAATGCCTGCAAACTGCGTTGCCATTTTTGTAATGTCTCAAAAACATCGTCCTCATCGTCATAATAGTCATGAGCGAGTAATTCAGATAAATTACAAATGACACTAATGGCTTGCGCGCGTACCAATGGCTGCTGATGTCGACTGAGGTTGGCGAGCTGTTGTAAGTTTTCGGTACTCACCGTCGTTAGAATACTTGCTCGGATAGAGGCCGTATTATTCGACTGTCCTTTAGCACCACCTTTATCTGCCGTGTTTGGCATGGCATCTATCGTCATCGTAATGACTTCAGAGTGAGAAGATAAAATACTGCCTAATTGACGTGACAAGTAATCACTCAAATACTGCCATGCTGATGATAGTGCTGACTGGTTATTAAGGTGTTGTACGTCATTCGGGTAACGAGCGAGTATGTTGGCGTAGACTACTGCCGTGTCATTATCGGCAAAGCTTAGGGCTTCTATCAGTCGGTTGGGTCGACCAGTGCTAGTAGCGGTCTTTTCAGGAGTTGGCCTGTTATCGTGCCAGCCATTCTGTAAGTCATTAAATATCAATAACAGTCTGGCTGATACTGCATAGGACTCTGACTCAAACAAAGGCTGTAATTGCCGTGCATGTGTAATACCTAAACCGTGCTGCGCTTGTAGCCAATGCGTAGGCGTCATCGGTGCAACAAGCGTACTAAGATTGTCTGTATTGTCTCTCATGTTATGAGTAAGGAAGTACTGCCCGCGAGCATCACCCAAAATAGCCAAACACAAACTGGCTGATTGATTGATAATGTCGCGCTCATCTTTTTGCCATTTCACCAGTAGATCAATGTCCTCGAAAGAAACTATCTGCGTAATCTTTGGTGCAAGAGGTTTAAAATCAGCATCAGAGTGGTGTAGATATTTAGCATACCAACCTAACGCATCATGCTTTGATGGGTATGCCAGCTTAGACAAACCAAACAGTGCTTGGCTTACATGATTGTGCCACTGGGTATAGCTATCACTTTTCTTGCCTTGAGAGGGCATAGGCAACTCTAAGTAGTGCTTAAAGACTTGATACGCTTGTTCATCACTCCGCTGTGCCTGTTCTTCGTCAGCATATAGGCGTGATTGACTGGCCAGTAGTTTAGCGACTGTTAGCTGAATATCAGGATAAGGGCTGTTTAAGGCTGCGGTAATCAATGCTTCGTGATGATTTGATTGATCATCGGCGCTACTATCATCTAGGCTACTGTGATCCGCTAAAATAGTAGGCTGTAAGTCTGTCAGCGCCAAAGCAACGGTTAATGCTTGCTTACGCAGCTCAATACTGTCATCAGCGAACATGGCCACGAGAGCTGGCATCAGTTGTGTCAGCTGAGTCGTATTGGATTTGGCTTGCACTGTCGTAAGGGCCAGTTGCTTGGTATCAGCATAAGGGCTGGCAAGCGCGCTTAGCATGACGTCAGCAAACCCCAAATGCTTGTTTTGCTTAAGTGCGATGTCAAAGGCTTGCTTACGGATAGCGGCAAACGTATCTGCAAAAAACAAGGTTAAGACGGCTTGATTGGTCTTTTGACTATCAGTTTCTTCAACTTTATTTGTTTTATGCTTCGAATTCATCGCTAGCAACAGTCGTTGCCATTCTTCTATAGCCACTTGATGTACATCTTCAAAAAGGCTTTGCTGCAATAGCTCAATGATGTCAACGATAGCGCTATCAGATGACTGCTCGAATTGGCGGTTTAATAGAACTTTAACCACTTCTAGCCGAATACTGGTAAAAGGGTTGTTCAATGCCTGTAGCAATATGTCTGTCATCTCTGACGACATCTGAGTGCTTTTGTCACCACTATTTGAGCTATCTGCTGCAACATGCTTTAAAAACAGCGCTAAAGACTGCTCATGAATGTCTTGATGTTTAGAAGCAAAACCTGTCGCTGCCCAAGACAATACATTGTCTGCCAATTTGCCATAGGCTTGCATAGCCACTTGGCGCACACCAGCGTCCTTATCATCTAGTAATGTCGGTAGGACTGCTTTGGCGTCTTCTATATTTAAATGACCAAGCGCGGTGGCGACACCAGCACGGATGATGGCACTGTCTTCATGGCTCATCAGACTAATCAGGGTGCCAAACGCACGTTTGTCTTGTAGGCAAGCCAGCGCATAAGCCGCTCGGAAACTGATATCTTCGTGACTATTGCTTAAGCTTTGTAATAAGGGCTCTAACGTGTCATTGCCTAGATTTATAGATTCAGTAGCAGACTTTTTGGCTTTTGCTGGTTTAGCCTTACTTTTAGACTTAGATGCTTGGGTATTATCTGCTTGCGAGATAAAATCTTGCGTAGATAAGGTTAAACGGATCGCCTCATCGGATTCTGATGGTTTAACACTATTATCATTTGCCGTTGTGCTGCTAGCATTATCTAGTAGCGTGCCGCGCAGTAAGCGAAAGTCATCAAAATCAGACAGGGTACGTAATGTTTGCGTGTCACCTTGCTGTTTCAATGCCTCTATCAATTTAGGCTGAGACAGCAATGAGACGTAAAACGCTGTTTGCCTAATCTCTGTATTACGATGATTCTGTAGCAGCATCAATTGACGTGAGACTTCAAGGTGATTTAGCATACCGCGCTGATACAGACGAATTAACCCTGATTGGACAATGTCTGACTGATTGCAGTCTAATGCCATCAAATCTGCTTGCGGACTGTTCTCTGGCAACAGTGTCTCAAGTGAGGCCAATGCTTGTTTTCGAATATTCGCAAAACTGTGTGACAACGCGTCTCTTAAAATAGGTAAGATGCGACGCTGGCTGGTGGCATCCTTCATCGCGACCTTTAGGTAACCTTGTAACGCAGAGGCCACCACTTCTTCGTAGTAACGGTTTTTAAAGGCTTCTTCTAGATAATGCAGTGGGCGCTTCGCCGTACTTGCGCGGTCGGCCAAGGCATGAAAAGCAGCCAGACGTACTGTTGCACTGTGAGCCGAGCTTAGTTGCTGCTCTAAAACCTGTGCAGTTTTATCAAGATTAGTAGTAGCAACCCACTGTACCAATTGCAATGCTTGGTTGGCCGTGAGCGTGTCGCTATCAGCAATTAATTTTTTAACCAGCTCTAACGTTTGGTTATCTGCTTGCGCCTGTAGCAGCGCTAGACCTTCTTTAAACGACACATCATTATTGTTTGACGTATCGGTAAGTAGCTTGCTGATTCTCTGATAACCGTCTTTGATAATATAAGTGACTGGGAGCAGCTTACTATTTTTTGCCGTACTATTTTGTGAGGTGCTATTCTGTGACGTGCTTTGAGTATGGTCAATAGGTATGAAACGTAAGCTCTGATCGGCACTGACGACGATGAGCGTTGGTTGTTCAGCGTAAGAAGATAAGACGATCTGTCGAGCCTTGGTTAGATCCTCTTTACAGCTGTTTGGCTGACCTTTATCAAATGCCCATGATTTGACGCTCTTGTCATCTGCTGCGGTAAATAATCGAGTATCTGAGACACAAAGCGCCGTGATCATTTCACTGTGTTGGCTAGACTTGGCTCTATCAACAGGGTGTAGATCGCCTTGGACATGAGTACGGTATAAGCACTTATCTGCGCCTGCTGAGAAGAAGTACTGACCGACCGGCTCAAAACACAGCGCGTTTACTTTACCTTGGTGGAGCTGTTTGCGACTACTTAGATTGAGTTGGGCACTATCTGACGTCCATTGATAGCTACTAACATCTCCCGTTTTATCTGCCACGACTAACCACGAGCCATCGTTTGAGGTTGCTAGCGCTGTTAATGCGGATTCTTTACTTGATGCTGCTATAGAAGACGAATAAGGCTCAATGATGACAGTACTGCTGGCTTGACTGTCCTGATAAGGCCATACCACGATGTGTTTCGGATATAAGATAGCCAATGCATCTTGTAGTGGTGCCATTGCTACAGCACGGCCTATATCATTGTTATTACTTTCAGGTGCATCAAGCAAGGATTTAGCACTGGTTTTCTTAACTTTCTTTGCTTGCCAATCCGTTTGGTAAAGATGACCATCATCACCAATCATCACAATAGTGCTGTCATCTATTTTGGTGATGGCTTGCATCGCACAAGGCAGCGCAGTTGTCGATAAGCTAAATTGCTCACCTTGTTGATCAAGGACGTATAAGACCGTGGCAGCTGCTTGCTGCTGGCGAGTAATAAAAAGACTGCGCCCATCTTGCTTGGTTGTCTTTTGAGTTGCCGCTTGGGTGCTGTTGGCCTTACTGACTAAGCCAATAATTTGACCCCAATAAGGGAGTGTTATTGTTTTCATGGTGTTATCTCAGTTGAGGTGACGTCATATTTTTTTAAGTATCTTTTATCTATATCTGTTTGCCAAAGCCCTCAAGCCGATGCCACTGGCTGCAGGTTTTTGGATAGCTCAGGATAGCGATGCAATAACCGTGTGACAGCAACCAAACACGCATGACGCTCCATCTTGCCTGCCGAGTGCGTAAAGGTAAATAGCGTAGGCATAATGAGCGCCGCAAAGGTGCTGTCAGCCAATGCCACATCACGAAAAGTCTCAATCAATGCCAGTTTGGCACGACTCGCAGATATGGGTTTTAGCGTGATATTGCTATCTGACTCAGCTGCTTCGTATGACTGTGATGATGCTGAGTTTTTACCTGAGTAGCGTTGTTGTTTATGCTTACTGCTGTCACTAACATTGGGCTCTTGGGAACCGCCTAGACGACCAGGTGGTAACTCGAATAGACCACGACGTAGTAGCATTAGTAGCTGATCGACCTCTGCAGGCAAGCTTGCCAAACGTTTATCTGACTGCTCTGTTATGAGTGGTTGAGTACTGCTGCCTTTATCTCGTGCAGCATCTTTATCTTTACTATCGCTACTGGTTGGCTGCCAGTTTGGAGAGACGTGATGCGCCTTGTAGTGTTTCCATAGCATGGTCACGGCAGCATAACGTACTTCGCGGTCTGTGCTTTGGGTCAATCGATATAAAGACTGCACATCTTGGAAATTGGCGTGACGCTGTAGTAGAGTGATACCGATTTGGCGAGCGACTCGCGCTTTGCTTTCAATCAAAGCATTCAACATGCCAACATTCAATTGTGCTGACTGAACGTGGTAACGTCGATTGGCAACGGATGGCTTGTCCAATAGCGCACGCTTCAGCAGTTGAGTGATATCCGTATAGGGAGATTCTGCCATCATCAGCCATAGGGCTGGCGTTGGTTGCCACGTCGCCATCTCATACTCACTCAGTAATAAGCCAAATTCTCGCAGCTGGCTGTTACGGTGTTGCAGTAAAGGAATGACGCGCTCCGCATCAAAGAATGAAGAAGGGATAATCGCATCGGGATCGACTGGTCTGTCTGTCAGTGCCATACAGATCTGTTCATGATGATGACTGAGGTAGCTGATCGCAAGCTCGCTGATAGGTGCAGTAGCGTCATCTGTTGCCATATGCCACAGTGCATTGGCACCTGCAAAAGTATCGTCTTCAGACACCTCTCTCGATTGACCACTCAGCATCTGCAAAAAGGCAGTTTCGGAAATAATCTTTAGGGCAGCACCATCGGCGATTAAGCTCTCGGCTTTAACTTGCTTGCTACCTTTACGGCCATTACCGTATAACGGTGAACCATCATCACCGATGACTAAGTAATCTAACTTGCCATTAACAGCACCACTGATGGCACCATTAGCCGCTTTCACAACTTTTTCGGCCTCGCCACGAGTCATGCTTTGCATCTTGCCCGTGAATAAATAGCGTTGGCCAGTTAAATCTACTTCAGTAGTAGCATCGCTATTCGAGTCTTTATCGTTAGTGCCATTACTGGAAGCGTTGTCAGTAGAGTCGCCTTCATTACTGTCAAGATATGCGATAAAGTCAGCAGGCAAAAACCCTTTGTTAATGCGATCAATCGCAAATTCACGATAGAGTGCTTGTTCGCTATGCGCAAGATTCATAAGCCAGTCGAAACCTAAATCTATCGGTGCAAACCGACGCACATCAGACAGCCAATCCCTCACGTTTTCTGCTAAATACTCATCAAAGGCCAAGTGCTTTTGCCAGTTTTTAATAGGAGTGTCAGCAGATTTTAGTTGTTCAACATATTCACTCACTTGCCAATCAGGCTCATAGGCAAGTGCATGCCAATAGCTCATATCAAGCGTTGCTGCTGACAGTACATCTTCATCAAACCAATCGGTAATAGTGGATTGCGACAGTGGATGTAATAGCAGCATTTGCCACACGGTAGCATTTACTTGGCTCAAATCCAAACGTCTGAGCTGGTCCAACGCAAAGTCCATGCAGTCGCTGTCGTTATTAGCAGCGAAGTCCTGTTGCTCTGGTATATCTAACTGCTGGGCAACGCGAATAAAGTATTCAGTCCCTAGCTCTTTGGCACTATAAAGCTCAGGCAGTTTTTTTATCGCAAATTTTACGCTGTGTGTTCTTCCGCTAGTCAATCGTTCAAAAAACCACTCAGGGGTTAAATCGCGCCTTGTAAAGTGTTTGCTAAGTTGCTTGCTCGCGGTTTGATAGTGATGCTCTGTGTCTAATAGCTGACCCCAACCGTTGACACCAATATCAGCAACAGGATCACGACTCAAGATATTGTTAATGGCAAATGCTCTAACAGGCTCATAATCTGACATGGCCAGTAGCATTAGCTCAGTGAGTGATAAGTCCTGAGCGTAGCTTTTGGCATAGCCAATCGCATACTGATAGGCGGCAGGATAGTGTGAATGGAGTAGTTGTAGCACCACTTGATGCAAGCCCAATGTTTGAAATTTAGACTTTTCAAAATGCGGTGAGTTTTCTAATAGCCAAACAATCATCTCATCACGTGCTTTGCTATGCGCTTGTCCGGCAGATAAATATTGTAGCGTCGCACCACTCACATCACGTAATTGGGTCTTAAAGTCGTGTTTTAGGCTATCGGTTGCGAACTGTCTGACAGCCTCATTTTTGGCGATAGCCAATAGTTGGATAAGTGGTTCAGGGTCTCGTTGCCACGCCTCAGCGAAAGCGCGACCTTTGGCATCAAAGAGCTTTCGAGGTGAGCGACTGCTGAATCGATTGACGCCATAATCAAGACTGTTATGGAAACAGATATGATTGAGCACCCAGCTGTTCGTTTGTTCAAGGCTGCCTGCCGTCATGGTTTCGTCATAGCTGGCGAGTACAGAAACGGCGGCATCAATGTAGCCAATTGGCATTTGCTGTCCTAGCTGGCGCAAATAACGCCATGCTCTAAGGCTCATATAGGTTTTAGTAGCTAGGCTGACCGCAGCGTTGGCGGTTTGATTGAAACGCTGTAAATCAATCTGGGCAGCTATTTGTCCAAAAACCTCATAATCTTGAGAAAATTCAGCTTGCTTATAAATACGCTTTAAACCCTTCCACACACCGTAGCTGACTGGCAAAGCTGTAATGGCTTGTTTTAAAATATTTCTAGAATACGCGCTGCCATCTTCCCACAGTGCGGTCAGTATTATGTGAATTTTGTAGCGATCTGGGAGAGGGTAAACGCCTTCGTCTGCTTCCAGTTTGGCAATCATTGCCACGCGCTCTGCAAACTGTACTTCGGGGTGTTGCTCCCGAAATTGATGACTAAATATCTTATCTAAAAACCGATCGAAAGTAAGCTCATGCTCAGGTATGGGCGTCTCGGGAAACGCATCAGCTTGAGTTGCCAATGTACATAATTTATCGACCAAACTTGGATCTTGGGCTTGCCAAGCTTGCTGAATTTGTGAAAATGACAGACTCATAGCAATTTGCCTTAATTTTTATTTTTTCAGTGCGCGTAATTTTGTAGCACCATAAAAGCGCGTTTCACAGAAAATATCAAGGACTTTTGTAAGGAAATATATGGGCTGCGACATATAGCGTCGCGCATAATTTTATTTGCAATTATATATTGACAATAACAACTATTATGAGGCAAACTTAACGAGTTGTGAGATTTAGCGTTTCACCGTTTACGGTGAGGGGCGACGTTGCGTCGTCCACGAGTCAAGCCATTACATTTTACCCAAGGAAGACTGTTTCAGTCCTGCTAATACCTAGATAAAGGCCCTAGTGTCATTAGCTCGCTGGCGCAATCACGCAATCGTGATTGAGCTAATGCACTAGGGCCTTTATCTAGGTGCAGTCCAGTGAGTCTTCCATGTACCAGGTCATGAGGTAGATTACACAACAATTGAGTGTGACATCATTATGATGGCATTCAAGGCCTTTAAAGCAAAACTGGATTAGGGCTGTTTATTCAGCGCTATTCCGGTTTTTTATTGCCTGATTATTAGTTGATAATAAAAAAGCCCTTTGTCTATCACAAAGGGCTTTTTAGTACAAAAATATGATTTTATACGGAACTATTTATCCCCAATAACCATCAGGACATTTAGGCAATTCAACCAAAGTGCGACGTAACGCATCTGACCATTGATGACGAATCGTATTAAAGTACTCGTCACGCTCATCAATACGTCGGCCGTTTGGCAGAGCTAGGCTGTCATTGTCATAAAGTACAAAATCTATCGGCATACCGACTGATAGATTTGAGTGAATCGTGGAATCAAATGACAGCATCAATGCACGTGCCGCGTGCCTTACATCCGTGTTATAGCTGACAGAGCGATCCAAAATAGGTTTGCCATATTTGCTTTCGCCTAACTGAAAAAAGGGCGTATCTTCAGTGGCTTTGATGCAATTGCCTTCAGGATAAATCAGGTATAACTCAGGTGGCTGTCCTTTGATTTGACCACCAAGCATAAACGAGCTGGTAAAGGCACCATCACGACTAGAGTTAGCGACTGCTTTTGCATGGTTCATAACATCACGCATACATTCGCCAACCATTTGCGCGGCATCAAACAACGTCGCTACTGTATTGAGGTTACTCTCAGCACGCTGGTCAATGTCGCTTTGTAGTTTATTGAACACTGCCTGCGATGTCGCTAAGCTGCCAGCTGTCTGTAGCACCATAAAGCGCTCGCCCTCAACGCCGTATTGATATAACTTTCTGAATGTCGATATGTGATCAACACCGGCATTAGTGCGCGTGTCACTGGCAAAGACCATACCGTCTTTTAGACGAATGGCAGCACAATAAGTCATAAAATACCCTTGATGAATAAACGTAATAAAAAATAGCAAACGCTATGATAGCTTTTTGACTAATACCAAACTGTAAAGATTTTCGTAACCGCCGCCCATACGTACGCCGCGAACAGGCGCGGTATCTAGATAATCTCGCCCAATAGCCACATACACATGTGAGTTTGGGGTAAATGCCTGATTTGAGATATCAAAAGTATACCAGTAACCATCCAGCCAAACCTCAGCCCATGCGTGACTGGCCATGTGATTTTCGGTATCGTCATACAGATAACCGGACACATAACGCGCTGGAATCTGTTGATCACGCAAGATACTTAAAAATACATGCGTATGGTCTTGGCACACACCTGCACTTGTCGCAAACGCCTCGGCAGCGGTCGTGCCCACATGCGTGACGTCTTTAACAAAAGGCATTTTCATAATCAGGGCATTTGCCATCGCCTTTAGGCTGTCATGAGTAGGGGTTTTTAGATATGGCGCTGCAAATTCTCGCATCTCTTGTGAGCATTTGGTCAATGGGGTTTGTACGGTAAATAGCAGGTAGGGGACATGATCCATATCCTCTAGTCGTTCGGTTTCGGTGTTGATCTCAACGACACCCGACGCCTGCATTTGTAAGTTGTTATGTGCCTCGTTACGACTGAGCGTGAGCCATGCATTACCAAAGCCGTCCTGTTGGTTGGTCGCCACTTTAGGGAGCATCACATCCCATTTATGAATGGTTTGGTGCGGCATTTGCATGGGGGTCATGCGTATGTACTGTACACTGCGCTGCGCCAGCTCATCGTAATAATAGTTGGTTTGGTGACTGATTTGAAGTTTCATGGCATTTTCCTATTTTCTGTTTATTCCATATGTCTCATGAGCCATTGTTATTGGTTTTTGGCTAGACACCTTCTATACACCTTGACGCAATATGAGATTGAACTCTTTGCTAATCAGCGCAAAATCACTAAATTTCTTTGACCTGATCATCTGGTTGGTCAAGCGGATAAGCTCACGCCAGCGCGTGTTCTCCGGCAATTCATTAATCCAATGTCTGAATTCAAAACTGATCTCTGTTGAATCCTCTCCCAACAAGACGGCACGCTCAAGCTGCTCAAAGTGACGCCCTAATTGCCAGAAGCAAGTCACAGTTGGATTTTCTTGTTTCATCGCAGCGTTACACGCGTGTAGCTGCAAAGTCGCTGCTCGGTACGTACCAGCACTTGATAAACGCTTGATCAAGTTATATAACTCAGCAGTATCTTTACCAATGACACCTTTGGCCTCTTGGACATTGTCCTCAATCGATTGCACGATATTGGGTATGATGTTTTGTTCCAAATCAGCCATCATTTGTGCTTTCATGGTGGTCAGTGACACTTCACCATCAACGGCAAACCCTAGGTGACTGATTAAATGCCTAATCTGTGATTTTTTGAGATCGCCTTTGATAAGTTGTTTCATCACATCGTCGTAGTAATACAGACGCTCACTATATCGGCCTAGCCATATTAAGTGACTGGCGGTAGAGAGTAGCAGTATCATGGGCGCATCATCTAAACTCTCGTAACCTGTTTCTAAGGGCTGGACACGATCATAGTAGTTCGCATGCCCTGAAGCATTGACACCTACTGATGATAAAGGCGAGCACTTGTCGGTTTGCTGGCTATCTAAATCACTGTCATCAATAATCCAAGTGTCTTTGATACCACCGCCTTGTGATGAATTGACGACCAAAGAGCCTTCAACCATGGCTACTCGTGTCAGACCACCGGGAACAATATCTACTGTGCCATCACCATGACTGAGGATAAAGGGACGCAAGTCAATATGACGCGGTGCGATACCATCGCTTACGGCAGTAGGATTGGTAGATAATGAGATAGTCGGCTGGGCAATAAAGCCGGCTGGGTTTTCAAGCAAGCGCAGGCGATATTCTTCGATTTCTTTTTTGGTTGATGTTGGACCAATAAGCATCCCGTAGCCGCCTGAGCCCTGTGTTTCTTTTACCACTAGCTTGTCTAGATTGTCGAGCACATATTTGAGATCGTCGGGCTTACGGCACTGGTATGTCTCGATATTAGGTAGGATGGGCTCTTCATTTAAGTAGAATTTAATCATATCTGGTACAAAAGGATAGAGGCTCTTATCATCGGCCACGCCCGTACCTGGGGCGTTAACAATCACCACGTTACCAGCACGATAAGCACTCATGAGCCCTGACACACCCAATATGGAGTCAGATTTAAAGGCTAACGGATCAATATAGGGATCATCAATGCGGCGGTAGATTACATCGACTTGTACCTTGCCGCGAATGCCTTGCATATAGACTTTGCTGTCCTCAACGACCAAATCATAACCATGGACGAGTGGCACATTCATCTCATGTGCTAAGAAGGCATGCTCATAATAGGCACTATTAAAACGACCTGGCGTTAAAATGACGACTTGTGGATCATATTTGGATGTTGAGCTGGCAAGACAGGCTTTGAGTCGGTTAGGATAATCACTAATACCCATAATAGGCGTGTCAGAAAATATATCAGCTAATAATGTCTCTGATATATTGCGACTCTCAAGCATATATGAGACGCCTGAGGGGGTACGCAGGTTATCCTCTAACACACAAAATCTACCTGTCTCGTCTCGAATCAAATCAATACCGCTAATGTGCGAATAGATAGGTTTGTCCAGCTCAATGCCCATCATCCAAGGCTCATAGCAGCCGCTGGCATAGACATAGCTGGCAGGCACGATGTCGGCCTTCATAATCGCTTGGTCATGATAGATATCGTGCAAGAATGCATTGAGGGCGGTGATGCGCTGTTTACAGCCTGCTTCTATTTGTTTCCATTCGCTCGCGGCAATAATGCGTGGAATGATATCAAACGGAATCATACGCTCGATGTTTTTAGCGTCGCTATAGACGGTAAAGGTGACCCCTTTACGATAAAAGATATTTTCTGCTTGTTCGTTTAGATAATTGAGGGCATCCATGTTGATGTTATCAAGCCAATGGCCAACAGCTTGTGCCACTGGGCGATACTTACCCTTACTTATCTGCAATTCATCGAAACTTTGTGGTTTTTTCTCAGGTTTTTCTGAAGTATCCTTTCTTAAGGCGTCTGTGACTGTCGTTGAATGAGGACTTGTGGTATCGGTACTGGTTGTTTTAATGGATTGACTCTGATTTGCAGATTTTTCTTTGTCTGGGTTTCCATCCTTAGACTGACTTTGAGATGCTGTTTTATTCATAAATACCTCACGTATCCTTGGTAAAGTTATACTTTATGATGAATACACTGTCTATGCTAGGTAGAGTAGCACTTGTACTGCGCCCAACAGGTAGTCTATCTCCTGTATGGACTATACAACGGTTACTGAGCAATATACAACAAGAGTTAAATAATAGATTTTTAAAAACTTGAACCTAATTCTAATAAGTTTAACTCAATAGAAACAGTAGGAGAGAAGACATGAAGCTACGTGGTAGGTTCTTAATGCTGGCAGGTATAGGGTTGTCAGCGACTATCAGTGTGACTGGCTGTGGTAGCGAACCACAACAAGATATCTTGCCTGCTGGTAGCACAGTGGTCGCACTTGGCGACTCATTAACCTATGGTTACGGCGCAAATCCTAAAACAGCGTATCCTACGGTGCTAGCAGAGCTAAGTAAATGGAACGTCGTTAATGCGGGGGTCAATGGTGATACTTCTGCAGATGTGCTTACTCGAGTGAAGGAGATCACTGAGCAAAACCCTGATTTGGTCTTACTGGGTGTGGGTGGTAATGATGTATTACAGCGCATTGCGCCTGATACCACTCGTGCCAATATCATCGCGACTATCGACACCTTACAATCCAATAATATTGATGTTGTCCTAATCGCTGAGCCGTATTTCAGTACCAGTGCTTTGTTTGGTAAGGCCAGTGATAATCCACTGTATGAAGATATTGCGGAAGCTGAAGCCATACCGCTGTATTCTGATGGCTGGTCAACTGTACTGTCAGATGAGGATCTAAAGTCTGATAAAATTCATGCCAATGCTGCAGGCTATAGACAGTTCGCTGAAGGGTTGCATGATTATCTAAAAGACGAAGGGCGGGTACGTTAAACCGCAATGTAAACCACAGCTTTTAAGTTTAAAAATTATGAGTAGGGTGTATGTCTGTAGTCAGTGTATAAAGCACAAACAAGCAGAGAACCTATTGACTAGGCTCTCTACTTGTTTATTTTCATTTTGCTAATGACAAATAGTCGATAAATTTTATAGTCAGACTTTTATAGCCTAGCCTTTTTCATTGTTATCCATGACTACTACCAAACCTTCATCAGCGGCTATTTTACCTTCGCAGATATCTTTATAAACCTCTAGTAAGCCATTGACTCCATCAAGCTTCTGAATCTTTAGCCACGCACTAGTTTTGGCGGTGCTATTCATGATGTAACGCATAGAGCGTTTATTAAACTCTTCAGGACCCCATTCTTTCATGCGTTGCTGTACATGACTGGGCGCAAAAAACTGTTGGCTACGTTCTTGGATGATACCGTCTACATGGCGCGGTTCGTCCCAATGCGTGATACCGACATTGCTAGTGTAACGCATGTTATCGCCTAAGTGTCTATGTAGACGGCTGAGCACATCGGTATTGGCCGACATATCGACAATAACTGTCGGCTTATTTGCATCAATATGCTCAAGAGTGTCATAGCTAAGCACACTGTCATAAGCGTCAATTGACTTAACAAAATCTATATTACGGTTTGATGTGAGACCGATAACATGCGGTGCGTCTTTATCATCAGTGAGTCCATAGGCTAGGCCAGTACTGGTCTTGCTAGAGGCACTGATAATCACTACTTGCTCTGCACCAAACCAGTCATTACTCTTCAATAGATTATGTAAGCAAAATGAGGTCAAATGCAATACGAATAACAACATGCGCTGATCGTCATGGGCGCGGTCATAGCCTCGTTCATGGTTAACGCGCTGATATAGGTTATAACCGGGTGGTAGCTCGGCACGATGGACACTACCATCAAGTAAACTGGTTTGGGTGACTCGCTTGGGTGTTATGATCAATTCACTGGCGGGCGGGAAGTAACCGAATAACCGCTCACCGATAGGTAGTGCATCGCTATTTGATTCGATGACATCGCCAAATCCCCAAACTGGAATAATACCCCATTTCTCAGGCTCGTTGCCGTTTGGCGGAAAAAACTGCCAATAGCGTAATTGGTCACCCATGACCGCATAAGTAATATTATTTGCAGTAAAAGCAAAGCGATCAACTTTGACACGTACTTCGCCATCACTAAGAGTGTGTATAGGCGTCTCTTGTAGGCGAGCTTGAGTTAGGTTTGCTTTATTGGTTTGAAATTCTTGCATAGTTATTTCCTTTTTTATTTTATAGTTGTGGGATTAAGCATTAGCAGTTTTGGCTTGACGCGCTGCCGTTATCTGCATGACTTCACCCATGAGTTTGGGCATGTTTGCAGCAGCTCTTGGTCCTGCTTCTTTTAAACGCTTAAGAATAGCCAGCTCTTCAGGTGGAGTGTCTTCGCTGGCTCGTACCAATTTGGTGAAGCCATCTAATCGATTGTTAATCATCCATTCACGTAGCGCAGGCTCTTTTGACCAACGCATCTGATTCTGCATTTGTTTAACAAGCCCAACCAAAAAATCCGTATCATGATTTGGGATTGGCACCACTTGGCATAACTCATTTTTGATGGTTTCATCATCGTAATTGGCCTCGATGTGGGCGATAAATGCGGCACTGAACACAGGCTGATAGGTACGTACGGTTTGTACCATCACGGTATCACCTTTGAACACATCGTACGTCTCTGTCACTGGTACCGCTCGTGCTGAGCAGTCGATATGCATGGTGTTGGGCGTGGTAGTAATGCTATCATCACCAAAATAAATCTTGTCAGTATCTAAGCGGGTCACGCGCCCTTTACGTACAATGTTTTTGACACGGCGTAATTGCTTAAGCTCTTCACTACTAATGGTAGCGCCATGGAACATTTGCGGGCGTACATTTGGATCAATACGCATTAATACGCCGCCTTTTTCTAATCGATTAAAAAGGTCTTCGATGTTTTTAGCTTCAGCAATCGCTTCTGCCTGAGTAGCCTGTGCTCCAATAGTATGGGTGAAAAAATCACGAGAGGGTTGGGTGTTTTTACGATCGATCAGCCAAGCATCTCTTGGCATAATCCATGTGATATGGTCTGGATCAATTTGGTTTTCTAGTAGCCATAAAACCGCATCTATACCTGTTTTTCCGCCGCCTATAATGACGTAACCATCACGGGGTTTGGTTAGACTCGGCAAATCATTTAGCGGGCCAAACTTAACACCTTTAGCAATCTCGAAGTTTGGGGTATGGGTTGCTGGTACTGAGGTTTTAAAATAAGTACCATCAATTATTTTCTTGTTGATCTTAACCTCATAGCTGGTATCAGACAGCAACGATGAAAACTTGCCGTCGCCTTTGTACTCACACATCGGGAAGTATTTCACGCGGCCACTTGGTAAAAACGTATGCTTCATGACTTTATCAAAGTACGCCATGACTTCTGCGCCTGACGCCAACTCAGACAAGCCTTTATTTAAACCAATCTCGTCAACCATACCGCCGCAAAGCTCACGTGAGCTAACGCCATAAAAAGATGACGGCTGATGTAAGGTGACAAATGAATAGGCATCGTTCCAATGACCACCTGGCTTATGATGTTTATCGACGATAATAATATTAGCATCAGTTTCTGTGAGCAGCACATCGGCAAAAGCCATACCCACCGCGCCACTACCAATGATTAGATAATCCGTTTCTAGCTGTTGAATACTCATAGCGTCCTTACTCTTAAGTTGAGTTTCTATCAATACAATCAATTCATAATTGTTTGTATATAACAGTGTTATATACTAGAATAACACTGTTATAATTGTCAAGACATAGTGAGAATCTAATGGATGCCAGAACCAAAATACTAAACGCCGCATCTGAGCTTTTCTTAGAGGGGGGTGGGGACGCCTTGAGTGTACGCGCTATATCCAAGCGGGCAGGACTGTCCACCATCGGTATATACAGCCATTTCAAAGGTAAGCAAGGCATACTAGATGCGCTGTACATAGAAGGGTTTAATCTTGTCCGTGAAGCTATGGATGTCATTCCAGAGGGTAGAGCAAACAAAGAGCAAGTGCTAGAGGCGTGCCTAGGGTATCTCAATGTAGGCGAGAAATATGAAGCGCATTATCGGCTGATTTTTGGGGAATCTGATGCAGGATATCAGCCCTCAATCGAGGCCACTGCAGCCAGAGATAGTGCGTTTTCAAAGTTGGTTCGGGTGGCAGGCTCTTATTTATCAGAAGATGCTAGCGTGACGCAACGTCGGCAAATAGCGTTAGATATCTGGGCAATCGTACATGGGTACGTCAGTATCAGTCACCATGTGGTGTTCGCTGATGAACTGGAGCTAGATTGGAAGACGATGGCACTTCGTGTAGTTGGAGTACAGCTGGATGCCATTGACCTAACCAACGCTAAGCATTAATAAAGCCTTCCCGAACAACCCGGTAAATCAGCAGTATGAAGGTGACAATGAATATTAAACAGCGATTCGTAAATATTGCTCGTAGGTAGGTATGTAGCGTTTAAATAATCCATCGCTTTACTTAAAAATCAAATAAGCAAACATATGTCTTTTATCTTGTAAACTGCATTATTTTAGGTTATTTTTCAGTATCGTTTACCGTTCTTTAACCAAGGAGAAGCAGTTTGGATACTAACTTGTCACCGCTTAAGATTTCAATGGTTGCGGCATTGACACTGCTTACAGGCTCGCAAGTATTTGCAGAGGCCAAGTACGGTGATTATGGTACAGAAACGGCGCTGACGCTTGCCCGTGACTATGCTGGTCGTTATACAGGTTCCGATAAAGAAGTCCAAGCCGCTGATTATATGCAGCAGCGCATGACCATCGATGGTAGTAACAACCAAGTCAATCGTCAAACGTTTGATTTCGTAGCGCCTCGTGGTTTATTCAAAGGTCAAACGTTAACGAGTAATAACGTTGTCGTGACCCAACAAGGCAGTGCTGATACCAACAGAACGCTATTTGTCGGCGCACATTATGATTCTGCCGTTGCCTATCCAAACTATGCAAATCTAGAGGCATTAGACGATAATGCTTCTGGGTCTGGCGTCTTAACTGAGTTGACCAAAAACCTGACAGGTATTGAGACAGAGCATGACATCCAATTTGTGGCATTTGGTGCAGAGGAGGGCGGTCTCAATGGGTCAAGGGCGTTTGTTGATCAACTAACGGACGCGGAAAAATCAACAGCGTTGGGTATGATTAACCTAGACAGTCTGATTACAGGCGACAAAATGTATGCCAATGCAGGGCGAAATGCTTATGACAATGATGACAACGAAGTGGCTGCCAATGTAAGTTTGCGTGAAAATGCACTGCGTATTGCTAAAGAGCTTGGTATTACACTAGAGGTCAATCCAGCCATTATTGCGCCAGGTGAGACAGAGCCATACGAGCCTTATGGCGTTGGCTGCTGTAGCGATCAGGAGTCTTTTGATAGTGTCATGCAGGTCGTAGGATTTGAGGCTACTAACTGGGGGCTTGGGCCTGATTATGATGGTTACACGCAAACTGAAAACCCAGATATTCCAGGTGGCTATACGTGGCATAACCCTGCATTAGATAACGAAGAAGTGCTTACTGCGGCCTTTGGTGAAGAACGCATAGCCCAAAGAATGCGCGACTACTCTCGTATCATCAGCAAGTTGATTGTGGAGCAAACCAATGCTGATATCATCGCATCAACCAAAAGTGCGCTCAATCTTCAAAACACGATGGGCGCTGCGTTAAAAATTAATGCTACTGACTCACACTCAGCGGTTCTTGAGCGCGCCAATGCTTTGGCATTACATACTCTCGATGATGCGGAGTCTTTTGATACCGAGTCGCGTACTCAGGTTTGGGTAGATGGCTCCCAAAGCTACGTGGATGCTGATGAAGTGCAAGAGGGCACTCGTGCCAATATTGGTCTATATGGCGAATATACCGTACAGCCGAGCTGGCGTGTTGGCGCAGGTGTGCAAGCGGCTAATCAAAACAATAAAGGCATAGAAAATGGTATTAAAAAAGATACAAGCTATGGCATTCAAGCCTATTCTTTATTGGGCGGAAAAGACACGGCTTGGTGGAACACCACATCTCTGAGCTTATCTAAACATGACTTGGATGTTAATAGAACGGTAACACTGGATGGTAATGACGGCATCAACATTATCAACAATAGCGAACGCGGTAGTTCTGATGCTGATGTGTTTAGCGCATACAATGAGCTTGGCTATAATTTCCTTATCAAGAAAAACGTCGCGCATGGCGCCTTTTTGGGTCTGAATTACAGTGATACAGACATAGATGGTTATACCAGTGGCAATGCCAATTCTCGCACTGCACTAAAGGTTGATAGCACCTCTAGCGAGGCATGGAATTCAGAGCTTGGTTACCAGTTACAATATGGCTTTAATTTGATGGGCACGCCTGCCAAACTTCAAAGTAAAATTGCTTACGTGCATGTTATCGACGATGGTTTAACAGACAGTTTATCGACAACGTCTTTAGCTGATGGACAAACGAGAAACGTTAGTATTACCCAAACAGATAAAGATGATGACTATGGACGTTTTGAGCTGAGTGTGAGTAACAAGGTTCATAAAAACGTTTATGCGTATTTGAATGGCGATACCACCTTTGCACGTGACGATAAAGACAGCTCAGTACAGCTGGGATTGCAGTATCAATTTTAAATCTTAATGTATGAATTTCAGACTGCGCTGCTCAATAATTCATTTATGAGCAGCGTTTTTTGCTTATGCATGTCAATATATTAATTACAAGTGTGTATTACTGATTGACGCTACAATACTCAGGTATCAGTGATATCAATGTGTGCGAAATATTTAAAGAATAGGGGTGGCGTGTATGTTTGGCATCATAAAAGACTGGCGTGAACAGCGTATATTAGACAACAGCGAGTTTACCCATGCCGATTGGATGCAAGCGGCTGAGCGTATCGTGATACTCGACAGATTGAGTGTTGACGAGATGACGCATTTATTTGAGCTCGCGACATTTTTTTTGGCTGATAAGTCCATCACAGGCGCACAAGGTTTTGAGATTACCAATGCTGTCAGACAATCGATTGCGCTGCAAGCGTGTTTGCCGATCTTGAACTTAGGCCTTGACTGGTATGCTGGTTGGTCATCCATCATCATTTATCCTGGCTCGTACAAAAGCAACAGTACCACGGTAGATGAGTTTGGTATCGTCCACGAAGGCACTCAGCACCGTAGCGGAGAAGCATGGCTGCGAGGGCCTGTTATTCTTTCATGGAAGGATGCTAAGCACTCAGGCGAACGTGATGGACACAACGTTGTCATTCATGAGTTTGTACATAAACTCGATATGATGAATGGGCGTGCCAATGGCTTTCCACCGATGCAGCCTGATATGGATCCTGCAAACTGGACACAGATTATGAGCCGCGATTTTGAGGACTTTCAGACACATCGTAAGTCAGGTCTAGATCGTTATGGAGCGACCAATTCTGCTGAGTTTTTTGCAGTTTTGAGTGAAGTGTTTTTTGAAACACCGCAAAAGCTAATAGATGCTTATCCTGATATTTATGAGATTATGGTGAAATTCTTTCGTCAGACGCCGTTATGAATGATATTTATAGAGGTTGTGACAGTAGACTGTATTCAAAACAGCATATTGGAATTGGGGAAGCTGAGGTGATTAATACTATAAGTGATATCTCATCAAGGCGTGTAATTTAGAGCGCTGGGCAACGCAGCGGCGCTTTTTTGTTCGTGCATTTTTTACACCGTAATCATCGACTACTGAATGATAAAGGTGACATGGTCATCAATAATACAGGGCTTGCGGCCTTGACCTTATTGGTCGCTGTGTCTGACCCCAATCAAAAAGAAACTTTGATCAAACTAATTATGAATATGCTGTCGTTAGAAGGCTAGGAAAAAAGCTTGTCATTAAAAGTCATATCAAAGACCATGTAGTACAAGCTGATATATATATACTTTCTCGAATATATATAGCATTTATCACCAGATAGAGTAGGCTGCCAATTTAAACAAACCTTATAAAAGTTGTCGGGTAATCGTTTTCTACGCCTTAAACCGTCCATTGGTCATTAATGATAGCCACCAGATATCGCTTGCCTTGATACTCATCAAATACCAAGCGTAGTACCCGCCAGTCCATACCATCATATTCATTAGTGCCTTTATAATAAAATTCTACAACATCTGATGTTTGGTATATTTCTTTCAAATTGTTGATAGAATTACCATTATTTTTGAATTCATTGACATTGATGCTAGCGTTATTAAACTTTTTGCCATCCACCCAAGTATCCAAATAAGTAGGCAACGGTGTTACCAACAGATCGCCAGTACCGTCTTTTTCGCCCCAAGTAAATTGAATGTTGGACTGCTGTAAATACTGTGCAAATTGCCCACGGCTAAAGACTTTATCTGACTCAGGCCGTACATAAGCGTACATCGAAAAACGAACGCCACGTGTTGGATGGATATCACTAGTGATTCTAGAAAAGTCCTTATTTGCCAATGCGCGCTGTATACGTAACGCTTGCTGCCTAAGGGTTTGCTGACTGATATCAGCATTACTAGGTGTTGATGAGCTACTGGTTGGCTGAGATACAATAGCTTCACTGGACTCAGAAGCAGACTGACAACCCGTCGCAGCTAACGTAAATAACAGAAGGCTGCTAGAGGCTAATGTCGCAGATTTTTCCTTAAAAAAAGTAGGTAATGTCATCATAAAATCATCCTTAGCACAGTTATTAGCGAAAGAAACATCACTATAAATTGTCATGGGAACCGGTAAAAAATACCATAGAAGCGCTATGTAATCGATATTTTGGTAAGTAAACCTGAATGATACGATAATACAGCAGAGTCCGAATATAGGTATGATGTAATAGTCGTAACACTTATAAGACAAAAGCTAGCAGAGAATAAGATGCCAACATATAAATCGCTGACATTACTATCGACCATAGGACTGATGACTGTCGGTAACGCCATAGCCGATGTATCAACAGTAGATCAGAAACAAAATGCCATGGCTAATATAAAGATTGCGACCATCACGAAAATGTACCAACAAGACATTGATGACCAAGGTATGAGTAATCCTGTAGTGCTGCAGCAATACGCTGATGCTGACTTGCAAGCAGCCATGCAACTTGAGCAAGAATATTTTGATAAAGCTCAGACGTCCTGCAATATAGATTACGATGTACTTTGGAACTCGCAAGATCCTGATTATACGCAAGACAAAAAGTTTTCAATAACTGATCAAGGACTGGTTCAGGTTAGCTTGGCGCAAGGTAGCGATGTTTATTATGAGTTGTCATGTGATGACAATGATAAAAATTGCCAAGTCGCAGATGTGGTTTTAGATCAGGATGGCAAAACGTTGCGTCAGTATTTGCTTGAAACTTGTCGTTAGTAAAAGTCTATAACTAACATTAAATCTGAGCTAAAGTATAAGAATGACATGGTATAAATGGTTTTTCGCCTAACTACTAAAACCGTTGGTTTGTTTTCGCATAATGTATATTATGTTAAATGAAGTCTATTAGGTCGTAGGCTTAAGCCTTACTAACTTAGGTATAAACATCCTACCAAACTATTTAGCTCTCACCGACTAACTCTGTCCTGTCTAATTTAACTGAATCTTTTGGATGATAGTTCACGCTTGATCAGTTTTACTTCTAAGCATCTCTGACAGGTATATTATTACGTCAATCATTTAACGTTTTATTAGACGTTAAGGTTTGAATGCTCTGTATGACTGGTTATTAATATTTTATGATTTGCGATAATACTAATGGCTACGTCCAAATATGTTCTTATCTTTTTATTCGAGATGATCACGGCTGCTCGTCTACGATAGTTTATTTATTATCTGTGTCCGCCGGCTAAGTCTTTAATATAGATATGCTAATAGCCTATTTTTGATAACCATCATTTGTATGCTTAGATATCCTCTAATATTGCCAAAATAGATTAAATTGCAAAAACTCAGCCAAATGTTATAACTCCTTCGAATATTTCTAATCTTATCTATCCTTCAAACGCTATGCCCAAGTCATCATGTATAATCTTTTAAATTGAAATCATAGACAGATTATTAAATCATTAGAACTGACTCTATTTTCTTTTACGTAGCGATAAATTTTATCTACCCACAAACAGCAGTCCTCTGTTTATTGTGACCAAGCCATTTTTAAGAGGAATGAGCTACCTATTGATATTTTTTAATATATTTAACTTGTAGTTATATATTTTCTATATACCACTCAAAATTGGTGCATTCCAAATTTGCACAGAACAGTACTATGACCCTACTTTTTATATTCTGTGCGAGTACAGGAGCATGTATTTTATAAAAAATATACTCAACTCCTTACCGAATCAATCATGGACACCATAATCGCATTTAATTATGTATCGGGATAGTTGGTACAAATGCCGTGTAACCCATTCAGCGTATGGCCTACTCACTATTTGGTCACTATGCTATAATTATCCCCAAGGTTTACT
The DNA here is from genome assembly GCF_038155145.1 of Psychrobacter proteolyticus. Lineage (GTDB taxonomy): Bacteria > Pseudomonadota > Gammaproteobacteria > Pseudomonadales > Moraxellaceae > Psychrobacter > Psychrobacter proteolyticus_B. The sequence goes on from NZ_JBAKAY010000002.1 coordinate 292,326, forward strand.
TGGGGATAATTAAGTATTAAAACTATTACTCTATAAGGTTTTACTAAAAATACTAGCGAATATCAGTGTCCATGACAGTGTCCAATACTTCTATATTTTTCTGCAGAAGAGACTTTTTATAAGTCATCAATCATAAACCTATCATTAACCTTAATTATCATATGACGGATATACATTATGGCTATCGACACTGCAAACGATATCAATAAGCTTGAATGCCGAGACAAAGATTATTTTGTCAGTGTCTCAGGTGTAGCTGGCTTAAGTCTTCGTATTTATCCAAATGGCAAAAAGGAATACTACTTACGTTATTCCCATCCGCATATCGAGGGCAAACGCCCTAGGATGATGTTGGGTAAGATTGAGGATGTCAGTCTCCATGAGGTTAAGTATAAAGCAGACACCATTCTTGATATGGTCGCCAAAGGCTCTGACCCTAAAGCTATTCAGAAAAAAGAACAAACCAATAAATATACTCACCTAAAAAATGCACCATTTTCTGAGATTGCAAAAGCATGGCGAGAACACAAAACAGCAGGTCGTACTCAAAGTAAATCTAAAAAACCATCATACAGTGAGTCAACCCTCAAGTTTTGGGATTTATGTCTAGGATATATGTGCCAAGAAATTGGTGATTTAAGAATGGACGATATCACCAGTGAGATGATACTGAGTGTGTGCGAGTCGATTCAAAATAATGAAAATCAAGCGACTTTCGTTGGTGCGAGCACTCGTCTGTATACTGAAAAAGTCTTTTCATTCGCTGTTGCTCGAGGGTTGTGCGATAGAAATGTGGCAGTCGATACCCGTGGTGAGCTTGCACCTGCCAACTCAGGTAATCACTTGCCAGCCATCACCAAACCAGATCAGTTTGCGACGCTTCTAAAAGATATGTCTGATTTTAGAGGTGCAAGTAAGATCACATTAGAGGCGATGAACTTATTGCCTTATGTATTTGTGCGTAGTATCGATCTGCGCTCGATGCGTTGGGATGACATCGATTGGGACAATAATACATGGGCATTCTCCCCGACCAAAGGCGAAGGTCGTGATGATATGGTCTCGCACTTAGTTGTTCCCTTGGCCACGCAAGTGATTTCTCGATTACGAAGTATTCAGTCAATTACTGGGCATAAGGAATATGTATTTGCCTCGATGCGCGGTTCAAGCAATGATTATATTAGTAAAGCGACGTTGGTGCAGATATTCCACCGGCTTGGATACAAAGATGTGCAGTGTGCGCATGGATTTCGAGCATCCGCTAAAACTTTGCTCATGGAACAGCCTGAGCTACGCTATTCTGACATCGTCACAGAATTACAGCTAGGTCACAGGATAAAAGACACACATGGCGGGGCTTACAACAGACTTGATGAAATCGATACTAGGGTACAGATGATGCAAGATTGGGCAGATTATATAGATGAGCTTCGGAGTCGTTAGAGAACTATTTTAGAGTCAAGAACCATATTTTTTTGCTTTTATTTATGGCTCTTTGAAATGTATTTTACGAAAGTTCACAGGGGACATGCCAGTAAACTGCTTAAACTGTCGACTAAAGGCGCTATGATCACCGTATCCACAGTTTAAGGAGACTTGAGTCACTGTTAGCTTATGATTCGCTAGCAGTCGAATGGCATGCTCTAAGCGCATTTTTTGTACAAACTGAATGGGTGACATATTGAGTACTGCCTTAAATGTACGCTCCAATTGTGATTGACTAAGATTTGCCAACTTCGCCAATTGACCAATATTGATTTTTTGATCAAGATTGTCTCGTACGTATTGATCTACGCTTGCCAATCGAGCGTGTTTGCGTAATATCCGCTCGTTATCTTCATCAATATCTACTGATATACCTACCATCGCTACAATATGGTTTTTTACATCATAGACGGGGATTTTTTGCGTGATACACCATCCTAGCTGTCCTGATGCATAGCTATGAAGTTCTAGTTTATCAATAATCTCCCTGCCTTCCCTTAACACTCTAAGATCCTGATTGAGATAATCCTTGCCTTGAGACTTCAAAAACACTTGCTCTGTAGTCAGTCCTATTAGTGCTTTTTTGTTTTTAAGCCCGCTACGTCTAATGAGCGTTTTACTGACTAATCGATAGCATGCTTGGTCATCTTTAACAAAAAATACCACATTTTTCATAGTATCAAATAGAGGCATCAATAACGATATATTGCCAACAAACTCATCAAAATTGGCTGGTTGATAAGTTTTTAGGTGTTTTGACAGTTGTTTTGTAGGTGCTTCTAGTACTAACGGCCGCATCGGTATATTCCCATATAGCATCTCAAGCTTGTCGTTGAGCTTTTCAATTATTTTAGGGTGCTACACAATATTTATACTCCTAAATGTCTTTATAACCTGTGCAGAAATGCGCATTTATTCATATAAAAACATCAAGACTGCTTTTCTGAAAAACGTCATTCTATATTTACGCCTTGTTCATTTATGAATAACGCTAACAGTATATTAACTCACGAATGAATCAGGTAGGCAGTCATGTTTGATACGCTTTTTACTCTTAAGATTATTGATTCGCATACTGGCGGTGAACCTACTCGTATGGTATATGAAGGATTTCCTGAGCTTAGTGGACAATCTATTCAAGAAAAACTTCAGGACTTCAAACAGAATTTCGATCATTTACGTCAAAGTATTATCCTAGAACCTCGTGGTAATGATGTGCTTGTCGGAGCGCTTTTGTGCCCGCCTTCTGATCCTCGTGCCACGGCTGGCGTGATCTTCTTTAATAATCATGGCTATTTAGGTATGTGTGGCCATGGCACTATCGGCGTTATTGCATCTCTAGCTTATCAACAAAAAATAACCGCTGGTGATCACTATCTAGAAACAAGCGTAGGCCTAGTTAAAGCAACCTTACATGATGATGGTAGTTGTAGCGTCCAGAATGTCCCCTCTTATCGCTACCAAAAACAGGTAGAAGTTCAAGTACCCAATATCGGTCCTATCTATGGAGATATCGCTTGGGGTGGTAATTGGTTTTTCTTAGTCAACGATCATAAGCAAGCTATTGAAGCCAATAATGTTGAAGTACTCACTCAATTTAGCATACAGATCAAAAAAGCACTTCATAAGTCTGGAATCACGGGTGCTGACAATGGCGAAATTGATCATATAGAACTGTTTGGCAAGAGCGATCTCGCCGGCACTAACAGCAAAAACTTCGTATTATGCCCTGGATCTGCCTACGATCGATCTCCTTGTGGTACTGGAACCAGTGCCAAATTGGCTTGCTTAGCCGCAGACAATGTACTCGCACCTGGTGAGACTTGGTATCAGCAAAGCATCATTGGCAGTGTCTTTAGTGCCAGCTATCAGCCTATTGATGTACTTAGTCATCATAGCTCTCTTCATAACCACCCTATCAGTACTATTATTCCCACGATCCGAGGGTACGCCTACGTATGTGCAGAGACCTCTCTCATCGTTCAAGACAGCGATCCGTTCAAATGGGGTATTTCTTTATAAATACCAGTTTGTATGGCTTCTAGGAAGTAACCAATCACTGCTCAGCAAGCTCAGAAAAGCGAGACTCTCATGGACACACAAGTGTTTGATATACATATCATTGGTGGTGGCATTATCGGACTATGTGCTGCGATTACCCTACAGTCTCGTGGGGTAAAAGTTGCAATTTTGGAAGCCGATAAAATTGCTCGCGGTGCAACTTATGGCAACGCAGGTCACATTGCCACTGAACAGGTTTTCCCTATCGCTGATGCCAGTATCTTACGACATGTTCCTGCCATGCTACTCAACCCTGAAGGGCCTCTGCGTATAGATTGGCGCTACCTTCCACGCTTAGCACCATGGGCGTTTCAGCTATTACTTAATATGCGTACCGAACCATTTGCACGCAGTCACCAAGCGCTTTTGGCATTAAATGCGCAGAGCCTTCAAGCTTGGCAAGATTTTGCCAAAGAGTGGCAGTTACATTCTTGGGTACAAATACAAGGATCTGTTTTAACCGCAGAGACACCTAACAGTCTAAAAATGCTGACTGAACACGGCCAACGCTTAAATAGTTTAGGTGTCTCTAACAGCCTACTCTCACAGTCAGCATTGACAGATCTTGAGCCTGCGTTAAAAGACAATCAACTGGGTGCTTTGTTTTTTCCAGAGACAGGTCATATCACCAATATAGAAGCCATTACCCATAAATTAAGTACTATTTTTAGATCGCTTGGTGGTCAAATTTATGAGAATTGCCGTGTTCTGAGCGCGGAAGTAATAACTGATGGTATTCGTTTGACGACGACACAAAAGCAGCTTCATGCCAGCAAAGTTATGCTCGCCGCAGGAGCTCATTCCAAAGCCTTAGCCAAACAGCTAACAGGCGTCTCAGTACCAATGGATACAGAGCGAGGCTATCACCTGATGCTTCCTAACGAAAGTCAGCGTTTCAACATCCCTATTTCTAGCATGGACCGTCGCTTTATTATGACACCAATGGAAAAAGGGCTGCGCTTGGCTGGTACTGTTGAGTATGCAGGACTTGAGGCGCCGGCAAATATGAACCGTGCGAATATGCTGTTGAAACAAGCTCAAGCAATGCTAAACACCCCACTAGATAGTGACAGCAATACGCAATGGATGGGGTTTAGACCTTCTACATCAGACTCGCTACCCATCATAGATAGACATAACTCAGTCTTTTTAAACTTTGGTCATCAGCATCTAGGTCTGACCCAAGCTGTCATAAGCGCACAGATGATTGCAGCGTTATATTTTGGCGATACTGCCATGGTAGATCCTACTGCCTATCGTCTAAACCGCTTCAAACTTAAGTCTTTTAAATAATAGTCGAACATCTTATCTCTATGACAACTCATAGAACCAACGTCGCTAATAGCTCATGGCTTACTAACGGCTTTTACTTCCAAATAAGGATATTTATATGAACATTCATGGCGTTTTAGTCCCTATCGTTACTCCTTTCAATGTTAATGGAGATATCGATACTCAAAAATTGACCGAACTGGTCAATGTATTCATAGAAAAAGGCGTTACCGGAATCGTAGCTTGCGGTACAACGGGTGAATATTACACGTTCTCGCCTGCAGAGCGTGAACTGGTTTTGACCACTATCGCTGATGCTGCCAAAGGCAAAGTCACTCTGATTGCAGGTATCAACAGTTTATCGACCAATCATTCTATCGAACTTGCTCACCAAGCCAACAATTTGGGTTACAACGGCTTAATGTTATCAGCCAATCCGTATAGCCTACCAGACCAAGACGGTATTATTGCGCATTTTGAAACTGTCGCTGATGCCACTGACCTACCTATCATTATGTATAACTTTCCAGCACGCGTCGGTGTGAGCATTGAATTTGAAACCGTCGCGCATTTATCCAAGCATCCCAATATTGTAGGTGTCAAAGAAAGCAGCGGCGATTTTAGCCATGCATTACGTATGCTACAGGCTGATTTTGAAGATTTTGAAGTGGTTTGTGGTTGTGACGACCAACCAGTAGATTTCTTCTTCTGGGGTGCTAAGAGCTGGATCGCTGGTGCGGCTAACGTATTTCCAGCAGAACAAGTCGCATTGTTTGAAGCCACACAAAAAGGCGATTGGAACCATGCTAAGGAGCTGATGACAGCCATGTATCCTGCTATCCACTCTATGGAGTCTGGAAACTATAACCAAAAAGCCAAAGCAGGCTGCATTAACGGGAGCATCAATGTTGGGTCAGTACGACTACCTTTGACTGATATGTCAAAAGAAGAGACTCAGTCATTTTTAGCACTCCTATCTTGATACATCGCACCATTCTTATCGTTCCTACCATTGTATAGAAAAGGACAATCTAATGAGTATGACCACAGCGCAAGTCTTCGAACTCGCCAGCAACCAACAGCTTTGGGCAGGCCATTTAATAGATACTACAGTACCAGTATCCGAGACAACACTCCCTAACTACAGCCCTATTGATAATACCTGCATAGGTAGCATTGCTAATGGGAGTCGGCAAGATGTTAATACGGCGGTCGCGGCAGCCCGAGACACTTTTGAACATGGTGAGTGGCGACGGATGTCTCCTGCAGAGCGCAAAGCTATCATGCAGCGCTGGTGTCAATTGATGCATGAGCATATGGATGAGTTAGCTGCCTTAGATTGCGTCGATGCAGGCAAGCCTATTACGGAATGTCTCAACACTGACCTGCCCGCTACGATTGAAACCTTTGAATGGTACGCCGAAACGGCTGATAAAGTTTTTGGCAAGGTTGCTCCTACTGGCGCTGATGCGCTAGGCCTTGTGGTACAAGAACCTATCGGTGTAGTGGGTGCAGTACTACCATGGAACTTTCCAGCACAAATGTATGCATGGAAAGTTGCACCCGCATTAATAACTGGCAACTCAGTCATTGTTAAACCGGCTGAATTGACCTCGCTCTCAGCATATCGATTAACACAATTGGCGTACGAGGCTGGCGTGCCAAAAGCGGCGTTACAGTTAGTCTGTGGGCTTGGTGAAGAAGTAGGTGCGGCACTCGGTCAGCATATGGATGTTGATATGGTTTCTTTTACAGGCTCAACTGAGGTCGGCCGACTATTTCTACAGTACTCTGCACAAAGCAACCTCAAGGAAGTCGTCTTAGAGTGTGGTGGCAAAAGCCCTCAAATCGTCTTTGCAGATGCCATTATCAATGAACAAACCATCGAGCATATTTTATCCGCTGCTTTTTGGAATATGAGCGAAAACTGTAGCTGTGGTTCACGCCTACTTGTCCACTCTAGCCAAAAAGAAGCCTTATTAACACTATTAAAAGAAGGTCTTCAGTCTTGGAAGGTTGGTCATCCTTACGATCCTGAGGTCGCTATTGGGCCAATGATCGAAAAAGCGCATTTTGAGAAAGTAATATCACATCTCAATACTGCAAAAACGGAGGGTGCTCGTTTGATCGCAGGTGGGCGTATCCACGATGAACTCGGTAGTGGCTGGTATATCGAGCCTACCATCTTTGATAATGTCAGCCCGGATATGACGCTGTTTAAAGAAGAAGTTTTTGGTCCACTTTTAGCTGTCACAAGTTTTGAAACCGAAGAGGAAGCTATTCAGCTCGCCAATCAGAGTAATTATGGGCTTGCCGCTTCCTTTTATACACAAAACATCCATCGCGCATTCCGCGTGGCATCCGCTATTAAAGCTGGTACCGTCTCGATTAATGGTTTTTCTGAGGGTGATATTACGACACCTTTTGGTGGTTATAAACAATCTGGCTTCGGCGGTCGTGACAATGGCTTAGAGGCGTTGTCCCAGTATACCCAAACCAAAACTATCTGGTTGGTGAACTAAAAACTGACATTGTCCGCTATCCACGCCCAAGTCAGCATAACCGAAAACACTACAAGGAAGTAAAGTTATGGAAAATATCATCAATACTATCGTCGGGTATATTTGGAGTGACGCCCTAGTTTATCTTGCGTTAGGTGTCGGCATATATTTTACGATTATGACTCGTGCCGTACAAATCCGTTATTTCAAAGAAATGATTAGGCTGTTGTTCGACAAACAAAGCTCATCAGCTGGGATTAGCTCCTTCCAAGCTTTCTGTATGGCGCTATCAGGACGTATTGGTGTGGGTAATATCGCTGGGGTTGCAACAGCCATTGCAGCAGGTGGCCCTGGCGCGGTATTTTGGATGATTTTCATGGGTGTGTTAGGTGGTGCTAGCGCTTTTATTGAGTCTACCTTAGCGCAGGTATACAAACATAAGGTCGGTGATCAATATCGTGGCGGCTCCCCTTTTTATATTGAAAGAGGATTGAAGCTAAAACCTTTTGCTATCATCGTCGCTATCGTGACCTGTCTATCTTACGGTGTGTTAGTGCCTGGTGTTCAGGCCAATACCATTGCGGACTCTTTTAATACAGCATTTAATATACCACCCGTTGTAACAGGAATTATCCTTGTCGTACTACTAGGTATCATTATATTTGGCGGTGTGAAGCGTATTGCTAATTTTGCAGGAAAAGTCGTACCTGTCATGGCAATCGGTTATATCCTCATGATGGTGATTGTATTGGCATTTAACGCTCAAAATATCCCTGCAATGTTTGCACTTATCTTTAAGAGCGCTTTTGGCATGGATGCAGTGTTTGGTGGTATGGTTGGGACCGCTATCTCTTGGGGCGTACGCCGTGCTGTTTTCTCAAACGTTGCGGGTGCTGGTGAGGCGACCTTTAGCTCAGCGGCAGCCGAAGTATCACATCCTGCCAAACAAGGTTTAGTGCAAAGCTTCTCTATCTACATCGATACGGTGCTTGTCTGTACTGCAACAGCGTTGATGATTCTATCAACTGGCATGTATAACGTGGTGACCCCTGAAGGTATAACCCTAGTTGATAATATGCCTGGTGTTGAAGCTGGTACGGCATTTACCCAAGCCGCCGTATCTACTGTCTTTAACCAGTATGGAAGTGGCTTTGTTGCGATTGCTATCTTTTTATTCGCTTTCACCTGCTTGGTTGCTTATTACTATATCGCCGAAACTACGTTGGTCTATTTGGACAATAAACTGCGCTACCCCATTCTCAAACATGTACTCAAACTGGTCTTTTTAATCGTTTGTTTCACTGGTAGTGTTCAGTCAATCGGTATGATGTGGGCGTTAGGTGATATAGGGTTTGGCAGTATGTGCTACTTGAATTTCATTGCCATTTTACTGCTAAGTAAAGTTGCTCTAAAAGTTCTAAAAGACTACGACGAGCAGATGAAATTAGGTATAAACCCTGTCTTTGACCCTAGAAAGGCTGGAGTGGATAATGCGGACTTTTGGATAGAATATAGCAATGAGCATGGTCACAAAAAATCGCTCTAACAATAGTGCATTAGAGGTCTGCCAGTATCTACTAGTAAAAAAGTTGCTATCAACATCAAGCAGGCCTCACCTATTTATGTTAAATTGCAAAAAACCATAAGGATATTACGTATAAGATAACCATAGTATTGTATCCATTCATTTGATAGGAAGGTTGAAGATGACACTAGATAACAACGTACTACGTAAACGCACTAGCTTGTTGGGTTCATTATTAGGTGATGCTATTTCTCGCCAATCTGGTGAGCAGACGTTAGATACGATTGAGACGCTGCGCAAAGGCTTTATTCAACAGCGTCGTGAGCCGAATGAGGCACATAAACAGCAGCTTATCGATTTTATTGCTTCTTTAGACAATCAAACCTTAAAAAACGTCATACGCGGCTTTTCTATCTATTTTTTCCTAGCCAATCTAAGCGAAGAGAATTACTTGCGTGAGCAGCGTCACGCGCAGCGTATGCAATCTGAGCAAAGCTGGGAAGGATCATTTCGTCGTACCTTACTTGAGTGTCGTGAACGCAATATTGAGCCTGCTCAAATGCAAGAGCTGATTGATCAGCTGAAGTTTACACCTGTATTTACGGCGCATCCTACCGAAGCGCGCCGCCGTACTACGATGAATATCTTACAAAGTCTATTCACGCATAGCGACGCTTTAAATAACGTGTCTGAAAACAGCTTCGCCTACGAGCAAGCTAAAGAACAAACTGCGCAAACGATTGATCTATTATGGTCGTCTGACGAAGTGCGCACCCGTAAGCCGTTGGTATATGATGAGATTAACAATGGCTTGCATTACTTTAATGCCAGTTTGTTCAATGCCATTCCTAAAGTATATCGTAATATCAAAAAAGCCATTGTCGATATCTATCCGGAGCTTACAGACTATCCACTGCCTGCATTTATGAGCTTTGGCTCATGGATTGGTGGTGATAGAGATGGCAATCCTTTTGTGACTTTTGAGACCACAGAACTTGCCGTATTGATGCATGCGGATACCGTGCTGCGTCACTATCAAGTGCTACTCAAAAAACTGCGCAGACAGCTGATTCATAGTGACACTATTGTCACCGTTTCACCTGACATATATGCCAAAATCAAAAATTATGATGAGCTCGATCAACGTGTGTTTGACTATAACCTCGATGACTATGGCAATGAGCCATATCGTCGCCTACTCTCTATCATTCTGACTAAAGTCAAAGCCACCAATCGCCGCATCCAAAGCAAAGGCACGGACATCGAAGCTGAAAAGGACGCCTATGCCAATCCAGAAAAATTACTAGAAGACCTGCGCATTATCCGTCAAAGTGTCAATACACACGATACGGCACACAGCGATGGATTACTACTAGATGTCATTCGTTTGGTCAAAACTTGCGGCTTTCATTTGGCAGCGCTCGATATCCGTCAAGAGTCGTCATACCATGGCGAAGTGATTGCAGATATCTTTGCCAGTGCCTCCAACCTGCCTGATTATCAAACGCTAAGCGAAACCGAACGTCAAGAATGGCTCACACGATTGCTAGAAAAACCAGGCACGCCGCTTATCTATACTGACAACCTGACAGACAAAACGCGTGAGCAATTGTCACTGATGAATTCGGTCGCTACTCTACGCAAACTGGTGGGACAAGCTACTTTTGGTAGCTATGTTATCTCGATGACCAATAATGCTAGCCAGCTACTAGAAGTATTGCTGCTCATGCGGTTTGCAGGCTTATGCAGAATTGATGACGAAGGTCAATTGTCTGCTGATTTGCCAGTTGCGCCGTTGTTCGAAACTATCGAAGATCTCAAAAATATCGATAAAATCTTGCCTGCCGTGTTAGACAATCCACTGTATCGTGGACTGCTACAGAACACGGACAATACGCAAGAGATCATGTTGGGTTATTCAGACTCATCAAAAGACGGCGGCATTATCACCTCTGCTTGGCAGCTTTATAGTGCACAGCAAACCATTAATAACATTGCTGAGCAATATGGTATAAAAACACGCTTGTTCCATGGTCGAGGCGGTTCTGTGAGCCGTGGTGGTGGATCAACGCACAAAGCCATTGCGGCACAGCCAGCAGGCACGCTGCATGGGCAGATTAAGGTAACTGAGCAAGGCGAAGTGCTCTATGCCAAGTATGCCAATACAGATACTGCCGTGTTTGAGCTGACCATGGCTATTACAGGTACACTCAAAGCCTGCTCAACAAGGTTTGTGGTACAACCGACTGAGTTGCCAGAGTATGAAGCGCTGTTTGCACAGCTGGCAGATGCTGGCGAACAGCGTTATCGCGAGCTGACCGATCGTACCGAAGGGTTTTATAAATTCTATTCCGAGGTGACCCCAGTACAAGAAATCTCGTTATTAAACATTGGCTCACGTCCTGCCCATCGCAAAAAAGGCCTACCAAGTAAAACCACCTTGCGAGCGATTCCTTGGGTATTTGGCTGGTCATTGGCACGCTTTACCCTACCTGCTTGGTATGGCGTAGGCAGTGCATTAGATAGCGTCAAAAAAGACGAAGCATTGATGAAAGAGATGAATCAGCATTGGCCTTTCTTTAGCGTATTTATCAGTAATATCGAGATGGCCTTTACCAAAGCCAACATGAATATCGCTGAGGCTTATAGCCAACTGTGTGATGATAAGCCGTTACGCGAAAAAATCATGACAGCGGTCACCGATGAATACACGCTGACCAATTCAGGATTAAACTCTCTGCTTGAACAAGACTCTTTATTATCCAATCAGCAAAACCTTGCTTCATCCCTGCAGTGGCGAGACGCTTATCTAGATCCTATTAACTATATCCAGATTGAGCTGTTAAAGCGTGCCAGACAACAAGACACCCCAAACGATTCGGCACATGGCGACCTTAATGTAGAAGATCCATTAATCCGTAGTATCAATGCGCTAGCTGCAGGGTTACGAAATACTGGTTAGGGTAGATTTTCGATAAGTAGCTTTCGGATAAATAAAAAGCTTATACCAATTGTCGCAAATATTAAGGCTTCGTTCGCGAAGCCTTAATTTTATTCAAAACCCTTAAGAAAATATCTCACCAGATATCAATCGCAGTTTAGTACTGCGTTGATTGATATTGCCTATTAGGTGATTCGTAATTCATTGTTTGAATAACCGATCCGAACAAGATACCGTAAAATATATTTTTACTTCATGTATATGTAGGGTCTGCTCCAATGGAAACGCCTCAATTAACACCATCTTTAGACATCGCAGCAATTGATTGCCATATAGAATCCGTTGCGCTCATTGACCGCGCTATTCAAATACGCTGGAATGATGGTATCGACAGTACGTATCACTATATCTGGCTGCGTGATAACTGCCCATCGGCTTTTCATCCGCACACTGGCGAGCGTAGCTTTGATTTGCTGAGTGTCTCAAAAGATATTCATCCACTCTCTGTCTCTTTTGATGATACAACGCTGACAATTGAATGGTCAGAACAGGCGCATATCAGCCACTTTGAACAAAGCTGGTTACGTGAGTCTGGGTATTCTAGTGCGTTGGCCAAGGATCATAGCAGTCCTTATGAAAGCTGGGATGGCACGTTTATTGACCACATTCCGATGTATGACCAACAGAGCATCATGACCAGTGACAGCGCTTTATATGAGTGGATGAGTGCGCTGGATAAATATGGGCTTACTATTATTGATAATATGCCAGATGACTCTGATGCTGGCGTACAGACAGCCATGCGAGTCGATTATCTGCGGCAAACTAATTTTGGCATGACCTTTGATGTCATATCAGAGAAGTCGCCGATTAATTTGGCTTATACCTCGCTCTCATTACCGTTGCATACCGACTTGCCAAATCAGGAACTGCCTCCAGGCTATCAATTTTTGCATTTTTTGAGTAATGAAAGCATAGGCGGCGAATCTACTTTCGTAGACGGATTAAAGGTGTTAGAAGGGTTACGAGAAGAGCAGCCTGAATACTTTCGCTTGCTTGCCGAATATGCCATCCCCTTTCGTTTTCATGACACTGCCCATGATATCCGTGAGCACCATCCCGTCATTAATTTAGACAACTTTGGTAATATTGTGGAAATCAAATACAACGCCCATCTTGCAGATGTTTTTGATTTGCCAAGCGACGTTATGTACGACTACTACCTTGCTTATCGAGAGCTGATGGCTCGATTAAAAGACAGTCGCTATAAGATTGAGTTAAAACTAGCGGCTGGTCAAATGGTGGTTTTTGATAACCGCCGAGTCCTGCATGGGCGTAACGCATTTGATGAAAACGTCGGTGAGCGTCGTCTCAAAGGCTGTTATGTTGACCGCTCAGAGTTTAAAAGCCGTTTACGAACGCTTAAAAAGCAACTGGCTTAAAATGATCCGCAAGCTAGCTTATGCTGTGATTGTGATATAGATAGCATCAGTGTCTGCTGATGACTTTAAGATGCTTCCCTTCATGTTTTCTTATGGAAAGTATAAACGTTCTATCAAGCAGCTTTACGACCTTTCACAAATAAAACTATGCTAATAATGACGCTGAACACGCTACACATAATAAACACGTTGTGCGCGCCGCCCGGCATGTACTCCATAAATGATGTGAAGAACTGACCCGAAAACACTGCCATCGTAAAGTAAGATAAGTTACGGCCACGTACTTTAGCAGCACTTAGCTCGACGGTCATATGGTTCAACAGCGGAATACTAAAACCAAAGCCAATGCCGATCAATAGCGCGCCTAATGCTAATAGCAAGGCACTGGTTTGCGTAAAGCAAATATACGATAACGCAAATGCGAAAAAGGCCAATGCCAATACTTTGGGTTCATTCAACCATTTGATTATTTTTGGCATAAAGCCTGCAGTAACGACCGCCACCAAGGATATAAACGCCAATAGTTGACCGATTTGTGATTCGTTATAGCCCAACTCATGCATGGTGATGGGCAATAACACGGTTGAGGTGAAAAAGATGGTCATCGCTAAAGTTGAGATAAGATACACATTTTTTAGAGATAGACCACTAATAATAGTTTTACTATCGTCCTCGGCAATCTGCTCGTTGTTTACAGCAGTTGCATGATGCCGTGGTACAAACAGTAGCAGCATTGCTAAGAATACCCACGCTACTAAATAAATCGATAGCGGCAATGCCCAAAACTGTGAAGCCAACAAACCACCCAAGAATAAGAAGATGACCCCGCCCAACTCAATGGACATCCCTTGCTTGGCAATCATCTTTAAGCGAGCCTCCCCCTGATACCACGTGGAGATTAGTACCGTACAGCTCGCCATGACGACTGCCGTTATACCACCCAATAGAAACCGATTGCTAAACACCTGTGCTGGTCCATGTAAGAGATAAGCACTGGCACCTGCAAGTCCGTATAAAAACAAACCAATCATCAAGAGTTTGTACGCGCCATATTTATCGATCAACTTGCCAGCCAGTGGCGCAAATACCACCGCACCTAATGAGGGCAAGGTAATTAATAGCACGCTGTTGCCGGTAATACCCAAGCCTGCCGAAATGCTAACCAAGCCGGGTGCCAGTAATGTGCCGACCATAATGGTCAAACTGGCAATACACAGTAAGGTAAGACTGCCTGCGGTTTTTAATTGGTTCATATGTGTCCTTAGACGATAAGAAGTAACATCGATTTATCAGTAATCTCGTACTAATCAATACCTACGTACTGATATCGCTTATTTTTTGGCGAATGAATTAAATATTGCGCTGATGATGATAAAGACGATGCTGACCACCACTACTCCTGGCCATTGGTATAAGGCAAAAGCTTTGACACCCGCCATAGACCCCAATGCCCCACCTGTGTAGTAACCCAACATATAAATACCGTTGATGCGGCTTTGAGCTGCCGGATCGATACTAAAAACGCGAACCTGATTGGCCACTTGCGCACTGAACACAGCAAAATCGATTAAGATAATACCGACAATCAGCGACACCAAATTACCTGCGAACAATCCTGTAATAGCAAAGCCTATGGCAGCTAATGCCAACGCAATCATTACTAAGGTTTTAGAGCCTAATCTATTGACCCATTTGCCAGAGGATTTAGCCCCTATCACGCCTGCCAGTGCAATCACACCAAACAATCCTGCTTGCTGTGCATTGTAATTAAAAGGCGCATCGCTAACATAAATCGCCAGTGTTGCCCACAGTACATTGAATGAGGCAAACCAAAATGCGCCTGCAAGGGTGAATTTTTGCAGGGATTCATGTTTTATAAACAGTGCCAAGCTACTTTTGATAAGCGGAAAGTAACGCAGGGTGGTTTGTGGGGTGTTGGTTGGCAAAAATACGCGCAGTAATACCCCAAAGATAGCGGCAAGTGCTGCAGACATCACAAACACACTGCGCCAACCGAACTGCTCCCCTACAAACCCACTTAAGGTTCTAGATAGCAATATACCAATGGTTAACCCCATCATCAGAGTACCGAGGGTTGCACCTTTGTTTTCAGGAGACACCATGGATGCAGCAAACGGAATGAATCGCTGCAAAAATACAAGCCGCTACTAATAAGCACGACAGGATACCAATCAGGCGTCTACGCGCAATCGAATCGCCCAACGGTGAGAGGAATAGTAAAGCAAAGGCATAACCAAACTGCGTCAATGCCGGAATACTACCCAATTGTGAGTCGGTCAAATCAAACTCATGACCGATGAGCGGTAAAATCGGCTGGTTGTAATAAAGGTTGGCGGCGGTTGCGGCAGTCATTAACAGTAAAATAAATCGGCTTAACGACTGGCTTGACGGTTGGTTCAGTACGGGTACTGGCTTATCCATTGCTATCTCGGCTCAATAAATCATGCCGCAAGTATAGAATCTATCAAACCATAACAAAAATGATAGTATATGATTGAATCCATACAAATACTGTATAGATGAAAAATAAGACTGAGCAAGATTTTGATGAAAGGTATTAATAAAAGAGATTAACGATATGGATATAAAAACACTCAAAAGCTTTATGGCCGTGGCCAAGCACCAGAGTTTTTCGGAAGCGGCGCGTGAGCTGTATACCGTACAACCTGCCATCAGTCGCCATATCTCATCGTTAGAGACAGAGTTAGGCGTTGTGCTGTTTAACCGTACTTCTCGTGAGGTGACTATTACACCCGCTGGCGAGCAACTACTAAAAGACGCTGCTGTTATTTTGACCTTAGCAGAACAAGCAAAGACACAAGTTAAACGAGCACATGATGGACAAGTCGGCACACTCAATATTGCGCATTTAAGCTCAGCTTGTTTGACCTTTATGGCTAAACTGGTACGCAGTTATAAAGAAAAATTTCCACATGTGCATGTGTCATTATTTGAGATGACGGTAACCGAACAGATAGAAGCGTTCAACAATGACCGCATCGATATTGCTTTCTCAAGACCATTGCCGAGCGCTATTGCCGACGATTTTATCAGCCATAGTATTTATATCGATAAATTGGTGGCGATTGTGAACCAGAGCCATGCATTAGCCAATCAAAAAACCATTGATTTGGCGCAGCTGAAAGATGATAGGTTTATTATTTTTAACCGTGATGAAGCAGTTGGTCTATTTGATGAAACAATCATGCTATGCAGACAAGCTGGGTTTTCGCCCAATATCATCAGTCAACCCAAGCACATGCAGACATTGGTAACCGAGGTAGCGGCCGGTTTAGGAGTAGCGATTGCGCCTTACTGCGTACGCAAACTGTATAGCGATGGCTGTCACTTTATAATGCTAAACAATGTCAGCACCCACATACCCGTGCATATCCAATACAAGCAGACTAATAAAAGTGCGACAATTGCCGCTTTCGTCGCGGTAGCGTTAAACGCGACAGATAACATACAGCAAAGCATGAAGCACTGAGCCCACAAAAAAGCCCCATTTCTCTTCTCTTATGTTTATAGAGGAGAAATGGGGCTTAATATTATTCACTTACTGACTTATAGCTATCAATATAACATAGCGCTAATAGCAGCCCTAATAACTGGATTCACGATATAAGGTTTTATGCGCTTCTACTCTAAAGTCTTCAATGCTAATGGTAGGCGTAATACCATGTGTGCTATAGGTAGCTTGTTTAAGCTGTCCTTCATCACGAAATAGTACATTTTGAGCTTCTTGTTTGAAGTCATCATAACTAATGACATCATTCTCTTGATAAATATCAGAGATTACATAGTCGCTTTGGCTATACGATTGTGATGGAATGTTATTAAGACTGCTTTTTGTCGCAATATTGCTTGCCGTTAAACCGTTATTGGTGAACGATGCTTGAGATAGCGTAGAAGCAGTAAGGTCAAATAGATACATAGCTAGTAGAACAATAAAGACAATGCTGGCGATAAAGAAAAAATGCCTGCGTGGTCTAATGTTTTTTGATTTAGTAGCACTACCGATACTAATGTTATTTAAATTACTCATAGCTACGTACCAGTTCAACTCACGTTATCAACGGTACATGACCGTGTATCCTATGTGTTGTCTAATGGGTTAAACTAAACGAAACATCACCATTCTAATCGTTAGTTTCTCTATACAATGTGGTTTGTGACTCTTGCCTAAAATCATCATAGGTAATAGCAGCTTCCTCAGTTCCCGAAACAGCAACATCGTCTCCTGTTGTAGAATTTTCAGGATTCAACTCTAGTTCATTAGCAGCTGGCATGTCTGGTTTGCTATTATCTGAAGCACTCTGCTGGATGGATGCTGGTTGCTCACTTATAAGGTCAACGTCATCAGTAACTGTTTGGCTTTCGACAGGTGTTATTGTCTCAGTGTCAATAACTGGTGTACTGTCTTTCTCTACATGAGTATCAGCACTGTTACCTTTATCGTCAACAGCAGAAGTTGATAATATTCCTGAAAATATAAGCGTCACTATAATAGTAGCCAATACTATTGAGCCAACAACTATACCAATAACGATAAGTTTTTTGCTACTCTTTACATTGCTTTTGGTTACTACTTCCTCAACAGAGGTTGATTCTACTAAGTCTTCAATATTTATAGAGTCATTGTTAGACATGATACCTGTCGTAGGTTCACTGTAATGGGCGGTAGCAGCAGGCAAGTCCGTATCGTTACTATTTTCTGTGTATTCTGAATCTGCAGTATGTGAGCCGACATCACTAACACTACTATAGTCGTCATCCTCTATGCTCGGTATATGAGTTTGTGATACATTTTGATTTGAAAAATCAAAAGTTGCATTTACTTTTGATCCTTCATCGATATTTTGATCTTCAAACAGCTGTAACTCTTCTGTACTTAATGGTTCAAAAGCAGGAAGTTTTTGTGCGCCTTCCAATGGTTTCGAATTTTTTCTGTTACCATCTTCAGAGCTATGAACACGACTAATAAAACGTTCATAGATATCATTGTTGTTACGCTTACGCGACTTCTGGTGAACGATTTTAGCCAATTTTTCGTCAAAATCAGTACCGATGTCTTCTTTTTCGTCGCTCATAGAATAATACCAAACCAGTTTGTTCTACTGGCATTAAATGACTGCTAAGATGAAGTTTTGATTTTTCTTGCTAGAGTGTAACAGTGTTATCAGCACTCAATATAGTTGCTCATACCATTATCTTCAAGCACAATTTTTTTAATGTCACGAATATTTGTGCAAATTGTCTTCAACTACAGGATAAATAAGAAGTAAAAACAAATATCATGAAGACAACATAGACTATGACAGGCTCAATAGTATGGATTTAAAACAGCTTAATGCGTTTATCGCGGTTGCAGATTTGCGCAGTTTTAGCGCGGCCGCCACCAAGACAGGACTGTCACAGCCGAGTCTGAGTCGCTTGCTAAAACAGTTAGAGACTGACATGGGCGTGGTGCTTATTGATCGCTACCACAGGCCACTACATTTGACTGAAGCGGGCAGTTTTTTTTACGATAAAATAAGCACCATACTGACCGAGATTGACACTGTGACTAGTATGACTCAGCGTCTATCAGCACCCAGCAGCGTTTTAAATATAGGTTTTGTGCCCTCAGTGCTATATGGCCTGCTGCCTGAAATCATTGCCACGCTTAAACAGTTTAGCCCTAATATCGACGTTAATTTAAAAGACATCAGCTCATATCAACAAATGGATGCTCTCAAGTCTGGTGAGATTGATATTGGCTTTGGCCGATTTGCCCATCAAGACCCATGGATTCAGCAGATTCTGCTACGTCATGAACGCTACGTGGTGGCATTGCCAAAATCACATCCGCTTGCCAATGTACGCAAGCAGCGCTTGATAGACTTAGCGAACAATCGCTTAATTTTATACCATCAAACACATTTGCCAGTATCGTCCACGGTGACGACAGAGGCAGCAACCCAATCGAGCGATAAGTTATCTACAAGTAGAGTCAACCGTGCTGCTACTCATAAAGTGGCATCTAACGAGCCTATCACTGAGCCTTTACTACATCTATTTGCCCAGTATGGCATCTCACCTTTTATGACCACGACAGTCAGTGATTTGCAGGTAGCATTGGGACTGGTCGCGGCAGGAGAAGGTATTACATTGGTGCCTGCCAGCTTGCAAACCGTACGTACGGAACAGATCAGCTACCAACGTTTGGTTCATGAAAATGTCACCTCCCCTATTTATTTACACACCCTCAAAGACTTTGTACACCCAAAAATACCTGACTTGCTCACAGCCATTTATCACGTCTACGAACAGCGCGGCATTACTTATCGGCAGCAAAATTTTGTGTCACAGACCTAAATGGGCAGATATCCGATGAATATTGTGTTATAAAGAACCGCCAAAAATAATTCATTTTAAATATTGATATTATTTTATAAGTATGCTAACTAACAAGAATAGCAATGCAAACAAATAGTAATAATAACTAGAATAATCATTCTCCTAGACAGTGTTGGTGTGATAAAGTCGATACGATGTAAATCGTTTTATATTTAGACGGTTTATAGGACGTTCTTTTCTGATCATTGGCAAGCTGACACAGGTAAGTGATAATTTGCTGTTTTAACCATTTCGAGGTATTCATGTCCACACAACAACTCAACAACCCAAGTGCCCCTGACGATAGCGTTGCCTCGCAACAAGAGGGCTTTAGCTGGCGCATCTTTGGCCCAGGCATTTTGATGGCAACTGCTGCCATTGGTGGTTCGCATTTGATTTCATCAACACAGGCGGGCGCTATCTATGGCTGGCAATTGGCCATTATGATTGTATTGGCTAACGTGTTTAAGTATCCGTTTTTTCGCTTTGCAACTGACTACGTCTACGATACTGGCGAGAGTTTGATTGCCGGCTATGCCAAACGCTCAAAGGTATATCTTTGGGTATATTTTATTCTTTCTATCTTGTCAGCGGTTATTAGTACGGGTGCGGTTTCACTTATTGCTGCCGTAATTTTGGGCTTTATGTTGCCAGCCTCACTTGGTCTGTCGACAATGGCGTTATCTCTCATTATCGTCGCGGTCTCTTGGTTCTTTTTGATTGCAGGGCATTATAAATTGCTCGATGGTGTGACTAAATGGATTATGATTGCGCTTACCGCAGCTACCGTTGCTGCAGTTATCATTGCTGCTGGCAAGCCAACCGTTATGGCAGTAGATTTTGTGGCGGTCTCTCCTTGGAACCTAGCCACGTTGGGCTTCATCGTAGCACTCATGGGCTGGATGCCAGCACCGCTAGAATTTGCAGCGATTACCTCTATGTGGACCTCTGCCAAAGTCAAAGCAGATCACACCACGCATAGCCAAGGCTTGTTAGATTTTAATGTTGGCTATGCAGTTTCAGCGATATTGGCGTTGTTCTTCTTATCGTTAGGTGTGTTTGTCCAGTACGGATCAGGACAAGAGATTGAGTTGGTCGGCGGTGCTTATATCAACCAGTTAATCAATATGTATACCGCAACCATTGGTGAATGGTCGAGGCTACTGGTCGCTTTCGTCGCCTTTATGTGTATGTTTGGCACGACCATCACCTGTGCTGATGGCTATGGACGTGCTAATGCTGAATGCTGGCGTCTGCTAAAAGGTGAAAGCGAAATCAATAAAAAGCAGATCGCTTTTTGGACGACCTATGCTATCGGTGGTGGTCTAGTAATTATCACTTTCTTCACAGGACAACTAGGCGCTATGCTTAAGTTTGCCATGATATCGGCGTTCGTCTCTGCGCCTATTTTTGGTTGGTTAAACTACTCATTGGTTAAAAAGCATAAGAAACTGTCAGCAGGTATGAATGCTCTGTCTATCGCAGGCTTGATATTCTTGGCAGGCTTTGCATTATTGTTCTTGGCCAATCTTGCAGGTCTATTTTCTTAAGCTTTTGCTTAATTTAAAACTCAGCACTTAACAATCTTATTTAAGCGAAACATAAGCCCTAATAGCCTAGCTGTTGGGGCTTTTTAATGGGTGTCGTTAAATTAATGAAACAGTAATCATGAAGTAGCAAACTTAGTAATTGTAACTAAATGTAAAAAAACAATCTTTTAAAGGCTGTTGTTTTAAGCAATATGAATACTTATTATAAGAAATTACCAATAATTGTATAATGCTATTTGAATAATGAATACTATTAAAAAAACTACGTTCAATTATTATTTAAATTAAATATTAATTAAGAACCCAAACTTTTCAGGCATGAATAATTGAGTATAATCAACTACAACAATTAGAATATTTTCCCTCCATGTAAGGACAATCACATGACTTCATCTTCAGCAGGCGCGCGCTTTCGCAGTGCCCTCACTCAAAAAAATGATAACAACCAGCCATTACAGATTGCAGGCGCTATCAATGCCTATACAGCGATGATGGCGACCCAAGTTGGTCATCAAGCGTTGTACCTCTCTGGTGCTGGCGTGGCCAATGCCTCATTTGGTTTACCTGATCTTGGTATGACCAGCCTTGATAACGTACTAGAAGATGCACGCCGTATCACTGATGCAGTCGATACCCCGCTGCTTGTCGATATCGATACGGGCTTTGGTGGCGCATTTAACATCGCCCAAACCATCAGAAAGATGGAAAAAGCAGGCGTCGCGGCGGTACATATCGAAGACCAAGTGGCACAAAAACGTTGTGGTCATCGCCCCAACAAAGAAATCGTTAGTATCTCAGAAATGGTCGACCGTCTAAAAGCGGCGTTGGACGCAAAAACTGACCCTGACTTTGTAGTGATGGCTCGTACAGACGCCCTATCAGTAGAAGGTTTGGACGCTGCTGTTGAACGTGCCGTCGCATTTCAAGAAGCGGGCGCAGATATGATCTTTGCAGAAGCGCTAACCGATATAGAGATGTATCGTAAGTTCACTGATGTACTCGATATTCCAGTACTGGCAAACATGACAGAGTTTGGTCAGACAGATCTATATACCACTGACCAGTTGTATAGTGTGGGTGTCGAGATGGTGCTATATCCACTATCCGCTTTCCGCGCTATGAACAAAGCAGCATTGAACGTTTATCAGCATTTGTTAGATGATGGTACACAAGACAAAGTCGTCGATACTATGCAGACCCGTATGGAGCTCTATGATTTCTTGAACTATCATGAGTTTGAGCAGACACTAGACAAGCTATTTGCTGATAATAAGTAGTTAATAACTAATAATTGCCAATTAGCAACGCCGAAACGATAAACCACCTTTGTGGACTTTATCGTTTCAAAATCCGTCTTTATTTACCTTTAGGTTATTTATGCCATTTTTTACGTCTAATACTGTTGTTAAAACGTCACTACTTAGTAGCACGCTTGCGGCGCTGTTATTCATGACAGGCTGTGATAAAACACCAGAAACCGTCGACGATACTGCCAGTGATACGAGCGAAACTGTGGTTAGCGAAAGCGAAACTGCGCCATCAGAGACTGATGCTCAAAACGATTTGATCATGACGACGATTACATTAGATACCGTCAACAGCCTATTGTTTGCACCAATCATCAATAGCGGTGCGCTCAGTGAAGAGCAAGTTAGCTGCCTTGAGTCACGCGACAAAGATTTGGGTAAAGCGGAAGTCGATCGTTTTTATAAGAGTCAGTTTACCGATGCGGAGTTAAAAGAGTTAGATGACTTTTATACGTCGGATGTAGGTAAAAAACTGCTTGCTTTTGGCAATGAGCAATTACGTGTCATGAATGGCGAAGAGGTGGCAACGCCAATGGCTGACCCTACTCCAGAAGAAATGGCTGAGATTCAGACATTTATGGAGTCACCATTGGGTGCCAAATATATGAAGATCAACAATGCAGAAGGCGAAGGCAGCGCAATGGAAGTCTTAAATGGCCCTATTGAAGCGGAATTTGAGCGTTGTAAGGTCGATTTAGATGGGCCACAGCCTGAACAGCCTGCATAACGTTAAACTGCCGCTATAGTCAGTCATTAACCAATAAATTTATTATCAGAAACACCGTTTTCACTCAAAAAAGCTACCAACAAAAGGAATGTAAACATGGCAGCACAGAAAGAACTTTCAGGCGCAGGTCTACGTGGACAAGTCGCTGGTAAAACCTCTCTATCTACCGTTGGCAAATCAGGCTCTGGTCTGACCTATCGCGGTTATGATGTATCAGAGCTGGCAGATAAATGTATTTTTGAAGAAGTGGCATATTTGCTGTTATACGGCAACTTGCCTACTCAAAGCGAGCTTGACGCCTATCAAACTAAGCTCAAAAGCTTACGCGGCCTACCACAAGCATTAAAAGACGTACTTGAACGTATCCCAGCTGATGCGCATCCAATGGATGTGCTACGTACGGGCTGCTCTATGCTTGGCAACCTTGAGACCGAAACCGATTTTGCTCAGCAAAACGATCAAACTGACCGTATGCTAGCGGCCTTCCCGTCGATTATCAACTATTGGTATCGCTTTACCCACGATAATGTACGTATCGAGACCGATACAGATGATGCCACGATTGGCGGTCATTTCTTACATTTGCTCAAAGGCGAAAAACCAAACGAGCTACACGAAAAAGTGATGAACGTCTCGCTTATCCTTTATGCAGAGCATGAGTTTAACGCGTCGACCTTTACCGCTCGTGTGTGTGCATCCACCTTATCTGATATTCATTCTTGTATCACTGGTGCCATCGGTTCACTACGCGGTCCATTACATGGCGGAGCGAATGAAGCGGCGATGGATATGATTGAAGGCTTTAGCTCACCTGATGAAGCCGAAGAAGAAATGATGGGTATGCTGGCGCGTAAAGATAAAATCATGGGCTTTGGTCATGCGATCTATAGCGAGTCAGATCCGCGTAACGTGGTGATTAAAGGTTGGGCTGAGAAGCTAGCTGCTGATGTTGGTGACGAAGTGTTGTACCCAGTATCAGTACGCTGTGAAGAAGTCATGTGGCGTGAGAAGAAGCTGTTCTGTAATGCTGACTTTTTCCATGCATCTGCTTATCACTTTATGGGTATTCCAACCAAGCTATTCACACCTATCTTTGTCTGTTCACGCTTGACTGGTTGGGCAGCTCACGTGTTTGAGCAACGTGCCAATAACCGTATCATTCGTCCAAGTGCAGAATATACAGGTGAAGATCTGCGCCCAGTACCAGATATGAGTGCTCGTTAAACGGCTGTTATTTAGCAATTATTAAGATGATTTGTGCTAAATAATCTTATCAGCTAGCGGCAGTGTTAGCTGATACAGGTATGATGATTGAGCCTTGCTATGGTTTTTTTAGGTTTAATCGTCATACACTATCTTTTCTATAGACCATGCCCTTTTAATTTTCAATATCGCTTCTTTAGCAAAGCCTATGATAACGAACGATAATTTTGCTAAAGGAATGAATTTTTACCCGATATCAACGCTTAACTACTTATTATAATTAGCCAACAGCCAAAGGTGACTTATGGACAACGCCCTAGTACAACCAATGAACGATGAATTCAAAAAGCCACTTCCCGGTACTGACCTTTATTACTTTGACACCCGCGAGGCCGTCGAGAGTATCGAAGCTGGCGCGTACGACAAGCTACCGTTCTGCTCAAAAGTATTGTGTGAAAACCTAGTACGCCGTTGCCCACCAGAAGAGTTAACCGATGCGCTAAAGCAGCATATCGAAGGCAAGCAAGATCTAGACTTTCCTTGGTATCCTGCCCGCGTGGTTTGTCATGATATCTTGGGTCAGACTGCTTTTGTTGATTTGGCAGGCTTGCGTGATGCTATCGCTGAGCAAGGCGGTGATCCGTCCAAGGTAAACCCTATCGTGCCAACTCAGCTTATCGTTGACCATTCATTGGCCGTTGAGCACGCAGGCTTCGAAGATGACGCATTTGAGAAAAACCGTGCGATTGAAGAGCGCCGTAACGATGACCGTTTTCACTTTATCAACTGGTGCCAGTATGCTTTTGACAATGTAAACGTCGTACCGCCTGGTAACGGCATCATGCATCAGATTAACCTAGAGAAAATGTCACCTGTCGTACAGGTCGTGCACAATAAAGCCGGTGAAGAAGTCGCGTTTGCCGATACATTGGTTGGTACTGATAGCCACACGCCGATGGTTGATGCACTAGGTGTGATTTCAATCGGGGTTGGCGGTCTAGAAGCTGAAAGCGTCATGCTAGGTAACCCATCCTATATGCGCCTGCCTGATTATGTGGGTGTCAAATTAACGGGAAAATTGCAAAAAGGCATCACTGGTACGGATCTTGTACTGGCAATGACTGAGTTCTTACGCGACGCAGGTGTGGTCTCTACCTATATCGAATTCTTTGGTGACGGTGCACGCCAGCTAAGTGTCGGTGACCGCGCTTCTATCTCCAATATGACACCTGAATATGGTGCCACTGCCGCGATGTTCTATATCGATGAGCAAACCACTGATTATCTGCGTTTGACTGGTCGCTCTGAGGAACAGATTAAATTGGTTGAGCAGTATGCCAAGCAAACGGGCCTATGGGCTGACGGCATGGAAAAAGCCGAATACGCACGCGTCCTTGAGTTTGATTTGTCATCAGTCGTACGTAATATGGCAGGTCCGTCGCGTCCACATGCCCGTGTATCGACTACTGACTTGGTTGCCAAAGGTATCGCTCATGGCGCTGACGAAAAACTGCCTGAACCAAAAAACGGTCTCATGCCAGATGGCGCAGTGATTATCGCTGCTATCACCAGCTGTACCAATACTTCAAACCCACGCAACATGGTAGCCGCAGGCCTTGTCGCTCGTAATGCGAATGCCAAAGGCTTATTACGTAAACCTTGGGTGAAGTCATCCTTAGCACCTGGTTCAAAAACGGTCAAAATGTACCTAGAAGAAGCAGGCCTGATGCCAGAATTGCAAGAAATCGGCTTTGATGTGGTTGGTTTTGCCTGTACCACTTGTAATGGTATGAGCGGTGCGCTAGACCCTGATATCGAAAAAGAAATCATCGATAATGATTTATTTACCACAGCAGTGCTATCTGGTAACCGTAACTTCGACGGTCGTATCCATCCGTATGCCAAGCAAGCATTTTTGGCATCGCCGCCACTGGTTATTGCTTATGCCATCGCTGGTAACATCCGCTTTGATATCGAAAAAGACTCATTGGGCAAAGACCAAGACGGCAATGACGTCTATCTAAAAGACATCTGGTTTGATGATCAAGAGGTTGATGCCATTGTTGCTGCTGCCGTGAAGCCTGAGCAGTTCAATGCGGTTTATATCCCAATGTTTGATGAAGCCAAAAAAGACATAGGTAAGGCACTAAGCCCATTATATGACTGGCGTGACATGACCACTTATATCCGCCGTCCGCCGTATTGGGAAGGCAAAATGGCTAAGAAAAATAAACTGACAGGCCTACGCCCGCTTGCAGTCCTTGGTGATAACATCACAACCGACCATATGTCACCATCAAACGCCATTCTTGGCTCATCAGCAGCTGGCGAGTACTTAGATACTATGGGCTTGCCTGCTGAGGACTATAACTCATACGCGACCCATCGCGGTGACCATTTAACCGCACAACGTGCCACCTTTGCCAACCCTAAACTATTGAACGAAATGGTACGCGATGAAGATGGCGAAGTTATCCAAGGTTCACTGGCGCGCGTCGAACCAGAAGGTCAAGTCATGCGCATGTGGGAAGCGATTGAAACCTACATGAACCGTGAGCAGCCGCTTATCATCATCGCAGGTGATGGCTATGGTCAAGGCTCAAGCCGTGACTGGGCTGCCAAAGGTGTCCGTCTCGCTGGCGTAGAAGCCGTCGTCGCTGAGGACTTTGAGCGTATTCATCGTCAAAACTTAGTGGGTATGGGCGCGCTGCCTTTACAGTTCGAGGAAGGTACGACTCGCCATACGTTAAATATCGATAGTACAGAGACCTTTGATGTCACAGGTGAAGTCTCGGCTGGCGGGTTGATGACTCTAGTGATCCATCGTGCCGATGGTAGTACCACTGAGACGCCTATTATCTGCCGATTAGATACAGCTGATGAAGTCAAAATGTACAATGCTGGCGGTATGCTACAGCGCTTTGCTAAAGAGTTTATCGAAGGTACGCTCGATATTGTCTAAGGCTATCCTTTAGGTTTTAGCGTGATAAGCAGCAAAGTATGAAAGTTGCCGATGTTGTATAACCTTATATGACATCGGCTTTCTCGTTGATAGTAATGGATATTTATATGATACTTGATGAAGGTTATTACTAAGAGAAATTCCATGAAACGTATCAGCTTTTCTAAAACTAACAAAGACTTTGAAGCTGTCTTAGATACTGTAAATTATAATGATGACCCGATCATTATAGGTCGTCACAATGATAATGATGCAGTTGTGATGTCGCTTGCTCATTATAACGCCTTGATGGAAACCGTCTATTTATTAAAATCTCCTGCCAATGCGGCGCAGTTAGCGAAATCTATTACCCAATATAGAGCTGATAAGGTCGTTACGCGTGAGCTAATTGATATGGCAGAAGGCAGTGATAAAAGTGACGGTCGCAGCGATGACAATGAACATACGAATGACGACATTGAGAATATTTGAAATCAAAGGCTTTAATCAGACCAAAGAATATAATAATAAGTGAGCAACTAGCATGGACAGAGGCTTCTTGGAAAGACTATCTATACTGACAAACCTGAACCCCTAAAAGAAAATTTATCGGGATTTTGGTCAAGATGTATCGATTACACGTATTTAACGATTATTGCTTATCGGTATTATTACTAAATCATTTATATTAATTCTTACTATTTTTAAATTTAATTATTGCTAATAGAGTATATGAGAAAAGCGCTATGAAAAATGAATATCTAATAACATTTGATATTAAACAAGAAGTTTGTTCAGACATAAGTGACTTTAAAAAATTATTACAACTAATAAAAGGTATTAAAATAGTTAACGATAATAAATTATCGTATAACGATATTAAATTTAATTATACAATTACAAGCGGCAATCTTCCTGATAACTCAGTATATTACAATTTATGTTTAGAAAAAAAATATGAAGATGAAAGCCTCCACATAGAAGAATATGATAAATTATTAAAGAATATTAGAAAAATATGTAGCACATGTAGCGGCAGACAAGTGATAGTTTTATATGATGGAGTTGGAGAGTTTTATTGCAAAAATGCATACCCAATAATATTTAATTTAGAAAATATTATGAGGAAATTAATTTCTAAATTTATGGCAATAAGTATAGGATATGATTGGAGTAAATCAACAACACCTTTAAGTGTCAAAGAGTCTATAAGAGGTAAAAATAACAATAACGATCAAAATATATTACTAGAAGTAGACTTTATACAGTTATCTAAATTTTTGTTCACTGACTATACTCAGAAAGACCCAAAAAAATATATCGAATCTTTAAAGAAAGAGTCGGACGATCATATTATTCGAAAAATTGATTTAGAAAATTTCATACCATATAATAATTGGGAAAAGTATTTTGAAAATAGAGTTGATGTTAGTTCAGAGTATATAGAAACAAGATGGGAAAGACTTTATGATTTAAGAAATAAAATTGCACACTGTAGAGGTATAAACAAATCTGAGTTTGAAGAACTTAAATCCAAGAGTGATGAAATAATAAAAGCTATAGAAGAAGCCCTAAATAGTATTGATAATTTGGAACTAGATGATGAAGAAAGAGATCAGCTAGCTGAGAACCTAACAGGCTCTGCAAATGAAGAGTCTTTCGAATTTTTAAGTAGATATAACATACTATCAGATATAGTAAAGGGTAAATGCGAAAACATATCAGAAGAAAATGATGTGTATAGAAAACATGAAACAAATAAAAGCAATATCAGAATGCAGGCTGATTTTCTTTCAAAGCATAAGAATATCATAACTATGGAAGAGAGAGAGTGTATATACGAAATACATAGCTTTAGAAATATGTTAGTGCATAGATCTGGGTTGATGGCAATAGACAAAGAAATTTTAAAAGATCATTTAAATAAGTTAGATGATCTAATTTATAGCTTGAAAAAATACGATTAAAAATATTTAGTCAACTTTCCTATTACTGAGATACTTCTACCATGTCACACTCTTTGATTAATATCCCACAAATCTCCGTCCCTGCTACCTATATGCGCGGTGGTACTTCAAAAGGCACTTTCTTTAAATTATCTGAATTACCTGAGCGTTGCCAAGTCGCTGGCGAGTCACGTGATAACTTCCTATTACGGGTCATCGGTAGTCCAGATCCTTACGGCAAGCAGATTGATGGTTTGGGCAATGGTAGCTCTAGCACGTCAAAAACGGTTATTTTATCGGCCTCTGACAGACCAGACCACGATGTGAATTATCTGTTTGGACAAGTTAATATCGCCAAACCTATGATTGACTGGGCGGGTAACTGTGGCAACTTAACCGCGGCCGTCGGTGCCTGTGCCATTAATATGGGTTTGGTCGATGCTGACAAGATTGCTCATAGCATCGATGACAATGCAGATAGCGGTATTTGTGAAGTGCGTATCTGGCAAGAAAATATTGGTAAAACCATTATTGCTCATGTGCCAGTCTATAAAGACGCGAATGATAAAGTACAGGTTCAAGAAACGGGCGATTTTGAATTAGACGGTGTAACCTTCCCAGCGGCTGAGGTCAAAATTGAGTTTATCGACCCTGTAGATGCCACAAGCGACATGTTCCCTACTGGCAACTTGGTTGATGACTTCGATGTTGCTGGCTGCGGTCTAGATGCTGATAGTGTCAAAGCTACCTTTATTAGCGCTGGTATCCCAACCATCTTTATGAAAGCGGAAGATTTGGGCTTTACGGGTACTGAGCTACAAGGCGATATCAATAGCGACAGCGAGCTACTAGCCAAGCTTGAGAAAATCCGTGCCACAGGCGGCGTAGCGATGGGTTTGTTTAAAGACGTGAGCGAGGCACAGACCAGCCAACACATTCCTAAAATCGCTTGGGTTGGCGCAGCACAGAGCTATACCGCCTCTAGTGGTAAATCGGTCGATGCAGACGAGATTGATTTAGTGGTACGTGCTATGAGTATGGGTCAACTGCATCATGCCATGATGGGTACAGCCGCAGTCGCTATTGCCGCCGCAGCAACCACACAAGGCACGCTCGTCAATCAAGCGGCAGGTGCTGGCGAGCTGACAGAGGTGCGTTTTGGCCATCCATCAGGCACATTGCTCGTCGGTGGTAAGACTGAAATGGTCGATGGGCGCTGGCAAGCCAAAAAAGTGTCGATGAGCCGCTCAGCAAGGCGTATTATGGTTGGTGAGGTTTTTGTGCCAGCGGATGCATTTTAATTTTGATGATATTGTTCTCTGACATATTTTAAACCTCCAATAGCTAGATTAATAAAATAAAGGCTAAAATTATATGGTATTTAATGAAGTCATTGAACGAATGAATTTGTTTACACTTTCAGCAGTAAGAACGTCGGATTTAGCAATTTCAGCAAAAAAAATGATGAATTGGGATAAAGAAGCATGGTCTACCTCTCCTTGTTTGTCTACTGCAGCTAATAGACCAGACTTAGATGAAAAACTATTACCGTTGGTACATGATTTATCAAATGAGTTAAGTGTAACTATTTCTTTGATCTTTAGAGAACCTGAACCCTCTGATATTTCAGAACATGGCGGTGTAAAATTTGGTCATGAGAAAGAATTTACACCTATTGAACATATAGTAGGTACTCAAATAATTCTATACAACTTCTGCCTTCTTGAAGCTTATGAATTCGACTTGTATAAAAAATTATTAGATAAAAATAAGGAAAATTTTCTAGATGAGAAAGTTTCTTTAAAAGACATTCTTAATAGGGGTTCAGACAAGCTACTTGCGGGAATTCTTGAACGTGAGCAAAATAAGCATGAGAGAATGGGCGTAAGAAACAGAGTTAATAATTGGAATAAACTTGGTGTAGAACCTATACCCGAAGAATGGGTAAAAGCATATGAGGATATTTCAAATAGAAGGAATACACTGACTCATGAAGCTCATCCAGATGATGTAACTTTAATTGAAGCAATTATTTGTTTTCATCGCATGAGGCTAATAGCAAGAAAGATAGCAATACACTTCGAAGACGATACCATAACCCTTTGTCAAAGTCCTTTAGACGATTATCCTGAAATTTAGAAAAACTTGAAATAAAATTATAAAAATTACATATGCCGACATCTCCCCAGCCACGCCGTGTGCAATTAGACAAAAAGCCTCCCGTCGAAAAGAAAGAACGGCGGGCACTACTGTGGGATATTCTAAAAAAACTGGCGGTATTTGCTAAACCTTATCGTCTGCTTATTATCGCCACCTTAGCACTGACCGCCTTAGGCTCCTTTACCGCTCAGGTTAATGCGTTTGTACTACGTTATACCGTCGATACCTTGACCGAAATTGCCACGCTTGCCGAGCCATGGCAAGCAGGTCTGCGTATGCTAGGCATTATTAGTGCGGTATTGCTGACCAAAGAGATACTGTCGATATTCATCTCTTTTGGTCAGCGTTTTTTTGGTGAAAAGATTCGTATCAACTTGTCTCGCGACCTGTCTCAAAAAATCATTGAGCGCATCCTCACCTATCGCATGGCGTTTTATACCAGCAGTGAGAACGACAGTGGTAAATTGCAAACCCGTATTGATTACGGGGTCAGCAGCTTAACCAGTCTCGTGCAAAACTTCTTTATCGATATGCTACCGCTATTTGCCAATGCAATTGTGGCACTTATCATCATGTTTTCGACCAATTTTTGGGTTGGCATGGTCGGTCTTATTATCATACCCATTTACTTCTTTATCAGCCAAAAGCAAGCACGCCGTTTGCAAGGGTTTCGTCGGCAGATGCGTGGGTTTCGAGAAGCCAAAAGCGGTTTGGTGATCTCTTTGATTAATTCAATCAGCGTGGTGAAATCCTTTGTCCGTGAATCTATCGAGGCTGAAAAGCACTTAGCCATTCAAAAGGAAATGACGGACAATCAACTGCGCATTCGTAGTATTGGCTTTATTTATGATGCCATCAAAACCTTTATCGAGCAGATTGGTGTGGTGGTTATCATCCTTCTCACCGCTTATTTTGTGCTAAAAGGCGAGATGACTATTGGTATGATTTTGTTTCATGTCATGCTGTTTCAAAATGTCGCCGCCCCTATCCGTCAATTGCACCGCATCTACGACCAGATAAATAATGCATTGACCTATGCCGAAGGGTTTTTTGATATTTTAGAAGATGATAAGCAAGTCGAAAACATCGATGGTATCAGTAGCGAAAACCTAAAGGGTCATATCGAGCTTAAAAACGTTGATTTTACCTATCCTAATGGCACGCAAGCGCTAAAAAACGTCAGCTTTACTATCAAGCCCAATCGTATCACCGCGCTGGTCGGTCTCTCTGGCGCAGGCAAGAGCACAATTATCAATCTATTGGTCAAGTTCTATGCCCCAGATGCTGGCACGATATGTCTAGACGGGCATGATTTGGCTGACTGTGACACCCACGAATTGCGTCAGCGCATCGGCCTAGTACTACAGAGCAATCATATTTTTTCGGGTACGATTAGTGAAAACATCCGCTATGGCGATATGAATGCCAGCGAAGATGACATCATCGTGGCTGCAAAAAAAGCCTCTATCCACGAGCAGATCATAGGGTTAGCGGATGGCTATGAGAGCACTGCTAAGTCCTTATCAGGTGGTCAACAGCAGCGTATTGCGCTGGCAAGGATGTTTTTAAAAGACCCACCTATTGTGTTTTTGGACGAGCCGACAGCCAGTCTAGATGCTATAGCCAGTCAACAGGTCAAAAAAAGCCTAGATCTGATCAAAAAAGACCGTACCGTCATTATGGTCTCGCACAATATCGCCCAAATTATCGATGCCGACGATCTCGTGGTGATAGAAAATGGCGAAGTGGTTGAGACAGGTACACATGAGGTACTTTATGCCCAACGCGGCAAATACTTTGAAATCTTTAGCGCTATGTCTGATAGCCTAAACTTAGATAAAATCAGCCAGACCCTAAACGGTTAGGAATGGTTAATGCCTGCCTAAATCGTTATAATGCCAATCTTTTACTGCCTATTGCCAGAAGCTAGCCCACTATGACTTGTGAATTTTCTTTAAAAACCTTTGACGAGCTGACCTCAGTTGATTTGTACCATATTTTAAAGGCGCGCTCGCAAGTGTTTGTCGTCGAACAAAACTGTGCCTATCAAGATATGGATGAAGTGGATTTTGATTGCTTGCACCTAATCGCTCATCAAAATGCAGCATTGGTGGGCTATTGCCGTATCATTCCACCTGAGTTTAATAAGCTAAAATCCAACCTATCAGTAGCTGATCCTGCGATTAAGACCAACCACACTGCGATGCCTGCTATCGGTAGAGTGCTTGTGCTATCAGAGCATAGAGGTGATGGTCTGGCACGGCAGATGATGAATCAGGCTATTGCACAGTGCCGCAAAAAGTATGGTAAAAAGCGCCCGATTATTATCTCGGCACAGGTTTACTTGCTTAGCTTTTACGAGTCGTTAGGTTTTGTACCTGAAGGCGAGCACTACCTCGAGGACAATATCGAGCATGTAAAAATGGTGCTATACGTTGCAAAGAAAAATAAAATCAAAAAAGAGAGCACAGACACCGCGTCAACCACGACCAAAGTTTTAAGTTTCCTGCTGTTTATCATGGCCGCTTTGTTTGTTTTAGGTCTGTTGTACTTAATGATTTAGATCGCTGCTAACGTCTTAATTCTTAACATAATTCAAATTGGTTGTTCCATATTGAGTATGCTACTTTTAAATAACGATTCCTTTAAAAGGATCGCTGAGATAATCAGTCAAGGAAGTAGCACACTCAGGATGAGGAACCAACCATGTCAAATAATCACTTAGATAACGATTCAAATACAGCCAATTCAAATATTAACGATGCAACTGTAGAGAGCAACGTTCGTCCAGAATATGACGATGAAATTCAAAAAATTGCCGATTACGTTCTTAATTATTCAATAGACGAGCAATCCCCAAACCCTACTGATGCATGGAATACCGCGCGCCACTGTCTAATGGACACGCTTGGTTGTGGCTTACTTGCGCTGCGCTTCCCTGAGTGCACCAAGCACTTGGGGCCTGATTGCCCCGATCAAATAACGCCGCATGGCGCTCGCGTCCCTGGCACCTCCTATAGACTAGACCCCATCAAGGCCGCTTTTGATATTGGCTGTATGGTGCGCTGGCTTGACTATAACGATACGTGGCTTGCTGCCGAATGGGGCCATCCTTCTGATAACTTGGGTGGTATCTTGGCGGTCGCCGACTATATTAGTCAGAAAAATATCAGCCAAGGACAAGCACCACTGACCATGAGAGCAGTGCTTGAAGCCATGATCATGGCGCATGAAATTCAAGGCGTACTGGCACTCGAAAACTCATTCAACCGTGTGGGGCTCGATCATGTTTTTTTGGTCAAGTTAGCATCAACAGCCGTCGTCGCCAAACTTTATCAGCTGCCACGTGAGCGCATCATGGCAGCAATCTCACAAGCCATCGTCGATGGTCAGGCACTACGCACCTATCGTCATGCACCCAATGCTGGCAGCCGAAAATCATGGGCAGCAGGTGATGCGACCAGTCGTGCGGTACGTCTGGTAGATATAACGGCGCGTGGTGAAATGGGTATCCCTGGCGCATTAACCGCACCGCAGTGGGGATTCTATGATGTGCTATTTAGCCATACCAATAAGGATCTAGCGACAAAGCCTGAAGGCGAACGTCGTTTTAAATTCCAGCGAGATTTTGGTAGTTATGTGATGGAAAATATATTATTTAAAATAAGCTTTCCTGCTGAGTTCCATGCTCAGACCGCTTGTGAAGCGGCGGTTATTTTGCACCCACATATCAAAGGCAGAATTGACGATATCGAGAGAATTGTCCTGACTACCCATGACTCAGCGATTCGCATCATTTCAAAAGAAGGCGCGCTTGCCAATCCAGCAGATCGAGATCACTGTTTGCAGTATATGGTGGCTGTCCCACTATTGACAGGCGATCTGATGGCAGAGAACTACGAGGATGACTATCACGAACAGCATTTGTCAATCGATGAGCTGCGCAGCAAGATGGTTGTAGAGGAAAACGCGCAGTATTCAAAAGACTATCATGACCCAAGCAAGCGCTCTATCGCTAATGCCATTCAAGTATTTTTCAACGATGACAGCAGTACAGAAAAAGTGGCTGTTGAATATCCTATCGGGCATAAACGCCGCCGCGCTGAGGGCATCCCTGTACTGGAAGCCAAGTTCCGCGCCAGTCTGGCCACTCGTTTTATCGAAAGTCGCTGTCAGCAGATCGTTGAGCTGTGCGACGATCAAGAAAGACTGGAGCAGACGCCTGTTAATGAGTTTATGGCGCTGTTTGAAGCGTATTAGATTGATGGCTTACTAGTACGCTAGCGTCAGTTTGATGGCTACCAAGGTATTGACTCTCCTGCCCAATCGACAAAACTGCCTGATTGGGCTGCCGTCATCCCTGAGAGCACTTCCAATAAGCACTCCGCGCTATACGCTGGCGAGAATAAATGCCCTTCAGCGACATTGCCTTGAAACGGCGCAGAAAGCTGAGTGTTGACAGTACCTGGTTGCATAATCACCACGCACACATCTTTAAGTGATCTGCTCCATTCGATACTCAGGTTTTTCATGCCCATATTGAGCGCCGCCTTGCTCATTCTATAGCTATACCAGCCGCCTAGCTGATTGTCAGTGATGCTACCGACGCGGGCTGATACGGTCGCAAAAATAGCAGGATGGTTGGCGCTGCGATTAGCCTTGGCGAGCAATGGTTTGATATGTTTGGCTATCAGCAAACTTGCTAGGGCATTGATTTGCATATTTTGCAAAAAGAACTCCGTGTCCATCTGTCGCAAGGCCTTTTCTGGCTGTGCTGTCTCTGTATGCAATAACCCTACACAGTTGATTACCCAATCCACATGACCGACCATCTGCTTAATGTTATCGGCAGCTTTTTTAATACTATCCTCATCACTGACGTTCATCGGTAACCAGTGCAGGTTTTCTGCTTCAATATTCGGATCATTGCGATGATAAGTAGCAAATACTTGTGTGCGATGGCTTTGATTAGATTGATTGTCCGTTTGATTAGCAGTCGTTTTTTGTATTAGCTGCTGTACCATGGCTTGACCAATGCCGCCTGTTCCACCGATGATAAGATAGGTTTTATTATTCATTTCGTTGTTCATATGGCACCTTCCTTTTTTTGATATGTCTCTTTAATACGCTTTTTGACACGATTGGGTTTCATTTATTTATTTTGGCTGACTTTATAAGCGTTTACTATGATAAAAATAATACAAGTCATCCTCATTCTATATACGCTACAATAATCTATAACGATTAAAGCGACTGTTTTTAGATTGCTATTTATTATATTGACGCCTTCATACGGATATTATCGCATTATGCTATCACCCCAAGATCAACTGACCGAGCTGGTACGAGCCTTAGAGACCGATCAGCACGTCTTTGCCACTGACCCGTTATTAATCACGGAAAAGCTACAGGGCGAGGACGGTACGCCTATCCAAAAGCTGCATCGACGGGCATCACGTATAGATAGTAACGGGGCGCTTGCGCGTGTACTGGGTAAGATTGACGGCCGTATAAAGGGCATTATGATTGTTATGAGCGTGGTGTGGTGCATCTCAGGATTTTTGGGACTGTTCACGCTATTGCAGTCTAATGTTGTGAATTTCTTTTATGTATTGGTCTGTTTGCTTGGTTTTCATACCATTATGCTTGGTGGGTGGCTCGTCATGACCCTTATCAATCGAGATCAGCAATCGCCCAGTTGGTTTGCGAGCTTTGTCAGTCCAAGTTATCTCATACGTGGTAAAGATGATGTGACCAAAGCGGCCGTCGATCTGTATGAACGCCAGTTGCAGCATAGCGGTATGCGTTGGTATTTGGGGCGGTTTAGCCATCAGTTGTGGCTCGCAACATTGACCGGTATGCTACTTGCGATTATATTTTTGCTGGTTGTACGTCAGTATAGCTTTAGCTGGGAGTCAACCTTACTCTCTGATCAAGCGTTGGTGAGCTTGACTCAAGTATTAGGTTGGCTACCTAGTATGGTGGGATTTGGTGTGCCAGACAGCACAGCGATCGCACAGAGCAGGCTTGTCACCGAAGCGATGCCGCTGTCTGTTGCACGGCAATGGGCAGGGTTACTAGTTGGTAGCTTGCTGATGTACGGTATTGTCCCGCGAGCGATAGCATGGGCGTTCTGTGCATTGATGTTCCGCCGCAAAAAAATGCGTTTGGATATCAAACAGCCGTATTATCAAAAAATCCTAAACTTTTGGCAGCGGCACGTGGTGGATGCTGATGACTTTACAGAAGCGCCAGCCCCTATCGCTCCAAAAGCGACGGTCAGTGCGGGCAAGAAATTAGTTGCTCTGCTTGAATACCCTGCAAATCAGGACAACTGGTGGCAGTCAGGGTTAGATAGCAGCCATCATGATTTTGACAAACATAGTCTTGAACAATCAAGTGAGGTTGAAGATTTTGGTATCGTTGATGACCGTGATGATATGGCACGGCTCAAAAATTACTTAGATGCGCATCCTGTGCAAGTCTTGCTTGGCATTCATAGTAACGCATTACCCGACCGCGGTACGCTACGCAAACTCGATAAAATCGCTGCTCACGCCAAAGATGGGCTTATCGTACAACTGCTTAGTGATAACAGCGTTTCTATAGGGTTGACTGATGCTCGTACCGATGATGAGCCATCAGACAAACATGCGGTTCGTTATCAGCAGTGGCAAACGGCGCTCTCTGCACGAAAGATAGGCTTGGTTGATATAGATACTTAACACATTCTAATTTTTAATCTGTTACTCATATCTTAACTTATCATTATGACTAGCATAATATACAATAAATAAATATTATAGGTCTTAATAGCTGTGACGTCATATCAAGATGACAAGGTTGTTTTATAGTGGCTAGGAGCCCAAGATGGCAGCAGACAATTCCCTTATGACCTTAGGTCAGTATGGTCAACTATTGGATGGTTACCGAGAGGCGTTAAACCAAAGTATCTTAACGGCTGCGCCAGAGGCGTGGCAGCCAATGCTGGCGAGCATTCTGCCCGCGTATTGGCAAGAGTGGCTGCTACCGCTGGCTGGAGGTCCATTTTTCTTATTATTTTTGGCAGAATGGTTCTATCAGTCCAAGCGCGGCAATAGTAAAAGCTTTAGTTGGCGCCGTGCAATGACCAATTTTAGCTTGGGTGGCTCTTATTTAGGGTTTGAATTGATTGTCCAAGCGCTTATCGTCATACCTATCTGCTTATGGTTATATCAATATCGCTTATTTACTATTGAGGTGACATGGCTCACCGCCATCCCTATATTCGTCGCGGTTGAGTTTAGCTATTACTGGTTCCATCGTGCGTCACACCGTATGAATTGGTTTTGGTCAGCGCATGTCGTGCACCATTCAGATGACCATATGAATCTGTCCACCGCCATGCGTCAAAGCTTGCTGTACTCGGTGACGGGCTGGTGGTTATTCTTTGTGCCGTTGATGCTACTTGGTGTACATCCTGTCTGGGTATTCTTCTTTTATGCGTTAGATTTGATTTACCAGTTCTTTATTCATACTGAAACCGTAGGAAAATTTCCAAAATGGGTTGAGTATGTCTTTGATACCCCATCCAATCACCGCGCCCATCATGGCACCAATAACGAATATATTGACCAAAATTACGGCGGCGTTCTCATTATTTTTGATCGCTGGTTCGGCACTTATGTAGAAGAAGATACCGCCAACAACCCCGTCCAATACGGTGCGGTTGGTGAAACCAGTCATGACAATATCGTCAGTCTGATATTTGGGGTTTTTTACCGTATGTGGCAGCGGTTCTTTCGTGCCAAAGGGCTTAAGAAAAAGATCAAGGTACTGCTGCGTCCACCAAGTGCTGTCTAAGATAGTCAATTCTCTATACATTGGATACGATGTCAGTCTCGCTTAGCCTACTATTTGTAGTGCTTTCACTCGTCTTCCTTGTATCTAATGTATATTGAACCGACTAGAGCATGATTACAAATGCGTGGACTACGATTTATGATATGACAATACGCATTCATAACCAATACCCAATCAGATTTGTTTTACAATAAATGGCTACTGTGTGTTGTTACCATCAATAAATATAAGACGTTACTATGAATAATGACAATAAAAATAATCATGAGAATGATAAGCCTGCAGGTCTCTTTGCGGACAAAGCTTATGAGCCAGCCCCTGATGTCTCAAGTATTCCTTCAGACAACACCTCAAAATCCACAGTAGCTAAGTCAATAGCTACTCAGGATAATCAACCTGTATCAACCGATACATCAGCAACGACAGCACCAGTGTCAAGGATGGCAAAGAAAACCATTGCCAGTGGTGAACCGCTCAAATTAGCCGTCGTTGGTCATACCAATACGGGTAAAACCTCTATACTGCGCACTTTATTGCGAGACGTATATTTCGGCGAAGTCAAAAACGAAGCGGCGACCACGCGTCACGTCGAGCAAGCACAGCTGACAGACAGTCGCACTGGTGAGGTGCTGGTAGCACTATACGATACGCCTGGTCTGGAAGATGCTTCAGGGCTTATGGACTGGCTAGAGGATAATACTGCCAGTCGTCGTGATGGTATTGAGCGCCTGCAGCAGTTTTTGGCGGCGGATGTCGCTCAAGGTGCAGACAGTTATGACTTGCCCTATGATTATAGTCAAGAAGCCAAAGTCATTCGTCAGCTGCTGACAAGTGATATGGCCATCTACGTAGTAGATGCTCGTGAGCCTGTATTGGGTAAATACAAAGATGAGCTAGCGATTTTGTCTTGGGCTGCTATCCCAGTGATGCCTGTTTTTAATTTTACAGACAGCCAGAATGCTAATATCGACGACTGGCAGACGATGCTGGCAAGACGCAATCTGCATATTTCAACGCGTTTCGATTCGGTCGCGTTTGAGTTTGAAGATGAGATGCGCCTATGGAAAAACCTAGCCACCATGCTCACCCACTCTGAGATGCTTGAGCAGCTGATGCAACGTCGAACGGAAGACTGGGCTCAGCTGTATGATGAGGCCAATATCATCATCGCTGATTTCTTATTGAATGTTGCTGCCTTTGTGCGCGAGATCAATGAAGATGATGACCCACTTCCTGTACTACAGCAAATGCAAGAAGCGGTTAGGCAAAGTGAGCGTGCGATGCAGCATAACTTACTTAACCTTTATAAGTTTTATGACAATGCGGTTGCAGCAACGCCGCTTGAACTACAAGCTTACCAACAAGATCCTTTCGACCCTGAACTTCTCAAGAGCTACGGCATTCGTACCACTTCTGGTGCAGCAGCTGGTGCGCTTCTAGGACTAGGTATCGATGCAGCAGCCCTAGGTACAACACTGGGATTGGGCGCCGCAATAGGTGGTATCGCAGGCGGGCTGCTATCGAATACCAGCAGTATTGCCGATAGGATTACTGGAGTAAAACGCTTGTATATTGATCCTGCAACGTTAACATTGCTAGCCACGCGAGCATTAGACTTGCTAACTGCCCTACGTCATCGTGGTCATGCTGCTACAGACGCCACTCAGTTATTATATAAGGGTGAAAATAGCAGCCTTGGAACGTCGTTAACTGACGACGGTGACCATGCAGATGAAGACAATAATCCAATTACTGTATGGCCAGCACACAAATTACCAAGCGAACTCAAAAAAGCACGTGGTAAACCACAATGGTCGTCGCTTAGTAGCGGCAAGTCTGAACAAGCTCAGTTATTACGCACAGACATGGCATGGTCTCTATCAGGTAAGTTACAGTCGTATAAGCGTGAGTCATAAATTACTAGCGAACTATCTATGCACCCTATGCACTTAACAACGCACTCAATGCATCAGTACCACGTACATCTGTCTGCTGCAGATAGATTGGATACAGCGGGTACTTGGTAAAGCTTTGTTCGATATCCTGCAGTAGATGCTGCTGACGCTCAGCGCGGCGTCGCCAAAACTCATCCGACTGCGCAGTTGATATAAGCTGATTGATGACGATTGCTGCTGGCATGAGCTTACTATCTTCTAATTGCTCGATAGCGCGCTTGGTCTCAGCCAATGGTAAGATGTCAGCGGTCATAACCAATACGATCGCTGTTTGTGTACGGTCATGTAATAGCAACCCTGCTTGGCGGAACAATTGCTTGCGCTTTTCTAATATTGAGACAGCTTGCTCCCAGCGATCTGATTTTTTTGCTGCAAACGGATTTGCCACATCGTTTTTATCATTTTTTTGATTGTGACTATCCAAGTGTGTCGCCACCGAACGTAATTTGGCCTGTCGTCGCTGCTGTGCAAGCAGCCCATCCGTCCATGCTCCCATCATTTCTGGTAATACCAATAATCGCAAAGTATGACCTGTCGGTGCGGTATCAAAGATGATGTGCTCATACCCAGCATCTGCCGCTTCGACTAAATGGTGACACATGGATTCGAGCATCGCAGCTTCTTGAGCGCCAGGTGCCGACTTAGATAGCCTCAGATGCTCACGAATTTTTGGCATCATATCTGGGTTGGCATAAGCTTTAATTGTACGTTCAACTTGAACAAAATGTTCATCGACAATCACGTCAGGATTTAACTCAATCGCATCTAGATAAGGTGATATTACCGTTTTCTCATTATTGAGTCGTACATTCAATACATCGCCCAAACTATGTGCTGGATCGGTTGAGACAATTAAGGTTTTTTGCTGCTGGCTTGCATAGTAGCTGGCTAGAGCTGCTGCCGTGGTGGTCTTCCCTACACCACCTTTGCCGCCGATAAATATAATCGGCTGTGTCTCCAACTGCTCTACCAATCCATGTAAAGGGTGTAATGCCATATTGTTATCTCGTATTTTGTCTCATTATCTAATAAATGCTTAGCTACTTTTTTATATAGTCAATCCACTACGGTTAGCAGCACCCAACGTGGTCAAATGGACATCTATCCATTCCCATACGTGTATGCCACTCATGAAAGTTTTCTAAAAATAATGGCTGTAGCTCTAATGTATAAAAGCTGGCGGGATTATCAATCCCCAAACTCTCAGCAAACATAAGCAACATAAAAAAATCTTCTTCATCACGTGCGGCGCGTGCCATCGTCTGACGATAAGGCGCATGATAAAACTCATTTAATCCACTCTTAAACCGTTGCCACCATGGTTGGGTGTTCTCTAGTGGTTGAACGTTTGCTATATTATCTGATGTGTTTTCATTTTCCATAATGTGCTCGTATTTTACTTAATTCTTATGACCTATCATGCCTATATGATACAAAAAACGCCAGCAATTGCTGCTAGCGTTTTTTATTAAACAGACACTCAATATGGGTTAATGTTTAAACCTCACCGCTTTTACCTTTATGTAGTGACCACTCTTTTCGTAGTACAGACAAACTCTCAAACGTCACCAAAATGGTCGCGATTAAGATAATAATATCCATAATAATAAGTAGCCAATTACCATCAGTAAAGAAGGTTTTGAGCTGAATCAATAGTGCAAAGACGGTCATAACCAACAAGAACGACAATGGTGCTAAGGTGTACCAAACTGGCTTGCCCTTACGTAACAAGATAATGGTAACGATCATCAAGGTTAAGGCAGCCATTAACTGGTTGGTTGTACCAAATAGTGGCCAAATAATCATACCGCCCGCGCCATCGATACCACCAGCACCGAACGCTAATAACAAACAGCTTCCGACAGCAAGTAACGTTGCAACGACACTCTTATTGAGTACAGGTAAATTATAAAATTCACCAAATTCTTGGAAAATATAACGTTGTAAACGTACGCCAGTATCCATCGTCGTACCAGCAAACAATGCGGCCATTACTGTAAGCATGGTCTGTGATAGCACCATGTCGATGCCAACACCGGCATTCAAGATGGTCGCACCGCCGTCAATGAAAGCACCGATAGAGCCATCACCAAACTTTTGATAGACCGCTTGCCAATCACCAAGAGTCGCAAAACCTGCGGTTGCTGCAAGGATTGCCCCAAGTGCTAGCATGCCCTCACCCAATGCACCGAAGTAACCAACGAAACGAACGTCTTCTTCTTTATCAATTTGCTTAGAAGTAGTCCCTGTGGCGACCAAACCATGGAAACCTGATATGGCACCACAAGCAATTGTCACAAACAACAATGGCAGCAGTGACGGTGTATCGGCTGGTAATGCAGTGTTAACGGCTGGCGCGACAATATTAGGCGTGCCAATAAAAATAGCGGCATATAGTAGAATCAAACCGACAAATAACTGTAAGCCATTAATATAATCACGAGGTTGAAGCAGCATCCATACGGGCAACAACGACGCAATCGCCGCATAGGCGAACAAGATCAAGATCCATACCGCGTTATCTGGTAAACCCATAACGGTCTCAGGTAACACAATCGGGAACATAGGGCCAAGATAAATAAGCCCGTACAAGGCTGTTACCCCGATAATGGACACCCAGACCAAATTCATGTTGTAGCGATAGATACACTGTCCGATGATAAAGGCAACCACCAAGGCACCCCAAACTGGCAATACCGCAGATGGCGTCTTAATCATCATATTGGCAATAGCTACGCCAAATACAGCATTGACCATCAGTAGTAATAAGAAGATAACAACCATCATCAAGCTGCGGACACGTGTGCCCATGACAGTACCAGCGATAGAGCCAATCGACTGACCTCTATTACGCATACTTGCCCAAATAGCAGACATATCATGTACGCCAGCCATAAAGATAGT
Source organism: Psychrobacter proteolyticus (assembly GCF_038155145.1). Taxonomy (GTDB): domain Bacteria; phylum Pseudomonadota; class Gammaproteobacteria; order Pseudomonadales; family Moraxellaceae; genus Psychrobacter; species Psychrobacter proteolyticus_B. The sequence continues at coordinate 336,490 of NZ_JBAKAY010000002.1, forward strand.
ACCTACCACTACCCAAATAATGGCAGGCACCCAGCCCCAAATAACCGCAATGGCAGGACCGATAATTGGTGCAGCCCCTGCCACTGACGTAAAGTGATGCCCCCACAATACATACTTATTGGTAGGGACATAATCGATCCCATCTTTCATCGTATGTGCGGGTGTAGGACGGCTGTTGTCCAATGCTAAAATTTTGGTGGCGATAAATTTTGAATAAAACACGTAGCCGCAGAGCATAGCGGCAACGGCGAATAGTAGTACGATAGCACTATTCATCTCATCTCTCCCTAGACAAGTAGTCAATAGCCTTATAAGTTCAAGCTTTTTGAATTAAAATATGAAAAATATGCTAAATTAGTGTGCGATGAGTGACTCAGCTCATCTATCGTTTAGGTAAATTCTAGCAATTTGCAAAATTATTACCAATCAACAAAGTCATTTATCTTATAACTAGGGCATGTCACTAATCAGCATTTGGTATGATGAGCCTGAGACTAAAACTTTGTTTAAATAATAACCGATTTGGTGATCAATGTAACGCAAGTAAGACATAAAAAACAACAAATAAAGGAAGTGCAATGGCACATTATTTTGGATTCGTACCCTCAGATAAACTAAAAGCTTTAATCAGTGAGGCCGAACAAGTCGTTGCTTCAAATGAGAATGTAGAGTACTACCCTTATCGCGATGCTCTTACGCATCAGACAGCGCGTGATCTTACTGATAATTTATTGGTTGGTTTGGTAGATATTATTCCTAACCCTGAGCGCCAAGCCTCTATGCGTAAAATTGTTGGAACGATTGAACGCGCGACAGATACTTTGCTCAACATCTTACTGGGTAAAGAAAACAACAAAGACGTATTACCAAGTTTTCATTTTCTAAGAGATCATGCAACCTTTATCGATAATGAAGGTGTTAAACGTGTCGGCTTTAAACTGTCAGAAAAAGATGCCAATACCATCACTGAAGGTTTTGCTGCTATCACGCCTGAACATGTAGATAGAGCCAAATTCAAAACAGCACTCGAAACCATGAACGAAGAAACATTGACTCACTTTATCAGTCGCTATGCCGAGACATTAAAGCTAGGCATGATCAAACGTAAGTCAGTTCCAGTTGCCAAATCGGCAATTGATAAAGGCATGAGTATGGCACTTAATAAGCTATTACCTGATCTACCAAATGACTCATTGAATAGATTGGCCAATTATTACCGTCCATTTATTATAGAAAAGCCAGAATAACCCTAAAAGTTGGATTAATTTTGTCCCAAAGGTCATATGACGTTGGGCAAATTCACTAAAATTTGCTAAAATAAGCGGCACTTTTTACCAAAGGCGCACCCGATGACCCAAATCAGTAACCAAGAAATTGAAAAAACCTTACGCAACTCAGAGTGCCTTATCAGCAGTATCGAAGTAGCTGCTGCTTATGAGCGTTTGGCCGCTCAGCTCAATCTACATTATGCTGGTCTAAACCCAATTGTTATGGTCGTGATGAACGGCGGATTGATTCCAGCTGGTCAACTACTGACTCATCTTACGTTCTACCATCGCATGCACTATATTCATGCGACTCGTTATCGTGATAACGAAGGTACTAATGAGCTTGATTGGAAATTCAAGCCTGATGTTAGTATCGAAGGTGAGCACGTATTGTTAATTGACGACATCTTTGACGAAGGTATTACTCTAAAAGCAGTTGTTGAAGAATTAAGTAAAGAAAAGCCTCTATCACTTGAGTCTTGTGTCTTGCTTAACAAGCAACATGATCGCAAAGTTGCAGATTTTGACGTAGATTTTGTGGGTATTGATGTTGCAGATCGTTATGTTTACGGTTGTGGTATGGATTTCCATGGTTACTTGCGTCACCTGCCAGGTATCTATGCAATCAAAGAAGACAAAGTTTAATTCTTAGACTTGATTGATTAAAATAGTTAAGTCCTAAAAAAGCATCCAATTTGGATGCTTTTTTATTGCGCTGATTTATTGTGCCGACAACAACTTGAATGAATCGTTAAAACTGTAATGCCAAACCAGTATGGCGTTCAGTCGGTGTTTGAACCGCTTTTTCTAAAGCGTGCTTGGTACTATATATCGTTACCTGCTTCTTAGTACGAGTCACTGCCGTATAGATAAGCTCTTTGCTCAGCAATCTTGCATGACTATTATCGAAAGTAATGGCAACATGATCAAATTCGGATCCTTGTGACTTATGAATGGTCATTGCATATGCTGTGGCTATCACCTCTTCATTTAGCAAATTAACAGCTATCCCTTGTGTCTTATTTTCAAAGAATACCTCTAATTGGCTCCTTTCATCTGATGTTTGTAAGCAGAAACCAATATCCCCATTAAATAGCCCAAGCTCATAGTTATTTTGTAGCACCATAACAGGACGTCCATGGAACCATGTGTTTTGACCCAATGGTAACTTTAACTCAGCTAGATGCCATTGAGTGAGGTATTTATTGATATAGTGGTCGCCCCACTCACCATTGTGACCAGCAGTTAGGATTCTAAATTGATTAAATACTTCCATTAACGAAGTGGTAGTATTTTTAACTGATTCTGGCACGGATTTTTCCATTGGATTCTCTAGTAAATTTCTAACTCTATCTATGTATGATTGGTAATTACTGGAAACTTTTGAAATGATTTTTTCCCTGCTTAGGCTATTTTCTATCTTGTTATTTAACACCGACTCTGCTTGTAACGTATTAACATATTGAAAACTCAAAGCAGCGTCTTGCCTTAATAATTGCCAAATAGCTTGAAGATTTGTCTCTGCTTTATTAATTTGAGTGGCCAGTTTACCGATACCTGACTCGGCGCTAAATCGGCGGCTCTCGGTTAGTTCTGCATGTACGGGTTGCAGTAGCGGAATGCGACATAGATCGGCCAGCACAGCTCCTGCATCGACGGCTGCCAACTGGTTAGCATCTCCTAATAATATTAGCCTTGCACCTAGCTTTACCGCGCTCACAAGATAGTTAGCCAACTCAACTCCGAGCATAGATGCCTCATCAACGATGATAATATCCTCACCCAGTGGGTTGTTAGCATCGTAACGCGGTCTACCCGTTCGACCGATACCTAGTAGACGATGGATTGTTTTTGCCTCTTGCAACTGCAGCTCTACATTTGCGTCGTCTAAAGCCGCCTGTAGAGACTCTTGCATACGCTGGGCTGCCTTACCCGTTGGCGCCGCTAATGCTAGGCTAGCACTGTCTGTACTAAATCTAATATGTTCAGACTCATCTCCCCTACTCTCTGTCGCCTGTTGTAACGCGATAACCAATTGAGCAACGGTGTAGGTTTTACCTGTCCCTGGGCCACCAGTAATGATACTAAATGCATTATTGTTCGCCACATTGATAGCGGCTATCTGTTGGTCATTTAAGTTCTCAGGCATGGTAATGTCTAAAGGCACTATCTGCTGTTTTAAAATATGATTGATATGCTGTGCTAAATTGAACTCTGCCTGCCATGCGCGGTGTAGCCAAAATGTGACTTTCGAACTTTGGGTCTCTTTACTCTTAGTTAAGTTATAAATAATTGGTCGATTATTTCTGCTTAGGCTATTTTGATAGTTGTTACTATCAGTATTCGTATTAACATTAGCAAATAAAGCGTGCTCATGGATTGAATGAACGAAAGTATTTAAGTCGCTATTTTTCAAGCGATGGTATAACCTGGTTATCGCATCAAAACGTTTGATCAACGTCTCTTTTTCATGATTACTCAGTGCTAGCTGCGCCCACAGGTAATCTCGCTGACCAAACAAAGTATCTAGTAATATAAATAGCGATGTCTCCGTTGTAGTGTCATCGTCTAGTTGCGTTTTTATCTGAGTATCAATCAGCGCAAAAATTGGTGTTGCCAGTACCCCCAATAATTGCTGCTGCCATGCATATAACGTGACTACTTCCCCATTAATTTGACCTTGCATGGGAGCTTCATGATCGGCTGTATCGACAGTTAATACAGTATGCCCTTCTTCCAAATGAGCCGCTAAAATAACGAATAGAGCCGTAAATAAATCGCTATCTTCTGACTTACCGATTCTTCTGTTTTCATCGTTTATCTTTGCATCTGTTGCGTCATACGCTACCTGCGTTTGCTGACGGCGCAGCAGAATATAATCGCTGATGTTACTGGCCCAGCTCTCTTGTAAGCTAATGGCTGACTTGCTCTTATTGTTATTATTACTCATCGTATATTTATCTCTTTTTAATCTGATTAACTGCTATAACAATTTTTATCTATCTAATTGTTATATAAGGTTTATTAATCCGGCAGGCCAAACAAGGCATCTAGACCTTTAATGAATGCAATGGGAATATCCCAAGTAACCAGTCCATAACAACTTTTATCGCTCAAGTTATCGTGATTAGACTGAACCACATCTTGCGATGTAGGCATAGTAGCTGTCTGAGCATTCGGGTCATACACACCGCGTAAAAACACGTACTCTACAGCGCCTAAGTACTTATCTTCGTTACCCGTATAATCACTGATTCTCATAGCAAGAAATCGATGTAATGCCACTTGATAGATTGCTGCTTGTAGCCAGTACCCTGCCTTGGACATTGCTTTCTTGAGCGTATCTTCATTGTAATCGCTTAGGCTATTTCCTAGAAAGTTACTCTTATAATCGACCACATAATACTTGCCAGCATGCTCATACACTAAATCAATCTCACCACGTAAATAACGATACAGATGCGCTTTGTTTTGTGGCACTAGAGTGACATGTTTATCTGTCTCATCAGGTAAATACCGTTGAAAAAGCTTACTAATATCCTGTGCTTTAAAATTCTCTGACAATCCCATGTTGAACTCTAACTCGGCAAATCGCTTACCTTTATCAAGAGCAATCAAGGGTTGATTGGAAGCCAACAGTGGCGCATGCAGCACCTCTTCAATCCAATTAACTAATGCCTCATGCTTGGTTGTATCTATTGACTCAAGATCAAACCCATCACTATCTCTTTGTTTTTTACCTTGGGATCTGCGGCTCTGCTGTTCAGCACTGCTATATATCAGCGGCAACTGATAGCTATTAATCGCTCTATCAATAACCTGATACCACTGGGCTTTATTAGTGAAATCGATTTGTTCAAATATCTCATGCAAAAACGTACCGGCATTGGCACCTTTTACAAAGGTAAAGCGGATATCATCTTCTACCTTGGGACTGAATTCACTGTTTTGTTCGCTAGATCCATCGTTATTAAGTAACGAAATATCAGAAACTGAAGACTCTGTCATATCAATGTCTATCGCATCATCAATACGTTCATCCACTATCGCCATTGCTTGTGTAGATTCATCTAGCTGACGCGCCAAAGCGGTAAAGCTAGTCTTGGCCCAACCATAAAAATAATTGGTTTTCATCACCTCTGCAAAGGGCGCGTATTCAATAGCCTCTGTCGTAGGCTTATGAGCATTTGACTTGGTTACGGCCAGCTGAGCACTGTCATTTATACCTGCTGAGTCAGCATCATTGCTTACGTAGTTATTGTCATAAAACTCATTAACTTTATGACCTCTGAGCATGCCTATGGTACCTTTGAGCCTATCTGGTAGCTCAAACTTTGCTTCTGGCGATTCAAACCAATAAAATACTGGCTTTAGCTCAAATCCTGTCTTGTTACTCGGATCTCGTAGCACAACATAAAGCTGCTCACTGGCTCGAGTAAATGCCACATAGCCAAGCCGTCTTATCTCATCAAAACCTTCTAGTGTCTCGATATCCGTATAGTAACCCTCATCCGTGGCAGAGCCTTGCAATGGTGAGAAGCGGCGCTGATTACCCGATTGATTATCTGTCGTCTGCTGTACTTCTATCGGCTGCCGCACTAGCGCTGAAGGCGCTTGTTGTGCGTTATATAAATACAGCCCATAGTCTTCCTTATTGCCAGACTTCCTACTGGCATCACCCATTCCCAATACATAGACAATAGGGAACTCAAGCCCTTTTGACTTATGAATGGTCATCAGTTGCACGCCAGATTCTGTCGGTAGCGGATATTGCTTAGCCCAATCACTGTTGGGTGCTGTATCTATCTGCTGTCTGAACCACGCCAACAACTCATACTCACCCATTCCTAAACCATACTGCGCCAAGATATCCATCACATGACGCAAGTCCATGATATGACGGTCACCTTCTGGATGAGCAGCTAGGGCTTGCCAAACGCCTTGCGGCTGCACAGGGCTTTTATCTAATAAATAATGTAGCGCCGATAAGATGCCAAAGTGCTGCCAACGCTGTGCCCCTTCTTTTAGATAGGTAATAAAGTCTTGATAGCTCTTTTTAATATCAGTAGCTTCATTGGCTGGGTGGTCTTTCGAATTAGACTTATTTGAATGTGCGCTTGGTGTACTGCTACCCTCGGTAATGCCTGACTCATGATCCGTCATCATGGCTTTGATGTTTTTGATACTCAGTCCATATAGGTGGCTGGTCAATACCCGATTAATCATGTCATGACGATACGGGTATAACATGGCACTTAGCAATGCCGCCACATCTTCTGCCATAATAGTCTCAAAGATACTGACATCACTAGTAGTCAAAGTCGGAACATTAAGTTTCACTAGCTCATCTTCGACCCTTTTCAGATCTTTTTTGGCACGTGCCAGCACCCCAATATCATTTGGCTGAATGGGCTTACCTTTAAGTGTCTGACCACTATTAAGCAAAGTGGCTATATGGCGAGCTGTTATCTCATGTTCATCGTAATCAAACTCTTTGTCCTTGTCATAAGGCAGGTGCAACAAGCTCACTGGCTGAGCAGAAAGCACCTCTGTCACCAGTACATCATCCAGCCTATCGGACGCATTAAACCAAGACAGCTCATATTCCGGTTTTGCTGCTTTGATATGTTGGTAATGAATCCCAGCACCCAACTGCGACAGCTTATTCTCAGCAGTTGTTGTATCAGCCATACCAAACCAGCAGTTCAATGCGTTAATCACACCGGCATTAGAACGGCGATTGATATCAAGCGTCCAAAGGGCGCTTTTATCAAACTGGGCTTTCATGTAGTTGTAGTTGGCTACATCGCCACCACGAAACCCATAAATAGCCTGCTTGGGATCACCAACCAATAGCAGAAACTCATTATTGGCTTTCTTAGTGGTTGATTGCTTGTCACTGTCCGACTGTTTACGCTTATTCTTTGGCAAATAAATGCTTTCAATCATAATGGCTTGCTCGCCATTGATATCTTGCGACTCGTCAATCAATGCCACTGGATAATGATGACGAATATAACGCGCCAGCTTATCTCCTTGACGACCAGTTAATGCTTGGTTTAAGCGTACCATCTGCAAACTAAAGGTCGTTTCGCCGCGCTCTTCCAGAATGACTGGTAGCCTATTGCGCACAGCCAGCACAATATGACGGTTAAGATTGGCCAATACCAACAAAATATGCTGATTCAAACTATCAAGCATGTCTAAGAGAGCCATTAACTTACTAATGGTTTCTAATTCAAAAAGCGTCTGATGCTCTTTTTCTTTATTCTTGTTAAAGTTCTTAATTTTACCATCTTCATCGGGATATCTAGAATCCTGCAATGATGTCAAAATCTTGTTTTCGCTCTCATTTAAATAGCTATTAAAGGTCAGCTGATACTGCGATATCTTTTGATGCACCTCGATAATGGCATCAAACTGTTTGGTTAAATTAGAACCACCACGGAATCCTTGAGACTTTCTATAATCAGGGTTTAAATAAGGCTGGATATCAGCTAAATCTAACTGAGCAAACTCATTGATTAGCTTTTCGTATGCATCAAAATCAAAGCCTTTCTCAATCCTTATCTCATCAATCGGCGCAGAGATAAAATTAAGCGAGCGAGTCACATACTTCTTATGATCACCTACTGCAGACAACTTACCTTGCTGATCCATTAGCGCATAAAGTTTAGGCTGCTCATAGTATAAGCGGCTCTGAAACTGACGCAGCTCATCATGAACAATGCTATCGGTAACTTGTTCAATACTGCTGTCTTCAATAATCCCCATACCCTGCTGGTGACCAGTTTCGCTACTGTACTCAGTCAACCATTTTTGCGCCAAGCTATCGAGCGTGCCTACAAACAGCTTATCCAATGTGGTGAGTACCAGTGCCGTACGTCTAATAGCTTCCGCCATTGGGTAACTGTACACGTGATCCAGCAAATAACCGACAAGATGCAAGTTAATAGGATCTTGCATGATGCCATCTAAACGCACATATTTGGCCTGATTAACCAACCAATCTTCGCGGTCTTTTTTTGCTTGTTTACGTTGCTCAGCCGCCGCTTGCTTATCAGCAGCAAGGTCTTGATTTAAATCGTCAATGCCTGTTTCAACGTTTGCATCTATATCTGAATTACTGCCTGCTTGTGCGTCTTTATTTCCCTCAGGCATAACTTGCAGTATGTTGGGATAGAGACTCTCTTTATTGCCAGTATCGGCACTTAGGCTATTGACCCATTGTAATAACTGATAAAAATCCACCAAACGATCATGAATACGTTGACGCATTTCGGCAGCGGCAGCTCGAGTAAAAGTCGTGGCGATGATTTGCTCTGGTGCACGTCGCGCTTCGATCAGTAGGCGCAGTACAATACCGGTCAGCGTCCAAGTTTTGCCCGTGCCCGCTGAGGCTTCAATTAGGTGCTTGCCCGTTAGGTCAACATCGACTGCTGGTATGACATCGGCTTTACGTTCAGGTATAGCAGACAAACAAGGCAGCTCATCTGAATATTCATCAAATAAACTCGGTTGTGTAGACGAGTCAATGGTATTGGTTGGATCGCTAAGGTCTGTCATATGGGCGCATACTTTTAATTATTATTTATTAGGGCGTGTCTTCAATTCACTCGATAGTTATCTAAATGGGCTAAAAACAGCTAAATTTTGCCAAACATCGTCAAATCGCTGGTTAATATCCCGATATTATCGGCACTATTTTCCTCGTTTGACGGCAATTTATCTCATTTTTATCACCATTTTTGAAATGAAGACACGCCCTGGAACAAGATAGCAAAAATTAATTAGGGGCTGCTTTAGATAATGAGCTAACCATCTAAGTTAGTTAACGCATTAAACATCGGCTCATACAGTGGCTGAGCTAATGTAGTCAACGCTGCCGATAGCGCTTTGAATGCATCTTGGTCACGTAGCACGTACTGCCAAATAGCATGCTGCGAGCAAGTATCGTATACCGTGTCTGAGTTGTAGTTGGGTCTTAACCAGTCTGAGAAGTCGGCTCGTTTTGGCCAGTAGCGGTTGCTGTCACCTTCTTCAGCGGTTAGATACTTATCAAGGTAATTCAGTGCATATTCTGGTAATAACGTAATGGGCACTTGACCCGTTAATTTGCCAAAAACAGCCCATTTTATCAGCTCAATCACAGCATCTTCATACACGATCGGGCTTAATTTAAATGCGATCACTTTGTCATACTTTTTGACTTGTGAGCTAGGCTTATTAAAACGCCAAATACTCACGCCATCATTTGAGGCTACTTGCTCGGCAGTGGTACGTCTGGCCACTTGCCAATACAAATGTGACAACCAAAACTTGAGTAAATGCCTAGGACTGGCAGAATTGGGCAGTATGTTTAACCACTGCTTGGGTGATTGCTGAGCATAAGGCACGCCCGCCTGAATAATTGATATGGGGGCTAATATGGGTACTGAGCCTTTGATCTTAATGACTTTTGGCAACAGCTTAAGCAGTGTCTCTATACCCTCTATATCTGTCTGGTCTCTTGAATCATTATCAGTGTTATTCAGTATATTTCTTAGCTCTATTTGAACGGGATGCTCGGCAGTTGGCGTCAGTAGCTGTAATACACTGCTGCTATCTGCATTACTCTCGTTGAGAATACTGCTTTCGTCAAAGCCATTAGCTATTAATTGCTCTTTAAATTCCAAACATTGCTGTTGCAGTTTCTTCTGTTGATTGGGTAGCGTGGTCTGGCGAGCGACACCAGCAGGCATAATTTTTTGATACATTAGGATTGGCGTAGTAGTTTCAGCCGCTGCACTACTATCATTTTTCTTATTCTCATCAGTAACCAACTGTTTAATCAAATGATCTTTGATTTGATAGGTAGTTAAACTGTCTAAGAATAGCGGCTCTTGCTGCGACAGTGCTTCCTCACCTTGTACCACATGCACTTTTTGAGACCGTAAGAATGCTTTGGCAGGATGGCGCACTTGGTAAGCCAATGCCCCTTCAATATCTATCTCTCCGATGTTAAATATGCTATCAGATAAATTTTGGATGATCACCTCTGTCATGCTACTGACATCGCTAGTAGCATCAACAGCTGTATCTAGCGCCAATAGTTCAACCAATGCAGACAAGGTTCGATTGTCTACTTGACCTAGCTGGCCTAAGCCTTGACCCAACACCTGAGCGATTGACTCATACTGCGCCTTCGTAGGTAGGCCCACCAACTCTTTATGCTCAATAGATACTCGACCTTTTAATGTGTCGAACACCGCTTGCCAAAGCGGCGCAGGCGGAAACTGCTTTTTCTGAGCCAGTTTGGTTTTGCGCATGGCTGTATTTAATAAAGTATCCAGCTCATCAATCATATCGACAGGGCTAGAATCCTGAGCATTGATATTAACGTTGGCATTAGCATTGTCATCAATATCAGGAGATGCTTGCTCAAAAACATCAGTGCCTTCGATTTCTGTCTCAAACAGACTCTCATGAAAAGGCAACGCAGGATGCTCAGTCACCAACCACTGCTTAATCAATTTAGGCAAATAGCGCTTAAGGCTTTCCGTGGTGGGATCAATATTCTCAGGTAATGTCTCAAGCGAGTTCACCTGCCATTGCACCTCGCCTTGCAAAAACTGCAATAGCTCACTCACTGGGTTGGCTGGCAAATGCTCATGGGTGTCCGTCAAGCTTTGGCCGTTGTAGAACATCCAACATGCACTGCGCGCGCACAGTAACGCATCTAAAAATGCGCCGTTGTCATCATCTTCACTAACTCTGTCACCGCGGCGTGCATTGGTCGCTTTCATCAAATCATAGCGGTTATCACGGTCACGCCCTGGGAACTCAGAGAGATCCATATTGAGCATCACCACCAACTCAAACGGCACGTTTCTTAATGCACCGAATCGACCAAAGGTAATCACACCTGTCGGCTCGGCACTGACCTGCTGACTTTCAAGCTCTGCTTCAATACTGTCTAGCATAAAGCTCAGCTTAAGCGGCAACTGCTCCACACCTGCCAGCCTCTGCTCTACTTCTCTGTTGTCGACATCACCACTAGCGTACTGCCTATAGTGACGATTGGCTCGCAGACTTGATTTAAAGCCATTCATCGCGTTGTAGATGGCGCGCATGGTACGCGTTTGATCCACATCGCCAAAGTAGCGATGGATAACTTGTGTCTCAATCTGATCGAGCCAATCTTCCGCTTTCATTTTTTGTGTATGATCATCACGTCGTGCAACCAAGCCAGTATAAATACGGCAAAGCGCTTCAACGATCAGCGCATCATTTAGGCTCACTTGTGGTAACGGCAAGGTCATTTCTGGTAAAGCTGTACTTGGCCATTCATCGTCATTTAGATCATATAAGCAGTCGCTCAACTCAGCCTCTGGCATGACCAGACCTAAAGTTAATCTGTCTAATGCCTGTGCAAAGCTGAAGCGATAGTCGTAGTCATTACTGTCTAAAGTTTGCTTAAGATGCAGCTCGTCAAAACCGCGAATAAAGCCCGCCTCTACCAATAAATCACAGCCACGGCTCATTTGCTCATGAGTCAGTCCAAAGCTTTCAAACAAGGGCGGTAACATCAACCAATCTAAGACTTCAGCTGCTTCAAAACGGGCACTATGGCTACCCAATAGTTTGTAAAAACCGATAATCGCTTCCCACAACTGGCGAATATCGGCGTCAACAACACCAGTCACTTTAGCAGGCAAAGTCAAACCGTCTTGCCCCTTACCATTGACGAAGATAGAGCCAATCAATGCATGATGACGTTCAACATCAGGTAGCAGCACCACAATGTCAGAGATATGGCGTTTCTTTTCACCTAGTTTGATAGGTTCATTTAGCCAACGACCAATCATAATACGCAGCACTTCAAGCTGACGCTGCAAACTATGACACGAATGAATGCTTAGGCTATTATCTTGCGAAGAAATTGCCCAAAAACGGTCTTTCTCAAAACGCTTATTCTCTAACGCTTCATCTTCATACCAAGCCGTTTCTTGCTTAGCTTCATCAAAGCTTGACTCTATCTGCTTACTTACCGCTTGTGAGACTGTAGCAGCTGTCGCCTGCTGGGTAGATTGCTCATCAAGCATCAACACATCATTTTGCAAACGTTTTAATAAGCTCAGGTTACCTTGCGCATCTTGAGTACTGACAGCGTCTTCAGCAGGGACGACACTTTCATACATGCCATGAACGAGCGCATCATCTACACCATTATCAAAGTTATCTTGCCATTCGACTAGCGCATCGTCGTATTGCTCATTACCTGATAAATTGGCAAGCATCGCAAACGCATCGCGCGACTGCTTACCGAGACGCGACAGCAAACTATGACCATAATCACGTAAAAAGACACTCTCAGGGTTGATAATCTGCTGACGCTGTAACCAAGACTTATCGACGATATCCGCCCAAAACAGCTTTGATGGATTGTAGTGCAATAGCGTGATATTCATGTATTGCGACAGGCGCTGTAGAAAGTCGAGCTCGGTCTGTGGCAGTTGCTGGATGGTAAATATACGCAGTACTTTGGGCAATTGGTCACGCTCATTCGCCTTGTTACCTTTTAAAGCTGACCAAAACGCACGCTCTAGTGCCACACGGTGTAGATGAACATCGGCAAACAAATGCGACCACAAGAATCGTTGGGCGATTTCTAACTCAACATAATGCTCGACCAACCACTCAGGTGTGCCGCGCGCATACTTATCAAAGCGCAGTGATAAGGCGTCTTTATCTGCTATCAACTCACTTACGCTCAACGGCTTGTTTTGCGACCATAATGCCAACCAATCCTCACGGTGAGTCAAATAGCGGTTAAACACCCTAGCCAAATCGCTTGCCAGTTGCCAAATACGAGCATCTTGTTGCGCCTTATCCTGTTGTAAGCTGTCTTGTTGAGCAATTGCCTGTGGGTCATCAATCAAAGACGCTAACAACGGATGAACTGGATGCTTTTCATCTGCAACAATCGACTCCTGATAATAAGTTAAATAACCAAACAATCGCCACTGCATTACTGTCGGTGATAACACCGCCACTTCCGGCACGTTTAGAGTTGTCGCTTCAGGGTTTCGCGACAGTAAGTACGCATTATGGCGGGTCAATACATCTTGCATCAGCGTCCATTGATACTGACCCCAGAATTTAGTACGCACCAAGGTACTAATACCAGCACGGCTAGCAATAGTTTTATCCAACCAATCACCCAATACCATTGACGGTACAATGACAATAAAAGGCTCAAAAACAGGCTGATCCTTGGACTGGTATTGTACAAGCAATTGATCAACGAGGTTTTCGGTACGGTGCGACTGAATAATAGTGAACATAGACAATAATCTGATTGCAATAAAGGTGAGGTATTAGGATTAATAAAAAAGGCTTCACTTGTAGATGAGATGTCTGTATCCAATGTCAAAAACACCATAAAATATCTAGACAAAACAAAAATCGATACTCATCAATCCATGTTTGATGGTCGTTACTATGATGCATTTCTGCTAGCATGAGGGCCGTAAACAAAAACAATCATAGTAGCAAATTCTACATATCCATTGATGACGTTGACTTGCCAAATTTGCTATCAGTGTGCCATTGATGGTTATCGTTTACTAGTGTAGATGCCGATATTATAATAAGCTTGCGACATTTAGTGTCGTTTTATACTATCATTCATATTTACGATGAAATAATCTCATTGTGGTTTTTAAATTGTCCTTTACAACCTGTATCTAAATAATACTTTCTATTGACGGGATTACTTAATATTATGCCATTGCGTCCCATTGATGCCATTTTTGTCCATCCAAAACAACGCTTATACGTCGTGTATTATCGCGGTGAGTTGTGGCAACTGCCACGTATGAAAATCGATGACAGATCATGGCAAAACAGACGACCCTATACGGATGATAGTAGCTCACTTTATTTGAGCATCCATCAAGCTATCAGCGACCCTGTACTTGCGCAGAAATTGAGAACGCTAGATCTACCTGTAGCAGTACGTGGTAGCACGTTGCCACGTTTCGAAGCATGGTGGGAGGCACATGGATTTAGATGGTTAAAAGACAGACTATTAACGGGCGAATCACCGTTGGCAGCGCATCAAACTACTACACCCGCTGCCAAGGTATTAAACGACCAACCTGATTCTCTAATAAATCGCCAAACCAATAATCATGCTGGTAAAGGTGATGAAGAACAAATATCTACCCCTTCTGCAGATACGGATATCTTTGCAGACATGTTGGCTGAATTAACCGATGAAGTACTAGAACAAAAGCTTTAAAAACTAGATACCACCCTGTATATAAACTTTGCTATGAATCAACTAATAATAAAAGAGCAGTAATATATGAAAGACTACAAACTACTGCTGGCTGGACTAATCTTGCTACTGCTCACAATCTTTATCGCGGTCTTCATTTGGTTGTGGACCAGTAATCGAAAAAACACAGACCCATTGCCAATCATGGCAAGTGAAAGTGAAGCAGACCCTAGTACGAAAGGTGATGAATCAAGAGAGATTGCTGACAGGGTTTTATACATTCGAGCAGAGGAGAAGTTACAGATACCTTTGGACGATATCATTGTGAGCTTTGAATCTCGTTATCCGCACGTGCAAGTGTTAGCGAGCTATGTACCCTCTAACGACCTTCTTACAGTACCAAGTAGTGTTTCTACCAAAGACAAACTCTCTGACTCCGTTTTTGATACAGATATGATTATTACTAATGACGATAGCCTATCTACAGAACGGGTATCACTCCTACAGTCAGAATTGCAACAGGCACAAGATAGAAATGGTCAAAGTCAGCAAAGTATCGAGGGTTCTGGTACAAATGATGCAGCTGATAAAAATAGTGATAATAGTACGCATAATAAAGATAAAAAGATACACACTCTAAATCCCTTTAACTATGCGCTAAAAGATGAACAAGCGCTTGAAGGTGTCATCCTGACAGACGATACAACTGCTATTAACTTCCGTAATTTTTTACTATCGAGCACAGGTCAAGATATACTAAAAAAATATGATTATCAGAACATTAGTGGTTATAAGAACAGTGTAAATGACTTATTTAAACCAACCTCACAGGCAAAAAATGCATCAGGTGATCATGCTGTAGATGTCACTGACGCGCTTAGCAATGGTGAGTAAGGATAAATTGTCTTTATTTATCTTTTGTTGATTGCTTTTATGACTGCTTTTTTCTACAATGTCACTCCATAATGCGCCTATAGCTCAACAGGATAGAGCAGTTGCCTCCTAAGCGATCGATCCGAGTTCGAGTCTTGGTGGGCGCACCATATGAATATACCAAAAAACCTCTTAATGCCCTATTAACAAGGCCTTCAGGGGTTTTTTATTGTCCAAAACTTACCTTATATACCCATAATTACCCCTTGCTTACTGTAGTTTTTACAGTATTCTATACAGTATGAGCGCAAAAGTACTGTAGAGGATACTGTAAAAATGGCAAAAACCGTCAAACCCCTTACCAATACTCAAGTCGATAAGGCCAAGCCTTTGGACAAACCCTATACCTTAACCGATGGCGGTGGTCTTTATTTACATATTAGTAAGGCCGGCACAAAAGCTTGGCGCATTGACTATACAACACCTATCACAAGAAAACGTGTCACAGTAACACTAGGTCAATACCCAGAGGTCACTTTAGCAGCTGCAAGACAGATGCGGACTGATATTAAGTATCATCTTGCTAACGGTGATGATCCACGCGATATCAAAAGAGATGAAGAACGCAAGCAATTGCTTGAGTCTAAAAATACATTCGCTATGGTTGCTGAAGAGTACATGAGCCGCAAGACTCATATAGCCCCCTCTACTATCAAAAATAACTATAGGCAGCTGAAACGGCTAAATGCATACCTTGGCAGCATGCCTATAACTGATATCAAGCCAATGGATGTATTAGAAGCTTGCAGATCAGCTGAAGCACAAGGGTATATTGAGACAGCGGTAAAGATGCGCACAATGGCTGGACAGGTATTCAGATATGGTGTGCAGACTGGACGCTGCGAGCGTGATATTACACAGGATTTATTAGGTGCATTGAAAACGCCGGTAGTAAAACACCATCCTACTATCTTAGATACGGATGAGCTTGGTAGATTGCTTAACGATATTGATGAGTATCAAGGATCATTTGAAGTTAAAATCGCTATAAAATTGATGCCTATGCTTTTCGTAAGGGCTGGCGAGCTACGTTACGCTCTCTGGGATGACTTTGATCTTTATGAAGGTACCTGGACTTTTACGCCAAGAAAAACACAACGTAGAACTGGTCTATCTCTTATCGTTCCACTACCTACGCAAGCCACTGCTTTAATACGTGAGTTATCTTTACACGCCCGTAGCAAGTACTTATTTCCAGCTATTCATACGACTGTACAACCAATGTCAGAAAACACCATGAACCAAGCTTTGAAGCGGCTCGGCTACAGTGGATCAAAACAGACAGTACATGGGTTTAGAGCCACAGCAAGAACTTTGATTGTAGAGAAGCTAGGTTTTCCTGAAGCATTAGTAGAGCAACAGCTGGCTCATCGTGTAAGGGATATGCACGGCAGAGCCTATAATCGTACTGTGTTCTTACCAGAGCGCAAAATGATGATGCAGGCATGGGCCGACTATTTATACGAGTTGAAAGCAACTACTAATTAATAGTTATGACTGTAGTAAAGGAAAAATAATTTACTATTTAATTTCTAAATTAAAAAATTCTGTTATAAGTGGTTCCATTATAGTGGTCTATTAATAGGCTTGAAAGTTGAAGCAATGAGTTCCGCTGGGGTATACCCAAAAATCTCAATAATAATAGTTATTAAACAGTCTCAAAGTACATCACGCGCTAGCTATCGTGATAATTTTTAATAAAAATATCGCTGATTGAAAGATAAAGAGATAAACTATAAACGTTGTAATTCCACCAACGAATGTTTTTAAACAGCGATGAAAGACAACGACTATTAATTGAACCAATTCAATAGAGGATAAGCGATGAAATGGACTGTATTGGTATGTATGCTACCGTTGTTGACTGCTTGCATGAGCATTAAAAATGTAAAAGAGTTACCAGCTGAACTGATTTATCAGCCACCCGTATCGGACGTGAGCGCAACTATCATGGGTAAGATGGAGCCACGACATACAAAGCTTGTTGGTGATCGTATTGCTTATATTATGGAAGTTGATGGTAAGCGCGTGCCTAAAGAGGAAAAAGAGACTTACAGCGATACTTGGGATAATGTCTATCAGATTACGACGGGTGAGCATACATTAACTGTCACTTACCGTATGGCAGGGCACTATACTTTGCCTACTAAGATTACGTTTAATGCCGAAGCTAATAAGAATTATCAGCTAGATTTTGCTACTGATATTGGTACTGCATGGTTTAGTAGAGACAGCTATGTTGACTTTTGGATAAACGACAAAGCAACAGAAAAGCCCGTGACCAAGGTAGTGCGAACTGCGCCACCACCTGAGCCGAGAGTTGTTTCTTATCCGATTATTATTCATAATAGGTAGTTATAGAATTCATATAAATAACTCTGGTACATGACCAGAGTTATTTTTTTTAAGGTTGTAGAAAAATCAAGCCTTTAAGCTTGATTTTTTCATAGTATCTATTGGCTTATTTACGGTCTATGCCCCAAATTTCTTTGAAATTCAAGCCAAGGTTCAAGTTGTCCTTCAACAATACCTTCGTAAACTTCCCAATCTTCTTTTAAAAAAGCATAAAGTACGGGATGCATTTTACTATTTAAGCCTGCTGAAAAATCAACATCTGTTAGTTCTACATAGTTATCTGTTAATATCTCTATATTGTAGACTTCACTCTCTTTATAAACTATTAGGCCTTGATGATTACTACAGCTTGATAAGTAATAAGTTTCAACTCTATTTTCGCTAAAATTTTTACTCTCATACATACTATATATATATATATAATCACTATCGTGTTTACTCAATGCTCTAATCATAATTTTAAATCCTATTCAATTATTAAAAAACTTCCAAAAACTTTAATCCTAATTAAATTCATAGTACAACTTTTACTTTATAACCTGCTGTTTTGAAACTATTTTTATGTCGTATGCTTTATTAGTTATACTATTATATTGATAATGAATTACGGCATTATCCTTAATACCGTTACCACGCGCAATAGCTTGCATTTTTTGAAAACCTGCACTTGTAGGAAATCGTGGATCGCCATTCATGCCTATCATAGGTTCACCATCCTTGGGGTTTTTTACTACATTATTCCACAGTGTTATCTCTCTAAAATCTCTTGGGGTTGTAACTTGGGGTGGATTTTTAGTAGGGTTAGCTGTACTAATATTTTCAGCATTTTTTATCAATTTTTGCTTATTCGCTTCTATCAATCTTTCATTATTCGCTTTTATTTTTGCTCTTTCAAATGCTTCGTTTAGTAATCTAGCTTTCTGGCCTCCAAATACTTCCCGCAATATAAGTAACTTGTCTGTATCGCTATCAGCTCTTTGATAAGCTTCTAATGCTCCTACTGGCCATACGACTATACCTATAGCTGCCGCTATAGCTTTTGCTTCACTATTACTGAAGATAGGTACATTTAGAGTGCCTGCTCGTTCCGCGACTCTAATGTCTGACATTCCATTATTAACAACCGCAATATTAGAACCTTGAGCCGCATCATTAACATCTAATCCATACAACGCTGCTAATGAAGCAGTAATCAGTGTCGTTGTATTAAGAATAAACGGTTTATCTGCATCAGGAACAAAGCTTATTAGCTCATCCTTCTCATTTATCCTATACTGGCGTTTAGAGTCAGCCATATAGGTACCAATCGCCTCTCCTAGTGCCGCACCCATTGCCCTTGAACCACAATCTTCATTCGTTACTTGCCCTGCTATACATCCTGCCATACCATGAACAATACTTCGAGATAGACCGTCAATAAATTTACTATCTGAGAAATTAAGATCACCAATTTGTCCGGCAACTTGAGTAGCTCCTATATCTACAAAAGCATTTATCAAATTATTTTTTAGTGCGTCCTGAAAACTAGTACCACCAATAGCTGACTCTATAGCCGCATTGCTTGTACTTTTAGCAACGCCTTGAATAAGTTCATTAGCGAAATTGCTATTAGTCATGTTTGGAATATTCAAATTAGCAGTTAAACCAGCCGTTAATGCTGCGGTTGCCATATTGCGTATGGTATCGCTACTCGCCATATCTTTTAGCGTTTTACTGATATCACCTTTATTATTAATCAAGGTGATAACAGCTTGCGTTTGCAAAGCAATACCAGCAGCATTAGTAGCTATCATTGATGCGGTAAGGCCGCTACCTGCTGGACCTGCTGCGATAGTAATAGCAATAGCGATTAAAGCTGCAGCCCCTGGCGTCAACCCTTCTTTCGTATAGTTCCAATTCTTTTGAATCAGGTCAACTTGTACCCAGTTGATATCATTGGTTTTATCAAGTGCTGCCAAATACTCATAGCCCGGTTGTTTAGACAGATTAAGGGCAATTTTTCCTAGCTCAGCTGAACTCTTTTGGATATCAGTCTTGGCTTTATTATTAGCGTCGATAGTAACATCAACGGGCACCGCTACTGTCACACCACCTGGTGAAGTGATAGTTGGTACTTGATTAAATTTAGGTAATGAGGCGGTAGTGACTACGCTGCCTTGGTCTACCGTCTTCATCCAAACGGTACTTTCTCTTTCTTGAGTATGCGTGATTGTGATTTGATTGCTAATAGGCGCTAAGATTACTTTAGCGGCATCGTCTGCATACTTGCCAACACCAACTTTAATGTCAGCTGGCTTCAATGTGTTAAATACTGTACCTTGCAATAAAGTATTACTACCTGATTGAGTGTAAGCCTTGCCGCCTATCAAAGTAGTAGGCAATTGCGATAACTCTTGTCTAGTATCATTGGTATGATCTTTATTATATCGGACACCTAAGAAACTAGATTTTTTCTTAATATCAGTCGTACTTTCATCAACATCATCAATGGCGTATAAATATAGCCCTTTACCCGCTGATAGATTGATATTACCAGTAGATGCTGCTGTCAACTCTGAACCATAAATATTAATATTGCTATCTGCAGTTAAACTGATGTTTTTTGCTTGAATATCAGTAGTGACAGCGTTGCTGTTATTAGACGTCTTAGTCGTGGTCTTAGTTTTCTTTTTACCATACCATGACCGTGATGTACTAGTGGTTTGCGAGCCATCCATAAAGGCGGCTTGAGCAGATTCAAGATTCACATCACCAAGTGCAGCATCAATACGGACATTACCATTAGCAGATTTAATGTCAGCGCTGTTTAAGATGACAGCGTTATTCGTGGTATAAGCCTTTGATACACTACTGTACGTCTCTGACGCTTTAGGTAAATTACCTAGAGCCGATATTTTTATATCATTTTTTGCTGTGAGCGTAGGCTGATTAACGATCTGATGGTAAGAATAATTTGGACCTGTAATATTTCCATTGCTTATATTGCCTTGTTGATAGATATCAGCAAGGCCCGTAATACGAATACTGTCATTATTGATATAAGTTTTACTTAAATTACTTGTCGGTTCAGTACCAATGATTGTGGTAGGTGCAAGATTCCCTTCTGCTAAAATAGTAATACCGCCAGTATTACTCGTGATATCACTACCTTCGATCAATACACCTTGCTTAGCAGTAATGTTTATGTCTTTGCTGCCTGTCAATGAGATGGCTTTATGCTCAAAGCCTGTAGATGCTTTTTTAGAGGTTTCAAGTATTTGATGAAGATCCGTTACTAAATTCTCTAAGTCTTTTTTCTGTGATAAATATGACACATACTCTTCATATTTATTACTAGTCCTAATTTTAAAATAATCTGGTCTATATTGCTCTATCACTCTCATATCGTTACCGCGAACTTGCATACACTGCCCAAACCCACCCATGAAAGGAGAGTTATCACACGTTGATGCTACAAAACCCATCCATTCTTTCGTTGCTTTATCATGACTTTCAAGCCATTTAGCATCATAAAATGGCTGACTTAGTTCTACTTTAGTGTTACTAATTTCAGCATTGATACTTTTAATCTTGTGAGGAGACACATAATTACTAAAACTATTTTTAACCCCTTTTAACTCCACACTACCATCAGTGGCAGTAATATTAATACCATTCAGCTTTGAGGTTAAATCACTACCTTCAACTATGACATCTTTACCGCTAAGATTGATAGCACCACCAGCTGTTAATTTCACTGCTCTTTCTGAGCCGAGTCCTTGCGTGCCTTTATAGCCTTTTAGTGACAATGTGCCACCCTGAGCAGCTAAGGTGGCGTCGCCTGTGGCAGCCAAGGTTACTTTGGTTGGATCAATAGTTATGTTGCTAGAGGTGCTAGTCACTATTAAGTCGCCATTTAAAGTATTTACAGCGTCACCATTGCTCAACTTTGTTGTATTTTTTGCAAGAGCCGTACTACCTTTGGCATCGATATTTACGTTACTGTTTAGACCCAGACTAGAGCCTGCATTTACAATAACAGCACCACCAGTGATATTTGTATTCTGATAGGCCTGCGCCCAGCGGCTATCTATAGAAACGATTTCATCTGCGTGTAGTGTAGTATCGCCTGCAGTGTGTCTCCAGCTATTACTCCACTTTGGCGCATCTACAGTACCTGAATTTCTAGCATAGCGTTCACCATTGGTAATCAATTGATTATTGCTATCGAGTGTGAGGTGTTTGCCAGAGCTGACGTTACTGTTGTTTAACCGCATCAGATTGCCTGATTTTAGCGTACTACTATCGGTCGAGAGTATTTTGGCATCGACAATATTCAAATGGTTTGCAGCATCAATGACTAAACCGTTACCTGAGCTACTGGTCGCTGATAGCTCAGTATTTGTAATACTAATATCTCCATCACCATAAGTATTATCTACGCCTTGAGCATTTTTTTCAGTATTTGAAGTCGTCGTTTTGAGTCCGATACTTTGTGCTACGATCTTGGGTACTTTCGTTATCGTAATGCCTTTATCTGCTTGAATGATCAGATCGTTCTTAGCTCTTATGGTATGATTCTGATTTAAAGCAATCACCCCTTTATTCACAAATTGGATATTGCCATTAATGCTCTTATCAACGTTTTTACTTAAACCTGTTGTCGTAAAATTCAGATTGCTTGATAAGCTATAACTTGAGCCTGCATTTAAAAGCATAGCACTGCCTTTAAAATCAGTATCTTTATGTCTTTGTAGTCCCGCACTATCCAGAATTAATACGTCAGCTGCTGTCAAGGCATTTTGCTTGGTGCTGACGTTATAATTGTTAAAAGCAACGCCTTCAGCATTTTTATCTAAGCGAGCGTTACTATAGATAGCCTGTTTGCTCTGTAGGTTTAAATTCTTTCCTGAGTCAATGTCAGTATCAATGATGGTCAGATACTTGTCACTACCAACTGTGATATTGCCAGTGTTCTTCAACTGACTGCTGGTAATATCTGTTGATCCTTTAGACTTTGTATTGATACTACCCGTCTGCTTGCTGTCTTTATTAATAGTAGTAAGCTGAGTAGCTGTTAAGTTCTGTCCAGATTCAATCGTAATATTATCTGTCGTGAATGTACTGTCTATAATACTCAAATCACCTGTGGCCGCTAGTATCGTGCTATTGGCATTGGTGGTCAGCTTATTGACGTTTAGGGCTGCTTGACTAGCTATGGCTGTGACCGCCCCTTTGCTACTATTTAAATTACTATTGGTAATTATCGTATCTTTGCCTTGGCTATTGATATACATACCATCATTGGCATCAACAGTACTGTTCACCACCATCGCCTGTTTGCCTTGAACGATGAGCTGCTTGCCGATATTAATGGATTGGCTATTGTTTCTCAAGTAAGCCAGCTCTCCCGCTTGCACCACAGCGTCATTAGTAACTTGAACGCTGCCAGCGTTGTCAATAAGAGCATTACCACCTCCTTGTAAGGTGAGATTCTCAGCTTTTGATATAGTGGTGCCTGTGCTAATGGCAACATTACGATCAGCACTAATAATCATATCTTTTACAGCATGTAATTTACTGTTATTACGCACAGTGGCGTAAGCGACTCCGCTACCATCATTTTTACCACTAGCTGCACTAATGTGCATGTCGCCACTGCTCACAACTTTGGCATTATCAATAATAACGCCATTTTTAGCTTGTATAGTGAGAGGTGCATAACGAGCAGCAACGTAACCACCGTCAAGTATCTGTACATTGCGATTGGCATCTATAGAGATACCCCCATTGGAAGCCAAAGTACTTTTACTATCGACGAAAGTGTCACGGCCTGAATGCAGATAGATATTTGCTTCATCATCTACTATGGTAAAATTTCGAACATCTGAGGTATTTGATATCTTTAGGTCGCCAGTAGCGTCCACTCTCAAGATGTCTGGCATCAACTGAGCGTTCGTACCAGGGTTTTCTTTTCTGATGATACCGCTATTTAGCAGAATATCTTTATCAGCTTGAATATCGATCATGCCATAACTACTAATATTACCACTATGCTCAACAGTTCCTGTAGTGCCTGTGGCATTAATACTCAATAAGCTGGTTTGAGCTTTAGTGGTCTGTATAGCGCCTGTGTTCTCAATCTTGCCTGAGTTGGTCAGTACAATTTGCTGATTGGCTTGTATATTACCAGCATTTCTAACGCCCAAGCCGTTCTCTGTACCGACAAGGTTAATAGAATTTGCGTAGATACCACCAAGCGTACTGACGTCTACTGCCAAGGTTGGGACAGTTCCTGTCCCAGTGATCTTGGTCGCTGCGCCCGTATCATAATCGACAGTGTTGCTGCCAATAACCATATCAACATCTTGATTGGCATGAATCTGACCATTGATAGTGACGGCCCTTGCTAGGACATCCACATAGTTGGCTTGGTTTTTATTTTTACCATCGTAGAGATCACCACCGAGTGCATTGCCTGTCGCCGCATTATCAAATTGAACCTGTCCTTGCTTGACATCAAATCCTGTTAGATTACCAGCACTATCGATTTTAGGCGTACCAGTTGTTAGTGTTGCTTGATTGGCATTGATGAATCCGCCGCCTTGAATTTGTAGTCCTGAAGGGCTTGCAATAATGACATCAGCTCGCTGACCTGCGATTTCAAGGTTGCCTTGGAACTTGGCTGGAGCATTGCTCCGGACTTCATTTAAGATAGTATTGGCAACGCCTTGTGCCAGATATTGGTTACCGGCAATATTACCAGCTAAGTGAGTATTAGCAGCGCCCATACTGTTGTTCAATATAGCGCCATTAGACCCGATATCGAATTGGTTGTACGTATTGTGCGATAAACCATTACTGTTAGGGGTGCGGATATTAACAATAGGCGTACCATTGGCTGCTTTTAAAAGCGCCGCTCGTTGGGCAGCTAGCACACTGCTTGCTGTATTTTGTATTTGACTGTTGGCAGCCTGAACCTGAGTATAGATCATACTTTGACAGCATAGAATTGCCATGGCCAAACGATGATAGGAGACGTTGATACCCGAGTGAGACTCTGACTTTGCGGCAGGAGATTTTTTGCTATTACTATTACCTGCTTTTTTATTTTGACTCTTGGTCACTTCACTAACAACCATCATCATGCCACGGGCTTTGTTAAACACTACTCTATAGCATTGCTTATTCATCTCAGGAATCATCCTTGAAAATTGATAAATGTCAAAAAATGTAAGCAATTGTATCTACAAACTATTGTAAAGACTAGCGTTATTTTATGAATTTATAACTTATTTGAAGATATTAGGAGATTCGTAAATATTAGGCAGAAAATTCTTAAAAAATAGGTATATTCTTGTAAGGCATTGATATAGAAATAGTTAATATATTTATATTAATAGTATGTTAATTGACTATCTATTAAAAATAAGATGAGCAGCCGTGGAAGTGAAAAACTATTATGATGCTCCACTTAATAAACCGTTTAGCATTTTAAAAGTATACAGTCAGCAAGATTCTAGTTATATATCGTGATTCTAAAACCACCAGTAGTATCTTTGTCAATCGAACGAGGTGCCTGCAGCCCTTTACCAACAAAACCATCTATACTTATATTATTTGCATATAAACGAGCACCGACACTGGTACTCATAAGATAGTTCCCTGCTAAGTATTCGGTACTATCACCACCTACCCAACCTTGGTCTAGTGTCATATAGGGCATTAAGGTAACTTGTCCTGTGAGTGGTACGATCCGAGCCATTTCTTGCTGTAGCAACATACCGTTTTCGCCTGATAAGCTTTGCTCATCGCTCAGTCCCTTAGTAGTATATCGTCCACCAACTATAAATTGATCTTGAGGCGTTAATGATTGAGGACTATATTGTCCACGCCATTGAAGCGCATACTGGTAAGAGGATTTATCTATGTTGAATGGGTGTCTTAAGCTTACCTGCGCACTCCAGATGCTTGGTTGAGATTCAGCCTCGCTGATAAAACTCTCAGGTGCTTTTATAGCTGAGAACGCTCCCGTACCTTTTTGATACTGCAAGCTTGCCGTTATATCTCCTAAAGATGTTTGGCGCTGGTGATCAATACCTGCTTTCCATCCAGAAGTACGACGTCTTTGTACTTTAATTTCTTGATCGTCAAAGTAATTTTTTGAGTTTTTATGATAACCCTCTAAGCTGGCACTAGTTTTAGAGTAATGATCTCTATGGATCAGTCTTTGTAGCTCAACTGAGCTTTGATTAGATTTACCCTTATAAATAATGTCTTGATTTAGACCAGCCAAAGTTTGATTAAAGTCATAATCACTGTAGAACAATTGCAATTGCCATTTTTTATAAGGATAACGATAATTGATATATAAACTATTATTATTAGAAAGCTTGTCTATATTATTCCAAGGATCAATAGAGTGAGTATAAGACAGGCTTAACGCATCATTGGCACTCAAAGGGTTATCGATGCTAGTGGTCACTGTGCCTTGGTATTTTCCAGTATCCGCGCTTCCTGAGTCATCTATACTAAGTTGCCATTGTATGGGCATGGTGCGTTTTTGCGCGACGACCAAATCACTACTACCGTATTGCTCATTATCAATCGTACTAACACTTGGTATGATATCGATGTTGGTGATTGCCGATTGAGGCAAGCGAAAGTTCTCTAAGCTGGTTTCAATATCTCTTAGATTGATGAGATCGCCTTCTGAAAGCGTGAGCGCATTGCTAATATTCGTTTTTGGGTGACCGTCTCCAGATCGCCATACCTTATGGAGTCGCCCTGGTATGATCGTGATATTAAGCACACCACTCGTCAAGTCTTGAGGCTCAATAGCCGCTTGAGTGGTGATAAAACCTTGCTCGATTAGCTCATTTTGTACGTTACGCATCGCATAATTTAAGCCCTTCTGACCAATACAATGACCTAGTATGGATCCTTGTTCATACTTTATAGGACCTAAAATAGTAGAAAATTCTCTTTTAAGTCTAGGGTCGTCAGGCAGTTGTAGATTAACCTGATAGATATTAAAGCAAGGGCTTTCACCAAGCGGTGGTTGTTTCAAGCTAGTATCTGGCGTCGATTCACTGAGATTCACAAAAGGCTTCGATGTTTTATCTTCAAAACTCTCAAGTCGCTGTTGATATTGATTGTATTGCTGTTGCTCTATTTGATTTAGATCGGCTTGTGCATAGACGTGACCAGTAAGACCACCTAGGCTGCATAATTGGATACTGGTTATCAAAACAGGTTTTAGATGATTCGCAAATGACATGACGGTATTTATCATAAAAAATAAAAAACAATTGTATATTATTTACAATTGTTTTTTAAGAATTTTTAGATAAATCACTATCCTACTTATGTTTATATTTATGAGTAATTTACTATGTACTAACTATCTGCCTTAAGTATGTTTCTCTATAGCTGATAACCCATGCCTGGCCAAACGTCTAAATAAGCAGTTTGCTGTTGCTAAGAAAAAATACACGGCTGGCAGAAACAGTAGACCAATCGGCGGTATGTCCTGGGCAGCAAATCAAAATGATCGTAAGGAGTTTGGCAAATCTCGGTATAACCACCGCGAACTTCAACGTGATAGAGCTTAGAGAGTTTATAGACAGCTATCTCAATCTCTTTCATCGAAGGTACCTCTCTGCTCTCAATGTAAAGCAAAAACAATCCAATAACTGATGATACAAACCGCTAAGTAACGATAAAGACTGAAAATAGGTATTAGGAGTTGATCATGGATTATAGTAGAAGAAAATCAATAGATGAAGCTTACACTGCGAATGTACGCTGTGAAAAAATGATACCTATCTATATGTGCTTAGCCGACACACTATAGATAAAAAAATCATCCTAACTGTTCAAGTTAAGGTGATTTTTTGGGTTTGAGAAACTGCTTTTTCAAGAAATAAGCATGATATAAGTCGTCCTTCTAATACTACATTCATGACAATTCAAGCAGAAAAGTATTAACTTTAACCGTAAATTTTTAGACATAAATAAAAAAAGGTTGCCAACACTATATGTAATATAGCGTTAGCAACCTTTTTTTATTTAGTACTTTACTTAGATAATGTACCTAATATTAGGAATTTTCATATCTAACTTCTAACTTAGAAAGAAGTACGGCGATAGTTACGATATTCAGGTAACCAAAAGTTCGCTTTTAATCGGCGTTGTAAGTTCTCCGATGTGATAGGTAGTGCTAGCTTATCTTGAGCCGCTTGCAATGCCACTGCATACGCTATTTTTTCACTAATCTCTCTGATAACTTTGATCGGCGGTAAGATGGCACCAGGTGCTTTTTCGTATTCCATTGATATATCTGCAAGGGCTTGGCTTGCTGCCGTTAGCATATTATCGCTGATACCTGACGCACGTGCTGCTAAAACACCTAGACCAATACCCGGGAAAATATAGCTGTTATTACACTGAGAAACCTCAAAAGACTGACCGTTATAAGTGGTATGAGGAAACGGACTACCCGTCGCAACAATTGCCTTACCTTTACTCCAATTCATGACTTCTTGCGGCGTTGCTTCCACACGAGACGTTGGATTTGAAAGTGGTAGTACAATTGGGTGCTCAGTATTAGCACATAGCGATTCGATCACTTCTTGGGTGAACAGACCTTTTTGTCCGCTAACACCAAATAATACGGTGATTTTTGCTTGTTTAACCACTTGCGCTAAACCAAGCTTCTTACTTTTATCCCAGCTGGCAATAGCTGATTCTTTTTGTACTAACGGTTCTTGGAATTTTTGCAGCTCTGTCATGCCATCTGTTAGCAGGCCATAACGATCAACCATGAACACTTGACTACGAGCTTGCTCTTCAGTCAATCCTTCACGCTGCATTTGGCGAATGATATGCTCAGCAATACCGCAACCCGCAGATCCTGCGCCTAAAAATGCGATATTCTGTTGACTAAGTTTTTGACCTTTATTTAGACACGCTGCAATCAAAGTGCCGACTGAAACCGCAGCAGTCCCTTGAATATCATCATTAAAGCAGCATAGCTGATCACGATATTTATTCAATAACGGGGTCGCGTTTTCCTGAGCAAAATCTTCAAATTGCAATAACACCTCTGGCCAACGGCGCTTAACAGCTTGAATAAATAAGTCCACAAATTCATTATATTCATCGCCAGAGATGCGCGGATTTCTCCAGCCCATATACATAGGATCATCAAGCAACTGTTGGTTATTGGTGCCGACATCCAGCAAAATAGGTAGACAGTAAGCTGGGCTAATACCACCACAAGCCGTGTATAAAGACAACTTACCGATTGGAATGCCCATACCGCCAATACCCTGATCCCCTAGGCCCAAGATACGTTCACCGTCAGTAACAACGATCACTTTGACGTTTTGTTTGGTGGCATTTTGTAGCATGTCGTCGATTTTGTGACGCTCAGGATATGAGATAAACAAACCACGTTTACGACGATAGATTTGCGAGAATTTTTCACACGCCTGACCAACGGTTGGGGTATAAATGAGCGGCATCACTTCCTCGATATGCTGCTCAATTAGATGATGAAATAAGGTTTCATTGGTATCTTGTATATTACGCAAGTAAATATGCTTATCCATAGCATCAGTGAATGAGCTTAGTTGATGATAAGCACGTAATGATTGCTCCTCAATCGTTTCAATATTATGAGGTAATAGCCCCGTTAAATTAAAGCTACTACGTTCTTCTGATGAAAAAGCACTACCTTTATTCAATAAAGGTGTCTCTAAAAGAGCGGGTCCAGCAACAGGAATATATAAAGGACGCTTGTTTGACATAATGTAATCTTCTTATTAAAGGCATATGAGTGAAAGCCATACTGAGTGAAAGCTATGCTAGTGCTGCATTATACATAGCATCGACTGGTATTTAACAATAGATAACAAAATCATTTTGAATAAATGTGCTTCTGAACTCGAGGCTGCTGATACATTTACCGAGAAATAATAAAAAAGCACTACCAATCGGTAGTGCTTCTGAGGATGTATTGAACAATTTATAATGGACAAATACTGAACTATTTAGCAGCTGATAAACAATCAGCCCATGGCCAGTTTTAAATATCAGTTATAGAGTTCAGTTATAAACAACACGAGCAATTGCGTTTGGTTTTCGACATTTTGCCAATACCTGGATTAAAGGTATTGGTTGGGTCTAAGCTTGCATAAAAGTTCTGCAAATCAGGTTCTGCTTCGTATAGATGCCCTACATTATGCTCAGCAGGATATTTGGCTCCACGTGCGCTCAGTAGCTCTAACATCATCTTTTTTACAAGGTGTGCATCACTACCCTTCTTCAGAATATAGTCTTGATGAAATACATAACAAAAGAAGTGTCCATAATAGAGTTTCTTTTCCAAATGCTGTTCAATGTCTTTAGGTAGCGTTTCGAGCCATTCTAATTCGTTACGTGGTATGGCAATATCCAATGCCAATATATCGCCGACGTCTTTTTCATGTATGACTTCATACCTTAGTGCGGCACCTGCAGCGGCAAAGCGATGTAAAAAAGCGCTTTCTGATTCTTCTTGACTACATTCAAAATAGTTACCCGTATTTGAAGCGTCGAAAAACACCTTTAGAAAATCCTGTGCTTCTGCTATGCCATCATCACTCATTTTTAAGATGAGATGATGCTCATATTGGTCGCGGTACTCTAGCATTCGCTTCGGTAAATGCTTTGGAAATATATTGGCGACGAACTGCATAACTTTATCAGTGAAATGCTTTGGCATCCATGACCATTTATGGAATTTTGCATCCATAGCGCCTTTGATAGAAAACAATCTAGGTAAGGCATTGGTACCAAGATGCTTAATACTGAGGAACGTGTCCTTACCATACTTAGCAGATACATCAAATATATCACGATGCATATACTCACCCACTTCAGGGATATTATCGAAGCTCGATAATATTTGTCTTCTGAGCTGTGCAAGCTCACTCACACTATTAGTGCCTATATAAAAGGTTTTCTCTTTTACAGCCGTTGGATAGGTATCAAGACGTACTGCAAACACGGCAAGCTTGCCAGCGCAGCCACTGGCTTCATAAAGCCTTCGCTTATCAGCATTGAAACGACTTGGCGTACTTGCATCAACATCTTTTACTCTGGCGATATATTCTTTATCAGATGCCATCTTACCGGTGTCAGGTAATGCTCTTTTATCAAAATTACCTGTTTGCAGATTAGTAAGTATTTCTTCTGGGGTATCTCCTAACTCTACATCTAGGTGATTAACCAGCACTAGCTGACCGTGCTTGTCTATTTGGGCAAACAATGCCAGCTCGGTATAAGCAGGACCCCTTTTAACCAGAGCCCCACCAGAATTATTAGAGACACCGCCAATAATTGACGCGCCTAACGTCGATGAACCGATGACCGAGTGAGGTGCTCTATTTACGGCTTTAAGCTCACTTTGCAACTGATGCAACGTGGCGCCAGGTAAGCTAATCACTTGCTCGTTATCATTCACCAAATACAACTGATTCATTGCAAGGGTATTGATCACAACCACTGGTCTATCGTAGTCGTTACCGCTCGGGGTTGAGCCTTCCGTCAGGCCTGTTTTTGCTGCTTGCATGATAATAATACAGTCGCCTTCCACACATATTTCTAGACTACGCCAAATCTCCAGCAGTGTTTGTGGAAACAGAACAGCCAAAGCATTGCCGCCACCAGAGCGCCACCCCATTCTATAGTGTTCGTTTTTTTCTGGATCGGCCTGTACATTGCCGGCTCCCAGTAAATGGGTTAGCTTGTCTAACACTTGCTCAGGATGAAGTGTGTCTTGATGCGCTATATTTGATGAGAAAAGGTTTGATGAAGTTCTATTTAATGACGGCATATGACGCTCTTTATTTAGTGATTGTGTGTCACTCATGATGCTAAAGGCCCTTGAAAACCAAAGAAGTAAATGGCAGCCATGACGATAATCCCGCAGAACAACACATAATAGATGGTAGGTAAAATAGTACGCCTAAGTGTGGCGCCCTCCATACCGAGTAGGCCCACCGTTGCTGATGCAGCCACCACATTATGTACTGCAATCATATTACCAGCAGCCGCACCAACTGCTTGAGCCGCGATGATTAGAGAAGGTGAAATATGTAAGCTCATGGCGGCTTCGTATTGGAATTGACTGAACATCATGTTGGATACGGTATTAGACCCCGCGATAAAGGCACCTAACGCACCAATGGTTGCACTAATTAAGGGGAAAACACTGCCAAAAGTACCCGCAAACAACTCTGCACTGGCGACAGGCATACTCGCCACATCTGATAAGTTTACGCCTGAATTAATAAAAATTCTAACCATTGGAATCGTGAAAATAAGGACAAACCCAGCCCCTAGTACAGTCTTGCCTGATTCTTTGAAGGCATTGTTTAGTGCACTGGCAGGTTTGTTCGTTTGAAAAGCGGCGGCAACCAAGGCGCTGATTAATAACAAGCCGCCTGGTAAGTATAAAGGACTAAAACTGGCACTGATATCTGCCTCACTTAAAATCGAGGTTAGGTCTACTGTCGCGCTGTTCAGCAAAGACTGAAAGCCTGTTAATACTCTAGAACACACCAATAAAAGGGCAACTAACAGATAAGGAAACCACGCCATGACCGTGGACATCTTTTTATCACTCAACGCAGGAGTGATGTCTTCTTTGCTGACCACTAGCTTACCAAGCCATTCACTTGGCCAGCTTTTTTTCGGTTCAAAATCCCATGTGGTTTTTGGTACTAAAAATCCATGTTTTGCCGCATTAACAACGATAGTGATACTGACCAAACCGCCGACCAAGGATGGAAACTCTGGCCCTAAAAAGACACCTGTTAGGGTATAAGGGACTGTGAATGCTAAACCCGCAAAAATAGCAAATGGCCAAATAGCGAAGCCTTCTCTCCAGCTTTTGTTTTTCCCAAAAAAGCGCGTGAGCATCATCACCATGAAAAGTGGCATAAATGTACCAATAACACCATGCATAATAGCCACTTGGCTGGTAATCAGTTGTAAAAAGTCGCCCCATTCTAGTCCTTGTTGTGCCAGTTGGGCGCTAATGGCTACTGTATCTAACCCCTTGTTTACACCAATAACGATAGGCGTACCGACTGCCCCAAATGACACAGGCGTACTTTGTATCATCATTCCCATCAACACAGCACCTAGCGCTGGAAATCCTATCGCGACGAGTAAAGGCGCGGCAATAGCGGCCGCTGTACCAAAACCAGCCGCTCCCTCAAGAAAGCAACCAAAGCACCAGGCAATAATAATGGCTTGCACCCGCCTATCTGGCGATACATTGGTAAACCCAGCACGGATAACAGCAATGGCACCCGTATGCTTCAACGTATTCAATAAGAAAATAGCGCCGAATACGATCCACAATACTGAAACCGTAATGACTATTCCTTGAATAATCGATGAAGACACGCGATTAAGCGTCATATCCCATACAAAGAGGGCAAGCGCGGCAGTAACCGCCAGAACGATTGGCATGGTTCTTTTGGCTGACCATTGCAAACCTATCAAAAAAATACCACAGAGAACGATTGGCAGTAATGCCAACAGTCCATATATTGTTTGATTCAAAATCATAATCCTTTTTTTATCGTGTAATCTTCCTTGAACCACTTCATCTAAGCATTTGTTTTTATAACTTCATGCTGTCGGTCAGACGAAGCCGAAAACAATCTCTGTCAGTGACATGATTAATAGAATGGTTAAATAAACAAATGCTCAAAATTCCCTAAAATATTCTACGCCTTGTCAATACATTGATATATTGCATCAAAGGACAATGTTATTTTCTTTTTTTGCTATAATCCAAAACGTATTACACCAATTGGGGAACAAGTATGGGCAAAGCTGACGATATGGTTTTATTCGTCCAAGTGGTTGATGAAGGGTCATTTTCTCGGGTAGCTGAAAAGCTGTCATTAACGAATTCAGTGGTAAGCAAACGTATTGCAAGATTAGAAGAGAGCTTAAACGCACAGCTGCTTTATAGGACAACCAGAAAGTTAAGCTTAACCGATGCAGGAAGGACGCTTTATAACAAAGCTAAAATCGCTAAATTTGCCTTTCAGGAAGCTGAAAATGCCGTTACAGGCTATGGTGAGGATATGAAAGGCAACATACGTATAACCATGCCAGCGGTCTCTGCAAATCTAATATTGAGCGAATCTATTGCCGAATTCTGTAAACAACACCCAGAAATATCAGTAGATTTACAGATTACCAATCGATTGGTTGATTTGATAGAAGAAGGGTTTGATCTGGCGATAAGGACAGCAGAGCTTGAAGACTCATCACTCATTGCAAGACGTCTTATAGATAGCCAATGGGTCATATGTGCAACACCAGACTATTTAGAGCGACACGGTACACCTCAAACCCCTGAACAATTACGGAGTCATGAGTGTTTGGTCTATAAGTTTGATCATACGGCGAATGGTATATGGCCGCTATATATAGATGGCACGGAGCAACTGCTTCCTGTACAGGGTCGGTTTCATAGCAATCATCTTAATGCGATTAAACAAGCGACTCTCAGCGACCTAGGTATCGCCTTTTTACCACAAGCACTTGTTTATGAAGAAATGCAGCAAAACACGCTCATTCAGATTTTGCAGCGCTTTACACGAAAGAAAATGGGGATGTATGCGGTTTACCCCAAGGCACGGCAACCGGACCAAAAGTTAAAA
Organism: Psychrobacter proteolyticus; assembly: GCF_038155145.1. Lineage (GTDB taxonomy): Bacteria > Pseudomonadota > Gammaproteobacteria > Pseudomonadales > Moraxellaceae > Psychrobacter > Psychrobacter proteolyticus_B. Next base: position 371,025 of record NZ_JBAKAY010000002.1, read on the forward strand.
CTGCTTGTGTCACATCTGCGAAAATCATTACATCAAAAACAGGCTTACTACTGCTAAGTAATAAGCCTGTTTTTCATATGAATAAGCAAAGATGGATGAGAGTGTTTGACGATAATAGTCATATATATCGACTTCGCTTTAATCAAAGCAAAGAATGCCTGAGCACTATTAGCTATGATTATAGAGTTCTCAGGCATGAAGTTCAGTTGTACTAGGCGATGTTATTAGTATAAGCATTTGATAACTGAAACTTTACTACCTAGTAGCTTTCATAAAGGCTGACCAATCTAAATAAAGTTTTATAATCCATTTACTGTATAGCGTACGATAACTTCATTATCGAGTACTACATTGGTTGACCAAATGAATTCAGCATTTGCTTTTTCGTTATCAAAAATATCTGTGAAATTGGTATAAGCTGATTTGTTGTCTACCCCAATGATTTGGTTACTATAGGTGGTAGCATTCGGCCAACTAGAGTCATCAAAGTCTGCTTGTTGCCAGTTGGTAGGCAATTCCCAATGCAGGCCATAATCTGCCGAACCGTCTTGTACATTAGCTGTGGTAACACAATTGCTAGATAGGCGCTCGCTACCTGACTCACTAACACAGGACAAGTCTCTAATCGGCGCGGTATAAAAGGTTTGTGCTTTCCAGTTTTCATCGGTCTTGGCGATGATGTTGTTATCTTTATCTTTGATCACAGCGACTAGACCACCATCTCCTGCATGAAATTCTGAGCCGTTATTGCTTTCTGAACCAATACCTAAGTTTTCTTCCCAATCTACTAGATGCATAGCTACGGTAAACGGTGCTTTTGCCTTAAAACGTACAATGTTTGAATTGAACTGAGTAAATGGTACATTGTCACGTCCAACGGCTACGCCATTTACGTACATCTCAAAATAATTATCTGCAAAGACGTAAGCGGTATACACTTCGCCATCTGCGTCTATTTCAATGATGTCTGAGCCATCAAGTTCAGCTAAAGCTTCACTGGCGGTGCGATAGTCGTTGCCCGTACAAGGGTTGTTTAAGTCAGACGCCACTGGGAAGTCTGTATTGAGCAAATTGGTCGCTGCTGGTACTGTCCATGTTTTACCGTCAGTTGACTGGATACTACCGATGTTGGTTTGACGACCGCGGTCACATTCATAGGCATTTGTCACATCAGTCTGGGCAAGACCTTGAGTTAAGCTAGCGGTGCCAGTATAGCTGCTGGCATCTGCACTACTTATTGATGCTGTTGTTTGCTCATTGGCATCAGTAGCTGCTGAGTCTATTTGAGTTTGGCTACATGCCGCTAGCAATACAGCAGATACGGTCGTGGTTAGCAAAGCAGGTATTAAAATAGGTTTCATTAGGATTCCTTAGCATTATATAAGATGGTCTAAAACTCAGCTTATTTGTCTCTATAACTGATCATTATCATTAGATTCACATTATTTTTTCTGTATATCATCAGAGCGTTTATAAGTCTGTACAGTCGTACCCTCTGGATCAACAAACTCAAAAGTATAAATATCTTTGGTCGCTTCAGTAGCACCCCAACCATAGTTAAGTTTATGCTCTTGACCGTCATGGGTATACGTTAGACTGTATTGAGTCGGGCTTATAATCTTGTAATCTGTGATCTCGGCTCCGCGCAAAGGCGTTAGCGCTGGACGAACGCCGTGTGTATGCGCTTGCGGTGCAATCTCATTTTCTGGCGCTGTCGTATCTGGGTTCACAGTAACCTTACCGCGCAAACCTGCAATTAAATACGGAAACTCTGAAGTAGCATGGTATTCATAGCTACCGTCTTCATTGAATTTGCCTAAATATTCATCCAGTTCATCATCCGTTTCACCATAGACAGGAAAACCGTCTAGTGCATAAGCAATAGGCTTACCTTCACCAACTTGTGACTGTAGGTGGGTTGGTGCAAGATGATAATGGTAGTCATCAGCACGTCCAGAATGCCCGCCCCAATTGTCTAATTCTCCGAAGGCCTTGGCGTCCTCACCACGATTGTTTAATGGGTTGAATATAGGAATGCCATTAGCTGCAATAGCGATAGCCCCTTTCATAAAATTATCTTTGGCCATTAGAGGCTCATCGGCAAGCTCAGGCTGTAAGGGAATGACCCAACTGTTCTCATTGGTATAATCCTGGTCGATAGGTACTTGCTGTTGCCAACTGGTGATACCTGTCATCATTTCGTGGCTTGGGACACCGTTTGATTCGACATACAGATATTTATCATCATGATGGGTACTGACGTTATCGAATGAGCCAAATACTGAGGTCATAAAGTCAATATCATTGGCTGGTACTGGCAAATGAGCAACCGCCTCTTTCGTCTTTTCACCGATATTTTGAGCCATCTCAGTACTGCTACAGGCGACAAGTAAAGCAGCTGAACCCAATACTCCGAAAACTGAATAAGCTACTTTTGAGGTTCGGTTTTTTTTGTGGCGTATATTCAAAACATAGAAGAAAACCAAACCGCTCGCTAAGATCAAGCCGCCCAAGAGGTAGAAGAATAAAACAGAGCGCGTGTCACTGTTATCCGTTATGACAGACGTTGCTGCATCAGCTTTGTTTAATGCAGTTCCATTATCATTGGCAATAACAGTAGTATCGCTTGGATTTTGGATAGCCGTTAATTGATTACTACTTACTAGATTTTCAATCACTGCTAGCTGATTGATCGCTTGAATATGTGCGTTTTTTTCCAGAATATAGGTTTGATCATTGGCTGAAAAGTCTGACAAGTTAAAAGAAAGTAGCTGATCGTGGCTATCCGTTAAATAAACAGTACCGTCTTCTAGTTTGATGAAATCAGCAGCGACACTAGGCTGACCGGTAATCTGCCATTCTTTGGCAGGCATACTATGTGCACTAGGATCATGGGCGTAGGCAGAGGTCAGTGATGAAACTTGTATGGCAGTGACAATAGCAAGCAAGCTAAAAGCTCGAGCCATTTTTATAAGGGTCATAACACGCTCTCGTTTGGATTGATATTTGAAAGTTAGTCATAGTCAGGCTATACACTTATGTACCTATCTAACCATCGTGGCTACTGATCATTACTCACTCAAAAATTTTAGTGACAAAATAATAGATCTATTATATTGAGAAGATAATATCAATTTTTATTTTAGAGAAACTTTAAGAAGTGTTAAGTCTTATTGCGTTTTTTACTAAGGAAATCACATAGACTATACCTTCGCCTGATCTACTATCATCAATCGTGATGCAACGTACGGTGATAATTAGCAGTGTTCTTATATAAGAAAGCATCGTGCAAAATCAAAAGCGCATCCCACTGCCTTCTAAACACTGCAGCGGGTTTTTATCAGACGCACAAGGTTGGATTTTTTTGAGTTCATCAAGCGATAGATATTCAAAATAATTGGTCAGTGCAACACGGGCATCGGGGTCATCTATAAAATAGCCGTCATCATATATTTTATCTTTCCAGCTTGGATTTACTCGATACAAATAAGACTTATAATCTATATTGGCTAATGCCTCGTCAGGGAGCTGATCAAAAGGGCCATCGTAATAGTTATTTTTATAAACATTATTGGCATTAACGCCTACTAATATGGCAAATTTTTCCATAGGCAGGTAGACAAATTGAGTCCTAGCACCTACTTTGAGCACCTCGCTAAAGGGATAGTAAAACTCATCATCTCTGGATAAAGAATTAATATAATAAAAGTTATCAGTAGTAGGATGAAATGCCAAGTAAAACGTAACCCCCGAATCATCCATCATTGGTAGGTTGACTTCAAAACCTTGACTCTCAAGCGTCTTTACAAAATCAGCATCTGTCTCTATCTGATTAATCTCAAGGTTTTTTTTGATATTTTTGAAGGTTAATTGATATAAGTTAGGTTGATATTCTTTCAGGCTAAATATCTCTGATGACTTATATAGTTTATGATGCGTTTTAAACTCACCCCGTTCTTTGCCGGCTATGTCATAAAAATATATAAAAGATAAGCTGCCCTGCTGTCTTAACTTATGACCTACCAACATATTGCCTTTTATTAAGTTGCCCTGATGGTAAAAATTAAAGTAATAATAGCCCTCTGAAGGGTAAATAGTGAGGGTATCGTCAGTCTGTGATAGCACGTATGCAAAAACGTCATCTACATTATCAATATCAAGCTCAGTATCTTGATACAGTTCATTGATCATTTTCTCGTTAGTATTTAGGGCATTGGCTTGAGCAGAGTACAGAAAAAGCAGACTCACCAGTAGGTAACAAAAGGTTTTCATGAATACTCTCCAAAATGTGGCTTAGTACATAAAAAATGACAGCTAAACGTTTAACTGTCACTTTGTTCTACTCGTAGATAGCATATATAGCATTGCTCAATTATTTCGCTAATTTCATAGACTCAAGTTCAACGTTTTCGTCATTGATCCCTACTTTAGTAGTAATACAGTTATGTTTTTTTCTGGTCTTCCCAAATAAATGACCTGCGCTTTGCGCCAGCTCTTCTTCACCACTCGTAAATTCACGTGCTTTAAAAATCTTAAATGATTTTTTGGTCCAATGTGACTCAGACTTGCCCCAGCGATGTCCTTGCGATTTAGTCTCTGCCATTTGGCTCTCCATAAAAGCGCCACAAACATCACCATAGCTTTTTTCAATCATGTTATTTTCTTCAGCAAACTTAGTAAGAGCTACTTGCGATGCATCCTCTCTTAATGGCACGTTCACCTTTGAGGACACCATGTTTGCCTTGCCCTTTTTCTTCTCTTTCCCAGTGGTGCTCCAATTATGAGTCCACGCCGCAATCGCACTATTCTCAGTTAAAGTAATACCACTTGTGGCACCTGCCATATCATCGGCGGCATGGCTGAGCCCTACTAAAGACATGCTCAGTGTCAGTATCGTTATTTGCTTATAAATATTCATAATATACATCCTTGTGTAAAAGTATTTAATATCAATAAATCACTGTGAACAACTGAAACCATTGTAAAAAACTACGTTAGGTTTACCATCAAATGATCCACATGATGGATTTTCTCCTTGAGCCTCTTCAGGGTCTTGATTGATTCTTAAAGTCTTCGATAGCTTCAAGAGCTTTGTCTTTTCTTCTTTGCCAAGGCCATCTAAAGCCCTCTTCCTTATCCACTTCGACATCATTTGAATTATTGATGGCACTTGATTGATTGCTGATCTGCATTGCTTCTTTTTGCTGCATACTTGAGGGTGCAGCGTGATTGACACTCATCATTGAGGTTTCAGAGATGCGTAAGTGTTGAGTATCAACGTCTTCAGCATAAGCGATAGCAGCTAACGGTAAAATGCAGATACTGGTTAAGATGGCTTTCCATAATTTCATCGTGGTAGTCCTTTATAGTTAATGAACTAACAGCACTTTGGACGCTCAGGTGTCGCTACTTCTTTGTTCTTCTTCTGCCAAGGCCAGCGCCACGTTCTTTCTTTGTCCACTTCTACATCGCTGCCGTCTTGAATGGCGTTCGATTTTTCGCTCATATGATCATTATCATTGTGTATTTTCATGGTTGCTGGTGCTGCTTCATTGACACTCATCATTGAGGTTTCAGAGATACGTAGGTTTTGAGTATTAACGTCTTCAGCATAAGCGATGGTGGCTAACGGTAAGATACAGATGCTGGCGAGTACAGCTTTTGCTAATTTCATAGTTATCGTCCTTTATGGTTGCTTAACTCCGATACGTGAGATTAAAAATCCATATAGCCAATTAATTTGATTAGATAAACTAACCAAATTAATTAGTATAACTAGGTATAGCAGAAATATTCATCATTTTCTATGAATATATTTCATATGATAAATATAAATAGCCTGCCTAAAGCTAGCTAAAAAAACGATACAATAATCTTTTCCATTAATAATCATTCACTTTTTACCTATCAATAGCACCTGTATCAATGCCTTTTTATCTTGCTATAAATCAGACCATTGCTATTAGCTGCTCAAGTAACCCAAGTTATAAATTGTAGATTTTTAATAAATAATCAGGACAACCTCACTAAGTAAGATATATTGCAATTGTAGCGATAACGTTAAGACTGAAATTTTGTTTTGCAATTTAATATAGCTTTAACTATGATTACTTTCTTACGGGAAGCTAACGATAGGTAACAATATGCAAATTAATAAATTATATACAGGTCTCGCATTGGCCAGTGCTCTAGTACTTACAGGATGTGGTGGAGATAGTGACGGTCAGTACGTCGCAAGCAATGGAGACGATGGTGGTCCTATCGTTAATAATGAACTAAGCTATACAGTCTTTGACTCTTTTACCGATGTGAACGATGGAGAGTACAAAAATGCATGGGGTAAGCTTGCCTATAGACTTAGCAATAGCGGCTTAATGCAGATAATATCTACTATTGTAGGAAGCTCACCTACTGCATATCAGGATAGCGTAGGTGATGTCTCTGAATTAGAGTTTTACGCTAGCCAAAATTTGTTCATTGCGGTTCCTGAGGATTTTGATAGTCAGTTTTATAACATTAGCTTTGTTGATAGTGATACGTTCAAGCTAAATATTCGTTCAGGAAATGCTTCCGTCAATTCAACTTATGACATTGTAACCCTTGACCTTGAAGGCGTAGGCAAACAGCCATTCAACGCTAAAACAGGTATTGACACTGATTTATCTTCTTTTCCTAGCAGTGTTAACCCTGTTTTTCCTAATGGCTCTCAATGCTATATATTCCTAGAGACACCTAATCAAAATTTCTATACCTTTTCTGAAGACGAAGATGAAGGTAGCATGACTATAGATGAGTGGATTGCTAACGAGAAAACGTATAACACTGTCACCAATCTTGTCAAAGAAAACATCGGAATCGACAACGAGCTACCAGCTGCTCGATATACTGATGAAGATGGCGAAATCGTGGCAGCTGTTAGATACAACGGCTTGATATATGATGCTTTCTATAATCAAAGCGGAGTCCAAGAGAATTTCAATACTAACCCTGATATCGAAGAAGTTTATTGTAGTCTTTACAATGACGTCGCGGCTAATTTCCTAGAAACACAAATCAAAGCCAACTACTAAAAATAGTTTTTACCAAAGAGCTATCATGATTTTTGCTTATTAAATAGAATAAAAAATAGCGCCTGTAATGGGCGCTTTTTTTATGTTTGATCACTAATATTAAACTCAAGCAAAGAGGAACTCACTGGCTAAGCGTATGCTATTACTTGATGGTAAAGCTATAGTCAAAGCACATCTATAACGAACTATTAATCACTTAGGCACATGATTATTGTCACTCATCTCTACTTCAACCAATCAGTAACTGCTTGTTTAAAACTAGGCCGTGCCATAATTGTATTTTTCCAGCGCTCAAAGTGTGCATACTGAGCAAAAGGATAGCCTGCTCTACCTAAAACAACCAATTGCGGAATCCAAGTAATATCCGCCAATGAAAAGGCGTCGCCAACTAGCCAATCATGATCTTTGAGACGCGCGTCCATTTTTGCAAAACAGTCGTCAAGCACTGCGGTTGCCTTATCAATATCCTCTTGACTAAAACCATGTGTGCTACGATGCTCGTGAAACGCTAACAGTGCTTTGTCGTAAGTTTGGTTTTTGCGGTATTCTATTAGCTCTTCTTCGCTAAGACCCGTAGCACCTAATTTATAATACATATAAGTTTTTATGGACAGATGATTATCTTTTGCCATATGCATCCAATCATACATGGCCTGCATTTCAGCTTCACTATCAGGACGCAACGAATTGGGTTCATAGGTGGTGTCTAAATAATCAATGATATCGGTCGAATCAATAATAACCACACCCTCATCTACCAAGGTTGGTACCACACCATTAGGATTGATTCCTAGATATTGCTTGCTACGCTGTTCACCTTTGGATAGATCAATAAGATGGCTTGTCCACTCTAACTGCTTCTCCGCTAATGCAATCCTTACGCGCATAGCACAGTTGGAAAATGGCGCGTGATACAAGTGTAAACCTTCGAATTTAGTAACGGATTTATTTGTAGGCGTAATCATAGGCATAGTAGTTTTCCTTACATTTTGCATTACGTAAGATAGCAGTCATTTATCGCGTTCAAATAATATTTAGCTTGAGTATGCGCGGTCTTATTAATTATTAAAGTACTCAGTCCAGCTCATATGTTCGCGCCCCACTACCTTGGCAAAATCGCTTTGGTTGTGCATAGCACCTATTGCTATTTGCTCGTAAATACCAGCGATCACTGTACCGATAAACTCGCCTAGTTCATCAATACGGTCTTGTTTGTACGCCTCCACGGTCATATGACGATAACTAAACGTTGTACCAAACCTGTCATTCAAGTACTGAGTGAGCTGCTTCTGGGTAATGGATTCACCATTTAAATTATAAGTATTGGCATTGTGCTTAGCATTGATTAGCATTTGGCTATAAGCGACCGCCAATTCTTCATGAGTGGTATAGCCACACTTACCCTCACCTGCACAGTTGGCAATCTCACCCTGCGCCTTATAGCTATCGATATAATCCACATCAGGCTCGATATAGATACCATTACGGCCTATCACCCAATTGAGACCACTATCTTTGATATCTTGTTCTGTTTGCTGATTACTCTTCACAATCGGCGCAAACGCAGTTTGAGTACTAGAACCCTGAATACTGGTATACACGATTTTTGTCACACCATTTTTTTTCGCAGACTCAATGACATTGCGGTGCTGACCAATACGCTTAGCAGGCTCATCCATACTAGACACCAGTAAAACGCTATCTATACCTTGTAATGAATTCTCAAGCTGTTGTACATCATCATAATCACCTGCTCTGACCTCTATGCCATACTGCTTGGTCAAAAACTCAGCTTTGGCAGGAGTGCGTGCCAGCGCCACGATGTCTGTCGCGGCATGCGCCTGTAGTAGATTCTCAATAATGGCAGACCCTAGTTTTCCATTAGCGGCTGTAACTGCGATTTTCATAGTGCACCTCTTTGATTCTCTTAACTAGAATGAACGTCGATTAGGGTTAATAGATAAACCCTAATCGATCTACTGGTTTGCAACCGATTGAAATTGCTGTTTATTTCAAACCCATCCACTAATCTACTAAGGTATAGCGATTCATTGCCATCGTCTTCAAATCTATACTGCCCATAAATTCAGCTGCCATAGGTGTTTTAGTAAAACTTGTCATGGAAGCATCCGCATCCGCTAACGTTTCCCAATGCACCACAACCACCCATTCGCCGTTTTCGCCCATTGCTGACTCACGAGATACAAAGCCTTTTTGTTTTGCCACATGATTGACCTCAACGCTATGATCAAGAACGGCAAAATCATCGTAAGAGATACTAGGTTTAAGTTTGAAAGAGGCAATCTCAATCACTTTAGCGTTTGATACTACGTCAGCACCTTGATGATGGCTATTATGCTGTGTATGCTTTTGAGCTTGATGAGCAGGTTGTAAGTTGTTGCAAGCGGTCAATGCAAATGTACTAATAACAACAGTGGTTAATAAAGCAGCTTTTGAAATCTTCATAGTGATACCTTTTGGATAGATTGATGATTTAAAATTTGTTTTAAGTATTTAGATACAGATGAAATATCGAGACTAAGATAAGTTAATAAATTACAAAACCTTAAAACTGATAGCGTAAGCCTAAGTTAAATTCATGAGCAGAAGCGTCGTTGATCTCAAAGCCATCGCTGAAGCCGTCTTGCCCTGTTTGTACGTCGCCACCAAAATCGATGTATTGATACTCTCCATACAAATGGGTGCTTGGGGCCAATGCATAGCTTGCACCTGCTCCGATATTCCATGTAAATTCGCTAGAGTCGCCATCAGCGTAGTTGTCATAATAGCCATCTGCTTTGCCATCAAATGCATCAAACCCTGCTACGCCAGTTCCGCCTAATCGAGCAGAATAGTCATTTTTTGAAAGTCCAATACCTGCTTTAGCGTAAGGGGTAAATGAGGCACTAATTGGGAAATCGTAAAACCCTTCAAGAGTCATCGTTAAGCTTTCAAACTCACCATCTAAAATGTATTGCTCGCCATTACGAGCGCCCGTACCGTAACGTGAGTCATCAATATCAAAGCTACGTTTTGCCAATCGACCTTCTATACGTAGGTTCTGGTTAAACTGGTAACCCAAGCCTATACCGCCGACCATACTATTATCAGCTTCAAATGAACTTGGGAAATCGTCATCGGTTGCAATGTTATTGCCATAGGCTTTTGAATCAGTGTCCGCAATGCTATAGCCCAGTTGTGCTGTGCCATATAGACCCTCTGTCATATCTGCCATGGCGACTGTAGGTAGTGCAAATAAGCCCAAAACAGCAAAGGTAAATAATGCTTTTTCGTTGGTTAAAGATGTCATAAGTGTTCCCTAATTAAGAAGGTGTTCAAAGCCAATGGTTAGTGACTGCTTTATTTAAGACCTACTATTTAATAAAGCAGTATTTAATGAAACAGTGTTAAATAAAGCAATATTTAAGACTTAGGGTTTTTGGAATATTAAATTCTTGCAACCCGATGACAACCATCATATGCTACCAACTCATGAATAAAAACAGAGGTTTGTTCATACTTATTATGAAATATTTCGATTATTTAGCGTTAAGCGGACAGCACTTGTTGGTATTCACCACCTTGCACGAGGTGGGTACAGTAACTAAAACTGCCGAACAACTGGATCTGACACAATCGACCATTAGCCACAGTTTGCAAAAACTCAGGCAAATATTTGACGATGAGTTGTTTGTGCGTTCGGGTAGAAGCGTGATGCCGACCCAAAAAAGTGAATATTTATATCAAGAAATTAAGCCGTTATTAGTTCGGCTCGATGAGTTAACGCAGACCCAAGAGTTTGAGCCAAAGCTGGCTCATTTTGATTACACGATTTTGGCAAATGATTATCAGGTGGGTGTGTTTTTAACACAGGCAATGCAACAAATTAGCGCACAAGTGGCCTCATTTCGCTTAAATATACTGCCTTCTCGCAAGCCTAATATTGAGCAACTTCGGCAACATAATGTTGATGTGGCATTTTCCCCCTTTGCCCCTGATCACAATGACATTATGAGCGTGCGCTTATTTGACGATGTGGCACGGTGCTATTACGATCCTGCGTTCCGCTCACCTCCAGTAACCGAGCAAGATTTTGATAATGCTCGCTACGTGGGACTGAGCTTTACCAAAGGCGCGTCTGCTAGTCAAACGGATAAACGCATTATCCAAGCGATAGATGCCAATACCGTCATACGCACCAATAGCTTTGCGACGATGGCAACGTTCGTTAAAGGGTCAGAGTTAATGGCGATTGTCCCTAGTAAATTGAATACGTTGGGATTTGAGCATTTAGACAGCGTGGCATTACCTTATCAACCCACACCGATTACCATGCGGATGCTGTGGCACAAAAAATATCAAAAAGACCCTAAGCATCAGTGGTTTAGGGAACAGGTTATCGCGTCTACTGATATTTTTAGAACGTACTAGGGCGTGTCCTCATTTTAAAAATGGTGATAAAAATGAGATAAATCGTAGTCAAACAAGGAAAATAGCGAAGATAAGATCGAGATATTAGTCAGCTATTTGACGCTGTTTGGCAAGATTTAGCCATTTTTAACCCATTTAAATGACTATCGATTGGATTGAGGACACGCCCTAGAGTCTGTTGAGTATTCCTACATCACTGCTTACATCCTCTTTTACAACCTCGTCGACAATATTTTGACATCAACAGTCATTAAAAATGTCGTTATGATATGAAATTAGCCTTCAATTATCATAAAATCATTAGGTGTAAAGTTAGTAATATTACTAGCAAGCTGTTGAATTATTTAATAATATAATAAGTCAAGTAGTATGAACTTATCTGATACTTGCATAGCGATATTTTTAGGTTCTCTTTAATGTTTTTATAAAAATGAAGGTTGAATAATAAGATAAAACAATCTAATAATAGGTCTATAAGTTCTAGACATTTATCTAGCAACTTATATCCACTACTATTAGGAAATGAATACAATGACGTATAAAAATGTAACTGTCGCGGGAAGCGGCATCCTAGGCTATCAGATTGCTTTTCAGGCCGCATTTCATGGTTTTAATGTCAGTGTCTATGACATCAATGATGAGGTTTTAGAAAAAGCAAAGTCAAAATTTCAATTGATGTGCAAGGCTTTTCGAAAGGATTTGAGGGCAACTCAAGAGCAGTTGGATAAGGCTTTTGATAACCTTAGCTACACCTCAGACTTAGCAGAAGCAGTCAAAGATGCTGACCTAATGATTGAAGCCATTCCTGAGATTCCTGAAATTAAAATCGAATTTTATGAAAAACTTGCCAAACTAGCACCAGAGAAAACCATCTTTGCGACCAATACCTCCACCTTGCTTCCTAGTCAGTTTGCAGAATCAACGGGACGACCTGCGCAGTTTTTAGCGCTACACTTTGCCAATAAAATTTGGATGCATAATGTCGCCGAAATCATGGGGCATCCTGGGACAGATCCTAAAGTATTTGATGAGGTTGTTGCTTTTGCTACTGCCATCGGTATGGTGGCAATGCCGCTGGATAAGGAGCAACCCGGCTATATCATGAACAGTTTGTTAGCGCCTTTTATAGATGCAGCTTTGCAATTGGTTGCAAAAGAGGTTGCCGATCCACATACAATAGATAAAACGTGGATGATAGTAACTGGCGCGCCGTCAGGTCCCTTTGCCATATTGGACACTATCGGTATCAACACTGCATACAACATCACAAAACTATCTGCTGAAAAAACTCAAAACCCTGTGAGGTTCAAGGCTGCTCAATATTTAAAAGAGCAATTAATCGATCAAAACAAACTAGGATTCGCGACTGGAGAAGGATTTTATACGTATCCAAACCCAGCCTTTATGCAACCTGAATTTTTGAAATAATAGATAGCTTTCAAACTGGCTCCAAAACACAAAAGGCCATTCAAGCTGTATATTGCATCGCTTGAATGGCCTTGTCAGTCGCGCATTTTATTTAACTAAATATCTTAATATTAGGATTTACTTTCGGCGATGACTATCCAAACTTATCTAAGTTATGTTGTTCACTAAAGAGAAAAGTCATATCGCGTCAATGCAATTATTTCAATTGGCACTGCATACTTCCAAGGCATACCGCCCGTACAATAGAACTGGCCATCTTCAAAAGCCACAATGCGAGATGTGAAGTCATTACCTACTTGATCTTCTAGAGCATTCTCATCACTCTCATCACTTACAGCACACCATATATTTTTATGACCGTCCTCAAGCATTGAACGAGTTAGTTCGCTTCCAACAATTACCGTATCCATGTTGTTACTCCTATTCAATGACAATGATTAGTAAGCTAAACAAGCGGTTTTGTAACAGCAATCACTTGAGCATCTTCGAACCTGTTTTATCTATCGTTGCAAAATATTGATGGTTAGACAGATGAGCTTATAAATAGATAGTACAGATGTATTGTCAGCTAGAACAAGAAGTTGTAGACAGATGGTAGATTTTCATGCATAGGCTGTAAAACTAATCTGTATGTAGAACGTAACAGTCATTATATTGATAATGAGTTATAGCCCTACATCATCATGAGTAAGTGCCACTCTCTTTACTGAGACAGCGTACTCCCATAGATCACCTTTATCACAAACGAACTGGTCGTTATTAAAGGCTACGATAGGAACCAATAATTCGTAGTAACCATTATCTATGGTTGCTACAGCATAATCATCGCTAACGTTGCTGACAGCACACCATACATAGTTGCTGACATTTCCTAAAATTGCTTTGGTTAACTCACTGCCCTGTAATTCAGCAATCATCTTCAGGCTCCAATATCTATCAGGTTAATCTATTACTTTATAGATAAATTCGGTTTTTGCAATATATCTGTATAACTCATAAGTTCTCGAAATACACCTGACTTCCCTCGAGCAGATTTTTTATAGTTAGAATTTATACTCAAACTATTCAAAGACATTTTTAATCTTATGCTCGATATACTGTCTTTTCGGTATGATAAATCGGCTTTCATTTATGCTATAAAAGACTGCTTGAACGATGCTCGTTAACGCTTTACTAACATCTAAGAAATTGACAGCGGGGGGCAGCTTATACTACCCTTTATCACTCATTCACTTTATTAATCTTACTTTTTAAATAGTAAGATCGTTCCGGAGTAATCCCATGCAGTGGACCAAACCAGCTTTTCAAGACATTCGTATCGGTTTCGAAGTGACTATGTATTTCGAAGCACGCTAAAACTCATTAGCACTCAATCCATTAAAAGCCCTAGATGATTAGGGCTTTTATTTTTTTGGAAATATTGATTTATGTATATTCACGTTTTAGGCTCAGCTGCTGGTGGCGGTTTCCCGCAGTGGAACTGTAACTGCGATAATTGCCACGGTGTGCGTCAAGGCACGATTCAGGTAAAAACCCGCACCCAATCTTCGATAGCCATATCAGAAAATGGTGTGGATTGGATCTTATTCAACGCATCCCCTGATATCCGCCAACAATTATTTGAGTTCAAGGCGGCACAGCCAGCACGTCAATTGAGAGATACAGGTATCACCAATGTAGTCTTAATGGACAGTCAACTTGACCATACGACGGGGCTATTGACCCTGCGTGAAGGTTGTCCAATTCCTGTTTGGTGTACTGACATGGTCTATCAAGATCTAACAACAGGATTTCCTCTCTTTAATATGTTAAAGCACTGGAATGGCGGCTTGCAATATAATCAAATTGATCCAGAAAAGACGTTTAAGATTGAAGGATTTGACAATTTAGAATTGACGCCTTTAGTGATTAGAAGCTCTGCACCGCCCTACTCTCCGCACCGCAACGACCCGCATGATGGCGACAATATTGCCCTGATTGTAAAAGACTTAAAAACACAAAAACAACTATTTTATGCGCCAGGTCTCGGTAAAATTGACGAGCAAGTGATGCAGATTATGAAAAGCTCTGATTGCGTAATGATTGACGGTACGCTCTGGACTGACAATGAAATGCAAGAATGCGGCGTCGGTACGAAGACCGGCCAAGACATGGGGCATTTACATATTAGTGGTGAAGATGGCTCGCTGCATTATCTAGATCAGCTCGATAACGCTCGTAAGGTGCTGATCCATATCAATAACACCAACCCGATATTGAATGAACAGTCTGAACAGGCTGCGACATTAAAACAACATGGTGTTGAAGTAGCATTTGATGGTATGCAGATTGAGCTTTAAGACAAACGGTAAGGCAAAGATAGCAATCGTAAGGTGAGAACAATGCAAGAAGAAAACACAGCGCTAAGCCCAGAAGCGTTTGAACAAGCGATTATGGCCAAAGGTCAGTATTATCATATTTACCATCCTTTTCATATCATGATGCATGAAGGCAAAGCGACCCAGCAGCAGATCCAAGCGTGGGTCGCCAACCGTTTTTATTATCAGATCAACATCCCATTGAAAGACGCAGCCATTATGGCAAATTGTCCTGATCAGCGCGTGCGTCAAGAATGGATCCAGCGCATGATTGATCAAGATGGCGTCTATCCTGACGGCGGTGGTCGTGAAGCATGGCTCGGTCTGGCAGAAGCAGTTGGTTTGACTCGTGAGCAAGTGATTTCTGAAGAGCTAGTGCTACCGGGTGTGCGTTTTGCCGTCGATGCTTATGTGAACTTTGCACGGCGTACCTCATGGCGAGAAGCCGCCAGTAGCTCACTGACTGAGCTGTTTGCCCCGCAGATTCATCAGTCGCGTTTAGAGTCGTGGCCCAAGCATTACCCTTGGATAAAGGAGCAAGGCTATACCTATTTCCGCTCACGCTTGAGTCAAGCGCGCCGCGATGTTGAGCATGGTCTGACCATCACACTTGACTCGTTCAAAACGGCTGAGCAACAAGAGCGTATGTTAGAAATTCTGCAATTTAAACTGGATATTCTGTGGACTATTCTAGACGCCTTGAGCTTGGCCTATGTGCATAATCAAGCTCCTTATCAAAGCGTTACCACTGACAATGTCTGGCATAAAGGATTGTTCAAATGAGTATACCTGCTAGTTTACCTGAGCTGGATCAATCCATCGTACCGGTATGGCGTCACGGTTATCGTTTTCAGTTTGAGCCAGCGCAAAACGCGTATGTCTTGCTCTACCCTGAGGGTATGATTAAGCTCAATGACAGTGCCAGCATCATTGGGCAACATATTGATGGTCAAACGTCCATTGCTGATATTATCCAAAAGGTGCAAGCTATGTTTGGCGATATTCCCGAAATCGAGCAAGACATCATCGAATATATGCTGGTCGCCCAGCGTGAACATTGGATTGATTTAGTATGACTGCGCCAGTCGGGCTACCGCTATGGCTGCTTGCTGAGCTAACCTATCGCTGCCCCTTACAATGCCCTTATTGCTCAAACCCTATTGACTATGCTCAGTATAAAGAAGAGCTAACGACAGAGGAATGGTTTGATGTCTTTGATCAGGCGCGGCAAATGGGTGCGGTGCAGCTTGGCTTTTCTGGCGGTGAGCCACTGGTTCGTCAAGACCTAGAAGAGCTGGTCGCTTATGCGCACAATCAAGGTTTTTATACTAACTTGATTACGTCAGGTATGGGATTGACCGAAGCTCGGATTGCGCGTTTAAAAGAAGCAGGTCTTCAGCATATTCAAATTAGCTTTCAAGCCAGTGATCCAACGGTCAACAATGCCTTGGCAGGTTCAAAACATGCCTTTGAGCAAAAGTATGAGATGTCACGTCTGGTCAAACAGTACGATTACCCGATGGTACTTAACTTTGTCATTCATCGGCAAAACATCGATCAGATTGACCAGATTATTGATCTCTGCTTAGAGCTTGAAGCCGACACGGTCGAGCTAGCTATTTGTCAGTTTTATGGTTGGGCGTTTGAGAACATAGAGGGTTTACTACCAACCAAAGCGCAAGTGGTCCGAGCTGAACGCATTACCAATGAATACCGTAAGCAGATTGAAGAACGTGGTATCAAATGCAAACTTATTTTTGTGGTGCCAGACTATTATGAAGAACGTCCAAAGCCCTGTATGGATGGCTGGGGCAAGATTTTCTTAACAGTCGCACCAGACGGTACAGCCCTACCTTGTCATGCTGCAAGACAGATGCCAATACAGTTTCCTAATGTACGACATACACCACTGTCGGATATTTGGTATGAATCTGCGAGCTTCAATCAGTTTCGCGGTGATGACTGGATGCCCGATATGTGCCAAAGCTGCCCAGATAAAGATCGCGATTATGGCGGCTGCCGTTGCCAAGCGTTTATGCTAACTGGGGATGCCAAAAACGCCGATCCTGTCTGTGGCAAATCGCCTTATCACTACCTGATTGAGGAGGCACGTATCAACAGCGAGACGCCTGTACCTTTTGAAGAACTGCGCTTTCGCAATCCAAAGAATTCTAAATCACTGAGTAACAAGCAGCTGAATAAAGACAAATTGATTCCTACTCGTATGGTAACAGGTGAAATATGAATGCTAATACTAAGCCTGTGATATTTGACGGACATAATGATCTGTTGACTCGCCTTTGGCTAAGTTCAGCTGCCGATCCGGTACATGACTTTATTTATGGTACATTACCAGGACATTTGGACTTACAACGCTGCCAAGAAGCGAATTGGATGGGCGGATTATTTTCTATATTTTTACCGCCCTATTCTTATGTGAAAAACAACCATCCTGACAAATTAGCCAACCCATCACATTCAGGTTTTACACCGCAAGAAATCGTCGATATCTGCTGTGCGCAATTGAAACTGGCTCAGCAACTAGAGGCAAGATCTGACGGTCAGATTCAGATTTGCACCTCGTTAGAACAAATTCAGGCCTGTCAGCAGAATAAGCAACTGGGCATTGTATTGCATTTGGAAGGTGCTGAGTTTTTAGCCATACAGCCTGATCTGCTAGATGTGTTTTATAAGGCAGGACTCAGAAGCATTGGCCCACTATGGAATAGAAAGAGCCTCTTCGGTGATGGCTTAAATGCGTCTTTTCCGCACTCTCCAGATACAGGATCTGGTCTGACCGCTCAAGGCAAAGATCTTATTTTGGCATGTCGTGACAAGCAGATGCTGATCGATGTGTCGCATATGAATGAACGCGCTTTTTGGGATACGCTAGAGATTTCCTGCCAGCCGATTGTTGCGACACACTCCAATGCACATGCTCTATGTCAGCAAGCACGGAACTTAACCGATCAGCAGCTGGCTGCTATTAAACAAAGCGATGGTATGGTTGGGGTGAATTTCGATGTTGCGTTTCTTCGTGCAGATGGGCAACGTAATACGCAAACCTCGCTTGATGTGATTGTCGACCATCTTGATTATCTGATCGACCATCTAGGCGAAGATCACGTTGGGTTTGGCTCTGATTTCGATGGTTGCCTACTGCCTGATGAGTTATCTGATATCAGTCAAATTTCCATGTTGATTGAGCGAATGCAACAGCGTCATTTTTCAAATCAATTGATTGAAAAGGTAACGTCGAAAAACTGGTTTACGGTGCTTGATAAGATATGGCAATAATTACAATACCCATCAAGCAATTACTGTCTAGGGACTACTGTCTTGCTCGTCTGATCAAACAGGGTAATCATTAGCTTTCGTTTTACCTTAATACCTGCTCTACTCGTTCAATCAAGTATTCTTTGACCGCATTAAACAATGGATCGATTAAGCGCCGTTCTGGACAAATCAAATATAGTGGATAGTTGGCCACTTGCCAGCCGTCCAACTCTACTTCAACCAGTCTCCCTGCCTTTAAATCGCCGGCGATATCTAACTGAGACTTTAATGCGATGCCTTTACCCGCGACTGCCCAGCGGCGTACAACGTCACCGTCTTTACTTCTGCGATTGCCATCCACGGCCACACGTTTAGTCTTTCCAGCTTTCTCAAAAGTCCACTCGCTCAAATACTTTTCATCATGACCCAAACGTAAGCAATTATGCTGCGATAAATCTTCCGGCATTTTTGGGATACCAATATCCTTATCAATTTTGCTCAAATACTCCTTTGACGCACACAATATAGGACGATTATTCAACACTATGGGTAATGCGACCAGTGACGAATCTTTGGGTGCGCCGTAACGTAGTGCCAAATCAATCTGCTGACCGTACAAGTCCACATAGCTGTCAGACATATGTAGCTGCACCGTCACTTTTGGGTGAATGTCTATAAAATCGTCCAACCAAGGCAAAATTAGGTTTCGACCCAAATCTGATGATGCCGACAGCCGAATTGTACCCGTCAGCTCAGCATCATTGTCATGTAGTCCTGCATAAGCATTGTCTAAGATAGCCACCGCATCTCGGCAATGCTTTAAATATTGTTCACCCTTGCTAGTTAAACGCAGCCTACGAGTAGAGCGAACAAACAACACCGTCTCAATTTCCGCTTCTAATCGCTTGACCGCTGCACTCACAACGGCAGGCGATAGATCTAAGTGCCGAGCACAGGCAGATAGGCTACCCAAGCGAGCGGTCTCAATAAAAATACGTAGATCCTGCAAATTTTTCATCGTCATGCCTTCGTTCAATTAGCGTCTAACTTAGCAACCACCATCGCTTGCTGCTGCTAGCCTCATCATTATATAAAAATTATTGAAACTGTTTCTCTAAACCTGCTGATTATCAAAATCATTAATTATAGTAGCATGCACCTATAAGATTTACTCACACATTTGGAGAGACACGATGGATACTATAATACTGCCTACGAGCACACAGGATACTCAACACCATAGCCACCATGATGGAGATAATCAACAGAGCGCACTACAGCAAGCACGCAACTTACCACTACCTTCAAAATCAGACATGCTTAGACGTGCACCATCGGTAGAGCGTTTCTGGCATCAAAACAGCCAGTTACTAGAGCAAGCATGGGCAGAGTGGGAAACCACTGAGCATGACTTGCCTGTACTTGATGATTCATTATTTGATCCAACTCTACGTGATGCAGTGACGCAAGCATGGCGCACTCCTTCTACGGAGACGGCTGTTAAAAGTTTATGGCAAGAGATACTACCTGACGTATATCAGGGGCAACTCTTTGACCCAGCACAACTATCAACACTGCGCCGTTATTTGCAAGCAATCGCAGACGCTAACATTCCCATACGTCCTCCTTATGGTATTGCATTGAACAGTAATGGGGCCATGCTAGATGCGCGCTCGCTAGGCTATCTGGCTACCCCTAATTTTCAGGCGTTTTATCATAAAGTCATGAATCAATATATGCGGCCTATCGCTCGGTTATTATTTGCCAATGTTTATGGCTATGACACTCAGACCTTTGGGTTCTCGATTCAATACCAGCCGACAGGCGATACATCTCTACAACTTCATACTGATGCTTCAACGGTGACTATGAATATTAACCTAAATCTGCCAGGCGAAGACTTTACTGGATCAGAAGTGGACTTTGTCGATCGCCATTTAGGGCAAACCAAACGTGCCATCTTTAAACCTGGCATGGCGATTATTCATAGAGGCTCAGTGCCGCACGCCGCACATCCAATCACCAGTGGTAAACGTACCAATATGGTGCTTTGGCTGTATGGCGATAATATGCAAGTACCTCGAGGAGTTGGGCTTAATAGTCATATTGATGCCAATCAACGTTGGACTGCTACGCACAGTCAGCCTGATAATTTCGCACCGTTTTAAGATCAGTGTATGCGTTTAATGGCTTTATCAATTGATAAATCACCTTCATTATACGTCCTAATATAGCTAATAAATAACCTTGAAACAGATTAAAAATGCCGTATTCTCAAAATAATATTGAAAGTGTTTTCTCTTGTAGCTAGTGGTTCTAATGTATGAACTTTACTATTATGAGTCATCACTAGGACGGACTAATCAGTTAACTTAACCATGAACGATAAAGATTGAGTAGCACCGTTTGTTAAATCCGTTTGTATGACCAGCTGACTAAAAAACTGAAACATACTTTACTTAAGGACAATCATGAAAACCATTAATGAAGCACTAAACTGGCGTTACAGTACCAAAGTATTTGATGCCAATAAAAAGATATCTGCTGAAGATTTTGAGCAGATCAAAGACATGCTACAAATGAGTCCATCAAGTACCAATATTCAACCATGGAGCTTTGTCATTGCAGATGATGACGCAGGCAAAGCGCGCATTGCCAAAAGCACGCAAGGTGCCTTTCATTTTAATACACCTAAAGTCCTAGATGCCTCACACGTGGTGGTTTTCTGTACTCGTATTCATGCCGACGATGAATACATGCAGGCGGTGTTAGAAAAAGAAGATCAAGATGGTCGCTATGCGCAGCCAGAATTCAAAGCACAGATGCATCAAGGTCGCCAATTGTTCTTAGATATGCATCGATTCGATACCAAAGATGAGCCACATTGGCTTGCCAAACAGGTATATCTCAACATGGGCGGGGTACTATTGGGCAGTGCGCTTTTGGGTATTGACACCGTCCCCATGGAAGGGGTTGATTTACAGGCGCTTGATACGGAGTTCGACTTACGTAGCAAAGGATATTCTGCTGTGGCAGTGGTATCGTTTGGCTACCGCAGCGATGATGACTTTAATGCCAAAATACCTAAATCACGCTTGAGTGAAGAGACTATTTTTATTAAGGCTTAAGCAATCATTAGGGTCTGTTGATCATTCAAATGTGGTGCTGGCAGTCACTATTTTTTAGACAATATGCAGTGAAATTTTTGACGCCTAGTCATTCTAGGTTAAACAATTTCGCCATATATTGGCAGAAAATAGTACTGCCCTGAAAGGCTGATGCTAAAATCACCCCGAACGTTGTTGCAATCCTAGTTAAGGTCTCGACATTATCGTCGGCTTGCGCCTAATTTGGTGCAATTTTAGCAATCAGCAGCCCTAATATTTGAATGCTCAACAGACCCTAAGCGAAGTCTAAACATTATCAAATGGTCAATAAGCATAATTTTAGCGTTGCTATTGGCCGTTTGAGTTTCTGCTATAGATTTTCTGACATTTTTTAATAATATTTCTTATTAATTTACTGTATTGCTTTTAAAATAAACATAAATAATAACTGGAGCCGACGATGAATTTGGCAAACAATAAAAAGAATGCTATCGCGTTCTATCAGACCGCTTACGAGGGTAATCCACAAAAAGCCGTCGCTGATTATGTGGGCGATGATTATATTCAACACAATCCCGCCGTAGCCAATGGTAAATCAGGATTTATTGAATACTTTGAACGGATGCAAGCACAGTATCCGAACAAGTCAATTGAGTTTGTACGTTGTATCGCTGAAGATGACTTAGTCTCATTGCATACCCATCAAGTCTGGCATAACGAAGATAAAACCATCGATGAATTCGTGACGATGGATTTCTTTCGATTTGATGATAGTGGGAAAATTGTTGAGCATTGGGATTCTATCCAACAAATACCCAAAGATTCTGCTAATCATCAAACCATGTATTAGTTCATATATAGAGAGGTGACAACCCCTTTTATGCGTAATCAGACTGTGCATAATCTACGCCTTTAATCCTTAATCATAGTAGTAATAAATACCTATTGGCTTATGAGTTTCTTGCTACCAGTAAGGCGAACGCTTTATTTCTTCGGCAAGAAAATCAATAAACTTTCTTTGTAGTGGTGTCACCTGCTTTCGATTGGCATAAACTACATAAACACCCAAGGTTTTGGGTTTCCATTCAGGCAATAACTCAATAAGTTGTCCAGATGCAATCAAAGATTTGACTGCGCCAGATGGCTGTAAACTAATCCCATGTCCACGTAGCGTGGCAGAGAGCAAAACTTCAGAGATATTGGCGCTGATATTGCCAGAGATAGGAACAGACTCTGGACCATTTGGCCCATCAAACACCCATGCCGACCGTCCAAAATACGCAAACGATAGACAGTTGTGATGTACAAGCGACTGTACATCTGTAGGTCTGCCACGCCTTTGTAAATACTCAGGTGCAGCGCATACGATAGAGTGGCACTCACCGATACGTCTGGCAACGACATTTGGCTCCAAGTCATTGGTGATACGAATCGCCAAGTCAATACGGGCATCAACTAAATTGACTGAATCATCAGTGGTAAGAATATCAATTGCTGTTTGCGGCCAGTGAGAAACAAAGCGACCAACCACATCCATCAAAAGGCTATCAATCAGCGAAAAGCTGGCAGTGATTCGCAGCTGACCTTTTAGCTCCAAAGTATTCTGATTGCGTATCTGATCCAACGAGTCGGTCAATCCAAGCAACTGGTACGCCACCTCAAGCGTCTGCTCACCAGGTGCAGTGAGGCTCAGACTTCTAGTGGTGCGATGTAATAAGCGCATATCCATCCAGCTCTCAAGCTCTGTCAGATAGCGCGTTACCTTAGCTCTAGACATGTCTAAATTGTCCGCGGCACGGCTCAAGCTACCTTGTTCAACGATCGTAACAAACACCTGCAACGCGGTCAGCCTATCCATCTCTCCATCCTTATTTGCGCGAAAACTGAAACAGTAAATGCCGAATTATAGCGTATTTAAACGAAATACAATCGAATAGAATAGCCATTAACAACGAATACCGCTATTAACGCGGTCTATTTACTCAAACGAAAATATAGGTGAATTATGAAAAAATTAATGACAGCTTCTATGGCGGCCAGTGTGCTACTGCTTGCAACCCAAGTAAACGCAGCCGATCTACAACTACAAGCATATAAACCTGATCAAAATGCTATTTTCCCAGTGACATCTGTGCTGGCAAGTGGCGAGAAAGATGCTATCTTGTTCGATGCACAGTTTAGTGTCAAAGATGGTGAAGCATTGGTTGATATGATCAAAAAAAGCAATAAAGACCTAAAAATGATTTATATCACGGCAGGCGATCCAGATTACTATTTCGGTCTTCAGCCTTTAGTCAAGGCCTTCCCTAATGTGAAGGTTATGTCTAGCCCTTCTATTATTGAACACATTGAGGCGACTAAAGATGCAAAATTAAAGCATTGGGGCCCAATCCTTGGTAAACATGCGCCTACCAAGATCACAGTACCGCAAACACTTGATCAGTCCACATTGACCTTAGAAGGTCACAAAATCGAAATCAAAGAGATGGGAACCCATCAAGCATATATGTGGGTACCAGAGTCAAAAACCGTTTTCGGCGGTGTGTCAGTAACATCAGGTATGCATGTGTGGACTGCTGATACCCAAACTAAAGAAGCTCGTAGCGAGTGGATGCAATCATTGGAACACATGAAGCAATTAAAGCCAAACCTTGTGATACCAGGTCACTATTCAGGCAACCTACTCAAAAAAGACTATGCTGTTGATTTTACCCTCAGTTATCTAAAAACCTTTGAGAAAGCACTGGATGAGGCAAAAAAGCAAGACTCCAAGAAATCAGAAAAAGTGATTTCTACCATGGAAGTAGCTTATCCCGCGTTATCTGGGGATACTAGTTTACAAATAGGCAGTAAAGTAAATACAGGTGAAATGAAGTGGTAAATACGGACTATTAGATAAAAAGAATTATACTTTGCTAAGTCTGTTAGCGAAATACGAGTGTCAAAATGCTGGCGTATGAATGCTTGATCAATCAGCATACGCTAGCACTTTTAATGATAGATGAGAGTAACTAATGACAATACAGTATCGTCGTGCTACGCCTGAAGACTTTACAGCCATTGTCGACCTCTTTGTCGTCAATATGAATTTGAGTGTATTTACTACTGCTACAGATAAGCAGGTTCTAAAGCAACTGGCTACCCTATTTCTTGCGAAAGACTGTCATCATGCTACTTTTATACAAGTTGCAGAATATGATGACATTATTTGTGGTGTGGTTATAGGTGTTACTAAAGAAGATTCATACAAGGCATTACCATTCGATGATAAGCCTATTATTGATCAGATAGAACACAAGCTGGGTCTATCTGAACAAGGACAACAGGTATTAAGTGATTTACAGAAAAAAGAAACGGCTGGTGCGAAACGAAAGACAGTCAATTTTGATAGCGAATTACAGTTCTTCTGTGTAGATCCAAACTATCGTCGCCACCGTATTGGAGCGACGTTAATTCAAGCATTTGAGACTTATCTTGTGGCACAGGGCGTAATTACGTATGCATTACATACAGACACCCTGTGCACTTATCAGTACTACGATAATAATGGCTATCAACGTGTTGATGAGCACCCCAACCATCTAAACCCGCAGATAATGCACTATACCTATGTCAAATCTTTATCTTAACAATCTTGTATAGATGACCATCAATGATATTCAAACAAGCATAATCCAAAAGCTCTGAGACAATATTCATAAAACCAATAAACTATCTTTAACTAGCCAATAAAGCGGCTTCGAATGGATAGTTAGTAAGGTTTTCAAACCCAGTGTCTGTAATAATGATTTGATCTTCAAGTTTGACACCATTTTTACCACCAACTCGACCTACATACGCTTCAACGCAGAGGGCCATACCCGGCTCCAGCACACCACTATAGCCATGGCATTCAAGGTCTTCGGGGTAACGAATAGACGGATACTCATCACAAAGACCAACGCCATGCATCATCACACCATATCTTTGCGCTCTATATTCTTCAGGAAGTAATAAACCAAATTTTGTCACCTCTTCAAATGTCATTCCTGGTTTCAATATATTCATGTTGTGTTGGATATGTTCATAAGCTACCTGATAGAGATGCTTTTGCTCTGCACTTGGCAAGCTCTCTCCAATCATCCAAGTTCGAGACAAGTCTGCACACATTCCATAAGGGCCAATCAGATCTGTATCGAATGCAAGTAACTCACCCTCCTTCACAATTCGAGGGCCACTTTCTTGAAACCAAGGATTGGTTCTAGGCCCTGAAGAAAGAATTCGACATTCTATCCACTCACCACCTCGACGAATATTTTCCGCATGAAGAATAGACCATATGTCATTCTCAGTGATACTGGGTACTGTTGCTTCTTGCATGCACTTCATCGCAACCTCTGTTGAGGCAATTGAACATCGCATGGCATTGATTTCATCTTCGTTCTTAATAGATCGAGCAAACTCCATCACTTCCTGACCATCAAAAACATCGATTCCTAATTGTTTTATCTTATTGAAACCAGCAATTTCAATTTTATCGATAGCCAATCTTTTATTGTCTCCAGCATGCTCCTGTAAAATAGATTGAATTTCTGAAGCAAACTTAGAGGCATGTTCGTCAGTTCTATCACCGGTTTCAAAGTAGAAAAAAGAAGCGCCTCCTCTGACTTCTTTGATCAAAGGAAGGTGTGCTGATAAGTGCTCACAATTGTGAAAATCCCATAAAATAAGATGTCCTGATGCAGATACAAAACAGGCTCTAGAGTGATTGTGGGTCACCCATACCTGCATATTTGTGGAGTCAGTCGCATATCGAATATTAAGAGGATCAAACAATAAGATACCGCCAAGATCTCTTTTCTGTAGTTCTTTTACGATTCTTTGGAGGCGGTATTCGCGCATTCGTGCAAGGTTAGGAGGTGTCAGCCCTAGCTCAGCCCACTCATTGAATGCAAGATCTGTTGGACCTATCTCGACACGGTCATTATCGTTCAGAGAGCCATCAGCTTTAAACGCGCCACCTCGACGCCGTGAAGGGTTGATTTTTCGATTTGAAGATGTGACTGAGAATGTGGTTATATTGCTCATTATTTGGCCTGCCTATAGTAATAACTTCAACAAACAAGAGCTCCATTGAAGAATAGAGCCTTGCCTGAATGGTTGTATCTATAGTAATTTGCCACAAAAAATGAGTATGAAAAAACGATTTAAACACACGAATTCATGACATAAAGTCATGCTAATATTATGACGCTTTCTTTATCCGCTCTCTATGTTTCAAAACGCTATAAGGCTGTTCTTTTATATTTAATAGACTCAAGCGTGGCGAGCCAAATCAAAGGTAAGACAATCAGAGCCGAACCTATCAAAAGACTGATATCCGGTATTTCATCAAACCATACGATGCCGATAACCACTGCTCCTAACAGACCAGTATATTCTGCACTAGATATTTTATGTGCTTCAACCGCTCGGTAGACCAGCACGCAGATACCCGCATAGATCAAAATAAACAAATTTGAGCCTGCTGCTATCCATAGCGCATACCAACTCAAAGGGGCATTTTCCCAAATAGCCAAACCAAGCCCCAACGGTATTCCGACTAAATTGGTCAAAAACAAGGTCTGAGCAACGGTGTGATTCGAAGGTAATTTACGAACCAATAGATTGTTTGTCGCCATGGTTAAGGCCACGATCAACGCAAATATAGCCCCCATATTAATTTGTGTCGGTTTTACCACGACAAGAATACCTATGAAGCCTAGTATTGCCACAATGATGCTTGGTGCTGTAAGTCTGTCTTTATAAAACAGGAACCCTAACGGCAACATCAGTAAAGGTGCAGTATAAAAAATCGCATTCACCGTTGCCAGCGGTAACGCTTGGATAGACAACACCATGAATACCGCGCCAAACAACCAAATATGCCCACGTACAAAATGCCATTTTACGTTACTAAGTAGCTTGGCTTTTTGGTTGAATAAACAAAACGGTAGCAGCATCAAGACAGCTGTTAGCTGACGCAATAGCACAAACTGATAGACCGCTGCGCCATCTGGCAACTCTTTTATCAGCGCATCTGAAAGGACTGCAATCATGTTTCCTGCAACCAACAGTATCATTGCAAATCCAACACTCATCTTCGGCATTATCATGCTTATACCTATCTCAAAATACATAAAATTTTAAATTAAGTTATTTAATCTAATGGTCAGATAAATAGTATATTCGCGTATACTCATGACGTATAATGATATAAAAACGTTTAGTATTAGTTTAACTCATAATGAAACTCCCCCCATTACGTGCCATACAATGCTTTGAATCTGTAGCAAGGCTTAATAGTTTTTCCAAGGCAGCAGAAAGCCTCAATGTAACGCAAAGTGCCGTGAGTCATCAGGTTCGAACGCTTGAAGAATATCTTGGTGAAGCGCTGTTTTATAGGCAGGGCCGAACCCTTTCTTTAACAGATATAGGCGAGCGTTATTTCACAGAAGTAAATCAATCGCTGACGGCTCTGTCCAATACCAGTCAGGCCATTCGAAATGACCAGCCTGGGCATATTCGCCTAGCACTGTATAGTTCAGTGGCTGTAAATTGGTTGATTCCTCGGTTAGAAAACTTCCGCGAACAACACCCAGAGATTGAGCTGACCTTAAATATGGTGACAGACCAAGATGACTATAATGAGCAGTGTTCGGATTGCTTTATTACCGTCAATCCACCAAAACGCAATGTAGTCAGCAAGCTTTTATTCGCTGAGAAGCTATTTCCTGTCTGTGGCCAAAAACTTTGGGCGGAAATAAAGGATCAGCCATTGCCTGAGGCGTTATGGCAACACCCTATACTGTCCGTAAAATATTCTGACAAAAGTGAAGGTACGGCTAATGATTGGCTAAAATGGTGTAAAGCAGGCGGGTTTGAGCTGCCAAGCGAGGTAAAGATTAATCAATTTAGCCATGTACTGCTTGCCGCACAGGCTGCACGTTATAACTTAGGTATTACGCTTACCGACAACTATATGATGCTAGAACAAACACATCAGCAAAATCTTGTCAAAATCCCAATGCATGAATTACTCACTGGCGACAGTTTCTATTTCTTTTATAATGACTTAAAGTCAAATCAACCAGACATCATTAAATTGAGTCGTTGGTTAGAGTCAGAATGTCTTTAAAAGTGTTTTAAATAAGTGTTTCTAAAGACCGTCATTAACGAGTATTACCTATAGTTGCGGCCATAAGCACTGTGAAAGTATCAACCCCCTACGATAAAGAGCAAGACCTATGCAAATAATCCTCAATCAAATGGATATTACCGATTATCAAGTATCGGTAAATGCTGCTGCGATATTAAAATCAATCCATGATCATCAAGTTTGCGATGGCTTTATGATTTTTCCAGAACTTGCTTTGACTGGCTTTCCGACGCTAGACAATATTGAAGCGTTGTATCATCAATCAACAGAGCACTTTCACAGCATATTGAAAGCAAGCAAAAATACAGAGGCAACCGTCGTTATTGGACATATTGACAAACAGGATCAACTTTTCTATAACGCATGTTCTTTTATAAAAAACGGCAAAATCATTCATAAACACCGAAAGTCAAAGCTTTGGCTTGATGATGTTGGGGTATTTACAAGCGGAGAAGACTTGTCAGTGGTTAGCATTAATGATGTGGTTTGTGGTGCTCAGATTTGTTTTGAGCTAGAATTTCCAGAAGGCTCAAGAGCACTGGCAAAAAAAGGCGCACAGATCGTATTTATGCCAAACGGCAATATGTCTCCCTATGCAAATACCCACTATGTATTGACTCAAGCTCGGGCTATAGAGAACCAATGTTTCGTGATTACCTGCAATGGTGTCGGCGTCGGTCATGGCGGTCAGTTTGTAGGAGAGAGTCTAATGGTCTCTCCTACGGGACGAATCATCAAAAAACTTGGTTCGTCACCAGATATAGTAACAGTAGATATAGATTTAGAGGAACTAGAGCAGTCTAAACAAAACTATCACTATATAGACTTGTCTTAATGTAACCATAGAGCTTAATCATTAAACTGAGTGGCAAGGTTATTTTCTGGAGAAACCACAGTGAAGAAAAAGCACGGTTACTTATCGCGGCTGATGTCTGGTGGATTGAAAGCCAATGGACTATCGTTGAGCTAGTACAGCGCAATCTATATATCCTATGACTTACTATTCTCAGTCTCTCAAAGCATCTTCAACAAAGCTCAAACGGTCTTGACCAAAGAACATTTCACCATTTACAAAGAAGCTTGGTGCCCCAAATACGCCTCGTGCTACTGCTTCTTCGGTGCTAGATTTTAAACGCGCCTTAACCTCAGGCTCACTAATACGCGCCATAAAATCAGTCGCCTCAATACCTACTTTCGACAAAACCTCAGCCACAACTTCTGGTGATTCCATATTTAACTTTTCAGCCCATAGCGCATTGAAGATAGCGGATAAATAACTCTCAAATTTAGGTGTCCCCAAACAAGCGGTAACACCGCGCATAAGCTGCATCGTATTGACTGGGAAAAATGGATTGAAGCAAAAAGGTACGTCATAGATGGCTGCAAAACGCTTAAGGTCTTTGAGCATATAAGCGCCTTTAGCAGGTACGGCAGCTGGTGAGGTATTACCAACGGCTTGAAACACTGCGCCAAGTAACATAGGTCGCCAAATGATCTCGGCATTGTGACGCTGCGCGATACTCGCTAACTGTGTCCATGCCAAATAACTGGCTGGGCTGCCCACATCAAAGAAAAACTCTATTTGTTTACTCATCTTTGCCTTCCTTGCAATATATTAAAAATCCATTAAAGTTTGACGGTTACTAACCAGATAAGATTAAAAAGTTTCCATCCATGGGCGTAAATCCAGCTCATGCGTCCAGCTATCCCTTGGCTGACAGTGCAACTGCCAATACTGCTCAGCGATGTGTTTTGGATTTAAAATCCCGTCTTGGTCTTTGAGCTCATAGCGCTCGGGAAAGTTGTCACGAATAAAATCAGTATCAATGGCACCGTCAATGATAGGATGTGCGACATGGATGCCCTTTGGACCCAACTCTCGCGCCATGCTTTGTGCCAGTGCCCGCAGAGCAAACTTAGCGCTAGCAAAAGCTGAAAAACCTTTACTACCACGTAAAGACGCTGTTGCACCCGTAAAAATAATTGTCCCCCTCTCACGTGGAATCATGACTTTTGCCGCTTCTCTACCTGTCAAAAATCCAGCCAAGGCACCCATCTCCCACACTTTTCGATAGACCCTCTCTGTCGTATCTAAGATGGAGAAATGAACGTTTGCCCCGATGTTAAACACCACCACTTCAATCGGGCCAATGTCTTTTTCAATATGAGCAAACAGCTCAACCATCTCTTGCTCGACACGCGCATCACAACCAAATGGCTTGACTACTCCTCCAGCCGCTTCGATATCACTGACTAATGCCTCTAGCTTCTCAACAGTCCTTCTGGTCACGCACAAAGTAAAACCTTCTCGCGCAAAACGTCTGGCAACAGCACTGCCAGTGGCATCGCCTGCGCCGATTACAACTGCTACGGGTGCTCTGTTCATGTCTATTTCCTTATAGGTTCCTTTTTAGAACTAACAAAAACATAGCTTTATTTTTGGACCCTGTCAAGCTAACCTATAGCTTAAAGATAAAGGAGATAACCTATGCGCTGGGATGAACTGGACCAACAGTCTTGCTCGGTGGCTCGCACTTTAGCAGTCATTGGTGATCGTTGGACGCTCATGATTTTACGCGATTGTTTTTTGGGAGTCAGACGATTCGACGTATTTGAGCAACGCTTGGGCATTACACGCCATGTCCTATCTAACCGTCTTCGTAAATTGGTTGAATACGATATTTTAAAAAAAGTCGCCTATCAGCAGCGGCCGCTACGTGAGGAATATAGACTGACAGAGTGTGGATTAGATTTGCACTCTGTCGTACTGGCATTGGTCAGTTGGGGTGATAAACACATGGCTGATGAACGCGGGGCACCGCTGTTGCATAGACACAAGGCATGTGGTCACATTATGCATCCGGTGACAGTATGCTCCGAGTGCGCTGAAGCCGTTACCGCACGTGATATTGAGGTTGAAATAGGTCCCAAATGGATCGGTAATGATGGAGTGAGTATTTAATATAGTAGCGGTTGATGAATAACTGGAGCTAGACATCAGAACACTTTATTTAAAAGACTTGACCTTTTACGGTTGTACCGTACTACAGCCTGAAGTATTCCAAAACCTCGTTAACTGTATCGAACAACGTAAAATAAATCCAATCGTGGCGTGTACTTTTCCATTAAAAGAGATACATACTGCTCAAGCGGTTTTTTTAGAAAAGAAACATGTCGGTAAAATCGTTTTGAAAGTTGCTCAAGAATAATCATCGTTCGATAGCAAATAAATAGCGTATAAATGGCTTTGAATATTTTATTCAAAACCATTTATATCTAAATCAATAGCTACTGTTTTGAAGCATAAAAGTCAGTCGTTTCAGTAGTGACTTTCAACCATTCATTTTATTGTTAGCAGCAGAATATAGATTAAACCTATGAGATAACTGTCATTTCAGTGACGATGAATTCATCGACCATCCCATCTGTTACTTGTACATAGTTCTGGAAATGCGGGCTTTGTACATGTTGCTGAAGACACTCGTTGTTTTCCCAAATCTCATAAACAACGAAACCGTTACTATTTGCATTTTCTTGATGTAAGTCATATTGAATACAACCTTGATCATCTTGTGATGCTGCTGTCAGTTTAAGCAGCTCAGTTTTAACTTGTTCAACGTGCTCAGGTTTGGCTTTGATAGTGGCGACGATGGTAAGTGGTTTGTTTGCTTGCGTGCTCATCTATTTATCCTATGTTTGTTATTATCATTGATTTAAATAGGTCCAACGTGTCTGCTAAAAGCGTCACATTGGACCTGTTAATCTAAATGGCGTTATGCAGACCAGCCTTCTAATACAATCTTGCCATGCGCTTGCTGTTTTTCTAGCATTTGATGTGCACTACGTAGATGTTCAGCAGTGATAGCCCCAAGATTGTGAGCAACCGTGGTTTTGATCTCGCCTGCATCAATCAATTTTGCCACCGCATTTAATAAATGATGCTGTTCAATCATGTCTGGCGTATTGAACATTGAACGTGCAAACATAAATTCCCAATGCAGGCTTAAGCTTTTGGTTTTAAGCGGGTTGGCATCTAGTGATTTTGGATCATCAATCAGTCCAAGCTTACCCTGCGGCTTTAAGCATTTAATGATTTCTTCGTAATGATCCTCAGTATTATTGAGACTCACCACGTAGTCTACTTCAGCAATACCTGTTTTTTGTAGTTCATCAGACAATGGGTTGCGGTGATTGATAACATGATCAGCACCCAAATCTTTGAGCCACTGCACGCTCTCATCTCTCGAAGCCGTACCAATAATCGTGGCAGACGTTCTTGTCTTTAATAACTGAGTTAAGATAGATCCAACACCGCCCGCTGCGCCAATGACCAATACTGAGACGTTATTAGCATCCTCGCTACTATCGCTGTCATTCGCTGCGCTATCAGAGACAGGCACTTGTAAACGGTCAAATAACATCTCCCAAGCTGTAATCGTCGTGAGTGGTAATGCCGCTGCCTCAGCGAAAGACAAAGAGGCTGGCATGTGTCCAACGATACGCTCGTCGACTAACTGATATTCAGCATTGCTGCCTGAACGGGTCAAATCTCCAGCATAATAGACGTTGTCGCCTACTGAGAATAAACTGACGTCTTCACCGACAGCTGTCACAGTGCCAGCAGCATCCCAACCAATAACAGCATACTCACCCTCTGCGGCAGGACGCCCTTCACGGATTTTGTAATCTACTGGATTGACTGATATGGCTTTCACTTCTACGAGAATATCGCGGCCTGAAGCAATTGGCTTATCAAGGGTAATGTCTTGTAGCGATTGTTCATTATCGATAGGTAGATTGTTTTGATAACCAATGGCTTTGATAGTTTGCATAATATTGTGTCCTGTTTTTAATGAGAAAGTTTTTAATAATAAAATTTGAAAATATAGTTAATGATGGTTCAATTGTTTGAAATTCATTAATGCTGCTAAATATAAGTCTTATGCATCTTATGCAAAAATTGACTGCAATACTGTCTGAGTCTGCTGCTCAAGCTCTGCAATGGCTGCTTGGTTTAGAGCATCAGCATGTGGTCGACCAAATGCCCCTCTTGCATCGCCATGTGCGCCATTTGTTATATCGTTATCAAAGTATTTACCAGTATCATCAGCGAACTCATCCGAGATGGCCAATGCAGTTAGGATATTTGCGCCCTTGTCTGCTGATGACCAATGCTGACCATACGCTTCGTTGGCCATTTTTGTGTTCAGCAGCGAGCCTGGATTGACGGCAATGACATTGATATTGTTGCTAACGACTGTGTCAGCTAATGCCATACTCCACATCGTGAGTGCCAGCTTGCTTTGGGCATAAGCATCCTTATCATCGAGGCGGGTCTGGCCTGCAAGTGCTTGATAAGATATTGACGCTTGCGCAGCTGAGCTTAAGTTCACGATACGCGCTTTATCAGACTGCTTGAGCAAAGGTAATAAAGCATTGGTCAGCTCATAAGGCGCTAGATAATTGACTACGAAGCGTACATCCAGACCGTCTTTAGTCAATGCTGATGCCGTGGTATAAATCCCTGCGTTATTTATGAGCACATCAAGCTTGGGCAGTTTTTCATTGACGTCTGCTGCCATCTTTAGCACATCCGTTAAATCAGAAAAATCAGCCACAAACCCATCAATATTATCTACTGCTGCGCCTGTCGCGACTGCTTGAACTTCTGCAATGACGCTAGCAAGTTTGTCAGCATCGCGGCCATGCAAGTACACTTGGTGTCCAGCTTCTGCCAGTTTTAACGCTGCCAATTTGCCAATGCCATCTGTGCTGCCAGTAATTAAAATTGTTTTAGTGGTATTCAGAGTCATAAACCGCCCTTATTGTTTGAATTATTGTTTCAGTTTTGGATACCTGTTCTATTTTATCCGTCGTGATAGCGTCCATTGTAATGAAAGTGTTGTGCTTCAAACAGTAGTCATCACCTAAAACACTTTCAATATAATTTTGAAAGTAGGTTGTTTTTAAGGAGTTATTTAGATCGATATCTAAGCGGTTGTTTGTTATATTTGAGACAATACAACCGTCCTGTTTAGTCTGATGTTTCTCAAACGAGGGCCTGTCCTCCATTAGCGTATCTCAATAGGACAAATTGTTCATCCGCTTGACGCGCAAGCTCCGCCTTACTAACAAGGGTGAGCAGCTTTTGCAGCACTGTAAGGATGCACTGGGCATCTTAGACAATGCCTATGTACTTAGAGAAGTTTGGTGAACCTAAGACACCCTCAGCATTGGCTGAACATAATTGTCTGTGTCTGGGACACAATGACAAATATTTTAGTCAATGAACGTTTGAAGGCTTGGACAAACAAACGAGCGCCGCTGTATCGGGCAAAAGATGGTGACGTGGTCAGGCGTTGGACAATAATGAGACATGGTGTTGCACTAGAATCTCGTTTGGACATTAGTTCTAATATAAAAGAAGGACAGCACATTGAAATTAAACTAGGGGGTTGGCAAGTTACCCCCTATCCACTATATTTGATCTTTCCTGAACGACGATTGCTTGACCCACTGTTCAATGCCGTAAAAGAGTATTTAATCGACTGCGTGCAAAATTTTTTGGCTTAAATAGCGTTCGACCTTAAACAAAATACAGTCGATTCCTCCTAAAGTGCATACGGTTCTACTGGGGTAAATATTGTGCAGCCAATGAGAAAACTTATAACCAGTAGCAAGATGATCATCGCATGTATCACTTTTATGTTGGATTGACATCACCTTCCAATACGCCAATCTCTAAATTTGGCAAAAAAACGGTTTATTTTGTCAGAAAAGTTCAACGTCTCTGATTCCGGCACTGCTTCAACATGATGGCGAGCTGCCAATATCGGCTGCTGTACCAATCTTTCGTGATGATCAAACGCGCGATCAAGACTGATACTCATCATAGAAAAATTGGTCGGTCGTGGTAGGCAGCGATATACCTGACCTTTATTAATCAAATCAATCACCATATGTGCATCTTTGAACTCGGTCAACATGAGTACCATCAGATCAGGCTGAATATTTTTTAGCGCATAAACAATGGGAGTGATATTTTCTTTATTGAGCGTCGAATCCGTAATAGTGACGC
Organism: Psychrobacter proteolyticus; assembly: GCF_038155145.1. Lineage (GTDB taxonomy): Bacteria > Pseudomonadota > Gammaproteobacteria > Pseudomonadales > Moraxellaceae > Psychrobacter > Psychrobacter proteolyticus_B. The sequence goes on from NZ_JBAKAY010000002.1 coordinate 406,949, forward strand.
CAAAGCGTTTTTTTTGTAATAAGCTTGCAGCCTGCTCAATATTGCTTGCCCAGCTCACGGTATAAGCACTCTTAAAATGACTTTTTATTTGCTGATAGACACTCTCATCATCATCTAACACCAATATACTACGCTTGCTATCAATTCTGGCATGAATACGGTTTTGAATGTCATAATTTTCAGTGGCATTTTGGGTGATTTCTTGGGTTTTCTGAGCAATCTCTGTGGCTTTATTAACGGTTTTTTTGAGTTCATCATTTTGCCAAGGCTTTGTGATATAGCGATAAATCTCGCCTTCATTCACAGAATCAATCACCGCATTCAGATCTGCATACCCCGTCAATAAGATACGAATAGTATTCGGGGATGCCGCCTTGATATCACGCAACACTTCTGTACCTTGCTTATCTGGCATGCGTTGATCACTGACAACCACTTGTACCTCATTCGCGCTGATATATTCCATCAGCTCAATGGCATCGGTGGTGGTAAACACATCGTGTGACTGTCGAAAGTGCATTTTTAAACTGCGTAAAATGCGTGGTTCATCATCGATAAAGGCAATTTTTGGTTTTTGCATGAGGCTCTCTTTAAATAAGTAGTTGGAAGTCTCTCAACTTTCAAATAAGGCCTGCGAAGGTTTGGCTTTATGAGCGATAGACTGTATCGGCAGCAGAATGGTAAACGTCGTTCCAGTGCCAACGATTGAGCTGACCTCGATGCGACCGCTATGTTGTTCGATAATTTGTGCTGTGATAGCCAATCCTAATCCTGTGCCATCACCGGCTTTTTTGGTGGTAAAAAAAGGCTCAAAGATCTGCGTTAAAATACTCTCTTTAATACCAACACCATTATCTGTAATGCTGATTGCCACGTATTGTCGCGACTCATCAACAGACGAGAGGATCTGTAATGTCCCTTTATGATCCATTGGCATGGCTTGGGCGGCATTATTAAATAGATTGAGTAATACTTGGTTGATTTGCGAAGGATTGCATTGAATCAATGGTAGCTCAGCCAGACTGGTGCTGACATCTAGAGTTTTTAGATTATTACGTGCCATCACCAAAGACGTGTTGATACAGTCATTGATATCGACCTCTTTTACCTTGGATTCGTCAATTCGAGAGAAATCACGCAAACTCACGACCAACTCCGCAATCTGATCGACGCCATACAGGCCGTCTTTGATCAAATCTGTCAAATCCTCACTGACTTCATCTTCTTTAATTGCCTCGCAACACTGCAAGGTCTCCTCTATCAATTGAGTCACTTGTGCTTGGGCAGCCTCTGGTTCTTTTAACGCATGCAATAATTGATCGGTATGCTGTATCAGCTCATCAAAACGCATGAGGTTATCACCGACCAGCTCCATATTGCTACGCACATAGCCAAGAGGCGTATTGACCTCGTGCGCCACGCCTGCCACCATCTGACCGAGTGTGGCCATTTTTTCGGAGCGTACTAGGTGCACTTGTGAGGCTTTTAATTCGTCCATGGCTTGCTGCAAATCTTTCGTACGGGCGGTCACTTGGCTCTCTAGATGGACATTTATTTCAGCAAGCGCGCCTTCGTTTTCGACGACACGATCAATCAGTTGATTGGTCTGCTCGCTGATGACTTGGATTTCACTGACATTTGAGTGTGGCAATTTATGCACGCTTAATTTTTGATATTGTTTTTGCTCAATCAATGTGCCCATATCAGCCACGGCCATTGCCATGTGCTTTAATGGACGCGTAAAGTAGCGACGAAATACCCATGCAGTCAGTAATAAAATCGGAATAAACCCCAATAGCATGGCTTGAATCAGCTGGTTTGACAGTGCATTTGCCACGCTCATCATGTCATTATCAGGCTTAACGATGACCATCTTCCAATACGTAAATGGCATACGAAACACAAAAGCGGTGGCAGACTGCTGCAACACAAAATCATTGGGCACAGCGATGGTATCGACCAAATGACTGCCGACTAAGTTAAACGTCTGATCGATGTTCAACAGCAATAATGCGGAGAGTAATTGGGATTCTTGTTCGCTGATTTTGTCCAAATTGGTCGTGCTCAAAATACTACGGGCGGCGAGCGTGAAACGGCCTTCATCTTTGGCAGTCGCGTCATCGATCAGTGTGCGATTGATACTATCTAGGCGATCAGCAATAGGTGCAAAGCTAGGGTTTTTCTTGGCCAATTGATGTGCCGTTACCATTTCGCCCTGAGGATTATCTTCCGTCACTTGAGTGACCATCGACTGATCAGGAAAGGTCAAAAACCGATTGTCCAAGTCTACCAAGAATACATAGCCACCTACCTTATCTTGCCATTTTTGCATGGCATCATCGAGATTATCCAATAACAAATTAAAACTCACCACGCCATCAAAAGCTTGGTTACGACTGTCATATAATGACTTGGCACAAGTCATCATCGGCTGATTGCTCACGGGATCCACATACGCACGGCTCCAGACACAGTGGTCATGACGTGCATACATCGCTGGAATGTACCACCAATCTCGATAATAAGGATTGGGTGTTTGGCTCACTTGATTATAGCGTTCTGATGGTTGCATGTTGCCTGCATCATCACGCGCCCACACAAACGACTGACGCTCTCGACCTTGCTCATACATATTGGGGTCAAACCATACACCTCCGCCCACGATTCGCAGGTCCGTCTGCTGCATGAGATTACCAAAGGTTTCTTTATAAAGAACGTCTTCTTTTGGCAAGCCACCAGCCATCGTACTGGTCGCCTTTGCCAATCCATCGACATGGCTGATACTCGCCATGATGCTATTGATTGCTTCATTACCCGTTTCAACCACTGTTTCTGAAGTCATCTCTAGTAGGCGCGGCTTCGCTTGGGTTTCAATAACCCAGTACACCATCAGAATAATCAATGAAAAAGCCAATGCCAAAATAATCAGCATGCGCGTGGAAATACTACCAAGCCGATTAGCCACACTCATAAACAAACCTTGTATTGATGCGCCTACTGTTATCAATGACTCATACAATAAGTCAAGACATCAGCCATACGCAGCCACCATTCATAGTGAGCTCAAGGATACGATGCGGTTATGACAAGATAATGACAAAAGTCGTGTTTTTAGGGTTTATCCTCATTTTAAACATAACGAAAAAAATGCGCCAATTTGATTACTATTCATCATTCATCCCTGATTAATTCATTTAGTGATAAGTTAAGGTTTATCATTGACGACATCTTTTGCCTGTAGACTATAATTTTATAACAGCGCTTAGAAGTTTGTCGTGCACACGACAATTCCTCAATAAATGAGAGATAAATACGTTTAAACATTCATAGTAGAGGTATGAATTAGCCCTTAATCTATATTCAATAAACCGATTTCAGCTTGCCGGAATATTGGTATTCTGTGAAAATACGGAGGTTCTGTAGAAATAAAATAGGGAAATACGAAATGACATTCTCGAAGTCAGTAACCTATTTGCAGACTCGCTAAAGGAATAGACCTCCGCTAATTCTAACAAAACGGACAAGTAATATAATCATGAAAAAATCAGCGCAAACACTTTTTAGCCGAGTTGGTCTGACTGCTGTCATTGCCGCCTCATTGATATCTGGACAAGTGCAAGCAGCAGACAGCGACAGTCATCTGAAAAGCACAGTAGATGCACAAGCCAAGTCGCTAATGAAAGCACATGATATTCCAGGTATGGCGTTTGGTATTATTGTCGATGGAAAGTCGTCTTTTTATAACTACGGTTTGGCTGACAAGCAATCTGTCAAGGCTGTTTCGGAAAACACTATCTTTGAGTTGGGCTCTATCAGTAAGACCTTTGCCGCGACTTTAGCCAGTTACTCCGAACTCAATGGCACACTCGACTTGGAGGATACCGCTGATAAATACATTCCTTATCTACAAGACAGCGCCATTGGTAACACCAAGCTTATCAACCTAGCCACCTATTCGGCTGGTGGTCTACCACTTCAAGTACCTAACGATGTCAAAAACAATAAGGAATTGTTCCGCTACTATAAGTCGTGGCAACCTGCCTTCCCTATCAACTCAAAACGTCTATACTCTAACGCCAGTATAGGACTGTTCGGCCATATATCAGCCTTGAGTATGGGCGCGGATTACACACAGGTGATGGAAGATAAAATACTGCCCTTACTCAATATGCCTAGTACCTTTGTCAATGTTCCTAACGACAAAATGGACGATTATGCGTTTGGTTATAACGCTGCTGGAGAGCCGATAAGAGTTAACCCTAGGATTTTGGACGCCGAAGCTTATGGTATTAAATCAACCAGCGCGGATATGACCCATTACATGGCGGCCAATATGGGGTTAATCCCTTTGGATAAAAAGATTCAACAGTCATTGCAAAACACTAGAAAGGGATACTATCAAGCGAGCACTTTTACACAGGGATTGGCGTGGGAGATGTATCCATTACCAACTCAGCTAGACACACTGCTTAAAGGTAATTCAACGGATGTGGTGCTCAAACCACAGCCCATTACAGCAAACAATCAGCCGACACCTGTTTTAAACGATGTATGGGTGAACAAGACAGGCGCTACCAATGGTTTCGGTGGATATATCGCTTATATTCCCGCAAAAAAATCTGGTATTGTCATTTTGGCAAATAAGAACTACCCCAACGCAGAGAGGGTCAAAGCGGCTTACACTATCCTGCAAAGTGCGATGGCTAATTGAAGTAGAAGAAAATAGAACGTTGCTGTGTCTCTAGTGATATTCACCTTTTTTAAACCAATATACTGAATGTAAAAAAGTCCTTTATATCAATATAAAGGACTTTTTTTCTGAAGTTGAGAGTGTTAATTTGTACTATTTTTCAAACTCTTTGAAATCTGCTTTACGAATTTTGGCATGAATACCTTTGGTCTTATCCACGACTTGCGATACTTCAAAATCTGTCGCTGCACTTAGGTAAGCATAAGCGATTGCCTCATCAATACCATACTCTTGATTTAAGAAACGAATCGCTTCACGAGTAGACTTCTTCATCGCCTCATCCAAATCTTCATCTAGCCCTGGCGTGATCCAAAATTCAGCATTCTCTGCCAAAGGTTGCACAATCTCTTTACCCGGAATCTTATCCTTACCTGCTTTTAGCAGTGTAAACTTAAAAGTGGCGCGAGCAGATGCTTCAAGGGCAGTCAATGCAACCTCGCCATCGCCTTGGGCAAAGTGACTGTCACCTGTATAAAACAGTGCACCTGCCACTTGTACCGGATAATAAACCGTCGCCCCTGCACCCAATTCATTGATATCAATATTGCCACCATACATAGCAGGTGGAACTGAATGTACTCGTTCTGAGGTGTTTGCTGCGACACCCATTAGACCCATAAATGGACTGAGTGGAAAACGTATAGACTTACCAGAATCTGTTTTTAGGATACCTTCGTATTCACCTTTGGCATTTTTTTCGATAGGCGTAAATACGGAGACATTGCCGTAGCGCTCAGGGTTAGCGGCAGACGCGTTGTCTTGTTTTGCTTTTTTGGGAAACTCGCCTGCCAATGCGCCTTTGCCATGGCGGTTAGAGATGACACCATACGGCACGCGCGGTTCAACGTTGATGACTTCTACTTTTAGGATATCGCCTGGTTGCGCCCCTTTGATTTCGATAGGGCCTGTCACGATATGTGGACCATCTTTATCAAAGTCATGTTTTAATTTTGATTTTGTTATTGTTTTTGCTTCATCTAAAATAAAGTCGTCTTTGACCCCTTTTGACTTAAAGTATTTTTCTGCATCACGGCCCTGATCTTCGAGCAAACCTTCGTGTGAGACGGTATCAAAAGTCACCACACTACCAGAGGCAACAGACATAACGGGACTGGCGTCTCTGTTGGGCAAATACCCCCATGTTATGGTGTCTAAAGTAGAAGGTACATAGTAATTGCCTTTGTATTCACCACTACTCAACTGAGTAGGTTTATCTGCTATTTGCTTGAGAACCGTAAAGTCTTCTGCTTGGGATACTGATATACCAAACGCGCTTAGAATAAACAGTGAAAGAATGGTTTTTTTGAACATAGAACATACCCTCTTTAGTTAAAACATGACAATATTGTCATACCTGTATAAGGGCAAGTTCTATGCCATAGGCAAAATGGTGTTTTCTACTAAAGTTAGGGATAAAAGCACTATATTGATACAATTGTTTGCTTTATCGTGGTGCCTCAGCAAAAAAAGAGCATTGTTTTAGAGCATAGACATTGCATGCAGAGGTATTAAATTAAAAAATATTAAATGAAAAGATAATGGATAGAGAACTGTACTATCAATCTTATTTTAAGACACGCTATGCAAATTGGCGTTCGAACGACGTCCGATTCTCAATATAGGCTGGCTAGCAAACAAGACAATCACACTAACTAATGAAAACACACCAAAGGCGTAGAACGCAGTAGCAGCACCATACCTATCCACAATCAAACCAGTAAAGATGACTGGTACACTAAACCCTATATATGCCATCAGAAAATAGCCTGCACTCGCACGTGCTTGCTCATTTCCAGCCGAGCGTGCGACTCCTAGCATACCGCCTAAGTAGACAAATCCATAGCAACTAGTACTGGCCAAAAATGCCGCCAAAAGAATCACTGGTAGGTTAGCATTCAACGTCCCCCAAGCCAACAAAGCATAGGCTGGTAGTAAGATCAGAAGACCAAGCTTGCTTGAAACCTGAGGATCAAGTTTTCGGGCGATTGGCTGAACGATCAATCCACAACTGATGGCTAACATAGAGGATATCCCTGCATACTTAGCGAGTCCATGCGTGGCCAGTACTGAGGGAATAACTGACAGTACCAAACCTGTCGTCGCCCAACAAATCAAAATACCGCTGCCATACCAGATGACCTCACGGTTAAAATAAGGTAGCCGTAGCATAGATGTGGGCAAATTAGTGCGTTTAGGTGCTGTCTCTGGTAATTGATATAACAAAAACATAGCGAACAGCCCGCTAGCTAGCAGTAAGAAAAAACTGGCTGGCTGATCGGTTTCATAAAGCATCAAAGAAACCGTCGTCAATACAGGGCCAAGACCAAAACCTATCGTTGTACTGGCCGTCACCCACGCTGTCGCACGCATCGTATCTGTTGAGCCGAGCAGCTCAATCATATAGGCAGTCGCCGTAGCAGCCATTAGAGCCGTTCCCACACCAAGTATGAATCGTGCTACTGCTAATGCTCGCGTGTACGGATAAAATAACATAAGAGCCGTCGCTGCTACCGATAGTGCCAAAGAGATTAAAATCACCTTGCGCCGTCCAATTCGATCAGACAATCCACCAAAAGCTAACAATACAGGTATGACGCCTAATACATAAAAGGAAAACGCTATCGTAGTTGCTAGCACACCATAGCCATCATTGTGTGCATAAACGGCATAAAGTGGGCCTTGGATATTGACGCTTGTCGTTATTACGCATAAGGCAAAGGCCAGATATTTATTATATTTTTTCGTGGTCATATATCGCTGCTTTTTGAAGAATAATCTTTGAATTGACTGAGGTAAATGCGATTCACAGTAGAATGACACCTACCTCTACATCGTTTACGTTCAATAATTAAAACAAAAGCACAGTAGGTTATCTATATACAATACAGTACAATTAGACATAACTGTTTGGTCTATAGAACCCATACAGTTGGGATATCAAATCAATATATTGTCCTAGCTGTACCCTTAAGATAAAACCTTCACAAAATCCGCCTTACCAAAAATTGTAAAAAATATGAATAAGAAACTAACACGTATCGAAATTGTCATGGCTGACGTAAAAGAGAAAATAGCGACCGTTATCTACATGCCAGAGTCGCGACTACCCTCCGTCCGTGCCGCTGCCAAAGATTATGGGTTCTCGCCATCTACCGTGGTTGAAGCCTACGAGCGCCTGCAAACTGAGGGCATTATTTACTCTCGGCCTGGTGCAGGGTTTTATGTGGCAGAGACGACAGCGCCGCTATCATTGACAGATATAGCACCAAAAATTGATCGAGTGGTAGATCCATTGTGGGTATCGCGGCAGGCGCTGGAGCCACCCGATGGTGCACTAAAGCCAGGCTGCGGCTGGTTACCAGCGGACTGGCTGTTTGAGGCAGGTATACGCCGTGGTCTGCGAAATGTAGCAAAAGCTGACGCGTCCATTATCAGTGAGTATGCAACGCCGCTAGGACTGTTAGCATTGCGTCAACTACTCACGCGGCGTATGGCAGGATTGAGTATCAATGCAGAACCGTCACAGGTCATATTGACGGATTCAGGCACTCAGGCGATAGATTTGATTTTTCGATTTTTACTGACACCAGGTGATACGGTCGTCGTAGATGATCCTTGTTATTTTAACTTTCGAGCACAGCTGCTTGCCCATCGAGTCAAAGTGGTTGGCGTCCCTTATACGCCAAACGGGCCAGATGTAGAGGCCTTTGCAGCGATTTTAGATGAGCATAAGCCGCGCCTGTACATCACCAATGCTGCCATTCACAATCCTACTGGCGCCACGTTATCGCCTGCTACGGCATACCGTGTATTACAATTGGCGCAAGCGGCTGGTTTGTATATTATCGAAGACGATATTTTTGCAGATTTTGAAGTCAAGCCTGCAGCGAGATTGGCGGCCTTGGATGGGTTATCACGAGTATTCTATATCGGCAGTTTTTCTAAAACGTTATCCGCATCCCTACGCTGTGGTTATATTGCAGCGCCTACAGAATGGGTTGAGAGTTTGGTAGATTTAAAGATAGCGACTGGCTTTGGTGGCAGTCAGTTAGCAGCGGCGGTTGTGTTCTCAGCATTGACTGATAGCGGCTACCGTAAGCATATGAATGATATCCATACTAGGCTGGCAAGCGCGCGTACTCATACGCTACCACGATTGGCTAAATTAGGCATCGTACCGTGGCTGCTCCCACAAGCAGGTATGTTCCTATGGTGCCGATTACCTGAAAATAATAATGCGACCGAATTGGCCAATCGCTGTTTATCACAGGGTGTGGTCTTGGCGCCAGGCAATGTTTTTAGCCAATCGGACAATGCTGAAAACTTTATGCGATTCAATGTGGCACAAATGAGTCATTCAAAAGTTTTCGAGGTATTGGCTCAATCGTTAGACTGACCAATCAGAGACTTATATAGTCATTCCACTATAAAAGTATTACAGCGTTAAACTCGCTTGAAGTATCACATGTACATCTACACTCGGTTGCCTTGTACTACTTTTAAATTGAATCGGCTATAGTGCTAGCACCTTCTTATTATATAGTGACCTTTCGACTATAATTCTAAGCCTAAATATCAGCCAAACATAAGCCGAACACAATTAAATCCAACCATCCCCGACAACGGATACTATTTCTCTAGGATAGCTCATATGTCCCCTATATATACTGCATTGGCTGTACTGGTTACCTTTATCTGGGGCGTAAATTTTACTTTTATTGCGTGGGGTCTTGAGAGCTTTCCACCATTGATGCTTACCGCCCTGCGTTTTTTCTTTACTGCTGTGCCACTGGTATTGTTTCTAAAGCCGCCTAAATTCAACCGTACCTTGTTTATTTATGCCATCGGTACATTTGTTATGCAGTACGCCTTTGTATTTACAGCGATGCATCTGGGTTCATCCCCGGGGCTGACGGCACTACTGCTACAAATTCAGATTTTTATCACGGTATTGCTAGCGTACTTTATATTGGGTGAAGCAGTCAGCCGTATGCAAATCGTCGGTATGTTGGTCGGTGTACTAGGACTCAGCGTGATTGCGTTAAACCTTGGCGGTGATATGCCTTTGGCAGGGTTCATCTGCATTTTGATTGCGGCCATCGGTTGGAGCTTTGGTAATATTGCCTCCAAGCAAGCATCAAAACAGGCCTCAGAAAAAGCGTCAGAGCAAACGGCTCTAAAAGCGATGCAGCAAGGAATGAGGGTATCTGTTGCTACATCTAGCACTGGAAAAAATAAAGCCTCTGCTCTGTCTGCGCTAGCGCTGGTAGTCTGGGGCGGTCTCATTGCTTGCGTGATGTTAACGATATCTTCCCTTATCTTTGAGACTGATGCATGGCAGATGGCGACGTTTACTGAAGCATCACTCAAGTCTTGGCTCTCACTTGGGTTTATCGTCTATATCTCAACCTTGATTGGCTTTGGCCTGTGGGCACACTTACTCAGTCAAAATACCGCGTCCAAGGTTATGCCGTTTGCACTATTAGTGCCCGTATTCGGTATGGTGACCTCAGTACTACTCACAGGAGAAGTGGTGACGTGGTGGAAAATGCTGGCCATGATGTTGATTTTGTCGGGGCTATTATTAGCAAATGTGAAGATAAAAATGAAAAGAAAGGCTATTTGAACGGTTACTCATTTTTATCTTGACTCGCTATTACCGTCCAGTTAAGGTTTATTCATAGTAATTAAATTACCCACCGTGACTCATACTAGTAAGAAATCAATCTATATCAGCTTTGTTTTATATACGTCATATTTATAAGGTGGCCCCTGCTCTTAAGTTTACTGCCCTTAAGTTTACTGCCCTTAAGTGTTAAGTCACAACCGACATGGAAGTCGAAAACTGACGTGGTTTGCTCTGTCATTAGCAAAAAGTACAGAGCGCACCGTAGTCTACAAACTTTGAGGTGATTTGCATGCGTATAGACATACCGACTTACTATGATCGTCTACTGCAGAAACTCTCAAAACTGATGGTTTCACCTCGATTATGCTTTGCGTTTTTTCTATTCATCATCATTATTATCTCGCTGTTATTCACTGGTTGCGCAAAACGAGTCTGGAACAAGCCTATTATAGATAAGAGCACTGCTCGTTATGATTTCCATAACAACCTCCCAAAAAACTCAGACGAAGTCTTTGTTGTACTTGCCTTTTCTGGCGGTGGTACACGGGCAGCAGCACTCAGCTACGGGGTACTAGAAAAGCTCCGTGATACACCAGTAACTATCAATGGCGTAGAGCGCCGATTATTAGATGAGGTAGATGTCATCTCTTCGGTATCTGGCGGGAGCTACACGGCAGCTTATTATGGGCTATTTGGCGATGACATTTTTGAGAAATTTGCTCCAGAATTCTTGTATGAAGATTGGCAATCACGACTGATTAGACTTGCGATACGTCCGAAAAGCCTAATAGCGATGAGCAGTTCTGAATACAACCGTGGAGATCTGGTGGCTAACAACTTACACAATAGTTTATTTCAACAAAAGACCTTTGCTGATATGAGCCGTGGAAAATTGCCTTATGTTATCCTAAATGCAAGTGATTTAAACAACGCCATGACTTTTTCATTTACTCAGCAACAGTTCGACTTTTTGTGTTCGGATTTATCAAGCTACCCAGTTGCCAATGCGGTGATGGCCTCTTCCTCAGTCCCTGGCATCTTTGCCCCTATTGCCCTACACAACTTTTCTGATTGTTCGCAGCGCTCGCAGCCTTGGGTTAATAACGCACTAAATCAAGACAGTCATTTGCCGCGTAGTTATGCGATAGCTCGCGCACTAGATAGGTATTCGCAGCCAGAGCGGATGCCAGTAGTGCGATTGGTAGATGGCGGGGTAACTGATAATCTAGGTGTGCGCGGCTCAATGATGAGTCCTGTGACCCAATATGGCGATGTGCCCAACATGGCAGGTGCCTTCAGTCCTGCAAAATTACGCCAAGTCAGACAAGTACTGGTCGTTGTAGCCAATGCTCAGACCTATTCAGAGCATGAGTGGTCAGTAGAAAATAAAGACCCGAGTTTTCTTGATACCATTTCAGCGGCGAGTGAAGTCGCACTAGGCACACTAAATAACGAAACTGTCTCATTGGCCAAAAAAGAATTTTTACAATGGGGAGAGCATGTAAATGCTCAGCGACCTGCAAGTGCGCCTCAGGTAGAAGTGCATTTCTCCGTATTAACCTTTGATCAAGTCAAAGATAAAACAGAGCGTGCAAAGTTCGATGCCATGCCGACCACTTTTCATTTACAACCTGAACAAGTAGATGATCTACGCTATTTGGGCAGTGATTTACTTGAACAATCTAAAGAGTTTCAAAATTTCCGCAATGCCCTCCAATAACCGTCATCGTGCTTGCCAATAACTAAGTATGCGTGACTGTCAAAATTTCTTAGCAGCATCATGACTGATAGCATGCCAGCCTATATTTATCGCTTTTCTCTATCTCTGCCTGCTATATCCGCCTCATTTCTATTCGAACTGAACATTCATAACGTGCTTGTGGTTACAAGTAATATTGAACGATTACTCAAAATTACTTGAATGACTGTTCAAGACCTTTTATCGTAGAAACGATACATATTGGGGTTTTTAATATTGGCAGGTAGTACACGATAGTCTTGAAGATCACCCATATTCTTCAATATCCCTACCGTATACATAAGTGGCCGTCTATCTCCAATGTATTACGACTGGATAACAACCAAAATTAAAAACGTCAAAAAAATAATAACGATTCAAACCTGGAAAAGGAATGACTACTATGAACAAATATATGGCTGGAATAATAGCTGCTTTTATCGCGACCATCGTTATGTCGCTACTTCTCATGCTAAAAAGTGCAATAGGCCTCATGCCTGATTTAGATATTATTGCGATGCTTGCATCGATGATGGGTGGCAGTCACATAATAGCGTGGATTGCTCACTTTATGATCGGATCGATCGGCTATGGTATCGTCATGGCATTGATAGCAGGTACGGATAGAAGTAAAAACTTTACGCTGACTGGTGCAATGGTAGGTGCAATTGGTTGGTTTATGATGATGATTGCTATCATGCCCATGATGGGCAATGGCTTATTTGGTTTATCTATGCCAAGTGGCATCATGATTCCAATCGCCACTCTTATGCTACATCTCGTATTTGGTGCAGTATTGGGCAAAGTTTATGCCAAGCTGGTTGCCGCACACTAAAAACTTAAACACCAAGCAGCTATAAGAATTTTTGGTTGAAACTCGATATCAAAAATCAACATTAAAAGTATAAACTTAAGTGCACTTGGAATTATTTGAAATACGCTGCTAACGATGACCACTAAAACACTCGGCCATCATTAGCAGCTTTTTATTTTCTGCAGCTTTTTTTATCGTTATCGTAAGTCATCCACGACAGCCAGCATTGCTATCAGTGATGCTTCCCCTAATTTGATAGAACGCTCGGGTGACCAACCCATCTCTTCATCGGGCAGATTATCATTGTCTTTAAATGGCATCTCTAACGTATTAGCGAGGCAATCAAAACGCTCTGCTACCCAATTGGTGGCAACGGTCATATTGGCAGCACCCGGCGCATCAATCTCATAACCAATCTCAGACTGAAAATCAGCACTGGCTAACTTTAATACGTCTGAAAACTTATCACGTAGTCCAGCAAGACGGTCACTGTAGCTTGGCGTCCCTTGTGAACCAGCGAGGAATACGTACGGCAATGCTTCATCGCCATGCACATCATAAAATAGATCCACGCCTGTCGCTTCCATTTTATGAATCACATGAAATACTTCAGGGCTTTTGTCTAAGCTTGGACTTTGCCATTCACGGTTTAGGTTGGTTCCGACAGCGTTAGTACGCAAGTGACCACGTACACTGCCATCAGGGTTCATATTAGGAACAATATAAAAATTGGCCTTGTCTAACAACTGTTTGCCAGTCGCATTATCGCTATCTAACAAGCTATACAACAAACCCTCAATGAGCCATTCAGCCATCGTCTCACCTGGATGCTGACGAGCAGTAATCCATATATTACGCTTACTAGCATTTCCATCTCCGATTTTGACTAGGGTCAAGTCACGCTTATCAAGCGTTTCGCCTAGATGCTCTAAGGTCACTAGCGGATGCACTTGCACAGCGGCCAATAAATCTTGATGACGCTCATAGCTATAAGGCGCAAAATACGCAATCTGAATGGTTTCGCATTCTAACTCTGCCACGATGGTCAATTTGCCATCTTTGTAAGACGTTGGCAGACGGAACCAATGCTGACGATCATAAGAAGCCACCGCTTGGTAGTTCTCCCAACCCTCCAGATAAGAGGCCTCTCCTGCATTCAGAATATTGAGAACATACTGCTCACCTATTTGACCTGACAGACGAAAGTTAAACCACTGAAAGAACTCGCCACCAACATCTGGGCGAATCGCTAATTGAATGTCTTTTTTGTCATCTGCATTAATAATGTCAATGTTGCCTGCATCAAAATTAGCCGTGATATGCATAGTTATTCCCTAATTGGTTTTTATGATTGTGTTTTAAGTATTATGCTCGTTATCAACTTACTATTTTACCTATTGCCTTTTAATAATCTCTAGCTTTATATTGGGCACTAGACATACATTTACTTGGTCATTACCAGCTCGTTTTCAAGGCAATCATCTATCAATTTATCTATTCAGATTGAATATCTATCGTTGACTACTAAAAGATTAAACGTCCTCCAATAACTCGACACTCACTTGAAAGTAATCATCGTCCTTTATAGTAATACTGACGTTACCGTTATGCGCCCCAACGATAGACTGTACGATAGATAGACCCAAACCTGTTCCTGTATGGCGATCTATTGTTTTGTGATGTCGATAGAAGCGCTCAAACAACTTATCTGCCTCACTTTGTGTCAATGGCTCATCTAATCGGTTGGTGATGGTCATTCGTAAAATAGCTTGTTTTGATTGTTGAAGACTGCTTATCGTTGTGCCCACCATCTCATCTGAGTTTACTCTATCTGCCCTAATGGTTATAACGCTATCTTGAGCAGCATAATAAATCGCATTCGATATCAGATTAGCAAAGAGCCTTTGTAATAAACTTTTATCTCCTAAGACAGCGCTGAACTCACCTTTGGTTTCAATAGCGATACCTCGGTCTTCTGTAATCATTTCGTAGTAATCAACGAGCTTGGTGATTAAACTGTCCGTATCCACATGACTGATTTGCGAGTCACTCAATCCTTTTTGGGTTTTTGCCAGCAGCAGCATATTATTTATCATGGCCGACAGCTGCTCTAACGTGTCATGCTGATGATGTAGCTGCTCAATGTATTCATCACCAGCTCTTGGTTTATTTAACATGACTTGCGTTTGCGTACTGAGTGTCGCTATTGGAGTGCGCAGCTCATGAGCGATATTGTCTGAAAACCGAGACAATGACTCAAAGTTACTTTCAAGCTTGGCCATCATCGAATTGTAAGATTCTGCTAATGGTCGCAGCTCTAACGGCATATCGCTGACCGTGACTCTATCATCCAATCTGTCAGGATTCATTGTTTTCATTTTTTGGACGATGGTCGCCAAAGGGGCAAAACCCCAGTACACACCCAACGCCGCTACTGAGACGAGCAACAAGGTAATCGCGAACAAAATCATACTAAGCTGACGATTGAACTGTAATAAATACTGATGATGCACATCTATAGGCAGTGCGATAAGCGCAAGCATTTTATCGTCTTCAATGACCATTGCTCGATAGTATCGACTGTTGATATTCATCACAAACTGTTGCTTATCATTATCTTGTTTCAGTGATGACAGATTAAACCCCTCTCCTAGCTCTTGAGCAAAGTTATTGGGTGTACTAGACAGTATCTGCCCTTCTTTATTAGCGATAATGGTTTTTAGATCGTAATCTAGCCAAGAAGAATGCTGATGATCAGCTTCATCTGATATCACTGCGGTAGAAGTATCTCCATCAGGCATTACGTCAGGTGCCGCTCTTAGCGGCTGTTGACTATTCAATGGATTTTGAGAGATTGGTAGGGTTTGGGAAGTTATAGGGCTACTAGGTTCTATCACTCGCTTACGTAAGTTAAAAGCCGCATGAGTCATAATCTCAGCGTCCATTTGCTCGAAATGGCCTTTAACAGAACGCTGTATCCATATATAAACAATAACCTGTGATATAACAACAAATATCGTGAGCAACAACACAGTACGCCATAATAGTGGCAAACGCCGATTATCAAACCTATATTTCATATTAGACATTGCCAGCTTCGTGAGATGGTTTGCTATCAAGCGCTGTATCGACAGCCTCTAACCGATAGCCCATACCGCGTACTGTATGAATCAGCTTTGCGTCATGATCATCGTCTATTTTTATACGAAGACGCCTTATCGCCACATCAATCACATTGGTATCATTTTCAAAGTTCATATCCCATACTTGGGAGGCGATGATTGAGCGTGGAAGCACTTCACCGCGGCGCTCTAATAAAAACTGTAGTAAGGAAAACTCTTTTGCCGTGAGCTTAATAGGCTTATCTCCTCTATGCACCGTGCGCTTGCCAATGTCCATCTTGAGATCCGCTATTTGCATAATCGTACTTTGATAGTCGGCTTGATTGGCACGTCGTAATAAGCTTTTCATCCTGACGATCAATTCTGCAAAGGCAAAAGGTTTGGTCAGATAATCATCACCACCAATCTCAATCCCTTTTATCTTGTCACTTAAGTCATCTTTTGCGGTTAGAAATAGCACAGGCGTATGCTTGCCTGCCGCTCGGTAATTACGCACCAGTTCAAAACCACTAACGTCAGGTAGCATCACATCCATCAATATCACGCTAAATTCTTCCGTCATCAATGCATGATAGCCGTCTAATCCTGTTAGCTGATGATCCACGATAAACCCAGCCTCGGTTAAGCCTTTTTTTATATACTCGCCAAGCTTCAATTCATCTTCTACCAGCAGTACTTTCATTGTAATTCCTCAATACGGTCATGATTGTTTAACGTTCTAACCAGCACAGGTGACAACATTGATGGGTAGCTGACAAAGATGTCATGTGCTCGTAATCAGACTGTCAGTTTTATTTTGCTAATCTATATAAACGGTACATAGGTGCTCGTTTTCGATACCTAGCTACTATCCAATCCCTAGCTACTATGAATTATTTTTATCGGTAATCAATGTAAACAACTTACAAAAGAGGTTTTATATGAAAATTCATGGTTCATTCAAAAAAGTAGTACTGCTATCAGTCTCTGTACTTATTGGTACTACCACTGCCAATGCGCATACGACTGATCTAAGTACTTCAATCATCAACAACTGCGACGCTGTGACTGAGTTTGCAAAAAACTTGGATCATAACGATGCTCAGCTCTCAAATTCACAAATGAAAAGCTATATCGATGCGAGGGTGGCTTGTGAGATTGAACACAAAGATCAACATCTACAGTCTGAAAAATACTTTATCAATAAATATGGTAGCGATAAGTAACATCAGCTCTGATGTCATACTAAAGGATTATTGACAACATTAAAAACCATAAATATTAAGATGACAGAATTGTAATCTTACCGTCATCTCTCTGTCAGAATCACTAAAGTATGCTTTAAAGTAACTTAATATATTAAAGTCTTTTCGACTACATACCAAATCAAATAAGGATTTACCATGTCACTATTCAAATCAATGCCACTGCTCAAATCAATGCCACTGTCTAAATCAATCGTAGCAACTGCTATAGCCTTAGTTGTTTCAACCTCTGCGTTGGCACACGATCCCAAAATGCACGCTGAAAAAGACCAAATGAACTGTGAGAAAATGCAAAAGCATATGCAGATGATGCAAAAAATGGATCATAGCAAAATGGATATGAATGATCCTGCTATGAAAGCCATGATGGCTAACATGAGCAAAATGAAAGCGATGTACCAAAAGCACTGTGTGAGCAGCGATAGCGACTCTTAAATATCAATTTATAAGTTCAATACTATAGTCAGTTCAATATAATTTCGATACAAGGAAACCGAGTGCAAGTTATACATTAGTATGCTTAGCGAGGATGACGCTGTAGCGGATTTATATAGACTTGACTATATTGTTAGAGAAGCTGATCAAGCAGTAATGGGATATTAAAGAAAATGGATTTTTAGGACAAACCTATGAAGTTCTTGTTAGGAATACTTTTTACTGTCTTTGTCGCTATTACGGGTATTTTTATTACTGTGACTAGTGGCATGATAAATATCGGTGCTGATCGAGCTCATAGTCCGCTGGTTTACGATTTTTTAGAAACTGCCCGCACACGCTCAATTGAACATGCCAGTAAGAATATTTTGGTTCCCAATTTAAAAAAGGCGGAAATGATCAGCTCGGGCGGTGCAGATTACAAAGATATGTGTGCAGGCTGTCATTTGTCTCCCGGCGTCAACAGCACAGATTTAAGTAGCGGTATGTACCCAAAGCCTCCTAACTTTACTGAGGCGGATGTCGTTAAGCGCTATCAAACCGAGGCTGGTGCCAGACAAAGCTTTTGGGCGATTAAACATGGCATTATGGCGTCTGGCATGCCCGCTTGGGGCGCTACTCACGATGATGACAGGATATGGGCAATGGTCGCTTTTATTAGATCGTTACCTGACCTAAATGAAAGCCAGTACACCATGCTAACGACTCGGTTAGACGATAGTATGTTGGATATGTCGTTTGATGGTGGGATGGATATGTCAGGTGATGGATCCGAGATGCAACATTGATTTTTTGTACAAAATGCAGTGCTCAATAGTGCTGCTTTTTGCGATTTGAGTTTTAGGCTTTACTAGTACTATTTTGTCCAGTGATGTGGCTCTAATTTTTATAGTATTTAATCGTCAGACAGACGCTCGGGAGTGGTTTTATGAATAGATTTATTAATGAACATAATCTGATATCTGGCCGTGTGCTCTCGGCGATCGTGGTATTGCCGTTATCGTTAACGATTGCCGCTTGTAGTCAACCTAACTCCGCTGCTGCTGACTCAACACCAGCGACTGAGCCAACTGTTGCTACGCAAAACGTGCAAACTACGCACACGGAGCAACCAACAGCTGAAATAATGCCAGTCAGCGCTCCTTCAGATACCCAATCAACTATCTTAAAAAATATCTCAGCCACCGTCTATAAAGACGCCAATTGTGGCTGCTGCAAAGAATGGGTCGGTTATGCCGAAGGTCATGGTCTAAACGCAACCGCACAGAATGTCGAAGACGTGTCCTTGTTTAAAGAGCGATACAGCGTACCGCAGCAAATGCGCTCTTGCCATACCACCGTCACTACTGATGGCTACGTATTTGAAGGTCATGTCCCTGCTAAGTATATGGCGCAGTTCCTAAAAAACCCACCAAGTGATGCGATCGGTCTTGCCGTACCGAGCATGCCAGTTGGTAGCCCTGGTATGGAATATCAAGATAAATTTATGCCGTATAAAGTGATGCAGCTTAACAAAGATGGCTCAACAGCTATTTATGCAACTATTGACTCACCGCAGCAGCAAATCTAGCTTGGTTGTCGTTTAAATAGCTTATCCAGCTCTATTAATAAGCGGCCAAAGACATAGGCTTAGCTGATAAACATATAGACTCAACTCTCACTTTATGGATATAAATCAGGTGAATTATTATGAACAAAACTATGCTTAACCGCAGGCGTTTTTTGACAGGATCTTCTACCTTGTTAGGGGCATCCATGCTGTCCACCCTACCGTCTATTGCCAATAGTGCGCTCGGTAAAGGCCAACAGAATGTAGCCGTCAACAGTGATAAAGCTGACCATATCGTACCTATCTTAACTGGGAATGAGTTTGACCTGTATGTCAGCAAGAAGCACGTTACTGTCAATGGCAAGTCGAGTATGGCAACACTGATTAATGACTCGCTACCAGCACCAACGCTAAAGATGCGTGAAGGCGATACCGTAACTATCCGTGTTCATAATCAGATGAATGAGTCAACCTCTATCCATTGGCATGGCTTGCTGGTACCTTTTGAGATGGATGGCGTACCAGGTATCAGTTTTGATGGCATTCCCGCGAACAGCACCTTTATTTATAAATTCAAACTTAAACAATCAGGCACCTATTGGTATCACTCACACAGTGGCTTTCAAGAGCAAACCGGTATGCTCGGTGCTATTGTCATTGAACCAAAAGGCCGTGAGCGTCATCCTATCGAAGAAGACCATGTGATCGTGCTGAGTGATTGGACTCATCGCGATCCACACAATCTCTTGAAGTTGCTCAAACAGCGCGCTGACTTTGATAATTATCATCTGCCAGATTTCAAAAAACTATTGTCTGATATTGCCGCAACAGATTTAGAAGCCGCTTATGACAAGCGCAAAATGTGGAATCAGATGCGTATGATGCCGACGGATTTTACTGATTTATCTGGCGAAAAAACCTTTACCTATCTGATGAATGGTAAGACCACAGCCGCTAATTGGACACAACTAGTAAAAGCAGGACAGCCTGTTAAATTACGCTTTATCAATGCTTCAGCGCAGACCATTTTTGATGTGCGTATACCGGGTCTCAAAATGACTGTGGTAGCAACAGATGGTATTGATGTCGCACCCGTTGCGATTGATGATTTCCGCATTGGCGTGGCTGAGACCTATGATGTCATCGTCACGCCTACTCAAGACGCACATACGATATTTGCCCAAAACATCGATCGTTCAGGCTATGTCGCGACCACGCTTACAACCAAAAAAGGTGCGCGAGCTGCCATACCTGCTATGGACAAGATCGAATGGTTGACCATGGCAGATATGATGGGTGCGATGGGTGATAAAGGCTACAAAGCAAAGCACGCTAAGACCGAATATGACTTTAAATCTGATATGCGTGTCGACAGTCCACGTATGAACCTCGATGATCCCGGTATTAACCTGCGCAATATTGATAGGAAGGTCTTGACTTATGACCAATTACGTTCCGTGGATGAGGCTATATTTGCAGAGCAGCGCAAGCCTACTAGAGAGATTGAAATACATCTGACTGGTAACATGGAGCGCTATATTTGGGCCTTAGATGGTGTCATGTTTAAGGATGCAACGCCTGTCAATATTAAGCCTAACGAACGCGTACGTATTACCTTAGTCAATGACACGATGATGAACCATCCTATGCATCTGCATGGTATGTGGAGCGACTTGCGCACGCCATCTGGAGATTTTCAGGTACGTAAACACACGATTGTGGTTCAGCCAGCGCAAAAGATTAGCTTCGATGTGACGGGAGAAGTTGGACGATGGGCATGGCATTGCCATCTGCTTTATCACATGGAAGCCGGCATGTTCAGAGAAGTTGCCGTCGTTTAACAAACCTTCGAATATGAGGCTTATTATGAAAATATCTAAGAAAAATCTGTCATTCATTGGTTTGTCATCGCTAGTCTTGCTCACATCCTCTTTGGCAACAGCTGCTGAGATGTCGAGTATGGATCACAGTGGCATGGATATGTCAGGCGATATGTCTGATATGGATCACAGTGGCATGGACATGTCAGATGATATGTCTGATATGGACCACAGCGGCATGGATATGTCGGGTGATATGTTTGATATGGACCACAGCGGCATGGATATGTCGGGCGATATGTCTGATATGGATCACAGTGGCATGGATATGTCGAGTGATATGTCTGATATGGACCACAGCGGCATGGATCATGGCAGTATGGATATGTCGGGCATGCAAGGTGGGCAGCCACCAGCTGATGCTCGCAGTCCAGACTATTCAAATGGGGTTCCATACGGGCAGTATGGTAAGCCAATGATGATGGGCAGCATGCCATTATGGGGAGTCTCAGTAGACGACTTGGGCTATCAGTTTGATGAAGATCAAATCAACTTCGAAGCGACGGGTTGGTACGGTACTGATAGCAATCGTATAAGACTACGCACGGAAGGTAGTGCTCAGACTAAAGATGATAAAGAAATCGATAACTTGAGCTCGCTTGCTTATTGGAAACCACTGAGCATTTTCTGGAATGGTGAAGCTGGTGTCGCTTACGATACTGAAAACGATAACGCTGCCCTTATGGCAGGCATTGTAGGCACCGCGCCGTATTTTATCGAAACGGATGCGAGAGCCTACTTATATACCGATGGTCAACTTCGTCTTGATTTGGGCGCAGAGTACGAATGGCGTTTAGATCAGCATTGGGTTGTCATACCGGAGGTTGGATTGACTGCCTTTAGTAAAGATGACCATGATAATGGTATTACCAAGGGCTTTAATGAGATGGAAACTGAGGTCAGGCTGACTTACGAAACGTTCAATCGCCAGCTAGCCCCTTATGTGGGGGTTAGTTATGAGACAGCGCTTGGCAAGGCTCGTGGCCAACGACGTCAAGAAAATGAATCGGTTGATAGCAGTAGTTTGACTGCGGGGGTTAAATTCTGGTTTTAACTGTCTACCCATTTTAATTTAACAAAACAATGGAGGTCATATCATGGAAGCTGCTAAGCAAAAAAATATGAACCCTTATGTAAAATTCACTTTAATGATTCTGACATCGACTGTCATCATGTATATCATGATGTACTTCAATACCTACCAGTGGGATCACATTTACTTTAGTGAAACCCGAGCTTATATGGCGCTATACATGGGTGCCGGTATGGCAGTCGTCATGTTGGCATTTATGACCAATATGTATAAAAAGACCAAGGTCAATTTGATGATCTATGGTCTAAGTGTATTGATGTTTGCAGTTGGTATCTGGGGCGTTAGATCTCAAGCGACTGTCGATCAAGTCGATTGGATGCAGGCGATGATACCGCATCACTCGATTGCCATTCTCACCAGTAGCCGCGCTGATATTGAAGATCCGCGTGTGCAACAGCTTGCTGATGATATTATAAAAGCCCAAAAGCGTGAAATTGATGAAATGAAGCAGTTGATTGATGAGCTTGAATAAGAGAATGGTGTACCAGTGAACGCTGCGAAAAGTGATCACTTTTTTCTGCTCAGACGTTCAATGACCCAGCCTGCTACTGGAAAAGACACCAGCTGTGTCAATGGAACGAGTATGATGGTTTCAATTAACACCACCACCGGTAGGCTTAAACCCTGAGTTATAGGCTTCAATAACGTTAATACAATTAGGAGCGTTGGATAAAGTCCGACATATCCTATCAGTATGCGTATAAGTCTGTCTTTGGAATTTTTATTCATTGTATGATACCGACTGATAATTAAGCCTCTGCTTATATAAAAGCGTTAAATTTATAAATAGAAATAAGGCCATTAATGGCCTTATCTTATTCATTGTTTAAGTGCTTCGCTATTCTTGATAGCGAGGATAATCACTATAGCCAATGTCAGTGCCGCCATACATCGTGGTAGGATCTACTTCATTCAATGGCCAGTTATTGGCGATACGCTCAGGTAGATCTGGATTAGCGATAAAAGGACGACCAAACGCGAATAAATCACCGTAGCCTTTTTCTAAAATGTTTACGGCTTTTTGTACCGTGTATTTGCCAGCATAAATAATACGGCCTGAAAATTCTTCTCTGACTGCTTGATAGAAAGTGTCTGGTAAATCAGGCGCATTGTCCCAATCGGCTTCTGCAATGGACAAATAAGCAATGCCAGCTTGCTCAAGGACTTTAATCGCCTCAATATACGTATGATGAGGGTCTGACTCTACCAAGCCTAAATACACACGCGTCTCATCCGTACTCGCAAACAAAGGCGCAAAACGCACGCCCAAACGATCAGCACCCACCACTTCACTGACAGCAGCCACGATTTCTTTTAAGAAACGCAGACGATTGGTCAACGATCCACCGTATTGGTCATCACGGGTGTTGCTATGCTCAGAGATAAACTGATTGACCAAATAACCGTTAGCACAATGCAGCTCTACCCCATCAAAACCTGCCTCCAATGCATTGCGCGCAGCTGCCGCATACATACTTACCAGTTCACCAACCTCATCAGTACTAAGAGCTCGTGGCTCACTTGGATCATCCAATGCGCCTTCACCTGGACCTGTTTCAATAAATACTTTGACGTTATCAGCGATAATATCAGATGGCCCTACTGGCTGAGCACCTTGCGGCTGCAAGCTGGTGTGCGACACACGGCCTACATGCCAAAGCTGAGCAAAAATAATACCGCCTTTGTCATGTACTGCTTGCGTGACTTTTTTCCAGCCTTCCACTTGGGCTGGTGAATGAATACCTGGCGTCCAAGCATAACCTTGACCTCTTGGCTCAATCTGCGTACCTTCCGTCACCATAAAGCCTGCTGACGCACGCTGTGCATAATAACTGGCCATTAAGTCATTAGGAATATTGTCAGGTTGCGTGCTACGAGAGCGTGTCAACGGTGGCATTACGATACGGTTGTTGAGTGTATAAGGCCCAAGTGCTACAGAGGAAAATAATGTCTTTGTATCTGGAATAGTTTGTGTCATAAGTGTCTCTTTTAAAGCAGCTGATGGCTTATTATTAAAGGTATTCGGCCTGTTTTGATGCTTAATAGCTCATTTAGTGGCTACTTAAGCAATGTTAGTCAGCATAGCGTTTTGAGGGTACAATTAGAAACAACCGTTTCTTGTTTAAGATACAACTATTAATGGTATGCATTATGAATGGAATGAATCGGCTCGATATTAAGCAGCTTAGAGTATTGCAGGCGCTGCTTGATCTAAAAAACTTGTCACAAGTCGCACGCAAGATGGGGCTGACCCAACAAGCCATCAGTGAGCAGCTGCGTAAGTTACGCGAGGTGTTTGATGATCGCTTGTTTATTCGTCAAGGGAATAGCATGGTGGCAACGCCAAAGGCGCTATCGATGCAGCGACCTATTGACCAGATATTAAAGCAGTTGGAAGATTTGTTAGAGCCAGAGGTTTTTATGCCGCAAACCTACAAGGGCATCTTTACGATTAGTGCGACTGACTATGCGACGCAGGCATTATTACCGCAATTGTTTAATATTACGCGACGCGACGCACCAGACTTGAAGTTGATCGTACGTGATTTTGCCTCAGACAATATCAATCAGCTGATTGCAGCAGGCGAGCTTGATTTGTTGATTACCTTTCCTGAATTTATCCCTGATAACTTATCGTATGTGACTTTATTTGAAGAGCAACATTTATGCGTGACGGGTTGTGAAAATACTTTTGCAACAGAGCCATTAACGCTGGCGCAAGTGGCTGCACACGCGCAGCTAGTCGTGTCACCTTCACGTGCTAATTTACGTGGCTCTCATGATCAATGGTTTGCAGAAAAAGGTCTAAAACGAAACATTGTGATGTCGGTTCCTAGCTTTTCAGCCGTACCAGATATTTTGCACACGACTGACATGATTGCGTTTTATCCTTCGCGATTATTGCCGAGCAGTAAGGTCAAAGAGCTTAAGGTTGAAGCATTGCCGCCTACTTTTAAGGTCATCGCAGCATGGCATCCACGTACTGCTGACAGTGGCATACATCGTTGGTTAATCGAGCAATTACGAAATCTATAATAAGTAACTTAGCCATAGCCAACTTTGAAACGACATCGAAAGTTTTTAAATTTGAATTTGACGGAAATAATATAGTGGCAAAGTATGAATAATAAGCGACGTTATATCTTATTTTGATAGGTTGTTAATAACTGCTCTATACTCGATTCAGTTTAAAAAAGAGACAAGGCAACCGAGTTCAGATGTAATGTACTACTTCAAGCGAGGTTAACGCTGTCACTCTTTTATAGAGGATTGACTACATTAACCTAAAACATCCTTTGATTCTGAGATTCAAAGGATGTTTTATTTTTGACAATTACGCTGAAACACCGTGATCTATGCTTTTCAAAATACTTACCCAAACTGAAAAGCAGACAACTGCGTTTTTAGCACTTGCTGGGAGTAAATCTTGTGTCCTTTGTCACGTCCTGCTGCTCCTACTATCACCATAAGCGGCAGTAAATGCTCTTCTGCACCCAATACATGTGAATCAAGCGCGTGAGGAGCCTCTGACCAATTCGCAAGGGCTACAAGTCGCTCATCTGAATCTACCGATTCCACAGTATTAGTCAGCCATTCATCAAAACGTTCTGACGGTTCAGTAAAACTGGTATCGCCATAACCGCGCATATTATGAAAACTCATGCCGCTACCAATAATCAACACCCCTTCTTTACGCAATGATGCCAGAGCTCGACCTGCAGCCAGATGCGCCTTTGGGTCTAGATTGTTACGTAGTGATAGCTGCACCACTGGAATATCGGCCTCAGGATATATCAGCTTTAAGGGTATAAAAGTCCCGTGATCAAAGCCTCTCGTGGTATTTTTTTCATTAGTGATACCTGCGTCGGTAAACAATTGGCTAATCCGCTCAGCCAATACTGGCGCGCCACATGCAGGGTAAGTCAGTTGATAGGTATGATCAGGAAAACCATAATAATCATAAATGAGCTCAGGTTTCGTGCCAGCAGTAATACTAAATTCAGATGTCTGCCAATGCGCACTAACCATCAAAATAGCTTTGGGACGCTCAGGCAATCGATCAGAAATACTTTTTAAAAATGCAGCCATATTATTCCACGTATCAGCCGGTTGCCAATCCATGAAAAAGCATGGCCCCGCACCATGAGGGATAAAGAATACTGGCTGTGTGGCAGAAATCGATTCGTTGCCCATTCGCTTTTACTCCCTTATGCTTCACTTTAATGCTCAATAACCCAATAGTAGATACCAATGTTTAAGCTGAGAAATGGCTCTAGAAACTGCTGATAGCTATTAAATCTGCTCGACTTTTCCTGATAGCATTTTGTCGATACTGAAACTTCCGCCCCCTTGTATCATTAACGCGAGCGAAGCTACCATCAATGTCAACGCGTATTCGTAACCACCATTATCAGCAAACAAGCCATTGCCGATATGGACAGAAAAAATAGCCACCAACATGGTAAATGCTGCGGCTAAAGCGGCTGGTCTGGTTAGCAAACCCAATACCAGAGCAAGACCACCAAAGAATTCAGCGCCGCCTGCCAATATCGCCATTAAGTAACCAGGCTCCATACCCATACTGCTTAACCATTGAGCTGTACCTGCTAGCCCATTACCACCAAACCAACCAAATAATTTTTGGGCGCCATGGGCTGCCAAAATCAGGCCAACGGGTACACGTAAAACTAAGGCCGCCACTCCAGCTTTTGATGTCAAAATAGTATTTAATAGTGATGATTTCATTGATGCTTACTCCATAAGGTATGATTAAAATAAATAGTGTCGAAAATGATATAAGCACACTTTACTATCAACGCTATAAAAGAGTAAGCTCAGTTATATTGAATAATTATCAACATACTGTTTATAATGTATTTGATATCGAGAGAATTATAGGGACAGATATGGATAGAATCGATGCCATGCGTGCTTTTGTCGCGGTAGTGACAGAAGGTAGTTTTAGTAAAGCGGCAATTACGATGCAGCTCTCGCCGCAGCTAGCAAGCAAGTATGTGGCGAAGCTAGAGGAGGAGCTACATACTCGCCTGCTCAACCGCACTACACGCAAAGTCAGCCTAACTGAAGCTGGCAGTCAATACTTTACGCACGCACAGCAGATTTTATTGAGTATTGATGAGATGGCATCGCAGTTAGGCGGCTTACAGCAGCATCCCAAAGGCGTCCTGCGCATCAGTGCGCCCGTCTCCTTTGCCTTAAAGCATATGGCAAAACTCATCACTGATTTTCAGGATCGCTATCCGTCAGTTACCGTTGATCTGCAGTTGAGTGATCGAAAAGTAGATATCGTTGAAGAAGGGTTTGATATTGCCCTGCGTATCGGACAGCTCCAAAGCTCGTCGCTTATCGCTAAGCAGATTGCTCCGATTCGCGTGGTATTATGCGCTTCGCCCGAGTACCTCAAAGCTCATGGCACACCTAAGCAGCTTGAGGATTTAGAGTCGCATCGATATTTGCATTATAGCTATATGAATGTAGAAACTAAGGGTCAAATCTACAAATACCTAAAGACCAAACAATTCAAAGAACGTAGCGTTTTTCATAGTAATAATGGCGACGTACTCGTTGAAGCAGCTATTGCAGGCGGAGGATTGATATTACAGCCGACTTTTATTGCTAGCGAAGCATTAAGTACTGGCAAGTTGGTTGTAGTGTTGCCAGAATATGAACCTAGCCCTTTAGGGTTGTATGCCGTCTATGCCCATAGAAAATTACTACCTCACAAAGTCAGATGCTTTATCGACTTTATGACCAACTACTATGGCACGCCGCCGTATTGGGATGAGAATATAGCGCACGCACCAAACGACTAATTACTCATCATATAGAAGTCTGTTTCGTAGCATAACTGACATAATTAACGTAATTAACAAGTTTGGTTTTATACTCCGCCCGCGCCGCGACTGGATGCTTCACTATTTTCAACCAATATAGCCGCTGCCGTTTTTTTGAGTATCGCCCACTGTTCGTCATCAACATAGATACCTTCTTTCCATGCGCGCTGATGGGTTTCAAAGAGCTCGTCTGTCGATATTTTACGATCGAAATGCTGGATATCATGTTCGATATCGAAGTTTTGAGTCGCAATCTCAATAACCATGTCATTGGTATTGTAATTTGACTGTGCTTTGTCAAAAAAGTAAAGGTCAGGGTAGACAAACCCTTGATTCAATGTAAATAACGTGTGTTTGGGCACAGAGCCATTGTCCCATTTGGCCAAACAGGCATAGCCTTTGGCCGCCAGCCCTACCAGCTCGCTATAAGCCAGCCAGCGGTTATGACAATTCTGCAGATAAATATGAAAGTGTGCTGAATCAGCCATTTTTTCAAGCGCATAATCGATGATCGTCGGTAAGTGACAAGCTAAGCTACTACAGTGCAAATCTAAACGCATCGCCTTAGCATCTTGATGGACGATATCAATTGGCGTATCGCTCTCGGTTAAAATATACGGGCTGGCATTATTAAAGTGTCGGACGCCATCCAAGCCTGCCATCTGCAATTCAGCAACCATCGTAGCGATGACATCAGCCTCCCCAACTTCTCGATGCATCCCAGTAAAGGCTTTATACACCATTGCTACGATTTCATTATGCGATACGATCATGAGTCAAACCTCCCTGCTCTGTCGACAAATCGGGTAATAGAGGAAACAGCCATTCATCACCATGTACTTCTGCAAATAAAGGTGCGCCTTGGAACAAGGTGATTCGTACCCAGCGATCTGATCTCGGATCAAACTTAGTCGCACCAAACATCGACAATTTACACCGTAACAGATGCATAGGTAACGCGTCTTTATGTAAGACATTCATCTGAATATCACCCAACTGTTTATGCCCCATTGTCCAAACACGGCGCGCAATTGAGCGGTACTTTGGTTGGTTTAGAATAAACTCAGATATCAGTTGTTGAGCGTTGACTTGTTTAAGCGCGAGATACAGTTTGTTTGCTTGCCTTGCGATGTCTAGTGCAAGCTCACGATCTGCGCCTACCTCTTGCCCGCGCACACCTAGGCGTGGCTCTTCTTTATCCACCGAACGATACCAAAACCAATGGCTATTATCAGGCTGGCTAAAATCAATATTGATCGCCCACTGATAGTGTCGCTCCAGTACATCAATCAAATCTTGAATCACCTTGCCCTTCGGTAGTGACAAGCTTTCATCGGCATTTATTTTCTCTTGAAACGCATCAACACGCTCAGGATACAGCTCCATCAAGCAAGAAATGATGACCTCTTGGCTCTCAAGACTCAAATCATGATGCGCTTGCAAGAACTCTGCCCATGTCGCGTAATTATTAATACTTATCATCAGATTGTTTTGTAGTACCATTAATTCTGTGACGACCGTTTCATTGCGTTTTATTTGCTGCTCATTGATGGTGATAATCTCGCCAAAATGCTGAATAGCACGTTTGATTAAACTGGCAAAATGCGCCGTTTCTTTGGGTTCAATCTGACAGGTTAATGTCGCTTGCAGTGCTTCCTCACGGGTGGTTAGCCATTGATCAACCACACAAGGATGATTAATCAAATACGGCGCCATACCCAAACCAGTGGCATTACCAATCCCCAAATAACGCTTAATCTCTGGATTCAGTGCAACCGCTTTACTACCGCCCTTTTTCTGCGCCAAATAATCGACCCAGTCTAGGCTAAACTCACGCAGCAAATACACGGCACACATCTGCGCGCGAAACGATTGGTCAAAGTCTGCGCTATGGTCTAACGGTTTAAAATCATAAATACCAAATTTACCATTGCCATAGACCGCAGTGGTACGCAAGATATAACCCACTTGCGCTAACACATCTAAATCTGGTTGCTGACCGGCAGCGAGTGAGCTCACAATATGATCAAAGACTCGTACGCTCTTATTTGCGCGTGCCAGCACCATCAACATGTTAGAGTTGCGACCTGCTTCTTGCAACGGCACATTGGCTTGTAAATTATCCAGTAACTCTCCGCTTATCTCGCCAAACACCAGACCAAATGTCACATCCCATTTTTGGGCAATGACTCTATCGTTACGCTCTTCATCAGCCAGCTCGTTGCAGAACACCACCAGATGATATAGATGCTCTGGCGTATGTAGACGATAGATAACTTTGCCATAACCATTCTCATCTAAATCCCACAAATGAGTACTGAGCGTCCATTTTTCTTTATCAATCTTGCGTAGTAATGTACGCACAAAGCTAATACGGGTTTGATGCATCGCACCCAATCTTTGGGCATCCATAATCACATCACGAGTACGAAAACCTGTACCCAGTGAAGGCGGTTTGACATCGATATTTTTATTATTCACATTATTTGTATAAACCATATTCATAATTTCACTACCTTACCTAATATATCGAGCCAGCAGCTTCGTTAATACTCTTAATAATAATGTTTATCGGTAAATAAGAAATCAGTCGTGTAGATGAGGGCTGGTTGCTTATTTACCGTTTGGTGATCAATAACTTTAGTCCATTTTTTGCGCCATACTGTCTTTAGACATTTTTTCTGTAGATCCTTTATTTTCTGTAGACGCTTTAGCGAGTTCTTCTTCGCTTATTTTGTGTCTTACCTCTACCTTGTTAGGACGATACAAGTCTTGCTCTCGTGCCATTTTTTGTGCGATTTGTGGACCATTCCATAATGAAGGAAGCAGGACGAAAGAAACTGGCACTGCCGTAATAACGATAAAGGACTGCAATGCTGTCACGCCACCTGAGCCAAGCGAGATTAAAACAATCGCCGTCACACCCATCATGATGCCCCAAAAGGTACGAATCATAGCGTTTGGTTCACGCTCGCCACTGATGACCACGCTGATGGTATAAGTCATCGAATCGCCCGTGGTAACGATAAATACCGTGGTTAAAATTAAGAACAATATCGAGGTAATCAAAGGAAACGGCAGTTGCTGCGTGACGGCTAATAGCGCACCTGGCAAATTAAAACCCTCAAAGGCACTACTCACACTACCTGGATTGGCAATCTCAAAAGCCAGACCAGAGCCACCAACGACGGTGAACTAGAAGCAAGTCACGAGCGGCGCAATAATACAGACGGTGGTAATCAATTGGCGAATAGTACGGCCACGTGAAATACGAGCGATAAATATCGCCATCATCGGGCCATAACCCAAGAACCAACCCCAAAAGAATACCGTCCACCAGCTCAGCCAACCTTCATCACCGCGGAACGTCGCCATTGGAACGAAGTTGTCAATCATCGTACCCACACCTTGGATATAACCATTGACAATAAAATTGGTCGGTCCGAAGAGTAAGATAAAGACCATCAATGCAAACGCCAACATAACGTTAAAGCGGCTAAGTAGCTGCATACCGCGCGTCAGGCCACTGATCGCAGACAACGTATAGAGCGCGATAGCAAAGACAATGATAATGAGCTGGGTAGTGAAGGTATCAGGGATACCAAACAGGGTGTTCAGCGCATAACTGGTCTGCAAGCCTAAAAAACCAATGGGGCCGATAGTACCGGCAGCAACGGCAACGATACAGCAAGCATCGATGATTGCGCCTGTTTGACCCGTCAGCACACGCTCACCAAATACTGGATACAGTAACGTACGCGGCTTCAACGGCAAGCCCTTGTCATAATGCAGATGCATAATCACAATCGCGGTTAAACTACCTACAATCGCCCACGCCAAAAACCCCCAATGCATAAATGATTGGGATAATGCGTTAAAAGCGCGTTGCTGTAGATCGGCTGATTCACCGTATAAAGGAGGTGCTGAAACGAAATGCGCAATGGGCTCGGCGGCAGCCCAAAAAACCCCGCCCCCAGCCAATAGTGTGCAGAAAAGAATGGCCATCCATTTAAAACTGTCTATCTCAGGTACGGGTAAATTGCCTAAAATCACACGTCCTGTACGACCAGCACCGACGGCCAAAGCAATGACAAAAGTAGCTAGTAGCAATATCTGCCAAAAAGGCCCAAATATTTTGACGGACCACGAGAAGCCCACTTCGACTATTTTTGCTAAGCGTGCTTCTGCAAAAATCGCCATCAAAACAAAGGCTACAATGAATCCGCCACTGTACCAAAACGCAGGATTTTTAAGGCCTAACGTGTCGGTAGAAATAGCGGCGGCTTCGGACTCACTTATTCCTTGATTAATAGAAGTTGAGCGTCCTTGCTCACCTTGATTAAATCCCTTTAAATCGGCCATGATGTGGCTCCATATACTATGCTAACGTTGCGTTTTAGATCAGAGTGGTAGCAATGAGGGTGCGATAAAACAACCTCACTATACATACCTATCTAATTTAAAATTACCTACTTCAAATAGATATACGCTATAACACGACTGTCGTCTTATAGCGATTTCGAGCAACCATTGACTTAAATGACTCTTTAAACAGCTAATTAAGCCAAAGGCTTTAAGCCTTGCTCTAAAAAATCGAACCAGTTTTGACCGATGACTTTTCCAGCATCGCTTTCGTTAAAACCGTGCTTTAGCAGACCGTTATAGATGTTTTCCATACCGTCTTTGCCAGCGAACCATGGCAAGGTATCTGGCCAACCTGAATTATTGGCATTGCCTTCACCATAGTCCATCGCTTTTGACCAGCGACCATTACGCATCCACTCAAGTACAGCTTGTGGTTGATTAAGACATAAATCACTGCCAATCGCTAAATGCTCCACACCATACTTATCAGCGCAATTGGCAATCATGGTACAGAAGTCATCAAGCGTACAGTCACTACCATTTGGCAAATGAAACGGGTATAAACTAAACCCTAACAACCCGCCTGCTTGAGTCAATGCACTGATGACTGTATCCGATTTATTACGCAGTGCATCATGAGCCGTGGTTGGATTGGCATGGCTAATACATATCGGACGCGACGACACTTCTATCGCCTCAAGCGTTGAACGCTCAGCGCTGTGTGACATATCGATAATCATACCGACACGATTCATCTCAGCGATGGCTTGCTGACCAAACCGGGTGATACCGCTATCGTTCTGCTCATAACAACCCGTTGCCAGTAAGCTCTGGTTGTTGTAAGTCAGCTGCATAATCAATAGACCCAGACGACGCATCACGCTAATCAAACCAATTTCATCGTCGATTGGTGAGCAATTCTGCGCGCCAAAAAAGATGCCAACTTTACCCTGCTCTTTTGCCGTTTTAATATCAGCCACTGAGTACACGGGTAATATAAGATCTGAGTTTTTCTCAAAGCGTGCATGCCATTCGCTAAAGCGGGTCATGGTTTGTCGAGCGTCTTCGTGATAGACCAAGGTAGCGTGTACTGCATTGATACCACTGGCTTGTAGCATCTTAAAGTAGTCACGATCCCAATGGCTATACTGTAATCCATCAATGACGATATGGTCTTGGTACATATCAATTCCTTTTAATACTTTTATCGATAGCCACTATCTTTAGCAAGTAAGTACCTTTTGGTACAGCACGTTCAGATAGCGACGAGTATTCTTGTTAAGACATCCCTAGTACGCTTTTTGATAAGCGGTCTTGACGATGGTATAGAACTCTTTGGCATATTGACCTTGCTCACGCGGGCCAAAGCTTGACTGTTTACGGCCACCAAATGGCACGTGATAGTCAGTACCTGCAGTCGCTAGATTGACCATGACGCAGCCTGCTTGTACTTGCTCTTTGAACATCGCACTGCTGCGCAAGCTCTGGGTGATGATGCCGCCCGTCAGACCAAAGCGCGTATCATTGGTCATCGCAATCGCTTCTTCTAGGTTTTTGACACGTAAGACACACGCCAGCGGTGCAAACACTTCTTCTTGGTTGATATCCCAGCTGTTATCCGTCTCAGTAAATAATGTCGGCGACATATAGTAGCCGTCATGTGGCATCTCTAAACGCTCACCGCCAAACGCTAAATGAGCACCAGACTGCTTGGCTTTTTCAATCCAGTCCATGTTTGATGCCAGCTGCTTGTCATCGACGACAGGCCCCATAAATATGCCGTCTTCAAGCGCATGACCAACCTTCAAGGTTTTCATTTTGGCAATCACACCCTCTACAAACGCATCATGAATACCGTCCATAACGATAAGACGTGAAGAAGCCGTACATTTCTGACCCGAACCACCAAACGCACCAGCCACTGCTGCATCGATAGCGACTTGCAAATCGGCATCATCAGCGATAACCAAGGCATTTTTGCTGCCCATCTCAAGCTGACAACGGATAAAGTTTGGTGCAGTCGCAGCAGCGACTTTGCGACCTGTTGGTACAGAACCTGTAAAGCTTACGGCATCAATATCTGTAGAATTGATGAGCGCATCACCGACTGACGAGCCGCCACCCAATAGTAAGTTAAATGTGCCTTCTGGCATACCTTGACGATGAATGATTTCAGCCAACGCGACCGCGCTGGCCGGTGTTAAATTGGCAGGCTTCCAAATGACCGTGTTACCAAACGCTAATGCCGGCGCAATCTTCCACACAGCAGTGGCAGTTGGAAAGTTCCAAGGTGAGATAATCGCGACCACACCGACTGCTTCGCGGGTAACTTCGACCTTGACACCAGGACGCACTGAATCAGCATTATCACCAATTTGACGCAGTACCTCAGCGGCATAGTAATGGAAGAACTGACCTGCGCGATAAATTTCACCACGACCTTCCGCGAACGGCTTGCCCTCTTCAAGTGACAACAGCGTACCTAGCTCATCACAGCGAGCAATCATTTCATCGCCAATTGCTTGTAGGATAGACTGCTTTTTTTCTAAAGGAGTCGCTTCCCACTTTGGCTGGGCTTGACGCGCCGCCGCGATGGCATCTTTGACTTGATCGCCACTGGCTTGGGCGAACTCGCCGATAGTTTCAGTGATATCAGATGGGTTAATATTGGCAACGGTATTTACGCCTGCCTGCCATTCACCATTGATGTAAAGTGATTTGGTTGGGTCTTGCTGCAATATCTGTTGGGCGGTGTGAGCTGACATAAGAGCTTCCTTGATAAAGTATTAAAAGATGGAATATTAAAATTAGATTTAAGGCACAGCGGCATATACGACCAGCTCAACCAGCATCTCTTCACGAGCCAGTCCAGCTATTACCAGTGCTGCCCGATTTGGATAAGGTGCTTCAAAATATTCAGCATAAATTTGATTGACGGTTTTTAGATAGTCGCGGTCGGTTACGTAGATCATTACTTGTAGTACAGCATCCATGCCAACATTGGCACATTCTAGCGTGTGCTTAAGATTGTCTAGCGTTTGACGAGTTTGCGCTTCAATACCGCCTGCAACCACATCACCATTTTCATCGATAGGAATTTGAGCGGTGTATAAGGTTCCATTATTAGTGATGGCCCACTCCAACGGTGCTTTGGACGCATAAAGCGAGGTTTTAACGGCCTGTTTGTTTGAGTGAGTCATCATATTGTCATGTCCTTTGATAAGTGGTTTCAGCAGTAAGTGATTTGAAATTTATTTAATCACTGCCAATTGCTACATGACTTATCCTACTCAATTAGTAACGATAAATCTAACTAATTAAATTTGGATTTTGATAGATTTAATCTATCATTTAAGATAGGTTATTAAGGAATAGTTTTGGATGGTCTGAATATGAAGCTACAGCAATTGCGTCATTTCTTATTTGTCGTGGAAGAAGGCGGATTTCGTGCGGCGGCTGATCGTGCCAATCGCTCGCAAGCTGCTTTATCAGCCTCAATAAAGGAATTAGAAAAAACCTTAGGACAGCGATTATTTGAAGTAGGAAACAAAGCTCTACTCACGCCTTTCGGTGAAACCTGCTTACCAAAAGTTGAGCAGTTTCTTAGCATTTATCAAGCGCTAGAAGACGACTTAAAAGCCTCTGCGTCTGGCGAAAAAGGTAAGATTAAGATTGCAAGCGTACCGTCGCTAGTGACTAAATTGTTACCTAGCGTATTGGTTGAATACTCAAAAAAATATCCTGATATTGAGATTGTACTGATAGATGATAACTCTGTCGGTGTGGCCAATCGATTGTTAGCCGGAGAAATTGATTTGGCACTGGGCAATTGCACCAGCATTGATCAAACGAATATAGATTTTACTTTACTCATATCAGACCCAATTGGCGTGGTCTGTCTGCAAAATAATGAGCTAAACAACCAGTTAAATCAGGCGCAAGGGCTGACATGGCAGCAGCTCATGACCCAGCCGTTTATTTATAATGGCACTTGCAGATTGCTCGAAAACACGCCAGCCGAAGCGCTCAATCGCAGGGCCAGATATACGGTAGAAAACATCACATCGCTGTTTTCTTTATTGCGTAATGATCTAGGTATTACTACTCTACCCAAGCTTGCCTTCCCTGCGAATGAGCCGGAACTCGTTTGGATAGATTTAGTTGACCCTTCTTTAAACCGGCAAATCGGTATCTTTAAACTTGCTGATAAATCTATCTCTCCCCCAGCGCAAGCATTTTATGATCTCTGTATCGCCTATGTCCAAGAGAACTATTGGCTATAATGCTTAAGTATGGTTACTAGGGCGTGTCTTCAATTCACTCGATAGTCATCTAAATGGGCTAAAAATGGCTAAATCTTGCCAAACATCGTCAAATAGCTGGCTAATATCCCGATATTATCTGCGCTATTTTTCTTGTTTGACGGCAATTTATCTCATTTTTATCACCATTTTTGAAACGAAGACAAGCCCTAATAGCTTTAAACATAGAGACATAAAAAAGCCACGATACATTATGGATCGTAGCTTTCGGTTCAAGCAAACTTAAGCGATCTGATTTAATAATCAGATCCAACCTTCTTCTAATAGGTGCTC
This sequence comes from Psychrobacter proteolyticus, assembly GCF_038155145.1. Lineage (GTDB taxonomy): Bacteria > Pseudomonadota > Gammaproteobacteria > Pseudomonadales > Moraxellaceae > Psychrobacter > Psychrobacter proteolyticus_B. The sequence continues at coordinate 444,018 of NZ_JBAKAY010000002.1, forward strand.
AGTATTGCTGATTTTAAAATTATTGCATAAGTCATAAAATGCCATTGGGTCTTCAACATTATCGAGCAACTCTCGTTTATGCAATCCCACAAACAGCGCCAACGCATACGCTGCACTATGGATGGACTTTTTAGGATTAAAAGTAATATCAGTAAACCCTTGATATTGAATCACTTCCTCATGTAGCTGAGGGTTTTGCTTTAGAGCATTCACGTACAGCCAATCATAAAATGTCGTTAACGGCTCTACGCCCCATTCCATACCAAAATAATTGTAGCCAATGAGCTCGCCCGAGGTCATTAATCGCTCATCTTTTCGGGCTTGTCTTGGCGCTACTGTTAGCAAATCTGTATAAGGACCACCATCTTCAAAAACCATACTGGCTTGAAAAGCATTTTCGACACTATATGGATTGCCATCATGCTCATCAGTAATTTTCAAGCTAAACGGGCTTAGCGGAAAACTCAGCTTATTACCAGATTTGCTAGACAACTCTAACACATGCTTAAACCCATACTTTTTACGAATGACTTGTTGTAGGTCATTGATAGATTTTTTCTTTTGTCTGGTCGCAAATCCCACATGTCGCTCAAACATAACCATATCCGTTTTTACCAAATTGTCACTGTTGACTTTGGGCATGAATACGGGTCTTTGTTCTATCGTATTTGGTACTTCTTCCATAGTGATGTGCCTTAATATCAATGGTCTTGTATAAAGTGTGCTTTCATCATTAATCTAGCAAAAATGCTTATGACAGTTCATTCTGTCACTGCTATCAACGTTCTTTATTATTGGGGTTTCACTTTCTAGTCATAAAATATCGCTGCTCAATTTGAAATGCGCTGAACCGAGTCAACGCTCGCGGAGGCAGTTTATCTTATTCTTAGTTATTTATCCTACCCTATTTTAGAATTAATGCCGCCACACCTTCAACAATAAACCATAATCGAGCTATTTTAAACTTAGCAACGAATATAAGACGCTACTATAAACGGGTTTAAAAATATTCAAAGAAATACGCTTGACCTTACCATGATGTCAACCTATATGCTGTCGCTATAGATTTGAAAATAAGATTAAAAATATAGTTAAAAACGACAGAGGTTGTTATGAAAACAAAAAATACTAAAGCCCCTACTTATCAAGAAATACTTAGCATTGAAGGCATGAGTTGTGCCTCTTGTGTCGGGCGTATCGAAAAACAATTAAAAAATATTGAACACGTTGAAAGCGCCGAGGTAAACCTTGCCACTGAACAGGCGACTGTTTATTCCTCTCAGCCTGTAGATGTCGCCCAGTTAAACAAAGCAGTAGAGCGCGCAGGTTATAAGGTGACTGAAACCAAGCCTATCGAGCTATCCATAGAAGGCATGAGCTGTGCTTCGTGTGTTGGACGAGTAGAAAAATCCTTAGCCAAAGTCGCTGGCGTGCAACAAGCCACGGTAAACCTTGCGACTGAACGCGCTTGGATTAAAGGCGACGCTCAAATACAGATTAGTGACTTAATTGAGGCGGTCAAAAAAGCGGGCTACGAGGCCAAACTGGTAAAACAAGATCAAAGTGATCGACAAGATAAGAAAGCCTCGGAGCTAAATCAGCTTAAACAAGATTTAGGGCTTTCTGCGCTGTTGTCACTTCCCGTATTCATTTTAGCAATGGGCTCGCATATGATTCCCGCCTTTCATATGTGGGTAGTGAATAACCTCGGCACACAGCAAAGTTGGCTGATACAGTTTGTTCTGACCACACTAGTCCTGCTTTTTCCAGGTCGACGCTTTTATCAAAAAGGCGTGCCAGCCTTATTGCGTTTTGCGCCAGATATGAATTCGCTAGTGGCGATTGGTACTATCGCAGCGTATGGCTTTTCTCTCATAGCGACCTTTATCCCGCAAGCGCTACCTGAAGGCACGGTGCACGTCTACTATGAAGCCGCTGCCATGATTGTGAGCTTGATTTTATTAGGTCGTTATTTTGAAGCAAAAGCCAAAGGTCGTACTTCTGGGGCCATTCAGCATTTAGTAGGCATGCAGGCAAAGACCGCCCGTGTACAGCAAGATGGCAAAGTCATTGAAGTCCCTGTAGAAGACATCACCGCACAAATGATAGTTGAAATCCGTCCAGGCGAGCGTGTGCCTATCGATGGCGAAGTCGTTGACGGTCATAGTTATATTGACGAATCGATGATTACTGGTGAACCTGTCCCTGTGAAAAAACAAGCAGGTGATCAAGTAGTCGGCGGTACTATCAATCAAAACGGTACCGTGAATATTCGAGCAACGGCCATCGGTGAAGATTCTGTATTAGCGCAAATCATTCGTATGGTAGAACAAGCCCAAGGCTCTAAATTACCGATTCAAGCATTGGTGGATAAAGTCACCATGTGGTTTGTACCAGCGGTGATGTTTTTATCAGCATTAACCTTTATAGTTTGGTTGATTTTTGGCCCTGACCCTGCCTTAACCTTTGGTTTAATCAATGCGGTTGCCGTGCTCATTGTGGCCTGCCCTTGTGCAATGGGATTGGCCACCCCCACCTCTATTATGGTCGGCACGGGTCGCGGTGCAGAATTGGGTGTGCTATTTCGTAAAGGTGAAGCGCTACAAATGCTTCAGGACGTGAGCGTAGTGGCCGTTGATAAAACGGGTACATTGACTGAAGGCAAACCTACCTTAACGGATTTCCAAGTCCAACAAGGGTTTGAGAGAGAACAAGTCCTACGTGTGGTGGCATCGGTTGAAGCAAAGTCTGAGCATCCCATTGCCTTAGCCATTGTACAAGCTGCGGAGCAACAGAATATTCAACTGCTCCCTATCACTGATTTTGAGGCGATGACAGGTTTGGGTATTCAAGCAAACGTGGCAGGCCAAGTGGTTCACATTGGCGCAGATCGTTATATGCAACAATTAGGGCTTGATGTTACGCCTTTTGAACAAGAAGCGCTACGTTTGGGGCAAGAAGGTAAAACCCCACTCTATGTATCTATTGACCAGCAGTTGGCCGCTATCATCGCCGTTGCCGATCCTATTAAAGAGACGACTCATGCCGCCATCGCCGCACTACATCAGTTAGGCTTAAAAGTGGCCATGATTACAGGTGATAATCGCCATACTGCCCAAGCGATTGCCGCAAAACTAAATATCGATCAGGTAGTAGCAGAAGTATTGCCCGAAGGCAAGGTAGATGCAGTACGCCAATTGCAAGAACAATATGGCCGAGTGGCATTTGTTGGTGACGGTATCAATGATGCCCCTGCATTGGCTCAATCCGATGTTGGATTGGCCATTGGTACAGGCACAGACGTGGCGATTGAGGCGGCTGAAGTGGTGCTAATGTCAGGTAGTCTGCAAGGCGTGCCTACTGCGATTGCCTTGAGTAAAGCAACCATCAGTAATATCAGACAAAATCTGGCTTGGGCATTTATTTATAATGTCGCCTTGATTCCGATTGCCGCAGGTGTCTTGTATCCCGCCTTTGGTATCCTGCTCTCACCCATTTTTGCGGCAGGCGCCATGGCGCTGTCATCTGTTTTTGTCTTAGGTAATGCGTTACGCCTCAAGTACTTTAAAGTATAGTCAGCGAACTACTAAACCGCTACAGATTGAATGTAGAATCGTAAAGGTTATCCATATAGGGTTTAAATACACAGGTTATTTAAACCCTTTTGTTATTTAAGTCCCTTTTTAAGTTAGGAGGAGAAATATGAATATTGGTCAAGCATCCAAAAAATCCGGCATCTCTACCAAAATGATTCGCTACTATGAGCAGATTGGCTTGCTAGAAACAGTCAATCGCTCGAATTCAGGGTATCGCTTGTATTCTAAAGACGATATCGACGACTTATGCTTTTTAAGACATTCTCGTGACTTGGGATTCTCATCCAAGCAAATGAAAGAGTTACTGTATCTGCGCAAAAATGCCAATCGTCAGAGTGCAGATGTGAAGCAACTGACACAGGAACACATCGAAACGCTGAATCAAAAAATTGCCCAATTGCAGGAGATGGTCGACTCGCTACAGAATTCTTTTGATCATTGTGCAGGCGATGATAATGCAGAGTGCGCTATTTTAGAGGATCTTGGGCAGGGTCAATAAAAACTACCTTCGCTATATCAGACATGCCGGCATAGCTCCTTACTGTCAGTCGCCTAATGTGTTTCAACAGTATCTGCATCAAGCCCGCACGGCCAAACACCTCTAACAGAATAACTGTATAGTCAATACTGGTAAGGACGCTCAAGTGTTGATGATCAGCTTGGTGCCGGAAGCAGGTACTGTTTATCTTAATCACTTTCTATACTCAAATAGTGCTACTTAGCGCAGATAAAGCTTTTTTAGCTTCAGCCAGCTTTTTTTCTTTATTCATTTTCTCTATTTTTTCATCAAGAATAATTTCAATACCAATTTTAATAATTGGGAATACTTTTAGGCAGTCATTTTCACTTAACTCATGGATTCCTTTACTTAAAATCGAATACATTGATTTATTTTCCACTAAGAAATCAGGAAGTTCAGCACTTAGTATTTCGCTCTTTTATATGCATCCTCATCCCACGACTGCCCACTACTTAATTTTACATGTGATTCTTCAATTAGAAATTCAAATATTCGTCTTAGATAAACAAAAGAACCAACTCCAACTCCATGTGAGGACAAACCTATTTATTGCCTTAGTTAACTCTCTAAAGTACTTTCTATCTAGAACTTTGGAGTATTTCTTAACGTCAAATAAATTTAACTCAGCGATTGAAGGAAATTGACCAATTTTTTGTAATGTTTGATCTACTGCCTTCAAAACAAATAATTGTCTATGTTTTCGATCTCTAGTGCAGTTAATTTCTATTAAGAACTTTCCACCATTCACCCAACCTGCTGAGTCGTTACTTATGAATTTATCCAGTCCCCAGTCACGCTCAAAAATACTATGTGAGTTACATTCAGGACAATAGGAATCAAAAACTTCATTGAAGTATATAATTTGTCTTCCTAACTCTAAATCTGCATCTTCATATTTAACAACTTCATATAAAGGAGTTTCTATTAGAAATTTCTATGGAGATGGGTAGTTATTCGTACTGGACAATTGAATTTTCCTTTAAATATAATGCCGTTTTAAGCGGCTAAGTAAGAATTGGCTAAAATTAGCGACGAAGGAGCAAAGCCAATGATTATTTGTCCGTATTTAACAGCTTGTTATGCATACTTACACAACTTTAGTAAACCGTTTATTTACTACTAGTTTATTGTAATACGAACCACTTAATAATTTTTTAGCTGCTTCCTCTAATTGCTCAAAGTCAGAGTTGTTTTCGATGGTAACAATAAGGTCACCGTCCTCTTGCTGTAATTCGGAAACAAATTCTAGATTGTTTATATCTTCAACGAATGCTGATAAATACATCTCATAATGCTCATTTTCAGGCATAAATGGACGATTTACGTTTAAATCAGATTCTGTAATTGTTCGGATTGATAATTGGTACTGCATAATTTTCCTTGTGTGCCTAGTGATTGATTAGTGCGCGAATCGCACATATTTCTGCTGATACAACACTCATTTTTCTACTCTATATACTTTTAACAAATTACGTAAGGTATTACTATCACTAAGTTTTCTATTAACTTCAAGGCAAGCTAAATAGAACAATATACGTGTTTGGCTCATTTCCTTGAATATGTAACTAATAGTTTAACTATTAAATTAGCTATTATATTTGGTCAATTTCAATGTCTGATTATTGCTCTAATCCGACTAATAACTTAACTAAAGTATAAACAATTTTGTTCCTTTTTATGAATCCATTTTTCAGTAATTTCATCAAAATATAACTGAACAAATCTATCTGAACGAAAAAATCTTGGATTAAAAGGATATTTAGTGCAGATAATATCGAGATATTAACCAGCTATTTGACGATGTTTAGCAATATCTATCCATTTTCAGCCTATTGAGATGACTATCGAGTGAATTGAAGACACGCCCTAATACTCAGCACATAAAAAACCCTTTAAGCGACAGATGATGCTTAAAGGGTTTAGATTTTTTCTTAACCAAAACTACGGCCTGTTTTAACGACGAGCTAACTCAAAAATAGGCTGTCCGTATTCAACGTTCTGACCACTTTCAACCAAAACTGCCGTGACCACACCTTCTTTATTACTAATCACTGGCTGCAAACGAGTCAATTCATCAATGAAGCAAACGGTTTGACCTTTTTGAATGTGATCGCCTTCTTCGACTAGGTTGTCTGTTGCATCGTCTTCACTTAAGTAGACCTGCCCTACGTAAGTGGCACCTACTTGCAATACATCACTACCAGTCTGTTCAGGCTCATGAGTAGTCGTGTCATCTATAGGACTAGCGCTCACATTATTCTGCGTACCTAAATTATTAACCACCTTAATAGACTGCCCGTTGTCTGCAATCGTGACTTCTTGCAGCTGACTGCTTTCAACCAGTTTGACCACACGTGTTATTTGCTCTATATCCATAATACATTCCTTAACTTAATTTTTTTAACTCATGCCCAGATATTTAGCAATGGTCATGACACTTAGAATACTCATCACGATGGCGATTAACCAACCAAATGCCGCAATCCAAATCGGATGCTTATAATTGCCAACGATATTTTTTCTGTAGGCGGCAATCAGGATAATGACCATGGCGATAGGCAATACCAAGCCATTTAACGTACCAACCAATACCAATACTTGAGCCGGTTTACCGATAGTGGCAAACACTAGCGTTGAGATCACGATGAAACCAATAATGAAGTAGCGTTTGTGCTTTTCAATGAATGGATGGAAATTGGTCATAAAAGACACAGAGGTATAAGCAGCACCAATCACCGAGGTCACAGACGCCGCCCAAATCACCATACCAAAAATAACTTTACCCGCATTTCCTAAAATGTACTGAAACGGCGACATGGCTGGGTTGGCAGGATCCAATGCAAAGCCTTGAGACACCACGCCTAATACGGCAAGGAATAAAAATACGCGAATCACAGAGGCAATCAAAATACCTGAGACTGAGCTTCTGGTCACTGATTTTAAATTCTCTTCTCCGCTGACGCCTGCTTCCAATAAGCGATGCGCACCTGAAAAAGTAATATAACCACCAACCGTACCGCCGACTAGCGTCACGATAGCCACTGCATCAATTTTGTCAGGCATGATGGTTTTGCTGACGGCTTCTGCTAATGGCGGATCAGATTTAAAGACCACGTAAATGACCAATACAATCAGGATAAAGCCCATTAACTGAGCGAACTTATCCATCATAGGACCCGTTTCTCGGCCTAGAAATATGGCGACGGCAATCACACCACTGATTAGGGCGCCTGTGATGGGCGACATGTTGAACATGGACTGCATGCCAAGTCCGGCACCGCCAATATTACCAATATTAAAAGCCAGACCACCCGCAATGATTAAGAAAGCGAGCAAGTAACCAACACCAGGAAACACCAAGTTGGCGATTTCCTGTGCACGTTTTTTGGAGACCGCGACTACTCGCCAAACGTTAAGCTGGACGCCGATGTCCATAATAATAGAGATTAAGATAACAAAACCAAAACTTGCCATTAGGCTTTCGGTAAATGTGGCCGTTTGGGTCAAAAACCCTGGCCCTACTGCTGATGTAGCCATCAGGAAGGCCGCGCCTAAAATGGCGGTATTATGTTTTTTTATGGTGCTCATAAACATCCTTGTTCTATATGGGATTATTTAATCAAATGATTAGGAAACGGATATTTAGTGGGCAGATATAGTGATACCTTTGAGCTCTAGTTGTTTCTTTATCTCTTGTGCAAACAAAATAGCGTGCTCACCATCACCATGTAGGCAGATACTTTGCGCCTCTACGAGTACGGTTTGACCGCAGACACTGGTGACAGTCCCTTCAGTTATCATCTGCAATACATGTTTAACGGCCTCGTCTGTATCGGTGATTAAGGCATTATCTTTAGTGCGGGAGACCAATGAGCCGTCTTTTTCATAGTTCCTATCGGCAAACACTTCTGATATCGAGGCTAAACCCTGCTTTTTGGCTGCTTTAACCAGATAACCACCAGACAGACCCATGACTTTTAGATTTGGATCAAATCGTTTGATTTCACTGGCCAAAATGTCTGATAAGTCTTCATCAATAGCGGCTTGGTTGTACAACGCACCATGCGGTTTTACATAGTCCAAAGTCACGCCGACTAAGTCACAAAGTGCTTTGGTTGCGCCCAGCTGATACACCAATAAAGCACGATAATCGGCTTCACTTAACGGCTGATGAATACGGCCAAAGTTTTCTCTATCGTTTAGACCAGGATGCGCGCCTACGCTCACGTTGTTTGCTTTTGCCAATTGCAACGTTGCTAGCATCTCGCTATAAGACCCAGCGTGCAAGCCGCAGCAGACATTCGCTGAGCTGACTATCGTCAATAATTTATCGTCTTGCCCGCAGCCTTCAGCCACATCAGCATTTAAATCAATTTTCATTGGCATACTCCTTTATTTGATCGATGTAATGTTGTCTTTTCTGTTGTTCATGCAGCGCCTGCTCTAACGACACAACGACGAACTGACAGGCTTTGCCAAATCTAATCTGTGCCATCAGACCTATGTCTGCTTGAATCACGGTTGCGATTTTAGGATAGCCACCCGTCGTCTGCCCATCTGCCATTAGGACAATCGGTTGTCCTTGTGGTGGTACCTGAATCATGCCAATATCAACGCCATGTGAGCTCATTTCTACTGGCTTACTAAATTCAAGCGCTGTAGCTCCCTCCAAACGGTAACCCATACGGTTGCTACTGCTTTGTAGTTTCCATGGCTGGGTCTCAAACGCTTGCTTAGACGACTCAGAGAAGCAATCATACTCACTGCTTTTTATCACTCTAATGACATCGGTTGGTGCAAGTCGAGCCACCCCAATGACAGGCAGGTTTGATTCAGTTTTTACCGTTAAGCTGTCATCGGCTTTTAAATATCTACCCTCAAATCCACCAAACCCTGCTTTGAGATTGGTGCTGACTGACTGCAACACTGGCTCAATATCAAAGCCGCCATGCACACATAAATAGGTATACATACCTTGTAGCGGGCGCAAAAGTTTGAGCGTCTGTCCAGCTGTTGCATTGATACGCCAATAGCAAGGAACTCGCTTGTCGTCTAGATAGGCCTCGTATAAAGCACCCGTTAAGCAAAAGCTGACGCTTTCTTCAAACTGTATGGTTAGCTCACCGAGCGCTATTTCAATAGCGGGTTCGTTTGCCTCATTTTTCATCAAAGCATTGCCAGCTTGTAGCGCCCAGTTGTCCATCACGCCATTTCTACCCACGCCCATGCTTCGGTAACCCAGTCGTCCCGAATCTTGAATACTGGCAAGGGCACTTGCGGTTAAAACTTTCATTGATACCACCTGTCTATTTGTCTTTTTGATTCATGCATCTTTTATTTATCGCTTATTGATGAATATCAATCGCTTTAAATGTCAAAGTATCGCCTGCGTTAAGCAACGTCGGAGAGGTTTTGGTTAAATCAAATAAAGCAGTATCCGTCTGGCCGAGTAACTGCCAACCGCCTGGAGACTCAAAAGGATAAACCCCTGTCTGCTCGCCGCCGATACCCACTGAGCCTGCGGGTACTTGAGTTCTAGGGATAGCGTGTCTTGGGAAATACAGCGACTCAGACAAGCCGCCAAGATAAGGAAATCCTGGCTGAAAACCGATAAAGTAAACGGTATAAGTGGCTTTGGTATGGAGCTCAACAACAGCTTCAACCGATAGGTTTAAGTTATGCGCCATGGCCGCTAGATCAGGGCCATATTGCCCACCGTAATGTACTGGTATCTCGACGTGCTTACCATGGATGGTTTTTGAAGGGATATCATTGAGCAGATCTGATAGCTTATCTTTAAAAGTATTTAGCTCAGCCCAAGTTAATGGCACAATGAACACACTGAGCGTATTCATACCAATCACCACTTCGATGACTTCTGGCATTTTCTGGATACTGTCTGACAAAGCCCAGCATTTTTGTTGTTTTTCTAAGGTGGTTGGTTTAGGGAAAAACAACGCGAGATTGGTTTCACTGCATAGTTGCCATTGTAGTTCCATTAGCACGTACTCCATTATTTTCTATCTGCTATAGTCAATTCTCTATAAATTGGATACGGTGTCAGGCTCGCTTAGTCTACGACTTGTAGTACTTTCACTCGCCTTCCTTATATCCAAATGATATTGAACCGACTACATCTTGATTCTGACGCTTCTGACGCTAATGTCAGATTTGGTTTTCATTTTTGCAGGCAAGAACTGATTTATATATTGTCTTGTATCCACTGTTCCAGATAATGAATGCTCATTTGACCTTCACAAAACACCTTATCTTCAAAGAGTCGCTGATGCAGACCAATATTGGTGTCAATACCGGTGATTTGCGCTTCCGATAGAGCCGAACGCATTTTTTCTATCGCTTTTTCTCTTGAACGATCTTGTACACATATCTTGGCAATCAAACTGTCATAAGATGGCGGCACGGTGTAGTTCGATTCAGCATGACTATCCACTCTGATACCAAACCCTGCTGGCATGTGGCAGTAGTCTATGCGTCCAGCATTTGGTAAAAATGTCTGCGCGTTTTCGGCATTGATACGACACTCAAAAGCGTGTCCGGTAATGGCGATATCACTTTGCTTATATGCTAGCGTGAGCCCTGCCGCCACTCTGATTTGCTCTTGCACAATATCGACGCCCGTCACCATCTCAGTGATGGTGTGCTCAACTTGCACACGAGTATTCATCTCGATAAAGAAGAATTCGCCGTTTTCATATAAAAACTCAAACGTACCTGCGCCTCTATACTGCATTTGCTCGCAAGCTGTGACACAGGCTTGACCGATTTTCTGACGCTGCTCTTCGGTGATACCGGGTGCCGGCGCTTCTTCAATAACTTTTTGATGACGACGCTGCATAGAGCAATCACGCTCGCCTAAATAAATCGCATTACCATGAGTATCAGACATGACTTGCACTTCGATATGACGCGGTGCTTGTAGGTATTTTTCAAGATAGACAATGGAACTACCAAAATTGGCTTTGGCTTCTGTTTGTGTCATAGAGATAGCGGAGAGTAAGTCGGCTTCTTTTTCGACCACACGCATCCCGCGCCCACCGCCGCCGCTTGCCGCCTTGATAATGACTGGATAACCGACCTCACTGGCAATCTTGATAACTTGCTCTGAATCAGCAGGCAATGCGCCATTCGATCCAGGTACACAGGGCACGCCCGCCATCGTCATTTGTTTTTTGGCTTCAACCTTGTCGCCCATGTTTCTGATATTGTCAGCCGTTGGGCCAATAAAGGTGAGACCTGAGTCTTCAACCAAAGCGGCAAAGTCAGCGTTTTCAGACAAAAAGCCATAGCCTGGATGGATAGCTTGTGCGTTAGTAAGCTTTGCAGCAGACACAATCGCTCGTTGGTTAAGGTAGCTGTGTGTGGCATTGGCAGGCCCGATGCATACTGCTTCATCGGCTAGGCGCACGGGTAACGAGTCTTTGTCTGATTCAGAATGCGCAATGACGGACTTAATACCCAGCTGTTTGCAAGCTCGGATAATACGTAGAGCAATCTCGCCGCGATTGGCAATTAAGATTTTTGTGAACATGTTTATTCCCTTAAAAATATAGTGTCAAATACAGTGTTTGTGCAGCGTCTATACAATATTGAGTAGCTATTGATTGATTTTAACTGTCTGGCTCTATAACAAATAAGGGCTGGGCATACTCTACGACATCACCTTCATTGACCAAAATCTCTTTAAGCGTACACGCAGTTTCTGCTTTGACCTCGTACATCATTTTCATGGCTTCAATGATGCATAGTGTCTGCCCTACTTCCACCTTATCTCCTACCTGAAAAAACACTTCTGCTGTCGGCTCAGAGCGAAGATAAAACGTACCTAGCATAGGCGCTATTATTTGGGATTTCTCCACCTCTGTAGTCACAGTTTTATCACTACGATCACTGTCTACATTGGTATTATTACCCGTACTGTTTTGAGTATTTTGGATTTGAGACTCTGAATGAGAGGCCGTTGCGTGGGGAGTATGAGCGATATGATTGCCACTACTTTGGTTGTCGTCAGATTGGCAAACGATAGAAATACGTGCATCACCATCAGTGACTTCTAAAGATTTTATATCGGCGCATTCTGCAAGTTTGATCAGTTTTTCAAGATCCGTGAAATTGATATTCATATGATTGGCTATTCCGTTAGAGTGAAAGTGAACAATTATTTTTTATAAAAAATTCGTACCTAGTGATGTATGTAAAGTGTGATTGTTGAACGATATGTGACAGTTTATTGATTGGCTTATTAAAATAATAGTTTGAAATTAATTATCTCTACGCGTTTAAAAGTACTGTTGTCATCAGAAATTATAGAACTGCCAAGTCTTCATCTCTTGGGTCGCAGATAAACATATGTCCTGGTGAATGCGTTATCATCAGCTCTGGCTTACTAGTCATAGCGATACTTTGCGGCGTCACACCGCAAGCCCAAAATACAGGGACTTCGCCTTCTTCTATGATGGATGCATCACCAAAATCAGGCGCATGAATGTCGGTTATACCGATGACACTAGGGTCTCCGATATGAATAGGCGCACCGTGGACTTGCGGAAATCGAGAGGTGGCTTGGACGGCTCTGGTGATTAATGGATAAGGTATTGGCCGCATGCTAACCACCATTTTCCCATGAAACTGTCCTGCAGGCTCAGTCTCTATGTTTGTGATATACATTGGTACATTGTGATTGTCTTCGATATGTCTGATAGGAATAGACGCATTTAGCATGGCAGACTCAAAGGAAAAACTGCATCCTAAAAGAAAGCAGACCAAATCCTCTCTCCAGTAGTCTTTTAGATCTGACACCTCAGCCACTAATTCGCCAAATTTGTATATCCGATACTTTGGGATATCAGACCTCAAGTCTGCGCCTTTTGCCATGAGACGTGGCTCTGCGCTACCGACATCTGTTACATCTAAAATAGGACAAGACTTTGGGTTTCTTTGTGCAAACAATAAAAAATCATAGGCCAAATTTTTGGGCACTATGACTAGGTTTGCTTGTATATGACCTTTACACATGCCGGAAGTCGGCTTGTTAAGTTCATTGTTACTGATTAACGCTCTGACCTCTGTCGGCGTCATATTTGCTAAATCTAACATGATTACAACCTCTTACGCTTTATTATTTTTAGCAGATAAAAGTTTATGATTTGTTTTATATTGGTATGGCTATTTATAATTTTATTTCATATATCGAGAACCATGATTATCGTTATGTAACTTATCAGAACACCTTCGATATGACAAGATATGAATACAGAAATATGTGATGAACATGATAAGTGATCTTCTTGAACGCACAGTTAAGGATGCAAAGTGAACTATGAATAATGTCAAAAAAAAGGGCTCAAGCGTCGAGCGAGTTTTGCAAATCGTAGAAGTATTGGCCAAATCTGCTAAACCTATGGGCGTTATTGATTTAGCAGAAACATTGGACATCCCTGTACCTAGTATGTACCGATTGTTAAATCAGCTACAACCGCTTCAATTTGTCCAATTAGATTTGCATGGAAAAGTAACCTGCGGAAAAAGAACGCATGACCTAGCTTTAGACCTGTGGAAAAACAGTCCTTTTAAAGCGGAAAGGTTGGCGATATTACAACAGCTTTCTGCCAAAATTGGTGAGTCGGTAGGGATTGCGGTGTTGCAAGGCTTAGAAGTGGTGTATATCGATCGTGTGATATCTGACTGGCCTATCCAAATACAGTTACCTACTGGAACCAATATACCTATCTGGGCCTGTGCCAGTGGTAAATTATTATTGACGCAGTTGGCAGATAATAAGTGCGAGCGTATTGTAGAAAAACTATCGTTACAGGCGCTCACGACCCATACTCAGACTGACAAAAAACAACTCATGACGTCCATTGCTGAAGTACGTAAGACACAGATAGGGACAGATAATGAAGAGTTTATTCCTGGTATGGTCGCCTGTGCTGTCCCGATTCCGAATGGTGAACAGCCCGCATTTGCTACGGTATTTACTCATAGTCCTATCGTCAGAAAATCTTTGGATGAGCTACTGAGCTATGTGCCTGTCATGCAAGAAGCTGCCAATGAGCTATCTGTTATTTTCGATCAGGAATATAATGAGTAGCCTGTCATAATATTCTATGACGCCTGTACTTCAAGTCTCTTAGGTGTTGATACGAATATGAATGTAATGAGGTTGTAGATAGCACACTTCCCTTACATCAACGCTCATTTCCTACTCTTATCCTCTCAACCAAGAAATCGACGGCGGCTTTTACTTTTGGTACTAGATAGCGCTGCTTTTGATACAGCAGATATACGGCCATATCAGCGTGCTGCGTGATTGCTAATGGATGCTCAAATTTAATCTCTTGCAATGCGCCTGACTCAAGATATGAGGATAGTGCCCATCGAGTGGACATCAAAATCCCTTCACCATCACAAGCCTTTTTGGCAAGCCATGGTCCATTGTTTGAAATTGCCACTGCAGGTCCTGAGACATCATGCCACTGATCGTCGACATAGCAAAGCCAGGGCGTTGGCCCGTTTGGCGCTTTGAAATATAGGCCTTTATGTTCCTTTAATTCCATCACATGATTAGGTGCACCATGCATCTCTAAATAGCTGGGCGACGCAACCGGTATAAACCCATTATCCATGAGCCTAATGGCAAGCACTCGTTCATTTGGTGCATAACCCCCGCGAATCGCAATATCGACATCGTCACGTCCTAATGCTGATAACTCATCACTGAGACTGACATCCAATACAATCTCTGGGTATAACTTACCAAACTTATCCAACAGTGGTAGCAGTATTTTTTCACCAAAACCCACCATAGAGCTGATGCGTAAGCGTCCCATCGGCGTCGTTTGATAGCTGCGTACTGTTTCTTTGCTTTGCTCGAGCTGATCCAATACTTGCTGCATATCGTCATAATAAACCTGCCCTACTTCGGTCAATTTAACGATTCGAGTCGAGCGCTTTAACAGTGTCGCGCCCAAGCTCTTTTCTAAATCAGATACTCGTCTTGATAGTGAGGATGGCGGCACTTTGAATGCATTTGCCGCCTTAGTAAAACTGCCCGTTTCTACGACTTTGCTGAAATACTTGATGGCACGTAATTGATCCAACTGACCTCTCCATTTAGATGAATATTTAAGTATTTTCGCTTTATTATTGTCTTAAAAGCAATAGTGATTCACGTTATTCCTTATATATAACCACATTAAAACCAGTAATAATGTGTTTAACTTAGGGCGTGCTTGATATTCGACCATGGCACTGACAGAGACTATTTTTTAGACAGTTCGACGTTAAAAATAGTAAGTTTAGTCATTCTAAGCGTCTATGTTTTAACAATGAAGTGGCAAAAAATAGTCCTGTCTCCTTCTGTTTATATTGGAGCTGATGCTAAAACTGCCCCATACTGTGTTGTAAATCTAGTTAAGGCACGAGCATTACCGTCGTTTTACGCCTTGTCTGGAACCGTTTTAGCAATCAGCAGTGCCTATTTGTGAATATCAAACACGCCCTAAACGTTGCAATGAAAACACGATTAAAAATAACTTTTACGTCAACAATGGAAGAATGACTTATGATTACTTTGCACGGCTTTGCTGCAAGCAACTATTACAACATAGTAAAACACGCTCTTTTATATAAGGGTATTCCATTCCAAGAGGACCTTTTGTACGCTGGTAGTGATGATCTACTGACCGTCAGTCCAGTGGGTAAAGTACCTGCGATCACCATGCCTGACGGTTTTAATTTGTCGGAATCTAACGTGATTTGTGACTTCCTTGAAGAAACATATACTGAAAAGCCGCTATATCCTACCGATGCAGCAGAACGCGCGACTGTACGTCAGATTATGAAAATAGCAGAGCTGTATTTTGAGCTACCAAGTCGTCGTCTGATTCCTTATGTATTTTCTGGCGTGCAAGCACCTAACGCAATCAAAGAGGAAGTACGTCAAGTATTGGGCCGCGGTATTATTGCTATGAATCGCTTATGCAAGTTTTCGCCTTGGATTGCAGGTGAGCAATTCACCATGGCTGACATCTATGTGCATTACGTCAACACTATTGTCAACGCTTTTGGAGCGACTCAGCTTGAGTGGGATGTACTGGCAGAGGTGGACGGCATGAAAGAATGGAACAAAGCCATGAGTGAAACCGACATTGCAAAAAGCGTTCAGGCAGACAGTCAAGCAAACATGCCTGAATTTATGCAACACGTTAAAGCTCAAATCCAAGCCGCAAACGCTAAATAACATATGACAGTGTGGCCACTAAAAATGAGTCACATTAAGAAAATTACTAAAGCTCAATAACCTAAAGAACGACCAATACCGTAAAGCGATTGGTCTAAAAAATCTAACTATTTGCAGGAGCAAATCTTATGACCGATAAAAATAAACAACTGGTTTCAACCATCAGTGATGACAACAAATTAACCTTGTCTTTAAAAGACATCGAGATGCCGCAACCCGGTGCTGACGAAGTTGTCGTTCGCATGGAAGCCATGCCATTGAACCCCTCTGATTTTGGTGTGATGTTCAGCGCCGCTGATATGTCAACCGCTGTACAATCAGGCACTGATGACAGCCCGATCATTACCGCTGATGTGCCTGCGAAATTCATGCCATCACTCAAAACGCGGGTAAATAAAGACACGCCTGTCGGTAACGAAGGCGCTGGTACAGTCGTCGCAGCAGGCTCATCAGAAGCCGCACAAGCACTCATGGGCAAAATGGTTGCGGTGATTGGTGGCGGTACATATCGTCAGTATCACTGTGTGAATGTGAAAAGCTGCATAGAGATGCAAGATGGCACGACTGCTACCGAGGCCGCATCGTCTTTTGTAAACCCGCTCACCTCACTGGCAATGGTCGAAACCATGCGCGCTGAAGGTCACAAAGCCATCGTACATGCAGCAGCTGCTTCTAGCCTTGGTCAAATGCTAAACCGTATCTGTATGGCAGACGGTGTTGATTTGGTGAATATCGTCCGTAAAGACTCGCAAGAAAAGCTATTGCGCGATATGGGCGCAAAATATGTGGTGAACTCAAGCAGCGAGACGTTCCTTGCCGATTTGACCGCCGCGATTACTGAAACAGGCGCTACGATTTCGTTTGACCCTATCGGTGGCGGTAAGCTCACCAGCGATATTCTAAACTGTATGGAGGCAGCTATTACTCGTGACGTAGAAGAATACAGCGTCTATGGCTCAAATACCTTTAAACAAGCTTATATTTATGGTGCCTTAGACCGTGGTCCGATCACCTTAAACCGTAACTTTGGTTTTGCGTGGGGTGTGAATGGTTTCTTATTGTTCAATGCACTTGGTAAGCTTGGTAGTGAAACGGTTCAGTCCATGCGCAAACGCGTGGCAGAAGAAATCACCACTACCTTTGCGAGCAGCTATACGCATGAAGTGACCCTAGAAGAAGCGCTACAATTAAAATCAATCGCCGCTTATGGCAAACAGGCGACTGGTGAGAAGTACTTGATCAAGCCTCAAGCTTAATAATGTCTAAAAAGCTGTTATAACTTAAGATATAGCAACTTTCTCATAGACTGATTTTTGATATAAAAAGCAGATACTGATAACGGTATCTGCTTTTTTTGTACTTAATTGTTATTGAACGATGTAAGTAAAAGGCGGTAACTTAGCCTTTTTAAATGCTGACTCTATGAACATTGTCTTTTCGAGTATTGCCTTTCTGTAGACTCCTTATCTGAAAATCAAAGCGTCCTTGTAGTTATATGACTTCTTTGTGATAATTAAAATCCAGACACGCTAACTTTTAAATAAAAATATTAGACATTTTAAACTATCTACTTTTTGAGAGATGACTATGAAAAATACAATGGAAATAATGATGGCCTCCACGCTTGTTATGAGTGCACTTGCGACTGGCTGCCAAACAACGACTAGTGTTACCAATCCAGCCGTACAGCCAATCACAGTAGAGACGTTAGAGGCGAATAATTGGCGCCTTATAGATGCCAAGCTTAATAATGGAGACTTGGTTGAAGCGTTATTTTTTGATCCATCAAGACCATTAACGCTGGATTTTATGACTGTTGAAGGTCGCAATATGGTAAGCCTTATGAATACTTGCAACAATATGAGCGCAGGATACAGTGTGACGAATGGCGAGGTAGAACTGAGCGCAATCAGAAGCACTAGAATGGCCTGCCCTGAATATTTAGCAAAGTTTGATAGTGCTGCTGCCACAACAGTACAAGGCAAATACAGCTTTGGTAAAAATAGCGATAACAACCCTGTGCTAGTCATTAAGAATGACAATCAAACGGCTCACTTCAAAGCCGTTCCTAAAACAAAAACACCTTAAGGACTGTTACGTAGCTCTATCTTAAATTTATGAATAATGCCTCACTATGAATCAGCGAGGCATTATTTGTATCAACAAACTGCTAGCCTCAGCATCAAAACAATAACAGTAACAGTAACAGTAACAGTAACAGTAACAGTAACAGTAACAGTAACAGTAACAGT